>JBEDUK010000058.1:0-82049 GCA_040414485.1 Actinomycetota bacterium
CCTCAGTAGACGCGGCCGTATTCGGCCTGCTCCCAGTCCGTCACGGCGCGGTCCCAGCGTTCGACCTCCTGCCGCTTGATGGCCACGAACGCGTCGCAGAGGTCGTCGCCGAGCGCGGCGCGAAGGACCAGGTCCTTCTCGAAGGCGTCAAGGGCATCGGACAGAGAATGCGGAGTGTGGCGATCACTGACCGGGCGCGCGTCGCCGTCACCGGTCTGGGGATCGGGGAGGTCGGCCTCGCGTTCGATGCCATCCATCGCCGCGGCGAGCATCGCGGTGAGCGCCAGGTACGGATTCGCGGTGCCGTCCGGCGTCCGGTGTTCGATGCGCGTGGCTTCGGCGCGCTGGCCGGGGATGCGGACGGTGGCGATCCGGTTGTCCAGGCCCCACGTGGCCCAGTAGCCGGACAGCAGCCTGGGTTGGAGCCGCTTGTACGAGTTGACGGTGGGCGCGAACACCGCCGTCAGCGATTCGTGGCGGTCGAGCAGACCCGCGACGGCGTGGCGGCAGAGCGCCGAGATCCCCTCCGGATCAGCGGGGTCGTCGAACGCGTTTGCCCCGCCCTCGCTGGAAGCGCTCAGGTTCAGGTGCAGGCCGTTGCCGATCCGATCCGCGAACGGACGCCCCATGAACGTGACGCCGGCACCGCGCTCGATCGCCGTTTCGCGAACCAGGTCCTTGAACAGGAACGCGGCGTCGGCGGCGTCGACGGCGGGGAGATGGTGGAGCGCCGCCTCGGCCTGTGCCGCGTGAAACTCGCCGTTGACGCCATGGGTGTGGAGCCCGCTGCGTTCGGTTCGGTCCAGAATCTCCTCCAGGAGCCCGCTGGGATCGGCGCCCGGCCCCGTGCCGTACACGCGGTGCCAGGGCACGTCCAACGGACCGTCCGCCGGCGTCGGGCCGGCCAGCAGGTAGAACTCCATCTCGAAGCCGCACCGCGGCTGGAGGCCCCGGGCCGTCCACGCCTCCGCCGCGCGACGCAGCGCCTGCCTGCCGTCCAGCGCGAACGGCCGCCCGTCACTGTGGTAGAGCTCCGCGATCGCAACCGTCTCGTCGGCCCCGGCGCGCCAGCCGGGCCGTTCGGTCCCGGACACGACGCGCGCCTCCATATCGGGGTACCCCGCCTCCGTGGCGTACCCCGGTGATTCGATGAATTCCAGGTCGAGTCCCTGGACCATGACGGTCATGGCGTAGTGCGTCGGGTGGTCGGCGAGATCCGTGGGGACGACCTTGCCGTGCGACAGGCCGAGAAGGTCGGAGAAGAGGACCCGGACGCGGCCCGCCTCACTCACCGCCTGCGGCCCCACCGTCGCGGGCAACCGCACCGACGAGCCGGCCGCGCTCCACGACCGGCACGCCGTCGAGCGTCACCGAGCAGTCGCGCATCGGCAGGTCGAAATGACAGCGAGTGAATCGGTTCGCCGTCTCGTTCGCGCCCGTGGAATACATGAAGTTGCCCTCGAATGCGCGCGCCTCGGTTCCGTTGTGCTGTGAGTGGTCGTACAGCTGGAGGTAGTCCCACCGGGCGTTCGGGTTCATGCCCCACCCGACGTGGGAGGTCGCGTATGCGTCCGGGTCCTCGAATGCCGCCATGTACGAACGAAGGACGCCCGCGTCCACACCGCCCCCGGCGACGTCGACGACCATGTCGTCCTCGATGCTCAGCGTGATCGGGTCGCGCACGTAGTCCTTGAAGGTCAGGTTCAGGTCGCCGGGCGCCAGGACGAGGGTGCCTTCCACGCGGTGGCGCGCGGGAAAGACCAGGACCAGGCCGCCCGGCCAGTGCGCGATGGAGCCGGCACCGTCCGTGACGCCCGTGGAGCCGGCCTTGAAACCGTCAGCCAGGTTGACGATCAGGTCCGTGCCGGCCTCCGACGTGACGCGCATCTGGTCCGCGGCGCAGAGCATCTCGTACCCGATCGCGACGCGCTTGGCCATGTCCTCGTCGTGCGGAAGCCGTTCGAACACCTCCGGATGTTCGTTCGAGATCATCAGCACGCGCGTGCCGGCCGCCAGGATCGGCCGCAGTTCCCTCGAGTGGAGCAGGCCCTCGACGGTGCAGTCGACGACGAAGGTCGCCGTGGTGAGCGCGGCAAGCGCGGCGCGGTTCTCCTGGATGGCGAGCGACGTTCCCGTGGACCGGAGCGCCACCGGACCGGGGTTCGGCGGCGTCATCATCGTGACGTGGAACGCGGCCGCTCCGAGCGACTGCGCCGCCAGCATCGACGTCTCGACCAGTTCGCGTCGGCTCGCCGACTCGGAGAGCACGACGCATTCCTCGCCGGCCTGGAGGCCGCACAGGCGGAACTGTTCCGCGAACCTGCCGACCCACCGCCATTCGGTCATTCCTCGATCGTCCCCCAGAGATCCAGCAGCGCGGCGTTGACCGCACGGGGCGCCTCGACGTTGAGGAGGTGGCCCGCCCCGGGGACGACGTCGAGCCGCGCTCCGGGAATGCCGTCCGCCAGGGCGGAAGCGTACGCCTCCGGCGTCTCGGCGTCCCGCTCGCCGACCATGACGAGGGTCCGAGCCCGGATGTCCTTCAGTCGCGCCCGCGTGTCGTGGGTGACCAGGCAGTCGATCGCGGCCCTCAGACCGGCGGCCGGGATCCGTTCCATGGCACGCACGGCCTGGTCGATCGCCGCCGGGGACGCATCCGGTGCGGCAAGCGGGGTCAGGACATGGCGCGCCATGTCCTTCGGTTCGACGCCAGCGTCCAGCGGCGCCAGGCGGGCGGCTCGCCACTCGTCCGGCCGGGTCCCGTCCAGGCCGAACTTCGGGCTGGTGCTGATGAGCGCGAGCGTTCGGACACGATCCGGGTGCTGCAGCGTGAGGTACTGCGCGATCATCCCGCCGAACGACATGCCGACCACGTCGGCGCGATCGGCCTCCAGTCGGTCCAGCAAGCCGGCCGCGGCATCGGCCAGCCCGACGAACGTGAGAGGGTCCGGACCCGGCTGTGAGGCGCCGTAGCCCGGTGCGTCCCACGCGACACACCGCCTGGCGGTGGACAGCCCCACGAGTTGCGGCTCCCAGGCGATCCGCGAGCCACCGAGACCATGAAGGAACAGCGCGGCGGGCAGTGAATGGTCGCCGGCTTCGCGCCACGCCACCGGAGTGCCGTCGTGATCATGAGGTTCCGGCACAGTCGTGACGCTAGGGATGCAACGAGGGTCGAGTCAACGCGGAACGCCGACCGGGCCTGAGGTCGGATCCGTGACTGGGATCCTTCCCCTGACGCGGGTGCCCGCTCCCGGGGATGAGGTCACGACCAACTCGCCGCCGAGCGCGGCCAGGCGGTCGGCCATGCCCTGCGTCCCGGTGCCGTAACTCCTGGTCGTCTGGTCGAACCCGACGCCATCGTCGATGATCTCGAAATCGAGATGGCCGTCGCTCTGGGCAAGTTGGACGGTGGCCGCGTTCGCCCGCGCGTACTTCGCCACGTTCTGCAGCGCCTCCAGGGTGCAGAAGTAGACGGCGGCCTCCGTGTCCTGCGAGAACCTGCCGATGCCGTCGGCCGACACCGTGACGGGGACCGGAGATTTGCGGGCTTGGGCCGTGAGCGCCGCGACCAGCCCCTCGTCGGCCAGCAGCGGAGGATAGATCCCGCGAGCCAGGTCACGGAGGTTCTCCATCGCCTCCTGGGCCTCGGACTGGAGCTGATTGAGCAGCTCATGCTGCTTCGTCTCATCCCGCCCGACCATCGCGTCCGCCAGCTTCGCCTTCACCGCGATCGCCACGAGCTGCTGCTGCGCGCCGTCGTGGATGTTGCGCTCCAAACGCCGCCGCTCCTCGTCCTGAGCCGCGACGATCCGTTGGCGTGACGCCCGCAATTCGTCGAGTCGTGAGAGCAGCTCCTCGGTGAGCCGGGCATTCCGAAGGACCAGGCCCGCCTGCGATGCCAGATCGGCGGCCAGCTTCGATTCGGTGGCGGAAACGGGCTCCCCCGGTCGCTTCGAGATCGAGATCGCACCGAGAAGATCGCCGCGGTGGCGAACCGGCACGGCGAGGTCCGCGCCGATCGCGGACACGTCCTCGCCCGAGGCTCGAACCGACTCCAGGCGGTCCGATCCCGCCGGCCAGGACGCCTCGTCGCGCAGTTCGTCCCCCACCTTCAGCCAGATGTCGGCTCGCACGGCGGCGGTGGCCTCGGCGAGGGTTTGCGCCATCCGGGGAAGCACGTCCTCCATGGCCATCGTCTCGCCGACACGCTCGGAGAACGCTCCCAGGACCTCGTAGGGCGTCGCCCGGCTGCCGTAGACGAGGCGGTTTGCCAGACGCCGACCCCGTTCGCGGATCGGCTGGAACGCCACGGCGATCACCGCCGCGGCGATCGCCGACAGCAACGGGCTTCCCCGATGGCCCACGACCGTGCCCACGCCGACCACCAGGCCGACATAGATCAGTGTGATGAACACCGCGAGCGTGCCGTAGACGACCGCCCGGTTGATGACGACGTCGATCTCGTACAGCCGGTACTTGAGCACGGCGACCGCGATCGCCGTCCAGAGGAGCACGAGCGACAGCCCGAAGACGATCTCGAAGATCGCCGGCGGATTGCACGTGATGAAGCTGCCGCAGTTGAAGTTGACCAGAGCGAGGCCCACGACCACGAGCGCGACCGTGCTGACGAACCACTTCAACTGAAGGCGTTCGTCACCGGAGGATCGGCGGAACCGGACGACGACGGCCGCGAGCGAGATCAACGCCGGGCCGACGATGGTGAACAGGAGGACGGGCCCGGGCGGACCGCCCTGCGAGGCTCTGTACGGATCGCTCCACGACTGCGTCGCGCTCAGGATCGTCATGCCCGTGAGGAGCGTGATGCAGACGACCATGAACCAGGCCGCGGGTTGCCAGCGAGGGGAGGGAAGGCGGCCCGTCGGGAAAAGCAGGAAGATGAACGCAAGGATGCCGAGCGGGACGGCCTGGAGCCAGTCCGCCAGCCAGGCGAGGGCGAAGCCACCGGGCAAAGTTCCCGGGTCGACCACCAGCGCGTGCGCGGCGTAGGTCCCGGCGAAGGTCGACAGGGCCTGCATGAAACCCGCCATCAGGAAGAGCCAGCCGATCGGGTTCTCGGGCCGCCGGGACGCCAGGAGGATCCCGATCGCCGGGACGACGATGTTTACGAGCGCGAACAGTGCATTGGGCCCGTTCCACTCGTATGAGGAGGCGGCGACGGGGAGCGTCGCGTGCCGGTCCGCGAACGAAATCGAGAGGGAGACGATGAACAGCAGGATCGAGACGACCCCCACCGGCCACACGAACCGCTGCGCCGCCGCCGCGCGGAGGCCGCGCATCGGAGAAGGCCCTGAGTCCGGCTCTGTCGGGTGGCCGAGGATCCGCATGGCGCCGGATTCTCTCGCGAGGCGGCTGGAAGCGAAAGCGTGCCAGGCACCGGCTCGGTACCGGTGCTGCCTCACCCGACCCGTGGATGCAGGCACCTCGATCGAATCCCCGCGACCTGCGCGGCGCGATTTCTTTCCCATCGAGTTCGCGGCCCGACGCGTATGACGTCGAGCCCGAGGGTAAGGCGAATCCGGTCGAAACGGATCGCGCCGCGACTGGTGGCGGCGTCCGGCGCGGTTTGTTGCCCGACGGGGCACCGGATGGAGGAGGTGATCGAGGTCTGGCCCGTCGTACGGCGCACCTTCGCCACGAGTTCAACGGTCCTTTGAGGAGGTTTGCATGAAGGTGCTTCGAAATGCATTGGTCCTGGTGATGGCGCCATTGGCGGCGTGGTCACTGGGGATGGCGCCGGCCAGTGGGTCAACGGCCGGGCCGGCGTCCGCCCACTCGATCGGCGCGCGAGGCGTCGCCGGCGGCTCGTCGGACATCCAGCGCATCACGTTCATGGGAACGGCGAACGTCGCCGCGCTCGCGAAGCGTTCGCACCAGGCGGACAGTTCGACCGACACCCGTCGAGCCGGTGGCTACGCGCTGAGGCGGGACCTGAGCCCGAAGGGCGACGCGGCCGCTCCGGCGGGCCGGATGGACCGGACCGGGTCGCAGGTTCGCGGGCTGCCGGTCTCGCCGGCGAGGCCCAGGCCCCAGGCCCATGACGGCGTGAACGCGGCGGACTCGCGCCTGGCTCGCAACGGCAACCAGTACACGAACGCTCCGCCGGACGGAGGGATCTGCTCCGGCGGCGGAGGCGAGAAGGTCGAGACCGTCAACAGTGCGTTCGGCTTCTTCGACGGCGGAAAGATCTCCTTCCCGCCGATCGCGCAGACGTCGTTCTTCGGCCTTCCGCCATCGATCGACCGGACCCAGGTCCCGCCGACGTTTCCGGGGCCTTCGCTGGGTGACCCGAAGTGCATCTTTGACGCCGGCACACGTCGGATGATCCTGCTCACGTGGGGCACGGGACAGGATCCGAACGACGGCTCCTTCAATGGTCAGAACGACTACTTCATCGCGGTCGCAAAGTCCGGGGACGTCCTGGGCAACTACAACCTGTACGACATCTCCCTGGACCCGCCCGGCTCCAAGGGGTGCGATCCGGTGTGCGAGTCGGACCATCCCACCCTGTCGGTGGACGCGAACACGATCGTAACGACGTACAACAAGTACGGGGGGCCCAACCTCGACTTCGAGGGGGCCAGGATCGTCGTGTTGTCGAAGGCGGCCATGGAGGCCGGCAAGAAGCCCAATTCCGTCGTGCTCGATGGGGGGACGCTCGGCGGAGGCATGCTCTACACGCTCCAAGGCGCGAACGCGCCGGCGGACGGGGCATACGCGGACGGCAACGGCGGGACGATGTGGTTCCTTTCCGCCCTGCAGTTCGTGTCGGGCCAGGCGGATGACCGGGTGGCGGTCGAGGCGCTCATGAACACGAGCGCGATCGACTCCGACCCGTCGAAGATCGTTTACCGGTCCGCGGTCGTGCCCGGGACGAACAAATACCTCAACCCGCCGGTCACACCGCAGAAGAAGGGGCCGTTCCCACTCGGGAAGTCCGTCGGCGAACCGCTCAACTACCTCGACTCGGGCAGCGACGAGATGCAGCCCACCTGGTACGCCGACGGCCAGATCTGGGGCGTCATCGACTCCCGGGTGGGGGTGGGCGATACGCTCCGGGGCGGCCTGCTGTGGATGTCGGTTGCTCCATCCGGTTCGTCAAGCGGGATCTCGGGGACGGTCGGGCACCAGCAGTTCGTCTCCGTGGCGACGAACTGGCTGGACTACGGCACCATCGCGATCAACGGGGCTGGCACCCGGGCGATCATCAACGCGTCCATGGCCGGCCCGACGGCGTACCCGTCGGCCGTCTACGGGTGGATCGACACCAGCGCGTGGGCGGTCACCTCGCTGCGCGTCTATCTGCAGGGCGTTCGGCCACTCGACGACTTCGACTGCTATAAGGCATTCAACCCGGACTTTCGTCGGGGGTGCCGATTCGGCGACTACAACGGCGCAGCGCTCAACGACTCCGGCACGAGTTTCACGCTCGAAGCGGAGTACGTCTCGCCGCGTGCGAGGGTCGTCTTCGGAAACTGGGGGACGGCACTGCTCGTCGCCAAGTTCTAAGGACGGCATGGTGACGGCCGTGGGCGCCGCATGCCGGCGCCCACGGCCGCCCGCACACATACGTCCGCTTCCCGGCGTCGGCCCTTTGACACCCCGGCGAGGGGCCTTCGATACTCCGCCCCATGTCGCCGCCCGAAGCCTCCTTGCTGAGCCGAGGGGAGATGGTCGCCCGCGCGGCCGCACTCGGAGGGGCATTCGCCGAACGCGCCGCGCGCTACGACCGCGAGGCGTCGTTCCCGTTCGAGAACTTCGACGATCTGCGCGCCGCCGGCCTCCTGGGGCTGTGCATACCGGCCGAATACGGCGGCATCGGCGCCACGCTGGCCGACTACGCGCGCGTCTCCGCCGAGATCGGCCGGCACTGCGGGGCGACCGCGCTCACGTTCAACATGCACACGGCGACCATGGTCTGGACCGGCCAGGTCGCGGACATGCTCGAGTTCGACCCCGCCGCGCGCGCGGAGCACGAGCGCCGCCGGGCGGCGCTGTACCGGGGCGTCCTCGACGACGGCACCATCCACAGCCAGCCCTTCAGTGAGGGCGCCGCCGCCGGCGCGCTCGCGGGGGTCCAGACGAAGGCCGAACCGGCGGACGGCGGCTTCCGCGTGACCGGACGGAAGATCTTCGCGAGCCTGGCCGGGGCGGCGAACCGGTACAACATCACCTGCCAGTCGCCGGGCGAGGATTTCGTGCGGCTCCTCTCGGTGCCGGCAGATACCGAGGGCGTCCAGATCGTGGGTGACTGGGATCCGCTCGGCATGCGCGGGACGGTGTCCAGGACGCTCCTGTTCGACAACGCGTTCGTCCCCTCCGACCTGGAGATCCTCCCTCCCGCCGGCTACGACCAGGCGGCGCAGCGATACCCGTTCGTCTTCATGTCGCTCGCGCCGACGTATCTCGGTGTCACACGGGGCGTGCTCGACTTCGTGCAGGGCTACCTTCGAGGCCAGACCCCAGGGGGACCACCCGGACCGCCTCGACGCGACCTTCCGCAGAAGCAGGCCGGCTGGGCGCACATGCAGGTCCTCTACGAACGCAGCCGTGCGCTGCTGTTCGGCGTGTTGGACGACGCGCGCCTCGATCCCGACGAGGAACTGCTCGCCCGCGCCTGGGCGGCGGTGTACACCACGATGGAGACCGCGGCGGAGGTCGCTTCGCTGGCCGTGCGCGTCTGCGGCGGGCAGGCCATGCTGAAGCACCTTCCGTTGGAGCGGATGTACCGGGACGCCCGCCTGGGCTCGGTCATGCTCCCCTGGAGCGCGGAGGTCTGTCTGGACCGGCTGGGCCGCGCGAAGCTCTTCGACGAAGCCGAACGGTTCTAGAACGGGCGATTGCCCGGCGCCGGAATCCCGATTGCGGACCGGTTCGTAGTAACGGGCACCGCCGACACGAAGGAAGGGGGACGGGCGATGCGACGGGCACGAACCATGCCGCTCGGGATCACGCTGGCCGCCGCCCTGGCCACGGCCGCGGTGCTGGCCGCGCCGGCGCCGGCGCTCCCGGTCGCCCAGCCCGTCGCGAACGTCAACTGGCCGCAGTTCCGCTTCGACGACCGGCACACGGGCTTCAACCCGAACGAGGCCACGATCACCCGGAAGAACGCGCCCCGCCTGTCGCTCGAGTGGCAGGCGCAGCTGGGCGACATCGTCTTCTCGTCTTCGCCGACCCTCGTGAACGGCGTCGTCTACATCGGGTCCACCGACGGCACCCTGTGGGCATACCCGGCGAGCGGATGCGGTCAGGATCTGTGCACCACTCCGTTGTGGCGGTCGACGAACCTGGCCCAGATCCTCGACACCCCGACCGTCGCCGGCGGCAAGGTCTACGTCGGGTCGCAGACGTCGTTCGACTCGGCCGCCGGCAAGCTCGACGTGTTCAGGGCGAAGGGCTGCGGGAAGGCGATCTGCAAGCCGCTGTGGCAGGGCAAGGCCGGCTCGCAGTCGATCCTGAATTCGTCTCCCACCGTCTCGAACGGCGTCGTGTACGTGGGGGCGTTCGACCACCGCCTGTACGCGTTCGACGCGAACGGCTGTGGAAGCAGGAAATGCGCGCCGCTCTGGACGGGGCTGACCGGCGGGACGATCGAGTCCACCCCGACGATGGACGGCGACTGGGTCCTGGTCGGCTCCGACGACGGCAAGTTGTACGCGTTCACGGCCGCGGGGTGTGGTCACAAGCAGTGCGCCCCGGCATGGACCGGGGAGATCGGTTTCTCGGTCTTCGAATCCACACCGGCGATCGCGAACGGCACGATCTACATCGGCTCCCAGCACTCGGTGGCGGCCTTCCCTGCCGCGGGATGCGGGCAGTCGGACTGCCAGCCCCTGTGGCAGGGCCAGTTCCAGGGCGAACTGAACTTCTTCGGCGGCTCGCCCGCCGTCGCCGGCGGCCGCGTCTACATCGGCATCGAGAGCGAGCTCGGTGTGTTCGACGCGAACGGCTGCGGCCAGTCGATCTGCGCGCCGGAACAGCTGGACTTCGGCTCGGGCGCGCAGGCCTCGATCGGCTCATCGCCGACCGTCGCGGGCGGCGTGGTCTTCGCGGGACGGAACACCGGCGAGATCCTGGCCTGGAGCACGAAGCCCTGCGGACAGTTCCAGTGCGACCAGATCTGGAAGGCCCTCATCAACGAGCAGATCGTGAGCTCCTCGCCCACCGTCGTGAACGGCAAGGTGTACATCGGCAGCGCCGACGACTCGTTCCCGGAGGACCAGTCGGGGCGGATCTACGTCTACGGGCTCCGGATAGGTGGACCGCCGGATAGCCTGCGCCAGGGTCAGCCGCCGAGCTTCGTGGGCACGACCGTGATCGGCTCGAGCTTGCCGTCCCGGACCACCTGGAGCGCGAGCTTCTTCCCGATCGCCTCCTTCGTGAGCACGCGATAGAGGTCCCCGGGCTCGTCGACCGGCGCGCCGCCGACCTGGACGATGACGTCGTTCACCGCCAGGCCCCCCGCGTCACCCGCGCCGTCGGCGACCTTCAGGACATTCAGTCCGACGCGGGAAGCGCCGTCGACCGTCACCGACTGCTTGACCACCGTGACACCGAGCGTCGCCCGCACGACCGTGCCGTTCGCGATCAGCTCACCCGAGATCCACCGGAGGACATCTGCCGGCACGGCGAACCCGATGGACTGCCCGCGGGCGTCGATCGACTGATTGACCCCGATCACGCGGCCCGTCACGTCGACCAGTGGGCCACCTGAATTGCCCGGGTTGACGGCGGCGTCCGTCTGGATCGCCTGATCGATCGGACGCGACCCGTCGCCCTGCCGGATGGTTCGCGCGATCCCGCTCACCACGCCCATGCTCACGCTCTCGGGATAGGCGCCGAACGGGCTCCCCACGGCCACGCAGAGCTCTCCGAGGCCGGCCGGCTCGTCCCGGATCACCAGGAAGTAATCGGGCGCCGCCTCCACGTGGACGACCGCCAGGTCGCAGATCTCGTCCGCGCCGAGGATCGTCGCCTTCGTCCGGATCCCACCGTGCAGCACGGCGTCCAGCGGGCCGGCGAGGTCCTCCACCACATGCTGGTTCGTCACTGCGTGGCCCTTGTTGTCGATGAAGAACCCGGAACCCGATGAGGAGAAGTCGTCGTTCTCCCCGGACAGGCCGATCACGCAGGGCACGACCGCGGCGACAAGCGCGACGAGTTCCTCGGACAGGGCTTGAAGGTGCTTCAGCCCCTGGAGGCCGTGCAGCTCGTGCGGGGGCCGCGACCCGCTCTCAGGGGTGGCCACGTCGCAGCCCCTTCAGACTTCCGCCGGCTTCTCGCCGTCGGGGGCCGGGGCCGGCTCGTCGTCCCGGGTCATCTTTCCCCCGAACGCCGCGTGCAGCTCGGTGTCGCGCTGATCCGCGATCGAACCGATGTTGTTGCAGGCCGCGGCGATCTCCTCCTTGTCGAGCGTCTCCGCGACCAGTTCGATGGCCACGACGACCTGATCTCCGGTGTGGAACATGCGGCCGAACCAGATGGCGCCGTTGATCTCGTTGATCTTCGCCAGCAGCTTGGACGTCGGCTGGATCTCGTTCAGCACCGGCGCATAGACCTGCACGATCGGCCCCGGGTCTGCCTCGAGCAGCCGAACGTAGTAACTGGCGCTGCCGCGGCTCACCGGGATGTCGCCGTCGTCGTCGACGATGAGCTTCGCCGGGTCGAGTTCGAGATATTCGGCCACCACCTTCTGCACGTAGGGTCGAAGCACCTCGACGCGCGTCATGCCTCCCCTCCCATCCCCGGCACGTTCGGCTCCCACCGCCTGGCGCCCGGCTCGCGCCGGGCGACGCGGAATACTAGCCCGACACCGGGCCCGCCTCTTCGACTCGGGCGGGAGCGGCTGCTAACGTTCGTCCATGGAACTCCCGGACGCCCGCCCTTCGTAAGGGGCGGGCGTTCGTGCTGTCCGGGGCGGACCAGCGAACGAGCAAGAAGGGCTGAGAGGGCGATGGAGATCGAGATCGGCATCGGCAAGACCGCCAGGCGCGCGTACGGCTTCGACGAGGTGGCGGTGGTGCCGTCCCGGCGCACCCGCGACCCCGACGACGTCGACATCTCGTGGGAGATCGACGCCTACACGTTCCGCCTTCCGATGATGGCGGCGGCCATGGACGCGGCGGTCTCGCCGGCCACCGCCGTGGCGATCGGGCAACTCGGCGGCTTGGCGTGCCTGAACCTCGAGGGATTGTGGACCCGCTACGAGGATCCTGAACCCATCTACCAGGAGATCGCCGAGCTCTCCGACGAGAAGGCGACCCGCAAGATGCAGGACCTCTACCGCGAACCGATCAGGGAGGACCTGATCGGGCGCCGGATCGAAGAGATCCGCGCGGGTGGCGTCATCTCCTGCGCCTCGCTCACACCGCAGCGGGTCAAGAAGTACGCGCCGATCGTGCTCGCCGCGGGCCTGGAGGTGCTGGTCATCCAGGGAACGGTCGTCTCCGCGGAGCACGTGTCGACCCGAACCGAACCGCTCAATCTGAAGGAGTTCATCGCGCGGTTCGACCTGCCCGTCATCGTGGGCGGATGCGCGTCGTATTCGACCGCCCTGCACCTGATGCGGACCGGTGCCGTCGGCGTGCTGGTCGGCGTCGGGCCGGGGAACGCCTGCACCACCCGCGGCGTCCTGGGGGTCGGGGTCCCGCAGGCCACGGCGATCGCCGACGCCGCCGCTGCCCGGCGCGAGCACCTGCACGAGACCGGCCGGTACTGCCATGTGATCGCCGACGGCGGCATGCGCACGGGCGGCGACATCGCGAAGGCCATCGCGTGCGGGGCGGACGCCGTGATGATCGGTTCACCGCTCACCCGGGCCTACGAGTCGCCGGGCCGCGGATACCACTGGGGGATGGCCACGTTCCACCCCACGCTTCCGCGCGGCGCTCGCGTCAAGACCGAACGGGTGGCCTCGCTGGAGGAGATCCTCGTCGGTCCCGCGCACGAGAACGACGGCACGTACAACCTGTTCGGCGCGCTGGCCATGTCCATGGCCACCACGGGCTACGCGACCATCAAGGAGTTCCAGAAGGCGGACCTGGTGGTCGCGCCGTCCATCAAGACCGAAGGCAAGACGTACCAGACGCAGCAGCGCGTCGGCATGGGCCACTGACCCGGGAGGGGGGAGCCATGGCCAGACTCCAGACGGAGGCGATCGCGAAGTCGCCGGTGTTCGCCGAGCTGTCCCAACGCGACCTGCGCCGGGTGGCGCGCGCGGCGGAGGTCTACACCTTCAATGACGGTCAGGAGATCGTCAAGGAGGGAACGCGCACCGATGGCCTCTTCGTGATCCTGAACGGAAGCGCGAAGGTCGTCCGCGGGGGGCGCACGATCCGGCGGCTGCAGGAGGGCGACTTCTTCGGCGAGATCGGGCTGCTCGACGGTGGCCCCCGGACGGCGACGGTCGTGGTGGAGCCGCCGGGGCCCCTCCAGGCGCTGGTGCTCCTGCGCAAGGAGTTCCGCCAGGTCGTCACAGATGATCCCGAAGTCGGATACCGCATCCTCCGCGGCGCGGCGCGGCGACTCCGCTCGATCGAATCTCCCCGGTGACGCGGGCGGAGCCCGCGAGTATCGACCGACGGCTCACGCTCCACCGGCCGGACCCCTGGTAGCGTTCCGGCATGTCGGATCCGCGTCCCGTCCTGGTGGTCGATTTCGGGGCGCAGTACGCCCAGTTGATCGCCCGGCGGGTTCGCGAGGCGCACGTCTATTCGGAGATCGTCCCGTTCGACGCGCCGGCGGAGGAGATCGAGGCCCGGCGGCCGGCCGGCCTGATCCTCTCCGGAGGGCCGGCCTCGGTGTACGAGCCGGGCGCCCCTGCTCTCAATCCGGCGTTTCTGGGGCTCGGCGTGCCGGTGCTGGGCATCTGCTACGGGCAGCAGGCCATGGCGCAGGCACTCGGAGGCTCGGTCGAGGCCTCCGGCATCCGGGAGTACGGCCGGACGATTGTGAATCGGCTTTACGAATCGGAAACGGCCATCCTGTCCGACCTCCCCGAGACCGACACCGTGTGGATGAGCCACACGGATCACGTGGTCGAGCCGCCCGAAGGCTTCGTGGTCACGGCAGCCACGGACGCGATCCCCGTGGCCGCCATGGAGAACCCCTCGAGTGGGCTCTACGCGGTGCAGTTCCACCCGGAGGTGGCCCACACTCCGCACGGGCAGGACGTCCTTCGGCGCTTTCTGTACGAGGCGTGCGACCTGCTGCCGGAGTGGACGCCGACGAACGTGATCGAACGGGCCGTCGAGCGGATCCGTCATCAGGTCGGGGACGCCCACGCGATCTGCGCGCTGTCCGGCGGCGTCGACTCGGCGGTGGCGGCGCTGCTCGTCCACCGGGCGATCGGCAAGAACCTGACCTGCGTGTTCGTCGACCACGGCCTCATGCGGGAGCGGGAGGCCGAACAGGTCGTCGAGACCTTCGGCCGCCACTTCCAGGTGCCATTGATCCATCTGGACCGTTCGGGCCTGTTCCTCGAGCGCCTGGCCGGGGTCACCGACCCCGAGGCGAAGCGGAAGATCATCGGCGAGACGTTCATCCGCGTGTTCGAGGAGCAGGCGCGCGAACTGGGAGCCGGAGCGGACGGCGTCCGATTCCTGGTCCAGGGAACGCTCTACCCGGATGTGATCGAGAGCGGCTCGCGCACCGCGGCGAAGATCAAGAGCCACCACAACGTGGGCGGCCTCCCCGAGGACATGGACTTCGAACTGGTCGAACCACTCCGCGACCTGTTCAAGGACGAGGTCAGGACCGTGGGGGAGGAACTGGGGCTGCCGCACGAGATCGTGCGCCGGCAGCCGTTCCCCGGGCCCGGGCTGGCCGTCAGGATCGTGGGCGAGGTCACGCGCGACCGGCTCCGGGCCGTACGCGCCGCCGATGCGATCGTCCAGGAGGAGATCCGGCGGGCCGGGCTGCAGGACGAGCTCTGGCAGGCCTTCGCGGTGCTGCTGGCCTCGGTCCAGAGCGTCGGGGTCATGGGGGACGGGCGGACGTACCAGAACCCCGTGATCATCAGGGCCGTGACCAGCGAGGACGCCATGACCGCCGACTGGGCGCGGCTCCCGCACGAGGTGCTCGACCGGATCGCCGGCCGGGTGGTGGCCGAGGTGCCCGGCATCAACCGGGTTGCGTTCGACGTGACCAGCAAGCCCCCCGGCACGATCGAATGGGAGTAACCGGATAGGGGCGTCGATCGGCACCCGGCTCGCGCAACGTCACCCAGTTGTAACGTCCCAACCTGGAACGATCACCCGTCCTGACCAGCACCGTCGGTAGACTCCGCCCCGAATGCTGTTCCCCACCACCGACTTCGCCATCTTCTTCGTGATCGTGTTCCTGGCGAGTTGGCTGCTCCAGCCCACGCCCGTTCGCTGGAAGTTCTTCATGATCGCGGCGAGCTACGTCTTCTACGCGTGGTGGGACTGGCATTTCATCTTCCTGCTCGCGGGATGCACGGCCGTGTCGCAGCTCGGCGCGCAGTTGACCTATCGGGCGCGAAGCGAAGCCGCCATGCGGTGGGCCATGGGTTTCACCGTGGCCGTCCTGCTGGGGATCCTGTTCTGGTTCAAGTACTACCTGTTCCTGGCGCTGAATCTGGACAACGGCTACCACATCGTCGGCGGCCACGGGCTGGTCCTGCCGCTCCTGCAGGTGACGCTCCCCGTGGGCATCTCGTTCTTCACGTTCATGGCCATCAGCTACGTGGTGGATGTGTACCGGGGCACCGTGGTGCCGGCGTCCTGGCTCGACTACGGCGTCTACCTCTCGTTCTTCCCGCACCTCGTGGCCGGGCCGATCGTGCGCGAGGCCGAACTGATGCCGCAGATCCGAACGCGCCGCGACCCCCGGAAGGTGGATTTCGGACGCGCCGCGTGGCTGGTCCTCTCGGGCCTGTTCCTGAAGGTCGTCATCTCCAGTTACCTGGCCACCCAGATCGTCGATCCGGTCTTCGCGAACCCGGGGCAGCACAGCGCGCTGGAGGCGCTGTTCGCCATCTACGGCTACGCGGTCCAGATCTTCTCCGATTTCGCCGGATACACGAACATCGCGATCGGCGTGGCGCTGCTCCTGGGGTTCGAGTTTCCCCAGAACTTCGATTCGCCCTACACGTCGCAGTCGGTCCAGGAGTTCTGGCGCCGCTGGCACATGACCCTGTCCCGCTGGCTGCGCGACTACGTCTACATCCCACTGGGCGGAAACCGGAAGGGATCGCGCCGGACCTACATCAACCTCATGGCCACGATGCTGCTCGGGGGTCTTTGGCACGGCGCGTCGTGGACATTTGTCATGTGGGGCGGTCTGCACGGCGGGGCGCTGGCATGGGAGCACCACCGCGCGGAGCGCCGGAAGCGGTTGGCCCTTCCCGACCCGCCGCACGACTTCGCTCACGTGGCGCTGCGACGGTTCGTGACGTTCAACTTCGTGTGCCTGGGCTGGGTGTTCTTCCGCGCGGGGTCGTTCGCAACGGCCCTGTCGCTCCTGCTGCGCCTGATCGTCGGATGGTTTCAGTCGAGCCCGCTGGTCACGTGGGGCGTGCTCGTGGCGATCGCGTTCGGCATCGGCGTGCAGTACCTGCCCGACGACGTCGGCTTCCGCGTGCAGTCGATGTTCTCGCGGATGCCGGCGTGGGTCCAGGGCGTCGCCATCGGGGCGGGGCTGTTCGTGATCAGCACGCTCGGTCCCCAGGGCGTGGCCCCCTTCATATACTTCCGTTTCTGATGCAGCGAACCCTCCGGCCTGGCGAAACGCGCACCGTGGTCGTGGGTGGGGGAGCGGAGCCGGTCAATGGGCAGGTCGACGGGCCCGCTTCGCAGCGCCCCCAGCCCGGGCCGCGCCATCGCCGCGGCCTGGGCCGGCGTCCCGAGCCGGCGGGCAAGGCCCTGATCGCCATCGTCATCGGCTTCCTCGTGTGGCTGCTGCTGGCCGCGCCGGCGCTCAGGCGTTCGGCGGAAGCCTCCCCCTTCGGGGCCCGGAGGACCGCCTCGATCATCGTGCTGGCTCCGTTCGACGCGCTCAGCCGGGCGGTCGGGCTGTCGAAGGTCGACTCGGCGGCGGAGTCCGCGCTCGGTCGGAACACGGGCGGGAACGCCCAGAGCAACACCGGGTCGAACGGACCCGTCGGCGCCGCACCGTCCGGCGTGGACGCCACGCACCCGACACTGCCGCCGACCCGGCCGCACCCGCATCCGAGCGTGTCCACCCAGCCCGGAGACGTCGCCCCTCCGCCGATCGTCTACCCGGCGACCGTTCGAAAGCCGACGCTGGCACACCCGCTGACGGTGCTGGCGATCGGAGACTCGATCGGCATCGATCTCGGCTACGGGCTTCAACGGGTCATGGGCAACACCGGCTACTACAAGGTGATCGTGGACGGCAAGATCTCCACGGGGCTCGCCAGGCCCGACTACTTCAACTGGCCGGCGCAACTGTCGCTCGACCTCCGGCGCTACCACCCGGACATCGTGGTGGCCCTGTTCGGCCTGAACGATCCGCAGGCGATGCGGACCGGTTCGGCCTACCTCCCGACGTTCAGCAGGTCGTGGTTCAACGAGTACTCGCGGCGCGTGGACAAGATCCTCGAACTGGGCACGAGCGACGGGCGGCACATGGTCTGGGCCAGCGGCCCGATCGTGTCGGACGCGCACCTGCGTCACGACATGAACGAGTTGAACGGCGTCTACCGCAAGCAGGTGCGGTACTACCCGAACGCGTACTTCTTCGACACCTGGCGGCACACGTCGTCGAACGGGAGCTACACGGCGTTCCTCACCGGGCCGAACGGGAACAAGTTCCTGGCCCGAACGGGCGACGGCGACCACTTCACCAACGACGGCGAGGACTACCTGGGCAGGATCTTCCTACGGGAGTTCCGGGCGCGGTTCCTGGGTCGCTCGCCGCAGCAGCCCTGAAGACCGGGCGGGCAGGGCTCGAGACGCCGATGACACCGCCCGCGCCGATCGAGATCGTGCGGGTTCGGGGCACGCACGCCGAGTTGGGTCGTCAGATCGGCACCGCGTGCGCCGAGGCCATCCGCGAGGCCGTGGCGTTCGACGACCCCGGCATGCTGCCGGCGGGCCGGACGGTCGCCGAGCAGCTCGCGGCGGCGGAGCCGTACCGGGCGGCCACGGCCCGCGCGATGCCCTGGGTGTTGGAGGAGCTCGACGCGGTGGCGGAGGCCGCCGGCGTGGATCCCGCTGCGGTCTTCGCGTACTCGGTTGAGGAGATCTGGTACGACCCCGCGGAGGACGCCTCGGACGCGGCCGTGGCCGGGGGCCGGGGATGCAGCGACCTGGTCGCGGTCCCGCCGGCGACGGCGAACGGCCACGTCCTGGTCGCGCACAACAACGACCTTTCGGCGAGCACACAGGATCAGCTGGTCGCGATCGAATGGGATGTGCCGGGCGACCCGGTGGTCTTCACGATCGGCGTGGGGCCGTGGATCAGTGTCGGGTTCAATTCGGCCGGCATCGCGCTGACCGGCAACGAGCTCTCGCCGAACGACGAGCGCGTCGGCGTGCCCCGGCTGCTGCAGGTCCGTTCGATGCTGCGGTCACGAACGCTGGACGAGGCGCTGGAGGAGGCCCTCCGGCCGGACCGCGCCTCGTCGTACAACAACGTGCTCTCCTCGTCCGACGGACGCGTTCGCAACGTCGAGGGGTCGGCGACCGACGCGGAGGTGATGCCGCCGGACGGCCGCGGCGTGCTGGCCCATACGAACAACTACGTCTGCGACCGGATGCTCCGGTACGAGCGGAGCCCGCATGTGACGGGGTCCGCCACCAGGTACCGGCGCGCGGCGGCATTGCTCGAGGGCGCGGCCGCGACCGCCGGTTCGATCGACGAAGGGCGACTGCGAGGGATGCTGTCCGACCACGAGAACGCGCCCGAATCGATCTGCCGTCACGGCACCGGGCAGTCCGCCACGAAGACCGTGTTCTGGACGGTCGCGGACGTGACCGAGGGCCGAGTCGCGTTCGGTCGGGGAAACCCCTGCGACTCGAACGCGCAGACGTACGCGTTCACGAACCGCTCGTGAGGAGGTCCGAATGGCAGGAGCAGACGCGCTGAAGCGCCGTGCCCAGGAGACCATCGGCGGCGCGCAGGACGACCTGATCGACCTGAGCCATCGCATCAGCGAGAACCCGGAACTCGGCTTCGAGGAGGTCCGTTCGGCAGCGTGGGTCGCCGACGCCCTCGAGGCGGGCGGATTCTCGGTGGAGCGCGGAATCGTCGATCTGCCGACGGCGTTCGTCGCGACCGCGGGTGAGGGCGAACTGGTCCTGGGGATCTGCGCCGAGTACGACGCGCTCCCCGGCATCGGCCACGCGTGCGGCCACAACATCATCGCCGCGTCTGCTGTCGGTGCCGGGCTCGCCCTCGCGCCCTTGGCCCGCGACCTGGGCGCCACCGTCAAGGTGTTCGGCACGCCGTTCGAGGAGGGCGGCGGCGGCAAGGTGCTCATGCTGGACCGCGGCGCGTTCGCCGGCGTCCACGCCGCGATGATGGTGCATCCGGTGCCGCTGAACGAGGAGACGGTCCGGACGACCGGCATCATCGCCTCCACCCATCTGGAGGTCGAATACATCGGACGGGCCGCGCACGCGGCCGCCTATCCGTGGCTCGGGCTGAACGCCGCCGACGCCCTGACGGTCGCGCAGGTGGGCATCGGCCTCCTCCGGCAGCACTTCGAGCCGGGTGATCGCGTGCACGGCATCGTCACGCTGGGCGGGGGAGCGGCGAACGTGATCCCCGAGCGCACGACCGCGAAGTTCATCGTCCGGTCCAAGACGCTGGAGCGGCTCGACCGGCTCGAGGCGCGCGTCCGGGATTGCTTCGAAGCCGGCGCACTGGCGACGGGGTGCACGCTGAACCTGACCAAGCCGCATCCGACGTACTCGCACTTCGAGGACGACGAGGACCTGGTGGAGCTGTACACGGCGAACACGACCACGCTGGGCCGTCCGCCCAAGGAGATGCCGGAGGAGCTGAAGGACGCCGCTGGTTCGACGGACATGTCGAACGTGTCTCTGGCGATCCCGTCGATCCACCCGATGGTGGGCGTGGAGAGCGGCGACGCGGTCAATCATCAGGCCGAGTTCGCCGCCGCGTGCGCCACCCCGTCGGCGGACGAGGCGGTGATCCACGGCGCGACGGCGATGGCGTGGACGTGCATCGATGCCGCCACGGACGCGGGCGTTCGCGCCCGGCTCCTTCGCGGAGAGCGCGCCTTCGCCGGCGCATGAGCGTGGCGGCAACCGTGTGAGACCGGGCGGGTCCACGGCCGTGGGCGGCCGACCGTAGAATCACACCCGTGGTATCCGCTCCGTACGATCACGTTCCCGACGAGCCTCGTCCGCAGTCGCCGCTCCTCGAGGGTCTCAACCCGATCCAGAAGGAAGCCGTGCTGCACACGGACGGGCCGGTCCTGATCGTCGCCGGCGCCGGCAGCGGCAAGACCCGCGCGCTGACCCACCGGATCGCGTACCTGATCCGCGAGACGGACGTGAGCCCCTATTCGGTCCTGGCGATCACGTTCACCAACAAGGCCGCGCAGGAGATGGCCGAACGGGTCGAGGGCCTGATGGGAAGCCGGGTGGCCAAGGGCATGTGGATCCTGACCTTCCACTCGGCCTGCGTGCGGATCCTCCGCCGGGAGCACGACCACGTGGGGCTCCCGTCCTCGTTCACGATCTACGACGAGAACGACACCGAACGCGTGATCTCGCTGGTCGAGAAGCAGATGGACCTCGATCCCAAGCGCTATCCGATCAAGCAGGTCTCGGCCATGATCGGTCACGCGAAGGACCACCTCGAATGGCCCGACGACTATCGGGCGCGCGCCAAGACCTATTTCGAACGCACGGTCGCCGACATCTACGAGCGGTACCAGAAGCGCCTGCAGCAGGCCGGCGCCCTGGACTTCGACGACATCATCATGCAGGCGGTCCGCCTGTTCCGTGAGCACCCGGAGGTCCTGCAGCACTACCAGGAGCGGTTCCGCTACATCCTGATCGACGAGTACCAGGACACGAACCGCGCCCAGTATTTCCTGGTGAACTTGCTGGCCGCCCGCCACAGGAACCTGTGTGTCGTGGGTGACGCGGACCAGGGCGTCTACTCGTGGCGCGGAGCCACGATCCAGAATCTCCTCGATTTCGAACACGACTATCCGGACGCCGAGATCTTCGTGATGGAGCAGAACTACCGCTCCACGCAGGCGATCCTCGACGCGGCGAACGCCCTGATCGAGCACAACGTTCACCGCAAGCCGAAGAGCCTGTGGACCGAGGCCGACCGCGGCGATCTGGTCGTGCGCTACCGCGCCGAGAACGAGCACGACGAGGCCTGGTACGTCGCGAACGAGATCGAACGCCTCGTCCAGCTGGAGGGCTACCGCTACGCCGACATGGCGGTCTTCTACCGGACGAACGCGCAGTCCCGTGTGCTGGAGGACGTGTTCATGCGCGTCGGGCTCGCGTACAAGATCGTCGGCGGCGTCCGGTTCTATCAGCGCAAGGAGATCAAGGACATCCTCGCGTACCTCCGGGCGGTGGTGAACCCGGCGGACTCCGTGAGCGCCCGGCGGGTCGTCAACACCCCGAAGCGCGGGATCGGCGACGCCACCGTCGCGGCCATCGAGGACTTCGCGGCCACCGAGGGCATCGGGTTCGTCGACGCGGCCCACCGGGCGGACGAGATCGCCGTGCTCGGCCAGCGGGCGAAAGGCGCGGTGCGAGGGTTCGTCGAGGTGATCGACCGGCTCCAGGCCGCGGCCGGCGAGGGAACTGGAGTGCCCCGGATGGTCGAGCTGGCGTTCACCGAGTCCGGGTACCTGGCCGAACTGCAGGAGGAGCGCACGGTCGAGGCGGAAGGCCGCGTCGAGAACCTCCGCGAGCTCACCGGCGTGGCCGCCGAATACGAGCAGCGCGCACCCGACGGTGGACTGTCCGGCTTCCTCGAGCAGGTGTCATTGGTAAGTGAGGTTGACGAATATCAGGAGGAGGATCCCGGCATCACGCTGATGACCCTGCACAACGCGAAGGGTCTGGAGTTCGACGTGGTCTTCATGGTCGGCATGGAGGACGGGGTCTTCCCGCACTTCAGGTCCATGACGGACCACGCGCAGCTCGAGGAGGAGCGGCGGCTGGCGTACGTCGGGATCACCCGTGCGCGGCGGCGGCTCTATCTGCTGCATGCCTGGAGCCGGTCGCTCTATGGCGGGTCGAATTTCAACCCTCCATCGCGGTTTCTTTCGGAGATTCCTGCGGAGCTGGTGCACACGGTGGAGCCCGAGCGCACTTCCACGAGGGGCGGCGGCGGGGCCTACGCCGTCGGAGATCGTCGAATCGTCGGCTCCGGCCCCGCCGCCGCTGGGTCGGGCGGGGGGACGTTCGTGTCGCCGCTGGCGCCGCGCATGGCCGGGAAGACGGAGCGGGCGCCGATCGAACTCGTGGAAGGCGACACCGTCTATCACGACCGGTACGGCGAGGGGGTCGTCCTGGAGGTGCGCCGATCCGGGGCCGAGGCGCGCGTGCATTTCCGGGAAGTGGGCGATAAGACCCTGATGCTCGCGTATGCACCCTTGGAGAAGCGGCCCAGTTAGTGGCGTTCGTGCTGCGATAGTCCTGACCTGCGCGAACTTCCCAGGTTTACCGAGGCCCGTTGCTACACTTGGCCGATGCCCCCCGAAGCGCCCTCTGGGCCTGTTGACGGCCCGTCCGACCCACCAACCGGGTCGCGGCGTCCGCCCAGCGGCGGACGGCCGTCGGGTGCCGATCAGCAACGCCTTCGACGCAGAAACTCGCTCCGGTCCTCGGGGGACATGTCGCCCAAGACGTTCGCGAAGCTCTCGGCTCATCTCGCCTCGCTCGACGACCGCGATGCGACCGACGCCGGCGACGGAACAGAGGCCGTCGGTGAGGAAGCGGCTCCGCCGACCACCGGCGGTGACGCCGGTCAGGGCGGAGACGCGGCCGGGCCGTCGCAGCCCCCAGCGCACGATCCGTGGGCTCCGGGATCGGGCGCTCCCGCCTCGGGAACGGCGCCGGCCGAAGCCGCTCCGGGAGCCGCCGCCGCGACGCTGAGCGGCGCGCAGGAGGTGCGCACCAACGGATCCTCGGGGTCCTCCGGGAGCGGGTCGCGCAGCTACGGCTCGTCGCGGTCGACGCACTCGCGTCGATCATCCTCCCGCTCCGGCCGGTCGCGTTCGCGGGGCAGATACGGCGCGAGCCGCAAGAACATGTACAAGCGTCGGAGCCGCACGCGCACGGCGATGATCTGGCTCGCCATCGCGGGCGGAGCCCTGCTGATCGCGTTCGTCGCGATCGTGGCGACGGCGTACCTGCGCGCCTACAAGGTCTACGGCACGCTGAAGGAGGTCCCCGCGCACGTCACGGCGGCGCGAAAGGTGCTGCAGCAGGGTCAGGTTCCGCAGACAGACGATCTGGAGACGGCGAACGGCCTCGCGCACGACGCCCAGGAGCAGATCGCCGGCGGCGGGTTCGCATTCAACTTCACGAAGTCGCTGCCGTTGCTCGGGCGACCGATCAAGGCCGTCTCGCTCGCGACCGACGCGGCCGCCGCCGAAACCGACGCCGCGGAGCTGGTGAAGGGGATGATCGTCAAGATCCTCGGCCCGGCCGGCGGAACAGGTGACACCGCTTCACCCGTGTTCCACGACGGTGTGATCAACGTCGGGCTGCTCCAGGAGGTGACGCCGACACTCGACCAGGTCGTGGCCGACCTCCAGCGCGGTGACCGGGCGATCCGCGCGATCCCGCACATCCCGTTCTTCACCCAGCTCGACGACCTCAAGGCGCAGGTGCTCACCGAATCGAGCCAGGCGGTCTCCCTGTCGCAGCGCGCGCTGACGTCGTTCCGCCTGCTGCCGGGGTTCCTCGGAGCAGACGGGCCCCGGACGTACTACCTGGCGCTGCAGAACCCCGCCGACCAGCGTGGAACGGGTGGCGCCGTGCTCGCCTACGCGATCATCCGTATCGACAACGGGAAGATCGCATTCGCTCAGCCGAAGGGCCACTCGGCCGCCGGGCCGATCGGCGACATCGATCCCCAGAAGCCCGGCTTCGTCGACGCGAAGCTTCCCCAGGGCGCCCTCTGGTACCTGCGCGCGACGGGCGTCATCCACCGGCTGGCGAACGGGGTGAACTACTCACCGGACTTCCCGACGGCGGCGCAGTCGTGGGCCTCCATGCTCACGTCCGGCTCGAGCCCGATCGTACCGAAGGTCGACGGCGTGATCGCCCTGGACCCGAATGCGGTCGCGGCGTCGTTCGCCGGGCAGTCGTTCACGCTTCCGGTGATCGGTCAGACCATCTCGAGCGCGGACATCGCGAAGTTCGTGACGCACGACCAGTACCTACTGCCGAAGGGCGAGCAGAAGGTCGTCCCCGCCCTGCTCATCACCGCGGCGTTCGACCAGATCACCCATCCGAAGCATCTGTTCGACCTGCTGCAGACCATGAGCACGGCGCTGACCCACAAGGACATCCAGATGTGGTCGGCCGACCCCAGGGAACAGGCGCTGGTGACCAGGCTCGGCTGGGACGGCGCCATCGGCAACCCCGCCGGCGGGGACTACCTGAACCTCTCCTACGACAAGCGCATCGGGAACAAGGTGGACTACTTCGCCCAGATGCATGCCGACTACGACGTGACGGTGAACACATCGGGCGCGATCAGCTCCACGTACGCGCTCGGGCTCTCGCTGCCGATGCCCCCCGACGAGCCGGCGGACGTCGCCGGGCGCATCACGCCGTACGGCGCGGACCTGGCCATGCTGAACCTCTATGTGCCCGGAGGGGCGAAGATCCTGTCCTACGCGCCGCAGGGCGAGTTCGATCCGAACGCGATCGATCCGAGCCAGGAGCACGTCCTGCCTCGCGGGTTCGTCCAGCACACCGAAGGCCCGTTCCGGGTGTTCACCAAGACCATCATCGCCACACCCGCGGATCCCGGATACCTGCGCTTCCACTACAGCGTGCCCGGCGTGATCAAGGACACGCCCCAGGGCAAGGTCTACACGCTCACCGTCCAGCACCAGCCGATGTCGAAGCCCCAGACGATCCGGGTGCGCCTGCGGCTCCCGGCCGGGTTCGACATCGTCTCGCTTGGTACGGGATGGACCGCGACCTCGTTCGGCGCGGTCTACAACGGCACGATCGACTCCGACTTCTCGACGTCGGTGATCTTCCGGTAGGAGCGGGTAGGCGCCCCGCGATGGGCGTCGGTCAGTGAAGCGAGCTCCACCACAGGGCGCCGACCACGATCAGCACCAGCCCGACCACCACCGGCGCGATAACCCATTGCAGGCCCAGGCGCCCGCGGAACGGACCGAAGGCGCCGACCCTGGTCCAGGGCTTGAGCCCGGGCGGTCGAAAGCGGAGTCGGGGCCGGGCCATGACAACCGCCGAGTATATTGACGCGCATGTCGCCCACCTACCGGATCGTCGTGGCCAAACCGGGGTTGGACGGTCACGACCGGGGGGCGAAGATCGTCGCTCGGGCGCTCCGCGACGCCGGCTTCGAGGTGATCTACACGGGCCTTCATCAGACGCCCGAGCAGATCGCGGAGACCGTCATCCAGGAGGATGCGGACGCCGTCGGGCTGTCGTGCCACTCGGGAGCGCACATGACGCTGTTCCCGCGCGTGGTGGCGCTGCTTCGGGACCAGGGCGCCGGTGATGTGCTGGTGTTCGGCGGAGGCATCATCCCGAAGGACGACATCCCTGGCCTGAGGGACGCGGGGATCGAGGAGATCTTCACCCCGGGAGCCACCACCGCGTCCATCGTCGAGTGGCTCCGCGACCGGCTGTCGGCGAAGGCCGGATGACTCAGCGGCGTCAGGCGTTCCGGCGCCGCGTTCGGTAAAGCAACCTTACTGATTCTCGGACACCTGGGAGAGGGCCGCACGTGGACCTGTACGAGCACCAGGGCAAGGAGCTGTTCGCGCAAGGGGGGATCGAGCTGTCCCCCGCCGAGGTCGCGTTCACGCCCGAGGAAGCCAGGGCGGCGGCCGAACGGCTCGGCGGCCGCGTTGCGGTGAAGGCGCAGGTCCAGATCGGCGGCCGCGGCAAGGGCGGCGGGATCGCGCTCGTGAAGACGCCCGATGAGGCCGAAGCCGAGGCGCGTCGGATCCTCCAGGGCGGCTTCGGCGGCATGCCCGTGACCCGCGTGCTGGTCGAGGCCCTGGTCGACCTGAAGACGGAGTTCTACGCGGCGATCACCCTGGACCGTTCGATCGGCACGTATCTGGCGATGGTGTCCGCCGACGGCGGCGTCGACATCGAGGAGGTCGCTCGAACGAACCCCGGCGCGATCCGCCGTGCGGCGATCGACCCGCTGCTCGGGCTGCGTCCCTACCAGGCGCTGTATCTATCGGGCCATCTCCCCGAGGACGCACGGGCCGGGACCGCCGCCCTGCTCTCCAGGCTGTGGGAGGTGCTGAGCGCGAACGACGCCACGCTCGTGGAGGTCAACCCGCTGGCGCTGCTGGTCGACGGCCGCGTGATGCCGCTCGACGCGAAGGTCACGATCGACGACAACGCGCTGTACCGGCACGCGGACCTGGCCGAACTGCGTTCGTCCTTCCCCGTGGATCCCACGCAGGCACGGGCGAACGAGAAGGGCCTGCAGTACGTCAAGCTCGACGGCGAGGTCGGCATCATCGGCAACGGCGCCGGGCTGGTGATGGCCACTCTGGACGTGGTCACCCAGGCCGGAGGGCGGCCGGCGAACTTCCTGGACGTGGGCGGCGGCGCGAGCGCGGACGAGATGGCCACGTCGCTCGAGGTGGTCATGTCGGACCCGCAGGTCCGCTCGGTGCTCGTGAACATCTTCGGCGGGATCACGCGGTGCGACGTCGTGGCCGAAGGCATCCTGACCGCGCTCATGCGGGTGGCGCCGCAGGTCCGCATCGTCGTCCGTCTGGACGGCACCAACGCCGAGCAGGGTCGCCGGATCCTCTCCGACGCGGCCGATCCCAGGATCACGCCCGCGGAGACCATGCTCGGGGCCGCCGCGAAGGCCGTGGAGTTCGCCGACGCGGCGGCGTCCACGTCGACGTCCGGTGCGGGATCGGGCTCCGCTTCCGACGCCGGCTCAGGTTCCCGCTCCGGCGGGGAGGCGTAGGGCGATGGCGATCCTGATCGACCAGGACACGCGGCTGGTGGTCCAGGGCCTCACCGGACAGGAGGGGCGGTTCCATGCCGGCCGCAACCGCGCCTACGGCACGCAGGTGGTCGGCGGCGTTCGGGCGGGCAAGGGGGGCCAGGAGGTCGACGGCGTGCCCGTGTTCGACACGGTTCGCGAGGCGGTCGAGACCACCGGCGCGAACGCGTCGCTCATCTTCGTCCCCGCCTCCTCGGCACCCGAAGCGATCATCGAGGCCATCACCTCCGGGGTGTCGCTGGTCGTGTGCATCACGGAGAACATCCCCGTTCAGGACATGACGCGGGTGAT
Organism: Actinomycetota bacterium; assembly: GCA_040414485.1. GTDB lineage: Bacteria > Actinomycetota > UBA4738 > UBA4738 > UBA4738 > JBEDUK01. The sequence goes on from JBEDUK010000058.1 coordinate 27,502, forward strand.
GGGCCACATCCGTGGGCGGGACGTCGTGCTCGTGGGCCCGAACTGCCCTGGCCTGATCTCGCCGGGCAGGGCGAACGTCGGGATCATCCCGGGCGAACTGGCCATGCCCGGCCGGGTGGGGCTCATCTCGCGGTCGGGCACGCTCACGTACCAGATCGTCCACGAGCTCACCGCGCGCGGGATCGGCCAGTCGACGTGCGTGGGCATGGGCGGCGACCCCGTGCACGGCTTCGGATTCATCGACGCGCTCGCCCGGTTCGAGGCGGACCCGGAGACCGACGCCATCGTCCTGATCGGGGAGATCGGCGGCTCGGACGAGGAGGAGGCCGCCGCGTACATCGGCGAGCACGTGTCGAAGCCCGTCATCGCCTACGTCGCGGGGTTCGCCGCGCCGCCCGGCAAGCGGATGGGGCACGCCGGCGCGATCATCACCGGCTCCAGCGGCACCGCGCAGGCGAAGGCCGAGGCATTCGAAGCCGTCGGCGTCTGGGTGGGCGCGAACCCCAGCGAGGTCGCCGACCTGATGGCCGGCGCACTCGCCTGACCGGCCCGCTCAACCGGCCCGCCGCGCCCGGCGAGGTTTCATGCAGCGTCGTAGGGAGCGCGGCTGCCCCGGCGGTATCCTGAGCCGCTGAAGGACGGGGGAGGCGGGGACGTTGGACGGGGACGTGGACGAACACACCGACGGTTCGCTCGATCAGCCTGCCGGCGGCCGGGCGATCGACGGCGAGCCGACCGCGCAATCCAGCGGATTGACAGCCGCGCCGACACAGACCGAGACCGCGGCGGCACCGGACCCGGTGCCGGAAACGGCCTTCGGTCCGGAATGGTCCTCGACGCCCGCGCCCGAGAACGGACCAGCCGAGCCGGCCGGGCCGGATGCCGGCGGGTCTGGGGCCGCCGGCGAACCCGCGCCGTCGGGGCCCTCATGGGTGAAGCCGGTCGTGATCGCGGTCGTCGCGCTCGTCGTGGTCGCCGGCATCGCGGTCGGGGCGCTGGCGTTCGCGCTTCGCGGTTCGAGCGACACGATCAGCAAGCTCGTGCCGAGCGACGCATCGGTCTACGCGACCGTCTATCTCGACCCCGCCCTCAGTCAGAAGCTCGCCATCAGGAACCTGATGAAGAAGTTTCCCGCGGTCGACACGACGGGGGAGCTGAACAACCGCCTGAACGAGTTCTTCGATTCGGCGTTCGAAGGCTCGGGGATCTCGTTCGAGAAGGACATCGCGCCATGGGTCGGCGGGCAGGTCGGCGCGGTCGTCAAGGTCGAGAAGACGGCGACGAGTGCCGCGCTTTTGATCGCCTCGAAGGATGACGCGGCGGCGACGACCTCATTGTCCAAATTGAAGGCACAGCTGGCGAACAGCGGTGATTCGTTCACCACGGAGCAGCATGCCGGCGTCACGCTCGCGATCGGGACGCCGTCCTCGGGCACCGACAAGCACGTGTTCGGCATGGTCGGCCACACGGTGATCTTCGCCTCCACGACGCCGATCGCGGAATCGGTGATCGACACCTCGCAGGGATCGCACCCGAACATCACCTCGACGTCCGGATACGCGAACGTGCAGAAGGGTCTGCCGAAGGACCGGCTGGCGATGGTGTTCATCGATGCCGCGCCGCTGATCCAGGACCTCGAGCAGAACGTCTCCTCCGCGGCCACGGCCGCGCTGCCCGGGCCTGTGACGGCGTTGGAGGCTTACCGCGCCGCGGGCATCGCCGTGAGCGCCGCCGACAGCGGCGTCACGATCGACGTGTCCGTGGACCTGGATGCGAGCAAGCTGAGCGCCGAGCAGCGCGCCGCGCTCACCGCCGCACCTCACGACAACACGACTTACCGGTTCGTGCCGCGCTCGTCCTACGTTCTGATCGCCGGGGAGAACCTCGATCAGACGATCCATGACGGGCTGAACGCCGCGATCGAGCAGGATCCGAGCGTGAAAGACGGCACCGACCAATTGGGCCTGACCGGATCGGGCAACGTCGTGGACACGCTGACGGGGGACTATTCACTGACCGCCGGGCCGGGATACGAGACCGGCGGCTTCCCCGGCGTGGCGCTCGTGGCGGGAACGAAGGACCCGGCGAAGATGCAGCATTTCCTGGGCGACCTTCTCGGCGGGTTGACTGGGACGCCCAGCCAGACCGAGCAGTACCAGGGCGTGACCATCACGTCCTGGCAGGCGCCGTCGGACTCGTTCATCCCCGTCTCGCCGGCGTACGCCGTGACCGACGGGATGGCGATCGTGGCGCTCTCCCCCGACGAGATCAAGGGCGTGATCGACGCGAAGGGCGGGACGAACATCACCGATTCCGTCAACTACCAGGCGGCGCAGGCGGCGGCCGTTTCGAACACGACCAGCGTCTTCTATGTGGACGTCGAGGCGGTTGCGGCGGCGGTCAGGGATCAGTTGCCCGCCGACGCCAGGGAGACCTACGACGCGAACGTCCAGCCGAACCTCCAGCACGTCAAGGCGTTCCTGATGACCGGCGGCGGATCGATCGACCACCAGTCGCTGCGGATGTTCGTCCTGGTCAGGTAGTCGACCCGACCGGCTCAGGGCCCGACCCTGCCGGGCGCCGCACCGGGTGACCGGTAGGCTCCCCGGATGCGGGCGCAGACCTCACCGGAATCCTCTGCCGGATTCGCCCTGCGGGCGGCGGGGTGGGCCGCCGCCGTGGCGGGCGCCGGGCTTGCCCTGGCGGAAGCGGCCGCCTTCGCGGTTCGAACGGTGGGAGGTCCGACGGCCTCCTCGGGGCAGACCGCGCGGGCGGGCGGCCTGCTCTTCCTGGCGTTCCACGGGACGCCGGTCCAGTTCGATGCGGTCCTACGGACGATCGGGCCGCGCATCGGCGGACCGGTTCGGGTGAGCCTGGGGGCGGCGCCGACCCTCGGGACGCTGGCCGTCGTGGCGCTCCTGGCGTTCGGCGGACGCCGCCTGGGTCGCGGCGCAGAAGGCGGCGTCCGGAGCGGGCTGCTGGGCGCGGCCGTGGCCATCCCGTACGCGGCGCTCTGCGCGATCGCCGCGTTGGCGTCGCGGCTGCACGTAGCGGCGCCGGGAACGTCGCGCGCGCTGATCGTCGGTTCGATCGCGGTCGAAGCACCCATCGTGTGGTCGATCGTGCTCGGTTTCGTGGTCGCGGCGGCCGCCGGGTTCATGGGCGGCTCGTCGGCCCCGGCCGCCCCGCTGGTTCGGGCGGGCGACCTTGGGTTCGGACCCCCGGGGACGCCGGAGGGGGAGCCGCGGCGCCGCGACGTGTTCGGTGCGGCGGTATGGGCCGGGGGGGCGTGGCTGGCCGTCGGGCTGCTGGCATCGTTCGCCGCCCTGCTCGGGCTGGCGCTCGTCGACGGGCGCGCCCGGGCCGCGTACTTCGACGGGGCCTTCGCGCACGGCACGGCGAGGGGGCTGGCCACACTGGGACTGACGCTGTTGTGGCTCCCCACGCTGTGTGTCTGGGTCCTGCAGCTTTCGATGGGGTCGTGCATCGCCACGGGTGCCGGCTGCACGGTGTCGTACCGGCACGTGCCGGGCAGCATCGCCGAGCTCGCCGGCGCGCAGCCCGCCGTGCCGGCGCACGGCGCGCCCAGGATCTACGGCCTGTTCGTGCTCGTGGCGGTCCTCACGTCGCTGGCCGGAGGATGGCTCGGCGCGCGCCGTGCCCGGACCAGGGGGATCGCCGCTTCCGCCTGGGCCGGCGCGCGGGCGGGGATCGCGTTCGGCATCCTTGCGGTGCCCGTCGTGCTTCTCGCGCGACTGTGGGCGACGGTCGATGGATCGGGCGCCGGCGTTGTTGGGGGCGTACGGACGCTTTCGCTCGGGCCCGCCGTGATGCTCTCGGCCGGGGTCGGGCTGTTGTGGGGTCTCGGCGGCGGCGCGGTGGGTGGCGTCCTTCGGTCGCTCACGACCCGGCCGGCATGGTCGCCGCCGGTCCGCGAACGCGTCTTCACGGACGGCGAAACGCGGGCGCCGGAGCGCTGGCCGGCGACCGACGCAGGTCCGGATGGCTGACTAGCGGTCGAGGTCGCCCGGCCCGGGCGGACGGGGCCGCGTGCGGGGCGCCGACTGCGGCGGCGCGGGCTCCTGGGTCCGCATGTACGCGCCGTACGCGACCACGATCAGCAGGACCAGACCGAGCCACGCGAACAGCGCCGGATGGTTGAACAGCGCGACGATGAACCGCAGGACGCCGAACACGACCGCGCCCTCGGCCAGCCAGGTCGCGATCTGGACCTCCCTGGCGCCGAATGCCGACGTGACGCCCAGGACGCTCGCCACGACGTAGACGAGCAGCCCGAAGGCCGACAGCGCCATCAGCGCGCCGAGGAACCCGGCAGCCCCGGCCCACGCGTTCGTTCCGGCACACACGCCGCCGACGCAGTGGTGCTGCCAGGGGAGGAACGAATCGATCAGCAGCAGGAGCGAGGAAACGAGCAGGATGCGGTTGGCGGAACTCAGGTTCGACATGTCGAACACAGATCGCTCGGTCAAGCGGGCGGCCCCCCTCGCGTGCCCCGACCCTAACGTTGGGGCGATCGAACACCCGGCAGGGGACCGAGTCAAGGGATCGCCGGGAATCGAACCATCGCGCCATGGTGTAGCCTCTTCACGCTTCGGGCGCCGCGCCGTGCGCGCCCATCGACCCGGAAGGGGGTGCGAGATGGCCGGATCGGTTCGCCGTCCCTCGCCGCCCCGCCGGGCTCGCGCCTAATCCTGCCGCTCTTTCGCAGCGGTCACCCGTTCGATGCCGCCCGGCCGACGGCGAACCACGTGTTCAGCACGGTTCCCTTCGACCCGAGTGCAGGAGGCATCGACCGAACATGCTCGACGACGACGCGTACATCGAGGCGACCGCAGTGTACCCGCCCGACGGCGGCGCCGCTGGGACCGGCGAGAACGGTTCGCCGGCATTCGACCATTTCATGAGCGAGGGCCTGGTCACGTCCGTGATCAGGCCGCTGAAGAGCGGAAAGGAGGCCTCCGTCCACCTGTGCCGGAGCGACAGGGCGTTGAGCGGCCACGACCTCCTGGCATTGAAGGTGTACCACCCGCGCGACCGGCGGGACTTCCGGAACAGCCGCGTGTACGGCGAGGGGTACGTCATCCTGGACGACCGGGTGCGGCGCGCCGTGAAGAACAAGTCCCGATTCGGCCGGCAGGCCGACGCCGGCATCTGGCTGGAGCGCGAATGGGAGACGCTCACGGTACTGAGCGACGCCGGGTGCGACGTCCCTCAACCCGTGTCGCGTGGTGGTGGCGCGATCCTCATGGAGTACATCGGGGACCTCGACACAGCGGCGGCGCAGGTTCGCCATGTCGAATTCGACCGTCGGGAGGGCACCGAGGTGCTTGCGCGGCTGCTGTGGAACGTCGAGGTCGCGCTGCGGCACAACGTCGTCCACGCCGACCTGTCGCCGTTCAACGTGCTCTACCACGACGGCCGGGTCGTCGTGATCGACCTTCCGCAGGCGATCGACCCGCGCTTCAACCGCCACGCCTACGAGCTGCTCACCCGGGACGTCACGAACCTGTGCCGGCATTTCGAGAGGTTCGGTGTGCGTTCGAACCCGGAAGCGATCGCCGCCGATCTGTGGACGCGGTTCCTCTTCAGCACGCTGTGACGCATGCGGCGGGGCGGCCTGCCGGCGGTCGGCCGCCGGGTGCGGTCGCGCGTCAGGCAGGCCGGCCGTCTCCCGACGCGGCGAGCGCGGAGGCTGCCAGGGCCAGGACGGCGCCGACGATGACGATGCGCCACGGCACCGCGCCGGCCACGCTCGACAGCGTCGGCGGACGCGCGACGTCCAGGATCGTGGCCAGCAGCACCACGATCGCGCAGGCGGCGTAGATCCCGGCGGCCGCCCGGGGCCGAAGCGCGCGGCGCCAGCCTGCAATGGCCGCGGCCAGACCGAGCACGGCGGCGATCATGCCGACGAGGGACCAGTGGAGCGTCCAGGCATTGCCGAACCCGGAGCTCGCCACCGCCGACTGCCGCCAGGGGAAGATCGAAGCGGCAAGGACGATCCCGAATCCGGCGATGGCCAGCGCGTGCCCGCGCCGCCGCGGAGGCGGGAGCGGCTCGGCGTGCGGCGGCGGATCCTCGACCACCGTCGACAGGCACTCGGCGCCCACGACGCGGCCCCGCACCGGGATCGCGCACGCCAGGCACAGCGGGCGCTCACAGGTCGCGCACGTGGCGACCGCCATCTCGCCGGGGTGGTCGGAGCAGCGTCCCGGCCGCGCGGCCGGTCGCCGGAGGGTGTCGCTCCGGTCGGACATCGGCGACAAGCCTATGGCCCCGGCGCGAGCGATGGGCGAAAGCGCTACGCGGATTCGGCGCGCCGCTCGGCCTGCGCGGTGGCGCGCCGCGAGAGGAGGTCGTGGCGGTCGACGGCCCTTCGAACCATCTCGATCACGAGCTCGGGCTTGCAGCCCTTCACGAGGTAACAGAACACGCCGGTCCCGGACGCCTCCTGCCGGAGCGAGGTCTCCTCGTACGCCGAGAGCATCAGCACCTGCACCATGGGGAACTCGCGCGTCACGATGCGCGTGGCCTCGATGCCGTCGAGGCGGGGCATCCGCAGGTCCATCAGGACCGCGTGTGGGTGGAGGGATCGAACGGCCTCGACCGCCTGCTCGCCGTCGCCGACGACGCCGACCACCTCGAAGCCCTCGTCGCCGAGCATGTCCGCGAGCGCTTCGGCGAAGAAGGGCTCGTCGTCGGCGATCAGGACCCGTCCCGTGCGGGCGACACCTGGGGTCGGCGCGGCCGGCCGCGCCGGCTGCGTCGGTCCGGTCATGGTGATCGCTTCCGGTGTATTGGTCGGCGGTGTGTACGGCGTGAACGGCTCGTTCATCGTGCGGGCTCCTTCGGAAGGATGGCCGCCACGCGGGTGCCCTGACCGGGACGGCTGAAGACCTGCCAGCGCCCGCCGACCATCTCGATGCGTTCCTTCATGCCGAGCATGCCGAAGTTCCGACCGCGTTCGTCCGGCGCAGTGGCGGGCTCGTAGCCGACGCCGTCGTCCTGGACCTCCAGTCGGACCCACCCCGCGCTCTGGCGAAGCGAGATCGTCGCGGCGTTTGCCTTCGAGTGCTTGGACACGTTCTGCAGGGCCTCCTGAGCCACCCGGTAGAGCACGGTCTCCGACGCCGGCGAGAGCCGTTCGTCGAGGCGCGAATCGACCGTGCAGGAGATGCCCGCGGACGCCCCCAGTCGTCGTGCGGACTCCCGAAGCGCCTCCACCAGGCCTCGCTGGTCGAGGACCGGTGGTCGAAGGTCCGCCATGAGGCGGCGCAGCCCGGCGATCTCCTCCCGGATGGTCTGCTGCGCCTTGGCCGAGACCTCCGTGCCCTTGTCGATCTCGCCCCGCTTCAACTGCCCGAGCATGCGCTGAAGCAGGTAATCGACCGCGGTCAGCCGCTGCACCGGGCCGTCGTGGAGCTCCGCGGCCAGCCGTGTCCGTTCGTCCTCCGCGGCCTGCACCGTCCAGGCGAGCAGTTCGCGCCGCACGGCTTCGGTTCGCTCCCGGGCGAGGCGTTCGGCCTCCAGTTCGATCCGCCGTGCCGAATCCCGCCGGGCTCGCATCCCGATCGCGACGCCGACGAAGATGACCAGCAGGATCACCGCCGGCGACAGCGCCAACAGGAGCGTCGAGTACAGATCGGCGGTGCGGTCGAACGCGGCGACCGTGGACGCGACCGAAGCGTCGAGTTCGGCGTCCCGCGGCGTCACGACGGTGTGATCGAGCGTCTTGGCGCGGCCGACCGCGTGCGCCTTCATCGCCGCCGCCGCCGCCTCGAGCGATCGGTGGTACGCGGTGACGGCGTTCGTCAGGCGAGCGACGGCCGCGTTGTCCGTGCCGGCCAGGGCTTGAAGATGGCCGGCGATGGAGTCGGATTCGTCCCGGGCGGAACGCTGCTGCACGGCGAGCGAACGGCTGAGCGCGCCCCGGGCGATCGCCTGCTCCTCCAGCGCCCGCTCGCGGCTGGTCGACGCGCTGAGGGCGCGCGCGTACAGCACCACGTGTGACGCCGGCTCAGCCGATCGCACCTCGAACTCGATCGCGGCCGCGCCGGCCGCGACGATCGCGGCGGCCAGCGCGAGCCGGACCCAGGCCGCACGCTTCCGGCCCGGGCCGTTCACCGGGGCATTCGGTCCCTTGTGCCCGTTGTTCGACCCATGCACGGCGTGTCCCATTCGCTTCGCCGTTTCGGCGCACTGTGGATGCGCTGTTCATCAAGGAATTTCGGGTGAACGGCGCGCCGCCTTGACCCGGCAGGCACGTCCGGTTGACGGCCCCTGACGGCGGCCGGTACGGTCCGCGGCGTGGGCGACCGGGTGGCCGTGCTGGTTTCAGGATCCGGGACCAACCTGCAGGCGCTGCTGGACGACCCCGTCGTCGGGCCGTCGATCGCGCTGGTGGTTTCGGACCGGCCGGGCGCGTTCGCGCTGGTCAGAGCCAGGGAACGAGGGGTGCGGGCGGTCACGGTCCCACCGGACGAAGGGGCGACGCGCGAGGACTACGACCGCGCACTGCTGGACGCGCTGGTCGCCGAAGGCATCGGCCTGGTCCTGCTGGCGGGGTTCATGCGGATCGTCGGTTCGGCGTTCGTCGAGGCGTTCGCGCAACGGATCCTGAACGTGCACCCGGCGCTCCTGCCGTCGTTTCCCGGGACGCACGCCGAACGGCAGGCGCTCGACTACGGCGTTCGGTTCACGGGCGTGACGGTTCATCTGGTCGACGACGAGGTCGACCACGGGCCGATCGTGCTGCAGGAACCCGTCGTCGTCCTGCCCGACGACGACGAGGACTCGCTGCACCGGCGTGTGCAGGAGGTCGAGCACCGGCTCTTCCCTCGAGCCGCTCGGCTGCTGCTGGAAGGTCGCCTGCACGTGGTGGGTCGAAAGGTGCGCATCGACGAGGAGGAGCCGTGAGCGCCGACGTCGTGCCGGTTCGGCGTGCGCTCGTCGCCGTGGCGGACAAGGAGGGCCTTGCGGCGCTGGGCTCGCGGCTGGCGGCCGCCGGCGTCGAGATCGTGTCGACGGGGAACACCGCCCGCGCGCTGTCGGACGCCGGCGTTCCGGTGACGGCCGTTGCGGACGTCACGGGATTCCCCGAGATGCTCGGCGGCCGGGTGAAGACGCTGCACCCGGCGGTTCACGCCGGGATCCTGGCCGACAAGCGCGATCCGTCTCACCTCGAGCAACTGGCGGAGCAGGGGATCCTGCCATTCGACCTCGTGGTCGTGAACCTGTATCCGTTCCGCGAGACGCTGGCGTCCGGCGCGCCGGCACCGGAGGTGGTGGAGCAGATCGACATCGGAGGCCCGGCGATGGTTCGGGCCGCGGCCAAGAACTTCGAATCGGTGGCCGTCGTGGTGTCGCCGGCGCGGTACGAGTCGGTGGCGTTGTCGGTCGAGGTCTCCGGTGGGATGAGTCGGGCGCTTCGGCTGGATCTGGCGCGTGAGGCCTTCGCGCACACCGCGGCGTACGACGGCGCGATCGCGGACTGGATCGGGGACCTCGAAACGGGCCGCGACGAGGGTGCCGGGCCGTCGCTGCCGGGGCGGGTGCATCGTGCATTCGGGGCGGTCGCGTCGCTGCGCTACGGCGAGAACCCGCATCAGCGCGGGGGTTTGTACCGGTCGTCGGACGGGGACGAGGGTGGGCCGCTCGGGGGGGCCGAGGTCCTTCAGGGCAAGGAGATGTCGTTCAACAACTGGCTGGACGCGGAGGCGGCCCGGGCGCTGGTGTCGCTGTTCGATCCGTCACCTGAGGCGGACGGTCCCGCGGCCGTGATCGTCAAGCACAACAACCCGTGCGGCGTGGCGCTGGCCGGGTCGCTGGGCGAGGCGTATCGGCGCGCGTACGAATGCGACACGGTGTCCGCGTTCGGCGGGATCGTGGCGTTCAACGGCGAGGTCGATGAGGAAGCCGCGCTCGCGACGAAGGGCGTCTTCACCGAGGTGCTGATCGCGCCGGCGTTCACGGCGGGGGCGCTGGAGGCCTTCGCGGAGCGGCAGAACCTGCGCGTGGTCGGAGCCCCGCTGGCGGTGCAGGGAGGCTTGGAGGTTCGCCAGGTCGATGGAGGCGCGCTGGTGCAGGACCTTGACACGGTGACCGAGTCGCGCTCGGACATGCGCGTGACGGGGTCGCGCCCGCCCTCAGAGGACGAATGGCGTGACCTGCTGTTCGCGTGGCGGGTCGCGGCGAGGGTCAAGTCGAACGCGATCGTGCTGGCGCGCGGGGCGGCCACGGTGGGGATCGGCGCCGGGCAGATGAACCGGGTGATCTCGGTGGACATCGCGGCCCGACAGGCGGGGGAGAAGGCTCGCGGCGCCGTCATGGCATCCGACGCGTTCTTCCCCTTCCGCGACGGCATCGATCGGGCGGCCGAGGCGGGCGTGACAGCGGTCATCCAGCCGGGCGGATCGATGCGGGACGACGAGGTCCTGGCCGCGGCCGAGGAGCACGGCATGGCGATGGTGCTGACCGGCCGCCGTCATTTTCGCCACTAGCCCACGGGCTGATCGCCGCCGCCCGACATCCTGCTCCATCGACCGTCGCCATATGTATGGCGTATGGCGGTATGGCGCCACCCGTGACGCGGGAATGTTGGCAGGCGCGCGCCGTCGTCCCGGGTGGCGGCCGCCGGTAGGATTCGGCGGGCACACCTTCCAGGCATCCGACGCATCAGCGAGCAAAGGAGCAGCCGTGCCGGCCAGGATCATCGATGGGAAGGCCATCGCCGCGCAGGTCAGAGCCGAGGTTGCCGGGCGCGTCCAGGCGCTCGAGCCGAAGGGCGTCACGCCCGGACTGGCGTTCGTCCTGGTCGGTGACGACGAGCCCTCGAAGATCTACGTCGGCGGCAAGGCGAAGGCCTGCGCCGAAGTGGGCATGCACTCGGTCCGGCTCGACCTGCCTGCCGACGTCTCGCAGGAGGACCTGCTCGCGACGGTTCGGCGCCTCAACGACGATCCCGCCATCCACGGCATGATCGTGCAACTGCCGATCCCGCAGCACCTCTCGGTGCTGGCCGTCCACGAGACGATCGCGCCGGAGAAGGACGTCGACGGCCTGACCCCGGTGGCCGTCGGCCGGATGGTCCGGGGTGACTGGGACCTCACCTATCTGCCCTGCACGCCGCTCGGGATCGTGGAGATGCTCGTCCGTTCGGACATCCCGATCGAACGGAAGGAGGTCGTGATCGTCGGTCGGGGCGACCTGGTGGGCAAGCCGCTCGCGATCATGCTCATGCAGAAGAAGCCGAACGCGAACGCGACCGTCACGGTCGTCCACACCGGCACCGACGACGTCGCCGCCCACACCCGTCGCGCAGATATCGTCGTCGTTGCCGCCGGCCGGCCCGGCACCCTCACGGCTGACATGATCAAGCCCGGCGCGACCGTGATCGATGTCGCCGTCAATCGCCTGGACACCGGCAAGCTGGTCGGCGACGTCGCCTTCGACGAGGTCTCACAGGTGGCGGGCGCGATCACGCCCGTGCCGGGCGGCGTGGGCCCCATGACGATCGCCATGCTGCTCGCGAACACCACGACGAGCGCCGAACGGTTCGCAGCGGGGGCCGGAAACTGAGCAACACACCGGTGCGCCGTCCGCATCGGCGCGACTGCGCGTATCACAATCGAACGACATGAGAACGCGGTGCCGGGTCATCACCCTCTGTTCGGCCATGGCGGGACTCGCGTCCGCCTGTCACGGCTCGCCGGCAGCCGCTCCGAGCGTCACCGGGCCGCCCCCCACCGGACCGACGCCAGCCGGGGTGGTCGAAACGCCGACGGAGGCCCCCTCGCCGGTGCTGGGCGCTGACGGCGACGTCGCCGTGTACCCATCGGGTGCAGTCTGGTTCTGTGTCCCGATCGGATACGACGTCAGCGGGGAGGCGCCGCCTCCATGCGATGAGGTTCGCGTCGTCGGCGTGGACGTCGCGCGCCTGCCGCGCCCTGCGAGATATCGGGACGGCACCCTGGAGAGTTACGCATACCTCACCGGAATCCTGCGCGACGGCACGCTCCATGTGACGAATCAAGGCGCCCCGGTCCCGGAGCCGAGCGGTCTCTTCCTGCAGACGCCGCCATGTGGGGCGCCGCCCGATGGCTGGGCGAAGAGCCCCACGAACGAAGCCGACTGGCGAGCGGTTGGCGCCTACCGGCGACGGTTCCCTTCCGATGTGATCGACGACGCGCAGTTCACTCCCGCCCGCCGGACGCCGGTCATCACGCTCGCGTCGATCAACCCAGAGCGAACGAGCGCGCATCTGACGAAGGCGTATCCGCGGAAGCTCTGTGTCGTTCGGTCGCTCTACACCAGGACTCAGGTGTTCCAGGCACGCAAGCAGCTCTCGTCCCTGCTGAGGTCCACGACGCCATACGAATTGCCCTACGTGTACTACGGCTGGGGGCCGACGATCACCGACGACGGGCAGCCGCACGTCGAGGTCGACGTTCTCTACGACACGCCGGCGCTCGAACATGCGATAGCACCTCAGCCCGCGGGGCTTGTGCAGGTGGTGCCCTGGCTGGCGCCGGTCACCTGGTGACGGCGACGCCGCTTCGTAACCCTACCTGACGATCTGGCGCCCCCCGTCCCCGGCCCGGCGCTAGTCCCAGTGCCAGTGCTCGATTCGCTCCAGTCGGCGCTGCCGAGCGAGCGATGACGCCTCGACCAGTTGCGTGAGGGTCTCCGGTTCGTTCAGCGCCTCAGCCAGGACGCCGGACAGGTCGCGCTGGGAGATGATCCCGACCACCTTGCCGTTGTCCACCACGGGCAGATGGCGAATCCAGTTGTCGGCCATCAGCTTGGCCGCCTCGCGGAGCGACGTCCCAGGGCTCACCGTCGTGAGGTCCTTCGACATGACCTCCGCGACGGAGGCGCTCTCCAGCGCGACGCCGGTCGCCGCCGCGCGCAGGATGTCCCGCTCCGTGATGATCCCGATGAGGTCGCCGCCCTCGTCGATCACGAGCAGCGAACCGGTCTGCTGCTTCCACATCTTCCGCGCCGCCTCGGCCAGCGCGTCGCCTGCCGAATCCGTGACGGTGGCCTCGGTCATCACCTCGGAGACCTTCATCCGGCCACCTCCCGGCGCTCACCGGAAGCCGAGGCCGAACCCGAGCCCGAGCCGCCGGCCGCCGGCCGATCGTCGACCGGCACCCAGACCTGGTCACGCGGCCCGATGTACTCCGAGTCCGGCCGGATCAACCGGTTGTCCGCGTACTGCTCGCGGATGTGCGCGGTCCACCCACCCGCGCGCGCGGCGGCGAACATCGGAGTGAACAGGTCCGTGGCGAGCCCCAGGTCGTGGAGCAGCGACGCCGCGAAGAAGTCGACGTTCGGGTACAGGCCCTTTTCGTCCAGAACGACCCGCTGGACCTCCTCGGAGATGTCGAACCAGCGCGTGTCGCCGGCATGCTGGGCGAGCTCCCGGGCCAGGTCCCGAAGGATCAGTGCGCGCGGGTCCCAGGTCTTGTAGACGCGATGCCCGAACCCCATGACGCGCTCGCGCCGTGCGAACAGGTCCTTGATGTACTGCTCGGCCTTCTCGGGCTCGCCGATGTCCTCGAGCATCCGCATCGCCTGCTCGTTCGCCCCTCCGTGCAGCGGGCCCTTCAGCGCGGCGATGGCCGCCACCACGGCCGAATGCATGTCCGACAGCGTCGACGCGACGATCCTCGCGGTGAACGTGGAGGCGTTCATCGTGTGGTCCGCGTACAGGATGAACGCCACGTCGAAGGCCATGGCGGCCTCCTGCGAGGGCTCCTCGCCCGAGAGCATGTAGAGGAAATTCGCCGCGTGGGGCAGTTTCGGGTCCGGCGGGACGACCTCCAAACCGCTCCGGATCCGGTCGTAGTACGCGATGAACATGGGGATCCGGCTGGTCAGCCGGATCGCCTTGCGGTAGTTCGCGTCGGCGGAGTTGTCCCACCCGTCCGGGTCGTACGCGGACGCGGCGGAGACCGTCGTTCGAAGCATGGACATGGGCGAGGTCTGCTCCGCGAGCGTCGGCATCAGGTCCACGATGAAGCCGCTCGTCTCGCGCTCCAGCGCGATGCGCTCGGTGATCTCCTCCAGCTCGTCCCGGTCGGGGAGGCGAAGGTTCTGGAGCAGGAAGAAGGTCTCTTCGAACGACGAATGCTCCGCGAGATCGTCGATCGAATAGCCGGCGTACCAGAGCTTGCCCGTCGCACCGTCGATATCGGAGATGCGCGTCTCTGCGGCGATGATGTCCTGCAGGCCCTTCAGCGGCATCGGCGTCTCCAATCGTCGAACCCTGGCGAGTATACGCAGGGGTAGGTTTTGGGCCGTTCGGGCCCAGGCGACGGGACGGCTAGCATCTGGTGAACATCCCGGCAGGACATCCAGACCGAAGGAGTCGACCGAAAATGACCACCCACCGCGTCACCTTCATCCCCGGCGACGGCGTCGGGCCCGAACTGTCCGAGGCCACCAGGAGGGTCCTGGAAGCCACGGGCGTCGGGTTCGAATGGGACGTTCAGGATGCCGGCGCCGACGTGATGGAGAAGTACGGAACCCCGCTGCCCGAGCCGGTCCTGGAGTCCATCCGGGCGAACGGCGTGGCCATCAAGGGCCCCATCACCACCCCCGTCGGGTCGGGTTTTCGCAGCGTCAACGTGGCCCTCCGGAAGGAACTCGACCTGTTCGCCTGTCTTCGGCCCTGCAAGACCTACAAGGGCGTCCGTTCGCGCTACGAGGACGTCGACGTCGTCATCGTTCGGGAGAACACCGAGGACCTGTACGCGGGGATCGAGTTCGAACAGGGCCAGCCGGACACGAAAGAGCTGATCGAGTTCGTGTCGAGGATGTCCGGCAAGCCGATCCGCGAGGACTCGGGGGTCTCGATCAAGCCGATCAGCGTGACCGGGACCCGCCGGATCGTGCGGTACGCATTCGAGTACGCGCGCTCCCGCGGCCGTCACAAGGTGACCGCCGTGCACAAGGCGAACATCATGAAGTTCTCCGACGGCCTGTTCCTGCAGACTGCCGGGGAGGTGGCCGGGGAGTACCCGGACATCGCCTTCGAGGACCGCATCGTGGACAACCTCTGCATGCAGCTCGTGCAGCGGCCGGAGGAGTACGACGTGCTGGTCCTGCCGAACCTCTACGGCGACATCGTGAGCGACCTTTGCGCCGGCCTGGTCGGCGGCTTGGGCGTGGCGCCGGGGGCGAATATCGGCGACCACGCCGCCGTGTTCGAGGCCACGCACGGCAGCGCGCCCAAGTACACGGGCCAGAACAAGGTCAATCCGATGGCGCTCATGCTCTCGGGGGTGCTGATGCTGCGGCACCTGGACGAGATCGACGCTGCGGACCGGCTGGAGGCGGCCATCGCGGCCGTGATCGAGGAGGGCGCGAGCGTCACCTACGACATGAAGCCCACGCGTGACGATCCCACCGCGGTGGGGACCAGCCAGGTCGCGGACGCGGTGATCGCCAAGCTCGGAGCCGCCTGAGGCGAGCCTTCGCCCAACGAATGACTCAAGGCGCGGGGACCTGCGTCCGAAGTTCACTGGGATGGTTGATATCGAAGAGCTGTTGCGGCAGCTCGTCTCGGTGGATGGTTCGGACCTGCATCTGAAGGTGGGTTCTCCGCCGATGGTTCGCGTGGACGGCGCGCTGCGCCGTGTCGGCGAGTCGCCGCTGTCACCGGAGGAGACCGGTGGGCTCGCCGGGTTCATCATGCCGCCGGAGCGGCGCGCCCACATGCTCGAGCAGCGCGAGGCGGACTTCGCCTATTCGCTTCCTGGCGTGGGCCGGTTCCGCTGCAACGTCTTCCGCCAGCGGGGGTCGGCGAGCATCGTCATGCGGCGGGTCCGGATCGGCAGCCCGTCGTTCGAGGACCTCGGCCTTCCCGACGCCGTGCGCGGGCTGTCCGAGCTTCCGCGTGGGCTGATCCTGGTCACGGGACCGACGGGCTCCGGGAAGACGACGACGCTGGCATGCATGATCGACCACATCAACACGACCAAGCCGGTGCACATCCTCACGATCGAGGACCCGATCGAGGTCCTGCATCCGGACCGCGTGGCCTCGGTGAACCAGCGCGAGGTGGGCGTGGACACGGAGAACTACATCGTGGCGATGCGCGCCGCCATGCGCGAGGACCCCGACGTCATCCTGATCGGTGAGATGCGAGACCAGGAGACGGTCTCCGCGGCGCTGGCCGCCGCCGAGACGGGCCACCTGGTCCTGTCGACCCTGCACACGATCGACGCCACGGAGACGATCAACCGCATCGTGGACTTCTTCCCGCCGTACCAGCAGCACCAGATCCGGGTGACCCTCGCCGGCGCGCTGCGCGGCGTGATCTGCCAGCGCCTCGTCCTCCGCTCGAGCGGCGGCCGGGTCCCCGCGATGGAGGTCATGATCTCGAACGGCCGCATCGCGGAGCGCATCCTCAACCCGGACGCGATGGGTGAGATCAGCCAGATCATCGCCCAGGGCTCGTACTACGGGATGCAGACGTTCGACCAGTCGCTGCTCGGCCTGGTCAAGCAGGGGGTCATCTCGATCCCCGACGCGATGGAGGCGGCGTCCAAGCCGCACGACTTCAGCCTCATGCTCGAACAGGCCGGCCTGCGGGCCGTCAACGTCGCCTGACCTCACTCCTGCCTCCCCGGCTTCCGTAGGATTGCCGCGCTTGGTTCGGCGCGAGTGAAAGGGCGTGAAGCCATGCGGGTGACGGTTGTGGGGAGCGGGTTCGTCGGCGCGACGACCGCGATGCGGGTGGTGCAGAAGGGGATCGCCGACGACGTCGTGATGATCGACATCGTCGAGGGGCTTCCGCAGGGACTGGCCCTGGACATGCGCGAGTCGTCCCCGGTCGAGGGCTTCGAGCCGAACGTCCGCGGGACGAACGACTACGCGGACACGGCCGGATCGGACGTCGTGGTCATCACCGCCGGCCTGCCGCGGCAGCCGGGCATGAGCCGCATGGATCTCCTGGACAAGAACGCGGGCATCATGCGCTCGGTGGTGGGCAGCGTCGTGCAGCACTCGCCCGAGTCGATCCTGATCATCGTGTCGAACCCGCTGGACGAGATGACCTACCTGGCCGCGGAGCTTTCGGGCTTCCCGCGCCAGCGGGTGATGGGAATGGCCGGCGTGCTGGATTCGGCGCGCCTCCGGTATTTCATCGCGGACCGCCTCGGGGTCTCACCGACGACCGTCGAGGCGATGACGCTCGGTTCGCACGGCGATGCGATGGTGCCGTTGCCGCGGCAGGCGCGGGTCGGCGGTGAGCCATTGGTCAACCTGGTTGACGAATCCACCCTTGAGGATCTGTACAAGCGCACACGCGACGGGGGAGCGGAGATCGTGGCTCTGCTGAAGAAGGGTTCGGCCTACTACGCGCCGAGCGCCTCGGTGGCGCAGATGGTCAACGCCATCGCGGGCGACAAGAACGAGGTGCTTCCCGTGTGCGCGTGGTGCACCGGCCAGTACGGGATCTCCGACGTCTACGTCGGCGTCCCAGCCCGCCTCGGCCGAGGGGGAGTGGAGGAGATCGTGGAGCTCGACCTGAACGACGACGAACTGACCGCGCTCCGCGCCGCCGCCGACGGCATTCGGACGAAGTGCGCGGACCTGGCGAAGCTGTCGTCGTGACGGGGCGCGTATCGCTTACGGACGTCGCCGCCGGGATCGGCGAACCCTGGCAGCCCGTGGACGTCGCCACGGTCAACGATGCCGTGGTTCGGATGGCGCGGCTCCACGGCGAGTTCCCGTGGCATCGCCACGAGGAGGACGAGCTGTTCCTGTGCTGGGAGGGAACGTTCCGGATCGAACTGCGTGAAGGCGGCGTCGACGCGGTCGCGCTGCGCCCAGGCGAGTTGTTCGTGGTGCCGGCAGGGGTCGAGCACCGCCCGGTCGCCGATGTGCCGGCCGTGACGCTGATGCTCGAGCGGCCCGAGACGAAGCAATACGGGAACTGAAAACGCGGATCGCTGGAGAACCTGCCCATGGCCAGCAAGTGGTGGAGTGTGGAGATCGACTGCGCTGACCACCGCGCGCAGGCCGAGTTCTGGGCCGGCGTGCTCGGCTGGCAGATCGTCTTCGAATCCGCCGATGAGATCGCCATCGCGAAGGATGAGCATTCGCGGCCAGGAATGGGATTCGCCAACGTGCCCGAGGCGAAGACGGTGAAGAACCGCCTGCACATGAACCTCAGGCCCGACGACCAGGCGGCCGAGGTCGCGCGGCTCGAGGGGCTGGGAGCCAGGAGAGTGGACATCGGCCAGGCTGACGTCCGGTGGGTGATCATGGCCGACCCGGAGGGCAACGAGTTCTGCGTGCTCACCGCGCGGCCGCAGCCCTGAGAGACCGTAGGAAGGGGATCCGAATGGCGAGCAACTGGTGGAGTGTCGTGGTCGATTGCGCCGATCATCGGGCGCAGGCCCGGTTCTGGGCGAACGTGTTCGACTGGCAGATCATGTTCGAATCGGACGACGAGATCGCCGTCGCCAAGGACGAGCACTCGTGGCCGGGCATGGTCTTCGTCAACGTGCCCGAGGCCAAGACGGTGAAGAACCGCCTGCACATCGACCTCAATCCGGACGACCAGACCGCGGAGGTGGCCCGGCTCGAGGGCCTGGGCGCGAAGAGGGTGGACATCGGCCAGGGCGAGGTCCGTTGGGTGGTCATGGCCGACCCGGAGGGCAACGAGTTCTGCGTGCTCACCGCGCGGCCGCAGCCCTGAGGGACGTCTCGGTTCCTATGCGGCCGGCTCCGGCGTCGGCGACGGCGGGGGAGCGACGCCCGGCGCGAACCGGGCGTGTGCCCAGTCGCACGGCGGGAGCGAGGTGGCCGGCACCTCAGCCCCGCGTTTCTGGCCCGGGATCGTGGCTCCCGGCGCGATCTGCAGCACGCCGTCCACGACCGTGGCGTTGATCCGATCCATGCCCCGCTCGGCCGGTCCCGCGAGGTAGCTGCCGTCCGCGCGGAACTTCGATCCCGTCGAGGGATCCTCGAAGAAGCCCTGGGCGGGGCACCATGCGACGGCGACGGTCGAATCCGGGGCGAACGGCCGCAGCACCACGACCGACGGACCGTGGCGATAGACGAACGCGGGCGTGACCTGCAGGGTTGCCGCACTGACGCCCTGGGGCAGGTCTGAGATCGGGTACCCACGGGCGTTGCCAGTTCGAGCCACCATCAGGCCTGCCGACGCGGCCCCGGCGGCCAGCAGGACCACGCCGACCGCGAGCGCGAGCCGCTTGGCCGCGGTCTTCACTCGAGCCTCATCCGCGCGGTCTCCACGGCGATCGCGTCCGTCATCTCGGCGGTGCTCGCCGACCCGCGCAGGTCCGGCGTTCGGATGGTGCCGTCGGCCAGCACGCCTGCCACGGCCCGCCGGACAGCCGACGCGGCGGCGTGCTCCGAAAGATGCGCCAGGAGCATCGCGGCGGACAGGATCGTCGCGATGGGGTTCGCCACTCCTCGGCCTGCGATGTCCGGCGCGCTGCCGTGCACCGGTTCGAACACCGCGTACTCCCACCCGATGTTCGAGCCCGACGCCAGGCCCAGGCCGCCGACCAGGCCGGCGCAGAGGTCGCTCACGATGTCGCCGTAGAGGTTCGGCAGCAGCAGCAGGTCGAACTCGCCCGGGTCGGTGACCAGCCGAAGGGCCAGTTCGTCGATCTCCACAGCCTCCAGCCGGTCGTCGGGGAACTCGCGGGCGACCTCCTCGGCGGTCGCCAGGAACAGCCCGTCGGAGTGCCGCATGATGTTGGCCTTGTGCCCCACGGTGATCAGGCGCCGGCGGTGGTGGCGGGCGTACTCGAAGGCGAACCGGACGATCCTCCGCGTGCCCGTGGCGCTGATCGGCTTCAGCGTGACGCCCACGTCGGCCGGGAGTTCGACCCCTCGCAGCCGCGTCAGTTCACGGCAGAGCAGCGCCACGTCGCGGCTGCCCTTCGCGAACTCGACCCCGGCGTAGAGGTCCTCGGTGTTCTCCCGGACGACCACCAGGTCGACGCCGTCGAACCTGGACGGCACTCCGGGGAGCGTCGCACTCGGCCGGACGGCGGCGAAGAGGTCGAGCTCGTGCCGCAGGGCCACGTTCACGCTGCGGATGCCGCTTCCCACGGGCGTGGTGATCGGGCCCTTCAGCGCCACGCGCGTCGAACGGATCGAGTCCAGGACCCGGTCGGGCAGGGGAGACCCCTCGGCATCCATGACCGCGAGGCCGGCCGGCTGGACATCCCATTCGACGGCCGCGCCGCTCGCGGCGACCACGGCGCGCGCGGCGTCGGTGACCTCGGGTCCGATCCCGTCGCCGGGGATGAGGGTGACGCGGTGACTCACGAAGGCCGAGCCTAGCGGCGCTGCGCGAACAGGCTCAGGGGCCGTCGAACATGACGGCCCGCTTGACTTCCTGGATGGCCTTTGTCACCTTGATCCCGCGGGGGCAGGCCTCGGTGCAGTTGAACGTCGTCCGGCAGCGGAACACCCCGGACCGGGCCGAGAGGATGTCCAGGCGCTCCCTTGACCCCTCGTCGCGCGAATCGAAGATGAACCGGTGCGCGTTGACGATCGCCGCCGGCCCGACGTAGCCGTCGTCGCCCCAGAAGATCGGGCAGGACGTGGTGCACGCCGCGCACAGGATGCACTTCGTGGTGTCGTCGAACCGCGCGCGGTCCTTCGGCGACTGGAGCCGTTCACGGTCGGGTGGCTCCTCGTCGTTGATCAGGTACGGGAGCACGCTCCGGTAGCCCTCGAAGAACGGCTCCATATCGACGATCAGGTCCTTCAGCACGCGAAGACCCCGGATCGGCTCGACGGTGACCTTCGGCGCCACGTCCTTGACCAGCACCTTGCACGCGAGCTGGTTGCGCCCGTTGATCAGCATGGCGTCCGAGCCGCAGATCCCGTGCGCGCAGGAGCGCCGGAGCGCGAGCGTTCCGTCGTGATGCCATTTCACCTCGTGGAGCGCGTCCAGCAGGCGGTCGGTCGGCTCGACGTTGATCGTGAACTCGTCCCACCACGTGTCCGGCCCCCGGTCCGGGTTGAACCGCCGAATCCGGATCGCCAACGCCACCTGGCCGGGCGCCGGCGGCCCCTCAGGCCGCTTCCGCGTCCCTTCGTGATCTCGCGGCGGCCCCTCGTCCCACCATTCGTCGTCGTCGGGCGGGCCCGCGTCGTCGGGCGGCCCGGCCGGGACGATGGGATCGAAGGCCATCAGTACTTCCGTTCCATGGGCACGTAGGGCCCCATCTTCACGTCCTTGTGCTCGAGCCGGACCGAGCCGTCGGGCTGCCGGTAGGCGAGCGAATGGCGGAGCCAATGCACGTCGTCGCGCAGCGGGTGATCCTCGCGGTAGTGGCCGCCTCTGCTCTCGTCGCGGGCGAGTGCCGCCTCCTGCACGGTCCCGGCGATCTCCAGCATGAACCCGAGCTCGACCGCCTCCATCAGTTCGGTGTTGAACGACCGGCCCCGGTCCTGCACGCCCACCAGGCTGAACCGCTCCCGCAGTCCGCGAAGGATCTCCCGGAGTTTCTCCAGTTCGGGTTCGGTTCGCACGATCCCGCACAGGTCGAACATGCGCTCCTGCAGATCGCGCCGGATGTCGGCCGCGAACTCCAGGTTCGGCCCCCCCAGGAACGCCCGGAGCATCGTGACGGTGTCGTGCTCCGGCCGAGCCGGCGCGGGCGGAAGGTCCGCGTGCTCCGCGAACTCCGCCATGGCCATGCCGCCCCGCCGGCCGAATACCACGATGTCGAGCAGCGAGTTCGTCCCCAGCCGGTTCGCGCCGTGGACGCTCACGCACGCGCACTCACCCGCGGCGAAGAGGCCCGGAACGACGGTCTCCTCAGGCCCGGTCACCACCTGGCCGTGGACGTTCGTCGGGATCCCGCCCATGCCGTAGTGGGCGGTCGGCTGGATCGGGACGGGCTCGCGGGTCGGTTCCACACCCAGGTACACGCGGGCGAACTCGGTGACGTCGGGGATCTTCGTCTCGATGACCTCGTGCGGCAGGTGGCGGACATCGAGGTAGACGTAGTCCTTCCCGTCGATGCCGCGCCCCTCCTTGATCTCCTGGTAGATCGCGCGGCTGACCATGTCCCGGGGCGCGAGGTCCTTGATGGTGGGCGCGTAGCGCTCCATGAAGCGCTCGCCCTGGCTGTTGATCAGGATGCCGCCCTCGCCCCGCACGGCCTCGGAGATGAGGATGCCCATCTTGTAGATGCCGGTCGGGTGGAACTGGAAGAACTCCATGTCCTCCAGCGGGATGCCGCGCCGATAGCACACGGCCAGCCCGTCGCCGGTCAGCGTGTGCGCGTTCGACGTGATCTTGAAGATCCGCCCGTAGCCGCCGGTGGCGAACAGGACCGACTTCGCCCGGAAGACGTGCAATTCCCCTGTGGCCAGCTCGTAGGCGACGACGCCCGCCGCGCGGCCGTCCTCCATGAGCAGGTCCAGCACGTAGAACTCGTTGAAGAAGCGGACGTTCCGCTTGATGCACTGCTGGTAGAGCGTCTGCAGGATCATGTGGCCGGTTCGGTCGGCGGCGAAGCACGCGCGCCGCACCGGCGCCTCGCCGTGGTTCCGCGTGTGGCCCCCGAACCGGCGTTGGTCGATCTTGCCGGCCGGCGTCCGGTTGAACGGGAACCCCCAGTGCTCGAGTTCGATCACCCGCTCGACCGCCTCGGCCGCCATGATCTGCGCGGCGGGCTGGTCGACCAGATAGTCACCTCCCTTTACCGTGTCGAACGCGTGCCATTCGGGGTAGTCCTCCTCGACGTTCCCCAGCGCCGCGCACATGCCCCCCTGGGCCGCTCCGGTGTGGGAGCGCGTGGGGTAGAGCTTCGAGATGACGCAGGTCCTGACACGCCCGGCGGCCTCGATGGCGGCGCGAAGGCCCGCCCCGCCGGCGCCGACCACCACCGCGTCGTAGGTGTGGACGGTGGTCACGATGGGCAGCCGGGGATGTGGACCCCGGGCCAGGCGCAGGCGTTGAACGTGAACACGACGACCGTGCCAAGGGCGAACAGCGTCGTGCCGATGATGGCCCACCCGGCGTTGATGGCGGTTCGGACGCCGGGCGGCCGGACGTAGTCGAGCGTGATCACACGAAGTCCGTTGACCCCGTGCAGCAGCGCGAGCGAGAGCATCAGCCAGTCCCACGTCCGCCAGAAGGGATGGGACCAGCGGACGGCGACGAACCCGAAGTTCACCCGGTCGATCCCGGACCCGGCCACGTGCATGATCAGGACGTGCCCGACGGCCAGCACCAGGAGGACGATCCCGGAGATCCGCATGAACATCCACCACCAGAACTCGCCGCGGGTGGCGGGCCGCTCTCGCGACGTGCGCCTCGGCGGCACCGGGCGGTCGGCCGCCGGCCGGGCACCGGCCTTCGCGTCCACGGCCATCAGTGCACGATCTCCTGGACGATCCGGTTCCCCATGATGATCGTGATGGGGATCATGCCGGCTATGAAGATCGCCATCGTTCCGTAGAACAGCTGGCGCTGCCACAGCGAGGCCCTCGGCCAGAAGTCGATCAGCATGATCCGCACGCCGTTCAGCGCGTGGAAGATCACGCACGCGACCAGCACGTACTCGAGCACGCCGACCACCGGGTTGCGGTAGACGGAGATGACCTTGTTGTAGGCGTCCGGGCCCCAGCCGACGACGGCCGTGTCCACCACGTGCGCGAACAGGAACAGGATGATGATCACGCCGGTGACTCGGTGCGCGACCCAGGACCACTGGCCCTCGCGGCCCCGGTAGAGCCGGCCGTAGCCGCCGCGCTTCGCTCTGGCTGGGGTCGCCATCAGGCCGGCACGTCTCCGGAGGCTCCTTCTACTGCTCGGGCTTGGGGTTCGATGCCTTCTTCGCGGGCGCCGCCTGGGGTTCCCCGGGCCGGCGCCGGAGCTTGCCGGCGAGCCACACTATCGGGTCGTACTTCGCGTCGACCACACGCTCCTTCAGCGGGATGATCGCGTTGTCCGTGATGTGGATGTCCTCCGGACAGACCTCCGTGCAGCACTTCGTGATGTTGCACAGGCCGATGCCCATCCGCTTTCGCAGCAGCTCGCGGCGGTCGTTCGTGTCGAGCGGATGCATCTCCAACTCGGCGAACTTGATGAACGTCCGCGGCCCGGAGAACGAGCGCTTGTTCGGCTCGTGGTCCCTGATCACGTGGCAGACGTCCTGGCAGAGGAAGCATTCGATGCAGCGGCGGAACTCCTGTGAGCGTTCGATGTCCTGCTGCTGCATCCGGTAGGTCCCGTCCGGATCGCGTGGGCGAGGCTTGAAGGCCGGCACGTTCTCGGCCATGGCGTAGTTGAACGAGACGTCGGTGACCAGGTCCTTGATCACGGGGAACGTGCGCATCGGCGAGACGGTGACGGGCTCGCCCTCGGGGAGCTCGTTCATCCGGGTCATGCACGTCAGGCGGGGGCGGCCGTTGACCTCTGCGCTGCACGAGCCGCAGCGGCCGGCTTTGCAGTTCCAACGGATGGCCAGGTCGTTCGCCTGCGTGGCCTGCACGCGGTGCAGGACGTCGAGGACCACCTCGCCCTCGTTCGCCTCCACCTGGTAGTCGCGGAAGTCGCCGCCCGACCGGTCGCCGCGCCAGACCCGCATGGTCACGTCGCTCATGTGCTCGTCAGCCCTTCTGCTCCTCGAACAAGCCCTTGAGCTCATCCGGCATCTGCGGCAGCGGCTCCTGCCTCACGGTCACTTCGCCGGAGGCCGGATCGCGGCCGACGACGACGTTGACCGAGCCGAACGCAGGGTCCGTCGCCGGGTAGTCGTCCCGGGTATGGCCGCCGCGGCTCTCCCTCCGCTCCAGGGCGGCGAGCGTGGTGCACCGCGCCACCGTGAGGAGCGAAGGGAGGTCGAGCGCCAGGTGCCAGCCGGGGTTGAAGTACCGGTTGCCCTCGACGCGGAGGTGAGCCGCGCGGTCCTCCAGCGTGTCGAGCTCGCCGAGCGCCTTTCGGAGCTCGTCCTCACGCCGGATGATCCCGACCAGGACCTGCATGGTGTCCTGCAGGTCGCCCTGCACCGCGTAGGGATTCTCGGTGCCGTGCTCGCCGAACGCCTCGATGGCCCCCGCGGCCAGCCCCTGGACCTCGTCCTGATCGACCGCCGGCTGGCCTTCGAGGCCCGTTGCGGTGGCCGCGGCGTGCAGCCCTGCCCGCCGGCCGAAGACCAGCAGGTCCGACAGCGAATTGCCGCCCAGGCGGTTCGAACCGTGCATGCCGCCTGCGACCTCGCCGGCCGCGAACAGGCCGGGCACCGTGGACTCCTGCGTCTCGGCGTCCACGCGGACCCCGCCCATCACGTAGTGGCACGTCGGCCCGACCTCCATCGGTTCCTTCGTGATGTCGACGTCAGCCAGTTCCTTGAACTGCTGGTACATGCCCGGAAGCCGCCGCGTGATGTAGTCGGGCGTGCGCCGCGAGGCGATGTCCAGGTAGACCCCGCCGTGGGGCGAGCCGCGTCCGGCCTTCACCTCGCTGTTGATCGCCCTGGCGACCTCGTCGCGTGGGAGCAGGTCCGGCGTCCGGCGGGCGTTCTCCTTGTCGGTGTACCAGCGGTCGGCCTCCTCCTCGGTGTCGGCCGTCTCCGAGCGGAACATGTCGGGGACGTAGTCGAACATGAACCGCCGGCCCTCCCTGTTCTTCAGGACGCCGCCGTCGCCCCGCACGCCCTCCGTGACCAGGATCCCGCGCACCGATGGCGGCCAGACCATCCCGGTGGGATGGAACTGGACGAACTCCATGTCGATCAGGTCGGCGCCGGCCCACAGCGCCAGCGCGTGCCCGTCGCCCGTGTACTCCCAGGAGTTCGACGTGATCCGCCACGCCTTGCCGATGCCCCCGGTCGCCAGGACCACCGCCTTCGCCTCGAACACGACGAACGCGCCGGTCTCCCGGCGGTAGGCGAGCGCGCCGGAGATGCGTGCGCCGTCCTTCAGCAGCCGGATGACGGTGACCTCCATGTACACGTCGATCGGTTCGTGCATGGCCTTGTACTGGAGCGTCCGGATCATCTCCAGGCCCGTTCGGTCGCCGACGTGCGCCAGTCGCGCGTACCGATGGCCGCCGAAGTCCCGCTGCAGGATCCGCCCGTCGGGCGTCCGGTCGAACAGCGCGCCCCATTCCTCCAGTTCCAGAACGCGCTCCGGCGCCTCCTGGGCGTGGATCTGCGCCATGCGCCAGTTGTTCAGCATCTTGCCGCCGCGCATGGTGTCGCGGAAGTGGACCTGCCAGTTGTCCTGCGGGTAGACGTTCCCGAGGGCTGCCGCGATGCCACCCTCGGCCATCACCGTGTGGGCCTTCCCCAGCAGCGACTTGCAGATGAGCGCCGTCTTCGCGCCGGCGTTCGACGCCTCGATCGCGGCCCGAAGGCCAGCGCCGCCGGCCCCGATGACCAGGACGTCGAACCGGTGGGTCTCGAACTCGCTCATGAACGCCTAGAAGAACCTTGGGTCGTGGATCGTCCCCGACGCCACGAGCCGGATGTAGAGGTCGGTGAGCGCCACCCACACCAGGCTCGCCCAGGCGAACTGCGGGTGCCGCGCGTTCAGGATCGACAGCCGCCGCCAGAACCGGTACCGCAGCGGATGCTTCGAGAAGACGTCGACACTGCCGCCGCACAGGTGGCGGCACGAATGGCACGACAGCGAATAGGTCCACAGGGCCGCCGCGTTGATCACGAGGATCACGGTACCGAGGCCCATGTGGCCCCAGTCGCCGGACGGCGAGCGGAACGCCAGGATGGCGTCCCAGGTCAGGATCACGTTGAAGATCAGCGCCAGGTAGAGGAAGTACCGGTGCGCGTTCTGCAGGATCAGCGGGAAGCGCGTCTCTCCGCTGTAACGGGCGCGCGGCTCCGCCACGGCGCATGCGGGTGGCGACAGCCAGAACGACCGGTAGTAGGCCTTGCGGTAGTAGTAGCAGGTGAGCCGGAACCCCAGCGGAACGATCAGGATCAGGATCGCCGGAGAGATGGTCCACCAGGAACCCACGATCGAGACGTACGGCGCGCCGGACGAGGCGCAGTTCGCGGCGATGCAGGGCGAATAGAACGGCGAGATGTACGGCGCGGCGTAGTAGTTCGCGTTCTGGAAGGCCGCCCAAGTCGAATACACGACGAAGCCGAGCAGGACCACGGCGCTGGTCAGCGGCTGCGCCCACCACCGGTCAAGGCGGAGGGTCCGGGCGACGATCGCAGCGCGGCCTCCGGCCGCTGTTCGCGTGGCCATGTGGTGTGGCGCCCTCGTCCCTTCCGATCCGCCCGGGTCCCCGACGGCCGGGCGGCGGGCAGTCTAACAAGACGCTCGGGCGGACCGGCCGCGCCGGCGTCCGGGCTCTGCGATGCTTCGGCGCATGGCGATGGGAGGGAGGCGGCGGCGCTGGGTCGGGGCCGGGGTCCTGGTCCTGGCGGCCGCTGCCATCCTCGCCGCGGCCCGCACGCCGCTCCGATCTCCGGCGAACGAACGGGTGACCGATGACGCGAGCGCGCCGTACGGCAGCCTCACGGGGTCCGTCGACGAGACGCTCCGGGCGTGCGGAACCGCTCGCTGGGCGCAGAACGAACCGTCAGTGGCGATCGACCCGCACCGCCCGGACACGATCGCGGTCGGCGCGAACGACACCTGCGCCGGCGTGACGTCCGACTACCCCTGGATGGGCATCTACCGCTCGCAGGACGGCGGCTCGACATGGGCCGATTCACTGGTGCCCGGCTATCCGAGGGACCGGACGGTGGACGCCGTGACGGCGCCGGAACAGGGCTCGTGCGGCTTCTCCAGCGACCCGGCGTTGTCGTTCGACACCGGGGGGACGCTCTTCTACGGGTTCATCTGCGTCACGACCACACCGGGGTCCACCGGGCGGGACGACGCGGGGCAGGAGAGCGAAGCCGACGGCGAGGCGGGCCTGCCCGGGTTCGGCTCGACGGCGCCGCAGGCGCCACCGAGCGTGGCCTCGTCCTCGGCATACGTCGCGGTCTTCGACCGCGACGCCACGCACTTCGTCCGAACGGCCCTGGTCTCGGCCGGTGACCCTGCCCACGGGGTGTTCGAGGACAAGATCGACCTGACGGTCGACCAGACGAGCGGCCCCGGGTCGGGGAACGTGTACGTGGCCTGGGCCGAATTCGGCTCCTCGCCCGGCCCGACCGTCATGTTCGCCCGGTCGACCGACGACGGCGCCACGTTCTCCACGCCGATCAGGGTCGACCGGACCGATGACTTCCAGCAATTCGCGGACCTGGCGGTCGGCCCGGACGGGACGCTCTACGTGGCCTTCCGCGACCGCGACCGCCTCCTGGTGTCGCGTTCGAGCGACCAGGGGCAGTCGTTCGCGGTCGTCGCGTCGCTCACGATCAGGCCGTTCGATTCGTGGTACTTCTCGGGCGGGCGGGAGGCGGATCGCGACTGCGGTGACGCCGTCGACTCCTGTCCCAGCGGCTTCACGTTCCCGCGGTTCGTCTCCGAGCCTGCGGTGGTCGCCGATGGAACCGGTGAGCACCTGATCTGGTCGGAAGGCGTGAAGGGCGGGCGCGGCAGGATCGTCGGGGTGAACTCCACCGACGGCGTCCACTGGTCATCTGCCGTGCCGCTGGACACCTCGAGCGCCGGCCACCAGTTCATGCCGACGGTCGCCTCGACCGGCGGCGTCCTTGCGGCGCTGTTCTACGATTCCCGGCGCGACCCCGCGTACGGCCCGCAGCGGCCACCGGGCAACCGCGCGGACGGTTCCAACGCCGGGCCGGCGGTGGACGTCGTGCTGGCGCGGTCGACCGACGGCGGGCGGACCTGGAGCGAGGTTCGCGTGACGGCCGAACCGATGGTGATCGGCTTCGAGACCTCGGACAGCGCACGAGTGCCGTTCATCGGGGACTACCTGGGGCTGTCGGGGTGGGAGGGCCGTTTCGCCTTCGCCTGGACGGACACCAGGGACGTCGCCCCGGGGACCGACTCCCGTCCCGGCCACGAGCAACCCGGCGACGGGTTCGACGTCCTCATGCCGTGCACGTTCGACCCGGACTCGATCGGGGCTCAGGACTACGACAAGCCGGCGCGCAACGACCCGTGCCTGCGCCACGGAGGCCTGGACGTGAACATCTACGCCGCGGCCATCCCGTCGCGGTCGAAATGGGTCCCCGCCTCGTGAAGCCTGTTACCGGACCACCAGCACGGGACGATCGGCCAGGTGGATCACCTTGTGGGTGACGCTCCCCAGCAGGATCCCGGCCATGTCGGAGAGTCCGCGCGAACCCAGCACGATCACGTCGGCGTCGAACTCCGTGGCTGCCACGAGGATCTGGTGCGCCGTCTGGTTGGCGACCACGTGCACGATCTCGCCCCGCGCGCTGATCCCGACATCCTTCAAGGACCGGACGGTCTCGTCGACCAGATCCGTGATCTCCTCGGGCGTCTCCGCCTCGATCGCGCCGGCGTAGCCGATGTAGCGCTCCACCACGTGGAACACGAGCACGTCGGCCTTGGACGCGAGCGCCAGCCGCTGCACCAATTCGCACGCCCGAACGGACGGCTCGGACCCGTCGATCGCCAGGAGGATCTTCTCGAACATCTCGGCCTCCTCTCGAATCGTCTTCCTGCGATGCGAGGGTAGGGATCACCGCCCGTGCGTCTTCCCGTCGAACGGCCCTCCACGGAGGGGCCGGGCGGCCCGGGGCCGCGCGGCCGGCGGCAGGTTCGCGCGGGTACGCTGTCGCCGACATGGCCGAACAGCCGACCGCGGGGGTGCCTGAGGACGACCGCCGGCGGACCGATGCCGGGATCGAGATTCGGCCCGTCTACCGGCCGGACGATCTCGAGGAATTCGATCCGGACCGCGACTTGGGCGACCCGGGTTCGGCGCCGTTCACGCGGGGCGTCCACCGGACCATGTACCGGGGCCGCGTGTGGACCATGCGCCAGTACGCGGGGATGGGGACGGCGCGCGACACGAACCGGCGGTTCCGCTACCTGCTCGAACGCGGCCAGACCGGCCTGTCGGTGGCGTTCGACCTTCCCACGCAGATGGGCTACGACAGCGACCACCCGCGCGCCGAGGGTGAGGTCGGCAAGACGGGCGTCGCGATCGACAGCGTCGACGACATGCGCGCGCTGTTCGATTCGATCCCGCTGGATCGGGTCACGACGTCGATGACGATCAATGCGACGGCGCCGATTCTTCTGCTGCTGTACGAGCTGGTCGCCGAGGAGCAGGGGGTCGCGGCCTCGGCATTGGGCGGAACGGTGCAGAACGACCTGCTGAAGGAGTACGCCGCGCGGGGCACCTACATCTACCCGCCGAAGCCGTCGATGCGGCTGATCACCGACCTGTTCGCATATTGCCGCGAGCGCATCCCGAAGTGGAACACGATCTCGATCAGCGGTTATCACATGCGCGAGGCGGGCTGCACCTCCGTGCAGGAGGTGGCGTTCACCTTGGCGAACGGCGCCGCGTACGTGCAGGCCGCGCTGGACTCCGGCCTGGCGGTGGACGAATTCGGTCCGCGGCTGTCGTTCTTCTTCGCCTGCCACATGAACGTGTTCGAGGAGGTGGCCAAGTTCCGCGCGGCTCGCCGGATGTGGGCCCGGATCATGCGGGAACGCTTCGGGGCGAAGGACCCGAAGTCGCTCATGCTCCGGTTCCACACCCAGACGGGCGGGGCGACGCTGACCGCGCAGCAGCCCCAGAACAACATCGTGCGGACCGCGTACGAGGCGCTGTCGGCGGTGCTCGGCGGGACCCAGTCGCTGCACACGAACTCGTTCGACGAGGCGCTGGCGCTGCCCACGGAGCACGCGGTGCGGATCGCGCTTCGGACCCAGCAGGTGCTGGCATCGGAGACCGGCGTGGTGGACACCGTCGACCCGCTGGCCGGCTCGTACTTCGTCGAGTCGATGACGAACGAGATCGAGGCGCGGGCCTGGGAGCTGATCGAGAAGATCGACGGGATGGGCGGGTCCGTCGCGGCCATCGAGGCCGGATGGATGCAGGACGAGATCGCCGAATCGGCGTTCCGGGTCCAGCAGGGGGTCGAAGAGGGCTCACGGGTGATCGTGGGCGTGAACCGCTACGTGGAGCAGGGCGGGGATGCCGAATCCCCCGAGCTGCAGACGATCGACCCCGCCGAGGTCGACGCGCAGATCGCGGGTGTGAGGGCCCTGCGGGCCTCGCGCGATCAGGCGTCGGTCGACGCCGCGCTGGGAGCCGTCGTGGAGGCCGCCCGCGGGACGGCGAACGTGCTGCACCCGATGCGGGAGGCGCTTGCCGCGCGGGCGACGCTCGGCGAGGTGAGCGACGCCCTGCGCGACGTCTTCGGCGTCTACGAGCCGTCCCGGTAGCGCCGCCCCGGCAGGCGGGGCGGCGCTACCTCAGTTGGGGACCCTGCGATCAGCGCGATCGAGTAGACGTCCTGCTTCGGCCGCCGTTCCGGCTCGAATCGGACCCGCTGCCCGTGCGGGACGAGGTGCGGCCGTTCGTTCGTCCGTTGGTCCGGCCGTTCGATCCGCCCGACGACCTGCTCCTGCTCCCGCTCTGGGCGTTGCGCTGGCTCGTCCGGCCGCGGGACGAGCGCTGACCATCGCGGTCCTCGCCCTGATCACGGTCCTCGTCCTTGCGGCGTTCGTCGTCCTTCTGGGGATCCATCCGCTCGTCCTTCGACGGCTTGCGCGAGACGTCCGACGTGGCCTCCGCCGGCTCCATGGCCTCGTCGCCGCGGCCGGCCTCGGACCGGATCTCGCCCCGCCACGCGCCGGTCGCCTCGCGCCGAACCTCGACGAAGTTCTTGAAGAGCTTGAGGTCCTTGCGCGTGCGGCGCCGGGCCGAACGGAACCAGTTCCCGATCGACTCGACGAACCCGCGCGGATGGTAAAGCATCTGTACCATCACGCGGGTCAGCTCGTCGTCCAGGTCGTGGAACGTCACCACGCCGCGGACGTCCGTCCCGCCGGTCGAGCGCCACGCGATCCGGCGCGGCCGGAGCTGTTCGGTGATCTCTGCCGTCCACTGCCGGCGCGACGGCCCGATCTTCGCCTGCCACTGCGTCGTCTTGTCGTCCTTCTGCTCGACGCCCTGCACGGCCTTGAAGATCTGCGCGAACTCCTCGAACTGCGTCCACTGGTCGTAGACGACGCCGCGCGGCGCGCCGATGTCGATGTGCTCCTCGATGTAGAACTTCAGCTTCTTCTCGTGGCCTTCGCCCTGCTGGTCCTTGCCGTTGTCCCCGCCACCGCCGCCTCCGAGTGAGGAGGCAACCTTCATCGCCTTGCCGATCGGCGTCTTGGCGTCGGAGGCGGCCCCGGCGGCGGACGAAACCTTGCCCGCCACGTCGGACGCCTTCTTCACGGCGTCGCCGCCCTTCTCCACCATCTCCTTGCCCTTCTCCACGGTGGGGGCGAGACGCTTCTTGGCCTGCACGGCCGCGACGGCCGCCGATCCGATGCCGACGGCGGCGTTGGCGACCTTGCCCCAATCGGTGCCCGACTTCCCCATGGGAACGCCGAGCACCTTCCTTCGCGGCTTCGTCGGAAGCATGTCCTTGAGCGCCATCGTGTCCTCCTCGACTTGAACGACAGAAGCGCCGCTATGGTCCGTTCCGGCGGCGCCTTGCCGTCTGTTCTACCCAGGCGACGGGGGGCGCTACTCATAGGAACGCGCCGAATGATCGCGGCAGCGGAGTCCTGGTCGGCCGATCGGCCCTCTCATCCGTGACCGGCCCCGGGGTGGGTTCGGAACGGTGTCGTTCGGGTACTGGCAGCCCTATCGACATTTGACCCGCGCCGGCCGAACGGGTGCGCCTCCAACAGATCTCCGGGCCGGATTCGGTGTCACGGCTGAATGGACCCGACGAAGGGTGGGATGACGAGATGGCCATGGTGATGCAGCACGCGAACCCGGTCAATCGAGCACCGAGACCGTCCAGTCTCGCCGACGTCCTCGATCTGATCCTGGACAAGGGACTGGTGATCGACGCGTACGTGCGCGTGTCCGTGATCGGCATCGAGATCCTGGTCATCGACGCGCGGATCGTGGTGGCAAGTGTGGACACGTACCTCCGGTTCGCCGAAGCCGTCAACCGGCTCGACCTCACGCAGACGAAGGAAGCGACGACGTATCGCGAGTTGATCGAGGGTGGCAGCCAGAAAGCCACCGAGGGCGGGACCGAAGGGGTGATCGAAGGCGTCAAGAAGGAGCTCAAGGGCAAGGACGAGAACGAGGATCAGCCGAGCACGATGCCGAAGAGCGGCGGCGACCAGGAGAAGGACCGCCGCCGGTCTGGCAACGGCGACGGTGATTCCCGCGGCGACAAGGGATTCATGGGCAGGCTGGCAGAGCGGGCGAGGCACTCTTAGGACTTGCGACTCGGAGGAAAGTCTCTCGCCGGACGCGATCGCACCACGGGAGGTACGGAATGTTCGGGAAGCAGAAGCTGAGTGACCAGTTCACCCCGCTCGACCGGGCGGCCGGCGCGGCGCTCGGCCTGGGAGCCCTCAATTGGGGACTGGTCGGCCTGACGAACTTCGACGCGGTCCGTGCAGCGCTCGGCCGCGGCATCGCCGCGCGCGTGGCGTACGCGGCGGTGGGTGCCAGCGCCGTGTACGCCATGGTCCGCGGCAGGCAACTGGCCAGCCGGTGAGCGAGGCGTTCGAGGGCGCCGTTTGAGGAGGTTCGAACAGCGATGGCATGGAAGCGAATGGCCCTCGCCGCAGGCGTCGGCTACGTGCTCGGCGCTCGGGCGGGCAGGGACCGCTACGACCAACTTGTCGACCTGTGGGACAAGGTCCGTACGTCCTCGGCCGTCGAAGGGGTCCTCGACCGGCTCGGTGAGGTCGGCGCCGCGGCCCAGGAGCGGGTGACGGGCGCGATCGGAACCGGCGACGGGGAGGACGAGGACGAGCAGGACGGCTCGGATCAGGGCGAGGGTCGCCTCGCGCGGTTCGCACGGCGTGCGCGCCACGACCGGGACTCCGACGAGGAGGGTGGCCGGGAGAACGGCCAGCAACAGCGCCGTCCTCAGGAAGACGAAAGCGACGACGAGGACGACCGGTACGAGATGGAGTCCAACTCGGATGAGCAGGACGGTGAGGTTGCCGACGGGCGCGACGACGGCGGGTCGGCGCGACCGGACGGGTACGAGGCACAGGGCCGGGACGCGGAAGAGGACGAGGACCGGTATGAGGCCGCCGGCGACGAAGACGACGGATACGACGCCGAGGCTGAAGCAACCGGAGAGGACGAGGACGGCGAAGGGGACGAGACCCGGTACGACGCCGGCTCCGATGACGAGGACTTCGACGTCGAGCAGGGCGGCGGTGAGGACGACGGCGACGACGGTGAGATGCAGCAGGCCGGCAACGGCGAACGCCGGAACGGCTCCACGATCGATCGGATCGGCACCGGCGCGAAGCGGTTCCTGACGGCCGCCCTCGACCGCGGCCGCGTCGAGTAGCGACGAGTGCCGACTGAGGAGGCGCGAGCGATGAGCAGACGAAAAGGGTTGACGATCGGGTCGATGGCCCTGGTGTCGGCGGCGACGTCGATGTTCGGGAACGGCTCCTCGGGCCGCGGAGCCCGTGGGTTGATGTCGATCGGGCGGTCGCGGCGGAGGCGCAATGGCTCGCCGGGCTCGATGATCGCCTCCGGCCTGGCCAACCTCCCGCGTCTCATGGAGACGGCAGGAGTGGCCGCGGGCATCGTGGCGGTCGGAGCCGAGGCGCTCGAGCGGTTCCGCTCGAACGGCTCATCGCCGGGAGGAGGCAACGACGGCGGCGGGCAGACGGGGCAGCGCGCCTCGGGGGGCGCTCGCTCGTCGTCCTCATCAGGTGCTTCCTCCTCCCGCTCGTCGGGCCCCTCGCGGGCGTCGACGGGCTCGTCCGGCTCGAGCGGCTCGTCGCGTTCGGCCGGCTCCAGGAGTGGCGGCCGGGCCCGGTCTGGGAGTCAACGAACCGGGACCGCATCGGGTCGGGGCGGTTCGCGCACCGCGTCCGGCCGGCGGAGTGGATCGGCGCAACGCTCGAGTGGCGCGTCGGGGTCCACGCGGAGCACCTCCTCGAAGTCCTCGTCGAGCGGCTCGCGTGCTCGGTCCGGCCGCTCGAACGCATCGGGCCGTCGGTCCACGAGCGGCTCGACCAGCGGACGGAGCGGATCGTCGAGCGGTTCCTCGACCAACCGCGCATCGGCCGGCGGCCGGTCCGCCGGTGGCGGAAGCGGTTCGCGGACGAAGTCGACGGGCCGGTCGAGCACGGGCGCCCGGAGCGGTTCCACCGCAACCAGGAGCACGACAGGCAGTGGCCGCGGGAGCGCCGCGAGCCGCAGCACCCGAACCTCGGGCAACGGCACATCGTCCGGCAGCCCGAGATTGTCGGGTCGCGGCGCGGGATCCCGAGCGTCCGCGTAGATCGAGGCGCAGCGGCCCGGCGAACCGGAAAGGTGTGAATGGTGATCTCGAAATTCAAGGTCGGCTTTCTTCTCGGATATGTGATTGCCACCCTTCGGCACTCGAAGGACGCGGATCCGCTGATCCAGCGGCTCAAGCAGTACGAGGGCAGGATCCGCGGCGTCGTCGAATGGTGGAAGGACCTGCCGCCGTCGCACCCTGCCCAGCAGGCGGTTCGGAAGATGGCCGAAATGGCCAAGTGAGCCGGTGAGGCGGATGTCCGATCGAACCGACCCCGGCATGCGGTTGGTCTACGGGATCGTTTCGGCGCGCTCAGATCCGCAGGTCCGGGTGAGCGGCGTGACCGGCCACTCGGCGTTTGACACGATCGCTCATGGCCGTGTGGCCGCGGTGACGAGCGTCGTGCGCGAGGTGCGGGAGGCGACGCCGGATGACCTGCGTTCGTATCTCGGCGTCCTCGACGACGTGCTGGCGGCGACGACCGTCCTTCCGATGCGTTTCGGCGTGGTGTTCGACTCCGCCGAGGCCGTCGTGGACGAGCTCCTGAGTCCGAACGCCCCGGCCTTCGAGGAGCTGCTCTCGCGGATGGACGCGCTCGTCGAGATGCGCGTTCGAGCGGTCTACCGCGAGGACGCGGCGCTCGCTGCGATCCTCGAGGCGAGGGCGGACCTTCTGCGCCGGCAGCGCGAGTTGGAGGCGCTTCCCGAGGACGCGACGTATTTCGAACGGATCGAGTTCGGCAGGGCACTGGCGGAGGCCATGTCCGCGATGGCCCGTCGCGACGGAGCCGCGATCGAAGCGCGTCTGACCGACCGAAGCGTCGACGTGGCGCCCGGGGAGCTCCCGGAGGGGCGGCGCGTCACCACGACCTCGTACCTGGTCGAACGCCGGACCGTGCAGCCGTTCCTTGGTGAGGTCGACCGGATCCGGACGCGGTACGGCGATCTGCTCGACCTCCGCGCCATCGGGCCCATGCCGCCGTTCTCGTTCGTCGATCTGCGGATGGAGCCCGCGAACGCCGGAGGAAGGGTGTAGTCGGATGGGACTGCTGACCGGGCTGATCTCGCTCCCGCTCGCGCCGGTGCGCGGCGTGATCTGGCTGTCCGAACGACTCGCCGAACAGGCGGAACAGGAGCTGTACGACGAAGGCGCCATCAGGCGCGCGCTCGACGAGGCGCAGGATGCGCACGCGGCGGGCGACATGACCGACGCCGAGTATCAGGCGGTCGAGGACGAGTTGCTGACCAGGCTGATGGCGGCCCACACGAGGAGGTGACGGTGATGGCCGACGACAGGGCACGAACAAGAACGCGCAGCCGCCCGTCCCGGGAAGGAGAGGAGCGCGGGGGGACCGAGTCGGGCGCTCAGATGGAGGGCCGAGGCACTCGCGCGCGCGCGGACAACGGCGAGACGCGGGACCGTGGGGGCGACAGGGACCGAATGGACCGCGGGGACGCCGGGAAGCGGAAGGACGGCGAAGACCGCGGAGACCGGCGTGACCGAGGTGGCCGCGGCGATGCGCGCCAGGACCAGCG
The DNA here is from genome assembly GCA_040414485.1 of Actinomycetota bacterium. Lineage (GTDB taxonomy): Bacteria > Actinomycetota > UBA4738 > UBA4738 > UBA4738 > JBEDUK01. The sequence continues at coordinate 64,442 of JBEDUK010000058.1, forward strand.
GATCCCCTCAGTCAGACTGGTCGAGACGGCGAAGAAGGAACTGGCGAACCTGATCGGGCGCGAAGTCGATTCCGCGTCGGCGCTCGTCGATCGCGACGGCGGCTGGTGCGTCACCGTGGAGATGGTTGAACTCGAGCGGATCCCGCCGACCACCTCCCTGCTCGGGAGCTACGAGGTGCGGCTCGACGAGCACGGTGAGGTCATCGGGTTCGAGCGAGTTCGCCGATACACGCGGAGCGACGCCGATGGCTGATCGACGCCCAGGAGCCGGCGGCATCGCGCCGTACTCACGCGAACCCGTCGAGGTCGAACGCCGGAGCTCGTCTGATCTCGCGGACGTGCTCGAACGGGTGCTCGACAAGGGCGTTGTCGTCGCCGGCGACATCCGGATCGACCTGCTCCGCATCGAACTGCTGACGATCCGCCTTCGGCTCCTCATCGCCTCCGCCGACAAGGCTCGCGAGATGGGCATCGACTGGTGGGCCGCGGACCCCTACCTGTCGGGCGAAGGGAGCGATTCGGGCGAGCAGAACCCTCAACTCGAGGAGCGGTTGACCAGGCTCGAGCAGATGCTCGGCGACGGTGGAAACGGCCGCCGGGGCGCGATTCGCCAATCGTCCGAATCGGAGGGCCGGAAGCCGCAGCCGCGGGCACGACGCGATGGCGACGATCGACGATGAGGCGACCCGGCGTCTCCTCGCACAGCTGACGTCGATCTCGGCAGCGGAGTGCGAGGCGGCTCTGGCAGACGCCCTCGAGGAGGTTCGCCGCCGGGCGATACCCCTCGTGCGAGCGATGCTGGTCGAACAACTGCTGGAGCGGCTGGACGATGGGCAGGAACGGGAGCCGGCAACGGCACCGGCCGCCTCGGTCCCGCCGGTGGTCCCGGATTCGGCCACGCCCGCCTCGTCCGGGCAGCTCGTCTACGCATACGGCGTCACGTCCCCGGATCATCCGGCCCCTGTTTCCCCGGTTGCCGGCGTGGGCGGCGAGGTGCCGTCGATGACCGTCCGAGGAACCATCGGCGTCATCACCGGCATCGTGAGGGCCGAAGAGTTCGCGGACGGTCCCATCGACGAACATCTCGAGGACCCGGAATGGGTCGAACGCAACGTGCTCGCGCATGACGGCGTTCTGCGCGCGTTCGCCGACGGCGCGGCGGTCATCCCATTTCGGTTCGGCACGATCTACCGGTCGGAGACGCGGCTCGGCGAACGTCTCGACGAGGCCGCCGAGGTCTTGGCGACGGCGCTGGAACAGGTCCGCGGGACCGCAGAGTGGATCGTCACGGCCACCCTTCGTGTCGACGCGTCGACGGGGGTGGCGCCGTCGCCGGCCGGAACACCTGCCGGGGACGGCCGCGCGTATCTGGAGGCCAGGCGCGGCGACCGCGACCGGGAGCGGTTCCTCGACGATCTGAGCGCCAGATGCGGGCAGACCTGCCACGACAGGCTTTCGCACGAATCGGTGGCATCGAGCCTGCTCAGTCCGTCGCCGTGGGATCAAGAGGACGATTCGGCCCCGCAACGCCCGATCCTTCGCTGCGCCTACCTGGTTGAGGACGCGAACCTCCAGGGCTTCGTGGACGCGGTCGGCGAGTTGCGGATGCGGTTCGACGAGATCGGGCTGGCGATACGACGCGAGGGGCCCCTTCCCGTCTATCACTTCGTCCCGCCTGATGTGCAGGAGGCAATGCGTGGCTGAGTCCATCCCGCACGATCGGCACATCACGCTGGTGGACCTGCTCGATCGCGTGCTCGACACGGGCATCGCGGCGGTCGGCGACGTGACCCTGTCGGTCGCCGGCATCGACCTGGTCTACGTGAGCCTGCGCGCCCTGGTGGCATCGATCGCGACGGTCGACGAGCTGCATCGCGACGCGCAATGGCAGCGAACGATCTCGGCGAACGAGACCGGCGTGGCGAGTAGCGATCATCATGCCGGTCGATCGGGCGGTCAGCCCGGCGGTTCCCAGGCGGTCACGCCTGCTCGCCGAACCTCCGCGCTCGAACCGCGAACCCGGAGCGGCCTGGACGCGATCGACTCGTTCGTCCGTCGGCTCGACGCGGGCACGAGCCTGTTCCGCTCGCGCGCGGACGCCGATCCCGAGGAGGTGGCGAAGGGCCTCGCCCGCCTCGTTCTCTCACTGGTGGAGCTCCTTCGGGAACTCATGGAACGGCAGGCCATCCGGCGGATGGAGGGCGGCGGCCTGACCGAGGAGCAGATCGAACGGATGGGAACGACGTTCATCCTGCTGAGGGAGCGCATGGAGGAGTTGAAGGAGGCGTTCGGCATCGAAGAGGACCTGACGATCGACCTCGGGCCGATCGGCGGCGTGCTGGATCTGGACGAGGAAGCGTGACGAGCGCCGCCGTGGCGGTGTGTCGTTGCGGAACAGGGAATGAAGAGAGCAGAGAAACCTCGACGAAAGGACGGAGCTCATGGCCGACAACACATCGAAGCGACGTGTTTCGGGAACCACAGACCGCGTCGCCGGGGCGGCGAAGAAGACGACCGGGAAGGTGACGGGGAACAGGAGCCTTCAGGCGAAGGGCACCGCCCAGGAGACGAAGGGCAAGGCGAAGTCGTCGGTGGCGAAGGCCGACCAGAAGGTGTCCCGGGCGATTCGCAAACCCTGACGAGCCGAGGCAGCCGGATCCGGGGATCCGGCCCGCCCTCGTTTGTCCCGCGTTCACGCACGTCCCTCGCCAGGCGGTTGTGGCGCGGTCCGCTAAGGTCCGCGCCACCACTTCATCTTCATCGGGAGGGAATCGTGAGCATCGCGATCGTGGGAGGCACGGGGGACGAGGGATTCGGCTTGGCGTTGCGGCTGGCCGAGGCAGGCGAGGACGTCATCATCGGATCTCGCGCGCAGGAGAAGGGCGAAGCGGCCGCCGCGAGCGCGAACGAACGGCTCGCCGGTCGCGCCGGCGCCGCGACCGTCGGCGGCACGGCGAACACCGACGCCGTCGCGGCGAGCGACACCGTCTTCGTGACCGTTCCATTCGCGGGGCAGGCCGACACGTACCGTTCTATCAAGGACTCGCTCCGGACGAACGCGGTCGTGTGCGACTGCACCTCGCCCCTCGCGACCGCCGTGGGCGGCCGGCCGTGGCAGGTGATCACGCCCTGGCAGGGCTCCGCGGCGGAGCAGGCCAAGTCCCTGCTGCCCGAGTCGGCGAGGGTCGTCTCGGCCTTCCAGACCGTCTCCGGGGAGGCCCTGCAGGAACTGGAGCACGATCTGGAGGGCGACGTGCTCGTCTGCGGCGGCGACCCGGCGGCGAAGGCGACGATCGGCGGCCTGATCGCGAAGATCCCAAACCTCCGCTGGGTCGACGCGGGCGCCCTCACCATGGCGCGCGTCATCGAGCCTCTCACCGCCGTGCTGGTGATGGTCAACCGGAATTACGGGATCAAGACGGGCGGGATCGCCGTGACGGGCCGGGACGGATGGGGGGCGCCGCCGCCGAAGTCCTGACGGGACGCGATGTCAGGAGAGGCTCGGGTAGGTCTCCGCGATCACCAACAGGCGGTCGCCGTCCTTCAGTTCGGTCGTGGTTGCCGGGTTCGTCTGTACGCCGTCAGAGCCGGAGTGCAGCGCCACCGGCAGGCAGTTGAGGCGGCATTTCAGGTCCACCAGCACGTCGCCGAACCTTCGACCGACCAGGTTCGCCGGGACGGGGATCCAGTAGAACTCGTTGCCCGAGGGGAACGTCAGCAGTTCGCCCACCACCTGCGAGAGGCCCGGTGTGGCCGCCGAGTGCGCCAGGAGCGCGCCGGTCAGCCTGGCGCTGATCACGATCTCGTCGGCGTGCGTGTTGTTGAAGTGCTCCAGGTTCTCCGAGCGGATCACCTCGACGCACGTGTACACCTTCGGCGCCATGGCCTCGATCGCCAGCGCGGTGAGCAGCGTGCGGGAGTCCATGTCCTCGGCGTCGATGTCGCGGTACGAATTGTCGGCCAGGATGATCGCCGTCCGGGCCTGTTCGATGGAGGCCCGGCGCAGGTCGTCGGCGCGCGTCGGATCGCCGTCGATGAACTGCGTGAGGGGGTCCTTGCTCGGGTTCCCGTCCAGGTGGGCGAGGATCACGATGGGACGCTTGCCTTCCGCGTCGCCTCGCTTCCGGAGCTCGGAGATGATCTCGTTCCCCTTCCCGCTCCAGCCGCAGATGACGATGTGATCGTTCAACTTGACCCGCCCCCGTCCCCACCCCTTGCGCGTCAGGACCTGCACCAGCTTCGTGGTGAGGGTCGCGATGATAAGGCCGATCGAGATCGGCTTCAGGATCTCGATGATGTAGAAGGTCGCCTTGCCCAGTTGCGTGGTCGGATCCCACGGATTGTCGTGAAGCAGGGTCAGGAACACCCAGCCGAATGCCGACCGGAGGTGGTCCATATTCGGGTTGTGGTGCCGCTCGGCGAAATAGAGCATGAAGCCGCAGATGATGATCAGGGCGCCGACCATGATGAAGGCGACCGCCAGCGCGGGGCTCCCGACCAGGATCTCCAGGCGGCGGCGGATCCGAAGCCACCAGTGCCCCTTCGGCTTCTTTGTGCCGTTCCACACGGCCTTTGCGTTGCCGTTGCTCGCCATCTGACCCCCGCGCCGCCGGCGACGCGATCCCACCCTTCGTAAGGCTCGGCAGGTTTCTACATCAACTCGAGCGCCGCGACGAGGTCCCGATGGTCCGCGATCACGAAATCCGCTTCCTCGAACCCCTCCGCGCGGTCCTCGTGCAGGCCCGTGTACCGTACCGACACCATGCCCATGGCACGGGCGCCGGCGACATCCGTTCGCAGTCGGTCGCCGACGTGAGCCACGCGAGACGGGTCCATGCCGCGCAGGCCCCGGAGCGCATGCTCGAAGATCCGCCGATCCGGCTTGTAGAAGCCGACCTCGTCCGAGAACGACCAGTGGTCGAAGCAGGCCAGCAGGCCGTGGCGTTCGAGATGCCACAGCAGGATCTGCGAACCGGTCATCCCGACGTCGCACACGATCCCGATGCGCGTGCCCGCCGCCGAGAGGGCCCTCAGCGCATCGCGGAGGTGCGGTGCCGGCTCCAGTTCCCCGTCGCGGCCGGTCTCCACGAACGCCTCGATCAGCGCGTCCCGCGTGCTCTCCGTGACCGACAGGCCGAGCCGGTCGATCAGGTCGTTCGCGGCCTGCGGGGCCAGGTATTGGGTTCCCGCGATCCAGCTCGCCTCGTAGGCGAACCATGCCTGCTCGAACGCCTCGCGCAGCACGTCCTCGGGCACGTCGTGGCCGGCTTCGGCCAGGATCCCCGCCCACGCGGCGCGCCGCAGGCCGGACAGATGCCCGGGCTCCTCGCCCATGAGCGTCTGCCAGTAGTCGAACGTGACCGCTTCGATTCGTTCGTGCTGAGGGCTCACTCGAAGGACACCAGCACCGAGCCGCTCTGCACGACGTCGCCCTTGCGGACGGCCACGTCCTTGACCATGCCGTCACGCGCGGCCGCGATGTGGTTCTCCATCTTCATGGCCTCGAGGATGCAGACCACCTGGCCCTCGGTGACCTCCTGGCCGGCTTCGACCATTACCTGCAGGATCGTGCCCTGCATGGGCGCGGTGATGGATGCCGAATCGCCGCTCCCGGCGCCGCTCGCCGACTCGGGCACAGGCGGCGGATGCGGGAGCTCCACGCCCCACAGGAGGACCGGCACGTGGTGTCCGTCGACCTCCACCGAGATGTGGAACGGCGACGACCCGTCCCCGCGGGACGAGCCGTCGACGACGGGAACGGGCGCCGAGGGCGGAACGAAGCGTCCGTCGGCGAGCGCCGCCTCGACGAAGCGCGTCGTGTGATGCCCTTCGACGAACTCCGGCGTCTGCAGGACCCAGCGATGGAACGCGGCGGTCGTGGGGATGCCGCCGATCACCATCTCGTCCAGCGCGCGGAGCGTCCGGCGCCGCGCGGCGTCGCGGTCCTCCCCCCAGCAGATCAGCTTCCCGATCAGCGAGTCGTAGTTCCCGACCACCTCGCGGCCCTCGGACACACCGGCGTCCAGCCGAACGAACGGCCCGCCCGGCGGCTCGAACCTCGTGACACGCCCCGGTCCGGGCAGGAAGTCCTTCGCCGGATCCTCCGCGTTCAGCCGGCACTCGATGGCATGCCCCCGGATCTCCGGCGTGACGTCGACGCGTTCGCCCATGGCGGCCAGGATCTGCAGTCTGACCAGGTCGAACCCGGTGACCATCTCCGTGACCGGGTGTTCGACCTGGAGGCGGGCGTTGACCTCCATGAAGTAGAAGGACCCGTCGTCGGCGAGCAGGAACTCGACCGTGCCGGCATTCCGGTAGCCGGCCTGGCGGGCGATCGCCGTGGCCGCCTCTCCGATCCGCGCGCGGAGGTCCGCGTCGACCACCGGTGAAGGGCTCTCCTCGACCAGCTTCTGATTGCGCCGCTGGAGGGAGCAGTCGCGTTCGCCGAAGAACACGACGTTGCCGTGATCGTCGGCGATGATCTGCGCCTCCACGTGGTGCGCGGCCGCGATGTAGCGCTCCAGGAAGACCTCCGGGCGGCCGAAATACGCCTGCGCCTCGCGGGCGGCGCGCGTGACGGCCTCCTCCAGTTCGTCAGCGCGGTTGACCAACCGCATGCCCTTGCCGCCGCCGCCGAACGCGGCCTTGACCAGCAGTGGGAAGCCCACGCGTTCGGCTTCCCTCGACGCGTCGGACGCGGAGATGGGGTCGAGCGTGCCCGGTGTGATCGGGGCGCCGGCCTCGTGGGCTGCCCGCCGCGCGGCCATCTTGTCGCCGAGCATCGCCATCGCATCCGGTGGAGGCCCGATGAAGGTCATCCCCGCCTGCCGGACCGCGGCGGCGAAGTCCGCGTTCTCGGCGAGGAACCCGTAGCCCGGATGCACCGCGGTGGCGCCCGCGCGTGCGGCGGTCTCGACGATCCGCGGGACGTTCAGGTACGACTCCGCCGGGGACGCAGACCCAAGCCGGTAGGCGTCGTCCGCCATTTCCACGTGGAGCGCTTGGCGGTCGGCGTCCGAGTAGACCGCGACCGTCGGGATCCCCATCTCGCGGCAGGTGCGGATCACGCGGACGGCGATCTCTCCGCGGTTCGCGATGAGGATGCGGGGGGTGGAGGCTGCCATGATCCCTTCGGCGATGGTCGGGGCGACGTTGACGGAGCATAGCGTCGCGGATGCGGCGCGTTCGGCCGGGTTCGATCCGGCGCTCGTCGCGTTCGTTCCATCGACCGGGTCGACGAACTCGGACTTGATCGACCGGTCGAACGCGGGGACCGCGCCGCCCTGGAGCGTGCTGGTTGCCGGTCACCAGGAACGGGGTCGCGGCCGCCTCGGCCGCTCATGGGAGGCGCCCCCGGGGACGGCGCTGCTGGTGTCGGTGGTGGTGGAGGCGCCGGGCGAGCCGGCCGCGGCGCCGCTGGTCTCGTTCGCCGCGGCCGTCGCGCTGGTGGATGCACTGCGCGACGCCTGCGGGGTCCGAGCGGGGTGCAAGTGGCCGAACGACGTGCTTGTGGGGGAGCGCAAGATCGCCGGGATCCTGGCGGAGGCCCGGGCGCAGGCGGGAGCCGTCGGCCCCGTGGTCGTGGGCACGGGCGTCAACGTGCTGCAGTCCGACGGCGACCTGCCGCGGGAGATTCGTACCAGCGCCACCAGCGTCGCGATCGAAGGCGGCCGTGCGGACATGGCCGGGTTGCTCGCCGGCTATCTCATGGGCCTGCGCCGGCTGCTCGAGCCTTCCCCGGATTCCGCCGGCGGGGAGCGCATCCTGGAGCCCTACCGGGCGCGATGTTCGACGCTCGGCCGCGCGGTGCGGGTCACGACCGCCGGCGGGGAGGGTCTGGAGGGAACGGCCGTCGCCGTCGGTGCCGCGGGTGAGCTGGTCGTGCGAACCGAACACGGAGCGGTGCCGGTGACGTTCGGCGAGGTCCTCCACCTGGGCGTGGGTGGGCTCTGAGCGGGATCGACAGGTCGTCGCACAGGTAGTTGCCCGGGTCTCCGGGTGAGGGTACCGTGCACGCCATGGCGTTTCCGGGGCGTCTGCTGCGAGATGGCGAGGACCTCGTCGTCGACCTTCGCCCGCATCCGGTGGCGATCGCGTTCCAGGTGTTCGTCGGCGCGCTCGTGATCGCCGCGCTGATCCTGGTGCTCATCAACATCCCGAACTCGTGGGCGTCGTGGGTGCGCTGGCTGACGTTCATCGTCGCGGTGGGCGTGATCGTGGTGGTCTGCCTCCCCGGCATCGTCGGGTGGCTGACGTCGCACTTCGTTGTGACAACCGAGCGGGTGATCCATCGTTCGGGCTGGATCTCGAAGCACCAGACGGACATCCCCCTCGACCGCATCCAGAACATCGCCTTCAAGCAGTCGGTGTTCGAGCGCATGATCGGCGCCGGCGACATCACGCTGGAATCGGCGGGCGAGGAGAGCGACACGACGTTCCAGGACGTTCGTCATCCCGAGCAGGTCCAGAAGACCATCTACGACCTGCGCGAACGTGACGAGCAGCGCCGGACGCAGCCCGCGCCGCAGGTCGCGCCACCCCCGTCCCCAGCGCCCACCGCGGCGGCGGCGGCGACGGGGTCGTCCTCGTACGGCGGCCCGCCGCCCGAGGTCGCGGACGAACTGGCCAAGCTCGCCGGGCTCCGCGATCGGGGCGTCATCAGCGAGGCGGAGTTCCAGACGCAGAAGGCCCGCCTCCTCGGGTCCTGACCCGAAGAGCGCCAGTGGCCGCGCCGGGCCGTGAGCCGCTTCGGTTCGAGGAGATCTACAGCACCCTTCGTGACGGAACCGCCGTCGTCCTTCGTCCGATCCGTCCCGACGACAAGGGCCGGCTCGCGGAAGGCCTTGCGAGGCTCTCCGAGTCGTCGCGCTCGTTGCGGTTCATGGCGCCCGTGGCCGAGCTCACCGAGGACCAACTCGCGTACCTGACCGAGATCGACTACTTCGACCACTTCGCGTGGGTGGCCGTCCTGGACCGGCGTCCCGACTTCGGGGTCGGCGTGGCGAGGTACGTCCGGCTGGCCGAGGACCCGCAGATCGCGGAGGCGGCGGTCACGGTCGCCGACGAATATCAGGGAAAGGGCCTGGGCACGCTGCTCGTCGGCGTGCTGGCCGCCACGGCGCGCATGGCCGGCATCGAACGGTTCCGCGCGTACGTGCTGGAGGCGAACGAATCGATGCTCGCGCTGCTCGGCGAAGTGGGCGTCGAGGCCACGCACGACTCGCCGGGAGTGCTCCGCGCGGATATCCCTCTGGTGCCGGACCTGATCCCCGGCTCGCCGACCGCCAGGGCCCTGGAACTGGCCACCCAGGAGGCGGCGAGGGCGCGCGCCTGACGGCTCGCGCCTGAGGGCCGCGTCGGACCCGCTTGCTAGACTTCGGCCGATGGCCGGCATCGACCCTCCCAGCGCTCCGGCCGGCCCGAAGGGCTCGCTCCTGCGGTCGCTCGACCACGTGTACTACTGGGTGGCGGACATGGACCGCGCCGTCGATTTCTACGAGAACGTGCTGGGCCTTGGGCTCATCCGGCGCAACGGCGAAGCGTGGGCGTCGTTCGGGCTCCCGGGCGGCACGCTGGCCCTGCACGGCGCCGTCGAGGGCCGCATGCCCCCGGTCGGGGGCGCGGCCGTCGTGTTCGACGTGGCGGACCTGGACGAGGCCAAGGACACGCTGCGCCAGAAGGGGATCGAGTTCGACCACGAGGGCGAGGTCGCCGGGTACGCGCGCTTCGCCTCGTTCCGTGACCCGGACGGAAACACCCTGCAACTGATCGAATACGCCGAGACCACGGGCGGGTAGGAGCGACGAGTGGACTTCGACCTCAGCACCGAGCAGGAGGACTTCCGAAAGGTCGTCCGGGCGTTCGCCGAGGAGGTCATCGCGCCCGAGGCCGAGGAGTTCAACCGCACCGAGGAGTTCCCCCTGAAGATCGTCAGGGAGATGGGCCAGATGGGCCTGTTCGGGCTGCCGTTCCCCGAGGAGGACGGCGGGCAGGGCGCGGACTTCCTGACGTTCGCCATCGCGGTCGAGGAGATCGCGCGGGTGGACTCGTCCATGGCGATCACCCTCGAGGCCGGCGTCGGGCTGGGCGCGAACCCGATCTTCGCCGAGGGCACGGAGGAGCAGAAGCATCAGTGGCTCGTCCCAATGGCCCGCGGCGAGATGCTCGGGGCGTTCGGCCTGACCGAGCCGAGCGGTGGGTCCGACGCGGCGAACATCCTGACGACCGCCCGGCTGGACGGAGACGAATGGGTGATCGACGGCTCGAAGGCGTTCATCACCAACGCCGGTACGGAGATGTCAGGCTGCGTGACGATCGCCGCGGTGACCGGCACGGCACCGGACGGCCGCAAGGAGATCTCGAACATCATCGTGCCGACCGGCACGTCCGGCTACCGTGTCGGGCCGTCCTACAGGAAGGTCGGCTGGCACGGATCGGACACGCGCGAACTGTCGTTCAGCGGGTGCCGCGTGCCGGCTTCGAACCTGGTGGGGGAGCGGGGGAAGGGCCTGGCGAACTTCCTTCGCACGCTCGATGACGGGCGGATCGCCGTCGCCGCGCTCGGCGTCGGGCTCGCGCAGGGTTGCCTGGAGGAGAGCGTCCGCTACGCGAAGGAGCGCCGAGCCTTCGGCAAGCCGATCGCCGCATTTCAGGCGCTGCAGTTCAAGATCGCCGACATGCGCGTGGCGGTGGAGACGGCACGGCTGGCCACGTATCGCGCGGCGTGGCTTCGTGACCAGGGGCGTCCGTACAAGGCCGAAGCCTCCATCGCGAAGCTGTACGCCACGGAGATCGCGGTCACGAGCGCCCGCGAGGCGGTGCAGGTCCACGGCGGCTACGGCTACATGGAGGACTACCCCGTGGCGCGCTTCTACCGCGACTCGAAGGTCCTGGAGATCGGGGAAGGCACGAGCGAGGTCCAACGCATCCTCATCGCCCGGGACCTGGGCCTCCCCGAAGCGTGATCGCTGCGTCGTGCCGGTGACTGACTAGGCCGAAAGGCCTGCACAGGGGTCATCTGGCTCGTTTCGAAACAGGCCGCCTCAAGCCGTCCCCGCCACGCGCCGAACCCTTTACCGGACGCAGAGCGCCCCCGTGACCGCCGCTGCGCGAAGAGTAAAGGGACTTGACAATTGGACCTGCACTCAGGTACGGATAGGTGCACGTGCTGACCTTCCGCCGGCCATCACGCGTTTCAATGCGAGCGACGACGACTCTGGTCGCTCTCTTCGTGGTCGGTTCGGCCCTCTGGGCTTCAGTACCCGTTCGGGCCGACACCAAGTCGAAATTGGCCGCTGCCGAAGCCGCATTGAACCGCATCATTGCCGACGCGGCGAGCGCCGCGAAGCAGCGGGACATCCTGCAGGGCGAGTTGGACGTCCTCGCCTCCAAGATCGATGCGAACCAGGGAAGCCTGGAGCAGACGCAGGCGCAGGTGATCGACACCCAAAAGGAGATGCAGAAGCTTGCGCGCCAGATCCTGGCGCAGCAGGCGGTGCTCGACCAGCGGGCGCGGGCCGCCTACGAGTCCGGGCCCGGAGGTAGCCTGGAGTTCTTCCTCGGCGCGCAATCCATGAGCGACCTGCAGGACCGGGTCCAGATCGTGGACGCCGCCGCGCAATCCGACCGTCAGATCATCGACGGCATGACGCAGTCGCGGAACGAACTGCACAACCGTGAGGTTCGCCTGCAGGCCCTGCAGGCCTCCCTCCGGAAGAAGGAGGCCGCGCTGGAGAGCTATCGGCGGGCCGTCGACACGAAGTTCGCGGAGCAGAGCACGCTGATCGCCCGGCTGGCCACCGACCAGTCGGACGCCGAGAAGCTCGTGAGCCATTTGAAGGCGCAACTCCACGCCGAGTACCTCGCGGCGCTGCGGCGCGCACAGGAGGCGCGCCAGCGCCAGCAGCAGCAGAACGGCGGCAGCAGCGGCGGCGGGAGCAGCGGGGGGAACTGGGTGTCCGGGATCATCGTGCGATGCCCGGTGGCCGGCTCCCATGCCTACGGCGACTCGTTCGGCGCCCCGCGCTACTTCGGCGGCTATCACCCGCATGCGGGGAACGACATCCTGTCGCCCCTGGGGACGCCCATCGTCGCGCCCTTCGACGGCGTGGCGGCCGACGGGTTCAATCCTGCCGGCGGGAACACCGTCGTGGTCACCGGCAGCCAGGGCTACGTCTACAACGCGCACCTGTCGAGGTTCGCGGCGACCGGCCATGTGAGCACCGGCACCGTCATCGGCTACGTCGGCAACACCGGCGACGCGCAGGGCGGTCCCACGCACGATCACTTCGAATGGCACCCGTATTCGATCCCGTCGAACCCGTGGCGCAGCCCCTACGGGTACACGGTCATCAGCGGGGCGATCGACCCCTATCCGTACCTGAACGCGGTCTGCTAGCCGCGGGGCCGTCCCGGGCCCGTTCGTATACTCGGCCGGCCATGGGTCACGCCCCGGCCGCCGGTCGATCTCCGTCGTCATGAACGATCCCGCGCGGCCGCGCGACGAGTCGTGGATCTTCCGCACCTACGCCGGCTTCGTCTCGCCCGAGGCGTCGAATGCGCGATTCAGGTCGAACCTCGACGCCGGGCAGACCGGCCTGTCCGTGGCGTTCGACCTCCCGACCCAGACCGGCTACGACGCAGACGACGAGCGCTCGCGAGGCGAGGTCGGACGCGTGGGCGTTCCGATCGCGCACATCGGCGACATGCGTGCGCTCTTCGAAGGCATTCCGCTGGAACGCATGAACACGTCCATGACGATCAACGCGACCGCGGTCTGGCTCCTGGCGCTGTACGCCTCCGTGGCGGAAGAACAGGGAGCCTCGCGGGCGGCGCTCGCCGGCACCACCCAGAACGACATCATCAAGGAGTTCCTCTCGCGCGGGACGCACGCGTTCCCGCCGGGCCCGTCGATGCGGCTGACCACCGACCTGATCACGTGGACGTCCACGGAGATGCCCCGGTGGAACCCGATCAACGTCTGTTCGTACCATCTGCAGGAGGCGGGCGCGGATCCGGTGCTGGAGGCGGCGTTCACCATGGCCAACGCCGCGGCGGTGCTCGACGCCACCCGTGCGACCGGCCGGATCGGCGAGGAGGACGTGCCGGCCGTGGTCGGCCGGATCTCGTTCTTCTGCAATGCGGGGATCCGGTTCGTCGAGGAGACGGCGAAGCTCCGGGCGATGGGCCGGCTCTGGGACCGCCTGACCCGTGAGCGCTACGGGGTCGAGGACCCGAAACAGCGACGGTTCCGGTACGGCGTCCAGGTGAACTCGCTCGGGCTCACGGCGCAACAGCCGGAGAACAACGTCCACCGGATCCTGCTCGAGATGCTCGCCGTGACCGTGTCGAAGGACGTTCGCGCGCGCGCCGTGCAGTTGCCGGCCTGGAACGAGGCCCTTGGCCTCCCTCGCGCGTGGGACCAGCAGTGGTCGCTTCGCGCCCAGCAGATCCTGGCGTTCGAGACGGATCTCCTCGAGCACGACGATCTCTTCGAGGGGTCCCGGGTGATGGAGTCCCTGACGGAGCGGATCGAGACCGAGGCGTGGGAGGAGCTGCAGCGCGTGCTCGAGATGGGAGGCTCCATCGAGGCGCTCGCGTACATGAAGGAGCGCCTGGTCGGCCGCCTGGCGGAGCGCCTGCGCGCGATCGAGTCCGGCGAGCAGGTCGTGGTCGGCGTGAACCGGTTCACCGAGGGTGAACCCTCGCCGCTGATGGAACCGATGGGCGAAGGAGTCGCCGCCGTCGAGCGCATCGAACTGGAGCACGAGGCGGCTCGCATCGAGGCGCTGGCCGAATGGCGCCGCCGCCGGTCAAAGGGCGGCGAGGTCGAGATCGTAAAGATACATGACGATCTACGCCGGGCCGCCGAGGACGAAACGGCGAACCTGATGCCGGTCTCCGTCGCCGCGGCCCGCGCCGGCATGACCACAGGCGAATGGGCGGCCGCGTTGCGCGAGGTGTTCGGGGATTACCGGCCGCCCACGGGTGTGACCGGCGGGCCGGCCGGATCGGAGACGCCGGGCTCGCGGGAGACGCTTGAGCGGGTCCGGGCGAGAGTGGCGGCCGCCGCCGAGCGGATCGGCGTGGACCGGGTGCGGATGCTCGTCGCGAAGCCCGGCCTGGACGGTCATTCCAACGCGGCCGAGCAGATCGCGCTTCGGGCTCGCGACGCCGGGTTCGAGGTCGTCTACCAGGGCATTCGCCTCTCCCCCTCGGAGATCGCCCGCGCCGCGGCGGACGAGGACGTCCACGTGGTCGGGCTGTCGATCCTTTCGGGCGCGCACCGGCTGCTCGTTCCTGACGTGCTCGACCGGCTCGCGGAGGAAGGCGTTCGCGACGTGCCGGTCGTCGTCGGCGGGATCATCCCGTCCGAGGACGCGGCGGCGCTCCGCGATCGGGGCGTCGCACGCGTGTTCACGCCGGCGGACGGCGATGTGACCGGGGTGGTCGCCGAGGTCGCGGACCTGCTCGGCCGCGCCTGATCACGCTATCCGCGGCGCGCCTTGCGCTTGGAGCGCCAGCGCTTCCACACCCACCGGCCTCCGAAGAACAGGAACAGCGCGCCCAGGACGAAGAACCCGAACCGCGAAAGGGTCTTCTCGATCAGGGGGAGATTGCGTCCGGCCAGATAGCCGAACATCCCGATCCCGGTCGCCCAGACGATGATCGCGGGGACGTCGTAGAGCAGGAAGCGCCGGTATGGAAGCCGGCCCAGCCCGGCCGTGAACGGGACGAACGCGCCGGCGGCGGTCGCGAAGCGTCCCACGGCTACGGTCCACCCGGCGCCTCGCTTCTTGAAGTACTCCTCTGCTGTGGCCAGCCGCCGTTCGATCGTGTGGCCGAACGGCAGGTGCCGGACCAGCGAGAGCCCGTAGCGCCTGCCGAGCCAGAAACCGATCGATTCGCCGATCGTGGCCGCGGCGATCCCGATCAGGATCACCACGACCACGTTCAGGTCCCCGCGTGCGGCGAACACGCCGCCGAGCGCCAGGATCACGTCGCCGGGCACGATGAGCCCGACGAAGACCGACCGCTCCAGCAGGACGGCGGCGGCGACGATCGCGTAGCCGGCCGAGCCGAAGATGGGCTCGACGAGCCGGACGATGGTGTCCACGATGGACCCGATCACGGTGATGTCGACGATCCCCCCGATCACCGGCGACTAGTCTTGCCGCGCCGCGGCAGGGGCGGCATGTCCAGGGGAGTGGAGGTTCGATGAAGGCGGATGAGGTTCGGAAGATCGGCGTCGTGGGCTGCGGAATCATGGGCTCCGGCATCGTCGAGGTGTGCGCGAAGGCGGGCTTCGAGGTCGTGTACGCCGAGGTGGACGAGGAACGGATCGCCCGTGGGCGCGCGGCGGTCGAGCGCTCGATGGGACGCGCGGTGGACAAGGGGAAGATGGACGCCGACGAGCGCGATTCGGCCCTCGCGCGGATCACCGGCACCCAGTCGCTGGACGACCTGGCCGACAGCGACCTGATCATCGAGGCGGCCACCGAGTCCCAGGCGACGAAGGAGGCGATCTTCCGGCGGCTCGACGAGATCACGCGGCCGGACGTCGTCCTGGCGACGAACACCTCGTCCCTGCCGGTCACCGAACTGGCCGCGGTCACGAAGCGGCCGGAGAAGATCCTCGGCATGCACTTCTTCAACCCGCCGCCGGTGATGAAGCTGCTGGAGATCGTCAAGGCGTTGACGACCTCGGACGAGACCGTCGCGTTCGCTTACGCGGTCGGCGAGCGGCTCGGCAAGACCTGCGTGCTGGCCAAGGACCGCGCGGGGTTCATCGTGAACTTCCTGCTGATCCCGTACCTGAACTCCGCGGTGCGGATGCTGGATGAGGGCTTCGCCACCCGCGAGGACATCGACGCGGGCGTCGTGCTTGGGCTGGGACACCCGATGGGGCCGCTGACCCTGCTGGACCTGATCGGGCTGGACACGGCGGTGCACGTGTCGAACGTCCTGTACGACGAGTTCAAGGACCCGATCTACGCCGCGCCCACGCTGCTGAAGCGGATGGTCGCGGCCGGGCGCATGGGCAGGAAGTCCGGCAAGGGCTTCTACGACTATTCGTAAGGTAGGCTGACGAATGTCGCCGCGCGCAATCGACCTCCACGTGCATCTGCCCACGGACGAGTGGCTCGAACAGTCCATCGGACCGTTCCTACCCGCAACCGAGGCCTATTTCCGCGCGTCGTTCCCCCGAAAGCGGATCGAGGACGTCGCTGAGGAGTACGCCGCGCAGGACATCCTCGGCGTCGTGCTGGACTGGGACGACGAGACGGTCTCGGGCCGAGACTGGATGGGCAACGACTGGCTCGCGTCGCTGTCGTCGCGGTTTCCAGGCGTCCTGATGGGGTTCGGCTCGGTGGATCCGTGGAAGCCGGATGCGCTCGAGGAGCTGCGGCGCGCGGTGGGGCTCGGCCTGAAGGGGCTGAAGTTCCATCCGACCATGCAGCGGTTCGATCCGGCGGACGAGCGCTTCTACCCCCTCTGGGAACTGGCCGAATCGCTCGGGATGATCGCACTGTTCCACACGGGCACCTGCGGGATCGCGGCTGGAACGCCCGGCGCCGGCGGTACGAAGATCCGGTATTCGCACCCCGGATTCCTGGACTCGGTCGGTGCGGACTTCCCCGGACTGACGCTGATCGCGGCACACTTCGGGTTCCCGTGGTTCCAGGAGACGCTCGCGTACGCGCTGCACAAGTCGAACGTGTACATCGAACTGAGCGGGTGGGCTCCGCGGTACTTGCCGCCCGAGGTGAAGCGGGAGATGGGACGCCGGCTGTCCAGGCAGGCGCTGTTCGGCAGCGACTATCCGTTCATTCCTCTGGACCGGTGGTTCTCGGAGTTCGCCGAGCTCGAACTGAGCGACGACGCGCGGCAGGCGATCCTGTTCGGCAACGCGGCGCGCCTGCTCGGAATCGAATCACAGGAGCCGGGGCGCTCCTAGAGGGGTGCAGGTGGGTCAGTTCGCCGGAGCCTCTCGTTCGAGGAGAATCATGATCTGCGAGGTGCTGATGGTCCACATACTCGCCACCGGGACGCTGCTGACGACCCGCCAGCCCTCGGCCGCGTAGCTGTTGAGCGTGTGCTCGAGGGTCTCTGGACTGAACTTGCCGCTCCACCGGCGGTCTTCCTTCGTCAACACTTTGTATTCCATCATGGCAACCTCCTCGACCCTGCCGGCGAATGGCGATTTCTACCTCGTGTGACCCCATTGCACACTGGCGTGACCGATGGAGCACGGGACGAGACGATGTCGATCAGCTCGCGCACCGCTGGATCACAGGGTGTTGCGGCTGGCTGGAAGCGGTAACGATCCACACCGGACCGCCCGCTGCGACCGCGATGTCAGCAGAGCCATGCCAACCCTGAGGCGGCTGATTCACGGGTGACCGCCAGGACGTGCCATCCCACCGCACGATGAACGGAACCGGATGCACCGCGCCTTGGAACCCCAGCGCCCATGGGCCTGCCGACCCGTCGGTCGCGATCGCCACTAGACCGGATCGCCGACTCGGTCCGGGTACAGGGACCCGAGCCCACCGCAGTCCGTTCCATCGCTCGACCAATGGCTGAGCGGCGGCGGAGCCGGTTCGCG
>JBEDUK010000059.1:0-11238 GCA_040414485.1 Actinomycetota bacterium
GCCGCACGCTGACGTTCCGCGCCGAGGAGGACGCGCGCATGCGCGAGCAGTTCCTGGACTCGCTCCCGCCCGACCCCGCCGGCCAGATCCAGGAGCTCCAGGACTACCGGTTCGCCGATCCCGCCGCGCAGCGCGCGTTCGACGAGCTCATGGAGTGGCTTCGGGAGCAGGTGCTGGGCTCATATTTCCGGAACATGGCGCAGGGGATGCAGAACCTCTCGCCCGAGGACATGGCGCGGTTCAAGGACATGCTCGCCGAGCTGAACCGCATGATCGAGGACCGCCAGGCCGGCCGGCACACGCAGGAGGACTTCCGGCGGTTCATGGAGCGGTTCGGCGACTTCTTCCCGGATCAGCCACGGAACCTCGACGAGCTCCTGGAGGGCATGGCGCGTCGCATGGCGGCCATGTCGCGCCTGCTCGCGTCGATGTCACCCGAGCAGCGCGCCGAACTGCAGCGGCTGGCCGAACAGGTGCTTCAGGATATGGACCTGTCCTTCCAGGTCTCCCAGCTGGCCGGCGCGCTCGCCGACATGTATCCGTCCATGTCCTGGGACGACCCGATGCTCGGCGGCGGCGAGGACCCCATGCCGATGCAGGCCACGGTGGACGCGCTGGAGCGGATCGCCGACTACGAGGACCTGGACCGCTCCATGGGCGGCGACTACGCCGGGGCCTCGGTCGACGACGTCGACGAGGACAAGCTCCGGCGCACGCTCGGCGAGGACGCGGTCCGGGACGTCCGCCGCCTGAAGGAGATCGAACGGGCGCTCGAGCGCGCCGGGCTGGTCACCCGGGCCGGCGGCCGGCTGCGCGTGACGGCCCGCGGCGCGCGGAAGATGGGCGAACGGGCCCTGATCAAGGTGTTCGAGCAGCTCAGGCGCGACCGTGAGGGCGCGCACGACGTTCGGCTGTCGGGCGGCGAGGCGGAGCCCACGGGACAGTCGCGGCCGTGGCGGTTCGGCGACACCGGCCAGATCGCGGTGCAGCGGTCGGTGTTCAACGCGGTTGTTCGGGGCGGTCGGCGCGCCGGCGACGACGGTGGGGAGCGCCGCGGCGTCCGGCTCACGGGCGAGGACTTCGAGCTGATCGAAGCCGAGACGCGGACCGAGGCCGCCACGGCCCTGTTACTCGATCTTTCGTTCTCGATGCCGCTGCGGGGGCACTGGGTGCCTGCCAAGCGCATGGCGCTGGCGCTGCACGCGCTGATCGAGGGTCGCTACCCGCACGACACGCTGTACCTGATCGGCTTCAGCGACTACGCACGCCGCATGCAGCCGCAGGACCTGGCCGCGACGGGCTTCGAGCGCGTGTACGGGACCAACATGCAGCACGCGTTCCACATGGCGGGCCGCCTGCTCGCCGAGCACCCCAGGGCCACCAAGCAGGTGATCATGGTCACCGACGGCGAGCCCACCGCCCATCTGGTCGGCGAGCGGGTCGAGTTCCAGTGGCCTCCCAAGCCCGAAACCATCCGGCTCACGCTGCGCGAGGCGATGCGCCTGGCGAAGCAGGACGTGACGATCAACGTCTTCATGCTGGAGGACACGCCGGGGCTGACCCGCTTCATGGAGCGGCTCGCCTCCCTCACCGGCGGACGGGTCTTCGAGGCTGCCGGGCACGACGAATCGCTCGGCCGGTTCGTGGTCAGGGACTACGTCCGCCGTCGCGGCTAACAGGCCGGCTGCCGCGTCGCCCGGCTATTCGGTCGTGATCGCCCGCAGGATGTCCAGCTTCGCCGCGCGCCGGGCCGGCCACGCCGCCGCCAGGACCCCGATCAGGCCCGCGATCACCACGTAGGTGATCAGCTGCCCCGGCGCGAACGCGAGCACGGTCAGCCCCTGGTCGTGCAGGGCCCACACCATGGTCCAGCCGAAGAAGATCCCGACGGCCGTGCCCAGGACCGCCCCGAACACGGCCATGATGACTGCCTCCCACCGCACCATGGTCCGCGTCTGGCGGCGCGAGAACCCCACCGCGCGCAGCAGGCCGATCTCGTGGGTCCGTTCGTGCACGGACAGCGCCAGCGTGTTCACGATGCCGAAGAACGCGATCAGGATGGCCAGGCCCAGCAGCGCCGTGATCAGGCCCAGCAGTTGGTCGATCTGCTTCGCCTGGGCCTCCCGGAACTGCGCCTGGTTCTGGATCTCGACGCTCGGGAAGGCCTTCTGCACCGACTTCACGGCCTCCTGGGCCTGTGCGTCGCTCACGCCCGGCGCGGTCGTGGCCAGCACGAACTGGTCGAGTTGCTGCGTGAAGTTCGCGTCGAAGGTCTCGAGCGACATCAGGTAGTTGCCGAACAGCGTGTTGTCCGAGTAGATCCCCACCACGCGAAGGTTCTGCGTTCCCGTGCGGGCGAACTGGACGGGAACGACGGTGCCCACGCTCCAGCCGTTGTTCTTCGCCGTCGTCGAGTACACGAGCAGGCCGTCCTTGCCCAGTGCCGAGAGGCTGCCCGCCGTCATCGGGAAGTCGGCGACCGCCTCGATCTGGCTCGGGTCGACGGCGCCGATGTCCGTCGCGTTGCCGTGGATGCCGACGACCCCGTTCCGGTACTGCGCCACCGCGGAGAAGGCTCCGGTCTTCCGCAGCGAGTCGGCGACGTCCTGGCTGAACGGCTGGAACCCGCCGCTCCCGCTCACCAGGAAGTCGGCCCTCAGGGTGCGCTCCAGCACGTCGTTCGTGGAGGCCTTGATCGACGCGCCCAGGATGCTGACCATTGCCACCAGCGCGAGCCCGATCATCAGGGCCGACGCCGTGGAGGCGGTCCGGCGCGGGTTCCGGATAGCGTTCTCCCTGCCGAGGCGGCCGGAGACGCCCAGGCGCCGCAACGGCGCCGCGAGCACGCCCGCGACCGGCCGCACGACGAGGGGCGAGAGGACGGCCACGCCGAAGAACACCAGCGCCGCGCCGAGGCCGACGAACGCGGCCGGCTGCGTCGGCCCGGCGAACAGGCCGGTGAGGAGCGCCGCGATGCCGGCCAGCAGGAGCAGCGAGCCGCTGATCACGCGCCGGCGGGTGACCCGGTCGGCCGTGGGTCCCGCGTCGCGGAGCGCCTCGATCGGCCGCACCCGCGCGGCGCGCAGTGCCGGTCCGACGCTCGCGACGAGCGTCGTGATCGTGCCCACGGCGAACGCAACGATGATCGTCCGCGGCAGGAGCTGGTTCGACGTGGTCGGCAGCTCGAGCCCGAAGGCCTTGAGCAGTCCCTTCAGGCCGAGCGCGATGCCGAACCCCGCCAGCAGCCCGACGGCCGACGCGATCAGCCCGACGATGACCGATTCGATCAGCACCGATCTGCGGACCTGCGCCGGGCTCGCGCCCAGCGCGCGCAGGAGCGCCAGCTCGCGCGTCCGCTGCGCGATCAGGATCGAGAAGGTGTTGAAGATGATGAAGGCGCCGACGAACAGCGCGATGCCGGCGAAGACCAGCAGGACGATGTTGAAGAACGACAGCCCCTTCTTGATGGTCGCCGAGTTGTCCGCGGCCGCCTGCTGACCCGTCTTCGCCTGGAATCCCTTCGGAAGGATGTTCTGGATGCGGTTCGCCAGCTCGCTGGGCGACACTCCGCTCTCGGCTGCGACCAGGACGTCGTCCCATGCGCCACCGCCCACGAGCGCGCGCTGGGCGGTGGGCGGATCGAAGCTCACGATGGTCGCGCCCAGGAGGTTGTTCGCCGACCCGAATCGGAAGATGCCCGACACGGTGGCCTGCATCGGCGGGCCCTGGAGCAGGATCTTGATCGGGTCGCCCACGTGGAACCCGTACTTCTGGGCGGTTCCGGCGTCGATCGCCACCTGTGACGCGCCCTTCGGCGGCGTGCCCTGGGTGAGCGTCACGGAGGCCAGATCGGGGTCGTAGACCCACGAGAACCCCAGGTTGGGGGCGCCGCCGGTCTTGATCGCCTGACCTGTCTTGTCGACCGGCTGCGCGTAGCCGCCGAGCGAGCCCTCTGCCGTTCGGACGCCCTCCACCTGCTTGATCTGGTCGAGCAGCGACTGCGGGACACGTTCGGCGCTCCCGGCGGCCTGCGAGTCGGGACCGTTCGCCGTGAACTGCGGGATGCCGCTGACGTCGACCGCCACGCCCTTCTCGACCGTCGAGAACAGCGAGTCGAATGCCTTGTTCATGGTGTCGGTGAGGATGTAGGTCCCGCTTACGAAGGCGACGCCCAGCACCACCGCCAGCGCCGTCAGGCCCAATCGGACCTTGTGGGCCCACAGCCCCTTGATCGTCGCGCGCCACATGTCGTCTGCGTCCTCGCTGCCGCGTCCGCCGGCGCTAGCCGCCGAGCGACTTCATCCGGTCCAGCACCCGATCCGCGGTCGGACCCTCCATCCGGTCGACCACGCACCCGTCCTGCAGGAACACCACCGCGTCCGCGTACGAGGCCGCCGTGGGGTCGTGCGTCACCATCACGATCGTCTGGCCGAAGTCGTCGACGGCTTTCCGCATGAAGCCCAGGAGCTCTGCGCCGGACTTCGAGTCCAGGTTCCCGGTCGGTTCGTCGGCGAAGACGATCTCCGGCCTGCTGGCCAGGGCCCGCGCCGCGGCGACCCGCTGCTGCTGGCCGCCGGACAGTTCGCTGGGCCGGTGCGAGAGCCGGTCCGCCAGTCGGGTGGTCTCGACGATCGTGGAGAGCCACGACTGGTCGGGCTTCCGGCCGGCCAGGTCGAGCGGCAGCGTGATGTTCTCTTCGGCGTCGAGCGTCGGGATCAGGTTGTACGACTGGAAGACGAACCCGACCTTCTCGCGCCGAAGCAGGGTGAGCTTCTTCTCGTTCAGGGTGGTGAGGTCCACGTCGCCGATGAACACCTGCCCGGAGGTCAGCGAGTCGAGCCCCGCCATCACGTGGAGGAGCGTCGACTTGCCGGACCCCGACGGACCCATCACCGCGGAGAACGCGCGGGCGGGAAAGGCGACCGAGATGCCGTCCAGCGCGCGGACCTGCGCGTCGCCGGAGCCGTAGATCTTGACCGCGTCGACGGCGCGCGCGGCCACGTCGACGCGCACCGGTTGGACCATCGTCTCGCTCATGGAGTCCCTCCCGGATCCGACGCCTGCGGGCGCCACGAGCGCACCAAACTAGTGGACCGAACGTGAATGGCGCGTGAACAGGCTGCGGAGAGGTTGCGACGCCGTCTCGCCGCCGCGTCGCAGGCGAATGCCCCGATTGTGCAGCGGTCTAGCAAATCGCACGCATCCAGGCCGATAATCCAGCGCGACAGCCTGGGAGGGGACGTGGACCTCGACGAATCCGATCGGACGACCGAGCCGGGGGGCGCGGCCGACACGCCGATCAGGACATTCCTGATCGCGGACGTCCGCGGGTACACGGCGTTCACGCAGCGGTTCGGGGACGAGGCCGCGGCGTCGCTGGCCGCTCGATTCGCCGGCATCACGCGGGAGCACGTGGCGGCGCACGGCGGTCAGGTGATCGAACTGCGCGGCGACGAGGCGCTGGTCGTGTTCGCCTCGGCTCGGCAGGGCATTCGAGCGGCCCTCGACCTGCAGTCCGCCTACGTGGAGGCGACCGAAGCGGATCCGAGCCTGCCGATGCTGGTCGGGATCGGTCTGGACGCGGGAGAGGCGGTGCCGCTGGAGGGAGGCTTCCGCGGCGGAGCGCTGAACCTTGCGGCGCGGCTGTGCAGCCAGGCCGCGCCCGGGGAGGTCCTGGCGAGTCCGGAGGTCGTCCACCTCGCCCGGACCATCCCGGACGTCACGTACCGGGATCGCGCCGAACTGAACCTCAAGGGCCTGGAGGCGCCGGTTCGCCCGATCGCGGTGGCCGCGGCCAGGGCGAACGGTCAGCCGGACTTCCGCGCGCGTCTGGCGCCGTTCATACCGAAGGTCCCACCCCCGTCGTTGGCGCGGCGTCGGCGTCGGCGGCGTCTCCTGGTGATCGCGACGGTCGCCGCGGTCGCGGTCATCGCCGCGGTGACCATCCCGATCGTGGCGAACCGCGGTCCTGGCGGGCTCGCATCGCTCGCGGCGAACAGCCTCGGCCTCATCGATCCCACAAGCGGCGCGATCACCCGACAGATCGATCTTGGCACGCTCATCCCCGACCAGGTGGCCGCGCAGGGCAACACGGCGTGGGTGACGAGCGAGGGCGACGACTCGGTCACCCGTGTAGACCTCCCGACGGGTGCTCGGCAGCGCATCGAGGTCAAGACGGATCCGACCGGAGTCGCCGTGGGTGATGGCGCCGTCTGGGTAGCCGCGAGCGGAAGCCGCACCGTCTATCGGATCAGTCCCGAGGCCGACAAGGTGGTCAAGTCGATCTCGGTCGGAAACGGGCCGCGCGCCCTCGCCGTCGGGGAGGGTGGTGTGTGGGTGGCGAACAGCCTGGACGACACGATCGTCAAGATCGACCCGAACTCCGACCTGCCGTCGAATCCAGTCCCGGTCGGCGGGACGCCCGTGGCCATCGTGATCGGTGACGGAAGCATCTGGACGGCGGACTCCACGACGGGGACGGTCTCCAGGGTTGATCCCCGTTCGACGCCGCCGACCGTCCGAACGATCACCGTGGGGAACGGTCCCGACGCGATCGCGTTCGCAAACGGCGTGATCTGGGTTGCCAACGGCCTGGACGGGAGCGTGTCGAGGATCGACCCGTTGACCGACACGGCGACCGCCGTCCCGGCGGGAGTCGGCCCGGCAGCGATCGCCTCGATGGGAGGTTCGATCTGGGTTGCCGACCAGTTCGGCCCCACGATCTCGAGGATCGACCCCGTCACCCGGGACGTTCTGGCGCCGGTCCATATCGGTAATGCTTCGGTCGGGGCGGCCGCCGGCGACGGTTTCCTGTGGGTGAGCACCCGGGCGATCCCGAGCCACCGCCATCGCGGCGGGACACTCACCATCGCCAGCTCGAAGGACTATGGGCCGAAGTTCGATTCGCTCGATCCCGATGCGGCCGCCAGCGTGACGTGGTCACTCTTGTGGCTGCTCTACGACCCGCTGGTCGGCTACAAGCGGGTGGGCGGCATCGACGGCTCGACGCTGGTTCCGGACCTCGCTGTGTCCATGCCGACGATCTCGAGTGATGGGAAGACCTACACGTTCACCATCCGGCCCAAGGTC
This sequence comes from Actinomycetota bacterium, assembly GCA_040414485.1. GTDB lineage: Bacteria > Actinomycetota > UBA4738 > UBA4738 > UBA4738 > JBEDUK01. Next base: position 7,090 of record JBEDUK010000059.1, read on the forward strand.
CAATTCTCGAACGGTAGCCAGGTGTCGCCCACCGACGTGCTCCGCTCCATTCAACGCTTCCTCCTGCTCCAATCGCCGGAAGCCGTAGCGTCACTCGACGGAATCATCGGGGCCGAGCACTGCACGGAGCGGGCATGCGACCTGTCCAAGGGCGTGATCGCGAATGCCGACACAGTCACGATCAACCTGGCAGCGGCAGATCCTGAGTTTCTGTACAAGCTCGCCGCGGTCTTGATCGTCCCCGCGTCATCGAAGCCGAGCGACGCCGGGCTCAATGGATTGCCCGGCACGGGGCCCTACATGGTCAAGTCGGCCTCCTCATCCCGAATCGAGCTCAAGCGCAATCCGTTCTTCCAGCAGTGGTCCGCCGCTGCCCAACCCGAAGGATTCCCCGACAAGATCGTGTGGACGGCGAGTGCTCGCACCGCGGACACGGCGGTCCAGGCGGTCCTCTCGCACCAGGCGGACTACTTCGGCATGGGAGGGGAGTACCCGTCACCGACCGAACTCGGAAAGATCGAAGATAACAACGCGGCGCAGGCGCATTTCTCTTCGCAGCACCAGGAGTTCGCCATCTTCATGAACACCGGCATTCCGCCCTTCAACAAGCTGGAGGTGCGCCAGGCGCTCGCGTACGCGATCGATCGGACTCAACTCTCGGGCCTGTATCCGCAGAATGTCGAAAGCACGTGTCAGGTCATCATGCCGACGTTCATCGGATACCAGCCGTACTGCCGATACACGGCGAATTTCAAGGCGGCCAGACCCGGCACATGGAACGGGCCTGACAAGACCGAGGCGGGGCATTTGGTCGATGAGTCCGGGACGAAGGGCCAGTCCATCACCTTCGTCGCGTACCGGGACTTCGCGAGGACGAGCGGATACATCGTCCGGGTGCTGAACGACCTTGGATACAAGGCGCATCTGGTCGTGATCTCTGGTCCCGGCCGGGACCGCGGCTTCGGTACCTTCTGGAACGATGTCAGCGACTCGCGCAAGCACGTGCAGATCACAGGCTACTGGGAGCTTGTCACCGACCCGCTTCCATCCGAACTGATCCAGGGGGTGTTCACCTGCTCCGGATTTAAACCCGCTCATCCGGGGACACCGAACACCAGCGAATACTGCAACAAGTCGATGGACAGTCAGGTCGATCAGGCGATTCAGGATGAGGGGAGCAATCCGGAGGAGTCGCGAAAGCTGTGGCCCGAGATCGACAGCACGATCGTGCAAGCTGCTCCGGCCATCCCTCTCTTCATTCCGCAGAACCTGGACTTCCTCTCGACCCGCGTCGGGAACTACCAGGTGAATCCGGCAATTGGAATCCTGCTCGACCAGCTCTGGGTCAACTAGGACGCGTTGATGGCCGTTGCGACAAGGCGCCACACAGCGTCGGGGTCCTCCACGTGCGCGTTGTGACCGAGGCCTGACAGTTCGATCGCGTCCTCATCGAATCGCCTGTGTTCGCGGGCCGACGTGAGGCCGTCATGCTCGCCACACGCAAGGCGAACGGATGCGCGCGATCGCGCCACCAGGTCCTCCATCGGCGGGGGCCCGACCTCGGGCGCGGCGGGGTCCATCGCGACGCGGAAGCGGCCGTCCTGTTCGACGACGCCTGACCGCGTGAGCGATCCCTCCGCGGGTTCGCCGGCAGGCAGGCCGGCGAGCCGCAGGAATCGTTCGGTCGCCTCTTCCCGCGTGTCGAACCAGCGGACCGGTCGGGCGATCGAGGCACGGATCCATTCGAGGTCCTCCTCGCGCCAGGTCACCTTGATCCCCACGCCGACGACGGCGGTCACGTCCACGCCGAACAGTCCCGTGGCCAGCGCGAGGCCGACCACGCCGCCCATCGAATGGCCGAGCACGACGACCGGGCCGCCGCCCGGATCGCCGATGAGCCGAGCCATGTCGGCGGCGTGCGCGCCGAACGAGTACGGCCGGCCCCACGGCGAACGCCCATGCCCACGCAGGTCCGGCGCGATCCATCGGCCCGGCCAGCGTTCCTTCGCGATGTGGATCACGCCGCGCCAGACCTCGGCTGTGGCGCCGAGCCCGTGGATCATCAGCAGGACGGGCGCGCCGGAACCGTTCTGTTCGACCCAGAGCCCGGTCTCCGCGTCAGTCACCGGCCGAGCCCGGCCACCAGAGCGTGACCACTGGTCGCGGGCCGAAGTTCACGCGACCGTCCCGTTCGACCAGGTCGCCGGCGATGGCATCCTCGACCTCGGGATCGCGGTCGGACGGAAGACAAAGGCGCCGGCGGATCCAGGCGACCATCTGATCTCGGGGCAGCGACCCGCCGGGCGGTTCGGTCCAGTCCTCCCGAGACGGCTCGGCGCCGGTCACCTCCTGTACCACCGCCGCGGCGTCGTCCGCGGTCGGCTCGGTCGGGCGCACCAGCCCGTGGAAACGAAGCCACAGAGGGTTCATGTCCGACGTGGGGTGCCGCGGCGTCAGTTCGACCACCACTCGCCGCCGCGCGTGTCGCGTGAGACCAAGCACGAACGGGCCCAGATCGGGCGCGTTGTAGAACACGTGGTTGCACACCACCACGTCCACGACGGGAGCCTCGCCCGCGACGTCGGGCCATCGTCCGATCAGCGCATCGAACCCCACGCCGGCGTCGCGCGCCCGCTCGGCGAATGCCGACAGCATCGCTTCGCTCGTGTCCACGGCCGTGATGTGGCCCGCTTGCCGCGCCAAGGGAAGCGACGCCGCGCCCGCCCCGCTGCCCACGTCCAGAACGGTGCCGCCCTCGGGCAGCGCCTCCAGCGCGCGGCGCGCCGATGACGATGGCGACGCGGCCGCGGCGTCGGCACGGGTGGCGAACAGTTCGACCGGAAAGGTCCAGGGCGACTCCGGCGCGGCCGCGAGGATCTCCTCTGGAATCGCCCAGCGTCCGAGCGCCTCGCTCCAGAAGTCCGCGGCGGTGCCGGTCATCGCCGCGGGCCGTCCACGAGCAGTTCGGACGGCTGCTCACCGGCGTGCTCCAGAAGCTCACGCTGTTCGTCCGGCCACGGCTGGGGCGTGCCTCCCACGGCGTCCATCAGCACCGCGACCATTCGTCCCCGGACGCACGCCTCCCCGCCACGCGCGATCTCGACCGAGTACGTCACGCTCGTTCGGCCAACCGCCTCGACGCGGATCGTCACGTCCACCAGATCGCGGAAGAACAGGGGCCGCAGGAAGTCGGCTTCGATGTGCGCCCTCGGATGGCGTCCGTACACGTCCTGCAGGAACCCGAGCCGCTCCGCGAGCGCCGTCTCCGCTGCTTCCATGAGCCGGAACGACGCCGTGTTGTGATACGCGCCCGACGCATCGGTGTCGCTCCATTCGATGCGCCGCTGGATCCGGATCGAAGCGGGGCCGCGCGCGGCGGCGGACGGCGATCCCGTGGGCTCGGCCATGGCGCCGATAGAGTACGGGGCTGCGATGCAGGTCGGGATCGGGCTGCCCACGACGACGCCGGGGGCGACGGGGCCGTTGCTCGTCGAATGGGCGCGTGCCGCCGACCGGGGACCCTTCGCCTCACTCGGGACGCTGGACCGCGTCGCCTACGGGAGCTTCGACCCGTTCGCCGCGCTCGCGGCGGCCGCCGCCGTCACCGAACGGGTCGAATTGGTCACGATGATCGTGATCGCCCCGCTGCGCGCGCCGGGGATGCTGGCGAAGCAGGCGGCGACGGTTCATTCGATCTCCGGGGGCCGCTTGACGCTCGGTATGGCGACCGGCGCGCGCCCCGACGACTACCTCGCCGTGGGACTGGACCCCCGAACCCGCGGCGCGCGGTTCGACGCGCTGCTCGAAGAGGTGCGGGTGGCATGGGAGGACGCGCGCGTCGTTCCGGCGCACCCCGCACACAACGAACCGCCGCGCATCCTGGTCGGCGGGCTGAGCGGACGCGCCTTCGGCCGGATGGCGCGAATGGCCGACGGCTACGTCCACGGCGGCGGGCCGTCCCGGGCGTTCGCCAGCGCCGCGTCGAAGGCGCTGGCCGCATGGGTGGATCTGGGACGGCCCGACCGCCCGCTCCTGTACGGCCAGGCCTACTTCGCGCTGGGCGGTGACGACGTGGCCGCGCGCGGAGCCGCGTATCTGCGCGACTACTACGCGTTCACCGGGCCGTTCGCGGAGAAGGTCGCCGCCGCG
>JBEDUK010000060.1:0-27020 GCA_040414485.1 Actinomycetota bacterium
GATCATGCATCAGGCCGGCCAGGAGCTGGACTCGACCAAGCGGGCGCAGCTCACCCAGCAACTGCAAGTGCTGATGGCGCAGGACCTGCCGATGCTTCCGCTCGACACCCTGCCCAACATCGCAGCATGGCGGACGGACAAGGTCGCGGGCGTTGACCCCGCGGACGTGTCCAACCCGTACGGCTTCTTCTTCAACATGGGCTCGTGGTATCTTGCGAGCTAAGGACACCGGAGAAGACGCCTAGGTAACGAAGCCGTCAGACGGACCCGGGGTCACCCCGGGTCCGTCTGCGGTTTAGGGACTGACAACGGAAAGCTCGCCGAGGGGAGCGAGACTCAACCGGGAGGTCGCGAAGCGATGATTCGGTACATCATCCGAAGGCTCATCTATTCGATTCCGGTGCTGATCATCGCGAGCATCATCGTGTTCATCGTGATGCGGAAGGCCGCGGATCCCACGGCGGCGTTGCGTACGAACCCGCGGATCAGCCAGGCAGACATCGCCCGACTCAGGCATTCGCTGGGGCTGGATCGGAGCGGCATCCAGCAGTATCTGGCGTGGGCCAGCCACTTCATCCGGGGGGACTGGGGCATCTCGGTGATCTCCCAGCACGACGTGAAGGAGCAGATCCGGACCGCCCTGGTGAACTCCGCGATCCTGGGCCTGGTCGGGACCGCGTTCGCGTTCGTCATCGGGGTCGGGATCGGCGTGATCTCGTCCCTGAAGCAGTACTCCAAGCTCGACAACACCTTCACCACGCTGGCCTTCGTCGGGATCTCGATGCCGAACTTCTGGTTCGCATTGCTCCTGCAGCTGCTGTTCGGCGTCTACCTCGTGAAGTGGTTCCACCTCGGCGGCTCGCTCCTGCCCATCGCCGGCATGACCGAGCCGGGATCGACGGGCTTCCACCTGGTCGACCGGGCGAGACACCTGGCCTTACCGGCGCTGGTGTTATCGGTGCAGATCATCGCCGTGTACAGCCGCTACATGCGCGCCAGCATGCTCGAGGTGCTGCACAGCGACTTCCTCCGGACTGCGCGCGCCAAGGGCCTGCGGGAGCGCCGGGTGGTCTTCCGCCACGCCATGCGCAACGCGATGATCCCGATCACCACGCAGCTGGCCCTGGACGTGGGCGCCATCGCCGCGGGCCTGATCATCACCGAGCAGATCTTCCAGTGGCCCGGCATGGGACCGCTGTTCATCAGAGCCATCGACACCGGCGACTTCCCCTTGGCGCTCGCATGGGTGATGGTCACGGTGTTCGCCGTCATCATCTTCAACCTGGTGGCGGACATCATGTACGCCGTCCTGGACCCGAGGATCCGTTATGCCTGACTCCCAGAGCTTCAGCGTGCGCTCGGACGTGGCCAGCGCGACCGCTCTGGACACCGATCAGCATGCAGCCGGCACCACCGCCGCGCCGCCACCGTCGGCGCCCACCGGCGGAGAGATCGTTCCCGGCGCGGCTGATCGCGCCCTTTCCACCCGCCAGCTGGCGTGGCGGCGCTTCCGGCGGCACAAGCTCGCCATGGGAGCCGCGATCATCCTGATCATCCTGGGGCTGGCCGCGCTCTTCGCGAAGTTCATCACCCCGTACACGTTCAAGGAACTGGACCTGCTGAACGCGTACAAAGGTCCGAGCGCGAAGCACTGGTTCGGCACCGACGAACTGGGCAGGGACGAGTTCACCCGCGTGATCTACGGCGGCCGGATCTCCTTGTCCGTCGGCCTGGCCGTCGCCTTCGTGGCCGGATTCGTCGGAGCCATCGTGGGCGGCGTCGCCGGGTACTACGGCGGCTGGATCGACAACGTGATGATGCGTGTGACGGACCTGTTCCTGTCCATCCCGTTCCTGGTGATCCTGATCATCGCCTCGAAGGCGCTCGGGACCAGCACCTGGGACATCATCATCATCCTGTCGCTGTTCTTCTGGATGGGTGACGCCCGCATCGTCCGAGGCGTGTTCCTGTCGTTAAAGGAGAAGGAGTTCGTCGAAGCCGCGCGCGCCTCGGGCGCCAAGGACCGGCGGATCATCTTCTACCACATCCTTCCGAACGTCACCGGACCGATCGTGGTCAACCTGACGCTGCTCGTGGCGGCGGCCATCCTCACCGAATCGGCGCTGTCGTTCCTGGGATTCGGCATCCAGCCGCCCACGCCGTCTTGGGGCAACCTGCTGGCGAACTCGCAGAGCCAGGTGTTCACCGCGCAGTGGCTGATCCTGTTCCCGGGGCTGTTCATCCTCATCACCGTGCTGTGCGTGAACTTCCTGGGCGACGGTCTTCGGGACGCGCTCGACCCGCACGGCAAGATCTCGGAGGCGGTGTGAGGACCCGGTCCCCGCGCGACCGCCGCAGGGTCGCGCTTCGGAGCGGGGCATGAGCGAGCCAATCCTGGAGATCCGGGACCTCAAGGTCCACTTTCCCACCGAGGACGGCCTGGTCAAGGCCGTGGACGGCGTGAACGCGACGCTCTCTCCCGGCGAGACGCTGGGGGTCGTGGGAGAGTCCGGCTCCGGCAAGAGCGTCACCTTCCTCACCGTGATGGGCCTTGTCACGAAGAAAGAGGCCCGGATCACGGGCGAGGTCATCTTCCAGGGGCAGGACCTCCTGAAGCTGCCGCCCGACGAGCTACGGAACATCCGCGGCGACAAGGTGGCCATGATCTTCCAGGACCCACTCACGGCGCTGAACCCCGTGCATCGTGTGGGGAACCAGATCGCCGAGGTGTTCCAGGTCCACCGGGGCATGTCGCGCGCGGAGGGTGTTCGCGAGGCCGTCAACCTGCTGGGCCTCGTGGGCATCCCGAAGCCTCAGGAGCGGGTCCGGCAGTACCCGCACGAGTTCTCGGGCGGCATGCGGCAGCGCGCCATGATCGCCATGGCCCTGGCGCTCAACCCCGACCTGTTGATCGCCGACGAGCCGACCACCGCCCTCGACGTGACCGTGCAGGCGCAGATCCTCGACCTGATCGACCGGCTGCAGGACGAGTTCCACGCCGCCGTCGTCATGATCACCCACGACCTCGGCGTCGTCGCCGAGCACTGCGACGACATCATGGTCATGTACGCCGGCCGGCCAGTCGAGTTCGGCGACAAGTACGACATCTACGGAAGCGCGCACCACCCCTACACGTGGGGCCTCCTGCGGTCGATCAGCCGCCTTGACCTCGATCGCGAGGAGCGCCTGACGCCGATCAAGGGATCCCCTCCATCGCTCATCAACGTTCCGCCCGGCTGCCCCTTCCACCCCCGGTGCCCGCACGTCATGGACGTTTGCAGGACCGAGGTTCCGGTGATGACTCCGGCAAACGGACATCACGCGTCCGCGTGCTTCCTCTCACTGGCTGAGAAGGAGCGCATCTTCGAGGAAGAGGTGAAGCGATGAGCGTCGGCGTCGAGGATCGGCCCCGCACCGACCCGAAGGCGGCCACCACCCCGCTGCTGAAGTTGACGGGGATCACGAAGTGGTTCCCCATCACGCGCGGGATCATCTTCCAGAAGCGGGTCGGGAACGTCCACGCCGTGGACGGGGTCGACCTGGAGATTCATCCCGGTCAGACGGTGGGCCTCGTGGGCGAGACGGGGTGCGGCAAATCCACGCTCGGCCGCGTGATCATGCGGCTGCACGACGCCACGGACGGCGAGATCCTCTTCGACGGGCGCGACATCACCCACACCAAGGGCAAGGACCTGCGCGACGTGCGGCGGCAGATGCAGATGATCTTCCAGGACCCGTACGCCTCGCTGAACCCGCGCCACACGGTCAACAACATCATCGGCGAAGCCCTTCGGAACTTCGGCGCCGTGCCCCGCAACAAGGTGAAGGGCCGCGTGCAGGAGATCATGGAACTGGTCGGACTCAATCCCGAGCACGTGAACCGGTATCCGCACGCGTTCTCCGGCGGGCAGCGGCAGCGCATCGGCATCGCGCGCGCGCTCGCCATCCAGCCCAGGCTCATCGTGCTGGACGAGCCCGTGTCGGCCCTCGACGTCTCGATCCAGGCGCAGGTGATCAACCTCCTCGAGGACCTGCAGGAGGAATTCAACCTCACCTACCTGTTCATCGCCCACGATTTGTCCGTGGTCAAGCACGTGTCCGACCAGGTCGCGGTCATGTACCTGGGCAAGATCATGGAGATGGCCCCGGGCGACACGCTGTACCGCTACCCGAAGCACCCCTACACGGGGGCGCTGCTGTCGGCCATTCCCATCCCCGACCCGAACATGGCGTCGGCGAAGCGCCGCATCATCCTGGAGGGCGACGTTCCGTCCCCGATCGACCCCCCATCCGGGTGCCGGTTCCACCCGCGCTGCTACCGGGTGCAGTTCCCGAAGTGCCGCGACGAGGTGCCGCTGCTGTCCCCGCACCACCCCGATCAGTTCGCCGCCTGCTTCTTCCCGCTGGAGGACAAGGATCCGATGGCCGATGCCGAGGCCAACGCGGGAGCAGCCCCGGAGCAGCCCGCCGCATCGGATCAGTCCACGGCATCCGTGCCGCCGGCGAGCACGGAGCCCGCAGCGGGAGCGGCCCCTCCAGGCTCCGCGGCGACCGGGGCTCCCGCGCCCACGCCGCCGGCGGCCTCGAACGGACCCCAGCCGTCCGCCGCCGATTCCTCGGTGGGGGCCGAGACGCCGGGCACCACGTCCGCGGTCTGATCCGCCGCCGGGCACGCGCCCCCTCGCAGGCGTGGTGAACGAACGGGTGGTTTCCATTCGATGATCGGTGCCGCGTCCTCCTCCACCACGACCTCCGTCGACGTCTTCAGCGGGCACTGGCTGCGGACCACCGGCGTGATCATCGCGGTGGTCGTCATCGTGGCGATCGCCATCTCGCGCATCATCACGCTCCTCCTCCGCCGCTATCGCGCCCGGGTCGAGGCGCGGGCGCGGAGCCCGGAGGACGCGCGACGCAAGGCGACCGTCGCAACCACCATCGGCACGACCATCCGCATCGCCGTGTGGACCATCGTGGTCCTGATCGTGCTCGGCGGCCTGGGGATCGACATCGCCCCCCTGCTGGCCACCGCCGGCATCGCCGGCATCGTGATCAGCTTCGGCGCGCAGAGCATCGTGCGGGACTTCCTCGCCGGGTTCTTCGTGCTGGCCGAGGATCAGTTCGCCGTCGGCGATTCGGTGGAGTTGACCCTCACCGGAGGTGCGTCGCTGATCGGAATCGTCGAGGAGGTGACGCTCCGCGCCTCGTCCGTCCGCGCCGCCGACGGGACGCTCGCGATCACGGGGAACGGGAACATCCTTGCGGTGCGGAACCTGTCGCGCGGCGGCGGCATCCTGCGCGTGGAGGTGCGGATGCCGAACGTCACGAACCTGGCCGAGGCCAGGCGCCGTCTGGACGCAGCCCTGGAGGATCTTCGAAGCGATCAGTCACTCAGATCGGTGTTGAGCTCCGGCCCTCACGCCGTGGACGTCGTGCCGACGCCGGACGGCGGGGCCGTGGCGATCGTCGCCGCGGACACGGCGACGGCCCGCCGGGCCGACGCCGAGGACGCCCTGAGCCGAAGCCTGGCTCTCCGGCTGCTGGCGCGGACCGATCCGGGGACGACGCCGCCGAGCGCCGACGCGGACCGCACCGACACCGAGTAGCGACCCGCGGCGTCGGGGCCACCTGGGGCTACATCCGGCCGGCTTCGATGATCCGCTGAAGGAACTGCCGCGTGCGCTCGTGGTGCGGCGCGGTGAAGATCTGCTGGGGTGGGCCCTCCTCCAGGATGGTCCCCTTCTCAAGGAAGCACACCCGGCTGGAGACCTCCTTCGCGAAGCCCATCTCGTGGGTCGCCAGGAGCATGGTCATGCCCTGGTTCGCCAGCTCGCGCACCATGTTGAGCACCTCGGCGACCAGCTCGGGGTCGAGGGCGCTGGTGATCTCATCCAGCAGCATGATGTCCGGCTTCATGGCCAGCGCCCGCACGATCGCCACCCGCTGCTGCTGGCCGCCGGAGAGCCGGTCGGGGTATTCGTCCTTCTTGTCCGCCAGACCGATGCGCTTGAGCAGGTCCATCGCCTCGGATTCCGCCTGCGACTGACCGACGCCGAGCACCTTCATGGGCGAGAGCGCCACGTTGCGCAGCACCGTCATGTGCGGGAAGAGGTTGTACGCCTGGAAGACGATCCCGATCTTCCGGCGGATCCGGTTCACGTCCACACCGGGCGCGGTGATCTCCTCGCCGTGGACGACGATCCGTCCCTCGTCCACGTCCTCCAGGAGGTTCACGCACCGGAGCAGGGTCGACTTCCCCGAGCCGGACGCTCCGATGAGGCAGATGACCTCGTGCTCGGCGACCGTCAGGTCGATGCCCTGCAGCACCTGGTTCTGGTCGAAGCTCTTGTAGACGCCCTCGAGGACGATCGCAGGCTCTCCGGTCGGAGGGCTCGCCCCCGGCGCTGTCCCCTGCGCCGTCTGCATCAGCGGACCCCGCCGGCGAGCCGGCGCCGCGAGTCCTTCGCCAGCAGGTGGTCGAAGTACCTGGTCATCGGGATCGTGATGATCACGAACAGCAGGGCCGCGACGACGAAGCTGGTGTAGTTGAAGTTCACTGCCGCGTAGTCCTGCGCGGCGCGGGCCGCCTCGAGCACGCCGATGACCGACAGCAGTGCGGTGTCCTTCTGCAGCCCGATGAAGTCGTTCAGCAGCGGCGGGATCACCCGGCGGACCGCCTGCGGGAGCACCACGTAGCGCATGGTCTGACTCTGGGTGAGTCCGAGGGAACGTGCCCCGGCCGTCTGGCTGCCGTGGATGGACTCGATGCCGGCCCGGTAGACCTCGGCCACGTACGCCGAGTAGACCAGCACGAGCGCGACCACGCCGTAGACGAACGGGCCCCACACCTGGTGGTTGATCGGGTTGTACGAAAGGACCGGGAGGTTCACGGCCGGCAAGCCGAAGTCCAGGATGTACAGGACCAGCAGGATGGGGACGCTGCGGAAGATGTCGATGTAGAAGATCGCCAGCACCCGGACCGGCATGAAGACCGGTCCCCGCAGCTGACGGAGCACGGCGAGCACCAGCGCGAAGATCAGGATCAGGATCTCGGCGAGGATCATCGCCTCGATGTTGACCTTGAAGGCCCGGATGATCGCCGGCGCCGATGCCTTGAAGTCCTTCGGGCTGAGGAACGCCTCCCTGAACGCCTTGGAGCCGGGCGCGAAGAACAGGATGTAGAGGATGATTCCGAGGACGACGATCGTGCTGATGGTCGACAGCAGGATCACCTTTCGGCGCTCCTCTGCCGTCATCTTCTTGCGGCCGCCACCGCGTCCGCCGCCCGACTTGCCACTACCGAACATGCGCGGCGAGGCGGAGCCGGTCAGGTCAGGAGCCGCGGTATCCGTTCCCGGTTCAGCGTTCGAGTAGACGTTCGGGCTGGGACCTCCTCCAATCGCAGCCATCCGCCGTCCCTCCCCGGCGCCGCTCCGCGACCCGGCGTCTCAGCCGCTCATGACCGGCAGGTTCGTGCTCCCCGGGAACCACTTGTTCTGCAGGGCGGCGAGCGTCCCGTCGGCCTTCATGGCCGCGAGCACCGTGTTGACCGCCGGCAGCAGCTCGCTGCCCTTCTGGAACAGGATCCCGTACTGCTCGTTGGTGATGAACTGGCCGATCACGACCGTCCCGGGGAACTGCTTGGTCAGCGCGATCGAGATGGGCACGTCCATGACGAAGCCGTCGATCTGCCCGGCGGCGAGCGCGTGTGCCGCGTCGTTGGTCGTGTTGTATTCGCGCGGCGCCTTCGTGGGCTTGATGACGTCCTTGATGTACTGCAGGCCGGTGGTTGAGGCCTGCCCGCCCAGCTGGTAGCTCTTCAGGTCCGCGACGGTCTTCGCGTTCGCGATCGGGGTACCCGAGCGCACCAGCATGCCCTGGTTCGCGTCGAAGTAGGGGTTGCTGAAGTCCACGACCTTCGAGCGCTCCGGCGTGATCGTGATCTCGTTGATGTCGAAGTCGAACTGCGTCGGGCCCGGCTTGAAGATGCTGTTGAACGGAGCGGCGATCCACTTCGTCGTGGGGATGTTCAGCCGCTTCGCGATCTCGTTGACGATGTCGACCTCGAAGCCCTTCGGATCCGCGAGCGTTCCCTCCTCGAAGCCCGGCGCCGGGATGCAGGCCCCGATCGTGAGCACGCCCGCCGTCTTGAGGGGCACGTTGAGCGTGGGGCTGGAAGCCGACGTGGGAGCCGAGCCGCCAGTCGTCGCCGTCCCGCCGGTGCTCCCCGCATTGCTGCTCTTGCCGCAAGCCGACAGCACCATCGCCAGTGCGAACAACGGAACCGCCAACGTCTTCAACCGAAACGTCGAACGCATGCCCCCGCCTCCTCGAACCCGTCTGCCCCGCGACCCACCCTCGGGTCGCCGGAGCGTACCATAGGCCCGGCTCCGGGGCGAGACGCCCCCGGCGAGGGGACAGGAGGGGCGGCGTGAAGCCAAGGGCGTCGAAGATCGAGCGGCTGCGGCACGTATCGCTGTTCGCCGGCCTCTCGCGCAGGGAGATCGGCGACATCATGCGGGTCAGCGACGAGGTGGAGTTCTTCGCGGGCGAGACGATCGTCAAGCGGGGGCTGACGGCCAACGACTTCTACCTCCTGCTGGACGGGCAGGCGCGGGTCACCGTCCCCGGCAAGCGCAGCCGCATCCTGCGCCCGGGCGACTACTTCGGGGAGATCTCCGTGCTCGATGGCGGCCCGAGGACCGCGGACATCGACGCCGTCACGCACGTGACGCTGCTCCGGATCGGCCGGCAGGCATTCGTAAAGATACTTGACGATATCGGCCCGGTGGCGCGGAAGATCCTGGTCGTCATGTGCCGGCGTGTGCGGACCGCGGAGGGGCATCACCGCGACCAGTACTGAGCGTTCAGGCGACGGCGAGGGTCACGCCGTCGGGCTGGGCGCCGGCAGCCCAAGGTCCTCGAACACGCCGAGCGCGATCTCCCGTTCGGTCGTCGTGGCCGTCGTCTTCGCGCACCGCGCGGTCGCGGCGGCCAGCGCCTGGTCGCGAGAGGTGCCCGCCGGCAGCTGCAACGCGCCGGGTATCTGGCCCTGCAGATTGTCGACCACCATGCTGGCGCAGCCGCTCAGCTGCGCCGGTGTGAGCTTCGCTCCGGGAACCGCTCGCTCCCAGTACTGGCCGTCCGGGTCCGCAACCGTCCACAGGATCCCGCGCTCGTTCCACTGGAAGCCGTTGAACTCGTCCGTGGGCGTGGGGCTCGCCAGGATGGGATCGACGGAGCGGCTCGGCGAACCGGACGAAGCCGACGACGAGCGGGAGCACGCCGACGCAGCGATGAGCGCGGCCGCCACGAGCGGGAGGAGCAGGACGCGGAGCGCACCGTTCCTCAGCGACGAGGCTCCCAAGAGAAGTACCGCACGGCGAGGATCAGGCCGACGACGCCCCAGATGGCCACGACGAGCACGTCGCGCCACAGGAACACCTTTCCCTTGCCGAGGAAGCCCGCGAGCATCGCGTCGCCGAAATGCTTCACGGGGAAGAAGTTGCCGAGCGTGATCATCCATTGCGGCGAGTTCGACCCGATCGGGATGAAGATCCCCGAGATGAACAGCAGCGGCAGGATCGTCGCGTTGACGACCGCCGGCGACGCGTCGGCGTTCGGGATGATGGCGGTGACCGCCAGCCCGAGCGCGCAGAACGTCCCGGCACCCACCAGCAGCATCACGATGAACCGGAACAGCGTCCCACCGGTCGGGACGCTCGCGTTGTAGAAGGCCGCGCCGAACGCCGCGCAGATCACCACCAGCACGATGGCAACCAGCATGGCGTGGATGATGCGGCCGAGCAGGTACGACGAACCCGGCAGCGGCGTCCCGCGCACCCGCTTGAGCACGCCGGAGTCCCTGGCGAACGTCACGCTGATCGCGATGTTCGTGTAGCACGCGGTGATGACGGAGAACGCCGCCATGTACGCGACGTAGTACGTCGACTGCTGGATGGTCACGCCCGGCGCGACCTCGATCGAGTGGTTCCCGAGCAGCGAAGTGAAGATGACCAGGAACATCAGCGGGAACGCGAACGTGAAGAACGCCGAGGCGGGGTTCCGCCAGAAGGCCTTGTTCGTGTACCTGGCCTGCCGCAGCGTGAGGCCGACGGCGCTCATGAGGCGACCCTCGCCCCGCTTCGTCCGCGGCGCGACCGCCGCGTCGGCGCTCCGGCCTCGTCAGCCGGCACTCCGCCGCCCTCCTCCGTGCTGTGGCCGGTGAGGTCGAGATAGACGTCCTCCAGCGACGGCCGGCGGGCCTCGAGCGTGTCGAACCGGACCGCATGGTCCAGGGCCCAGCCGGTCAGATCGTGCAGCGTGCGCGCGGCATCGGGCGTTCGGATCTCGAACGATCCGTCCAGGGAGCGCACCTGACCGAGCGCCGGCAGCGACTCGGGGCTCGTCCCGTCGGCCAGACGGAAGCTGACGATCGTGTCGGCCGTCGAACGGCCGCCGAGCGTGCTGGGCGGGCCCTCGGCCACGATCCGGCCGTTGGCGATCACCGCGACGCGGTCCGCCAGGTACTGGGCCTCGTCCATGAAGTGCGTGGTCAGGAACACCGTCTTCCCGATCGCGGCGAGGTTCTTCACGACATCCCACGCGTGCCTCCGCGCGCTGGGGTCGAAGCCGGTGGTGGGTTCGTCGAGGAACAGCAGGCGGCCGTCGCCGGCCAGGGCGATGGCGACGTCGAGGCGCCGCTGCTGCCCTCCCGACAGCTGAAGGACCCTGGTGTCGCGCTTCTCCACCAGGCCGACCAGTTCGATCACCTCGTTCAGCGGCCGCGGCGACGGATAGTAGCCGCGGAACAGGTCGATGGTCTCGGCGACGGTCAGGTACGGGTCGACGCCGGTGGCCTGCAGGACGATGCCGACCTGTTCGCGCAGCGCCCGTTCGCGCTTCGCCGGATCGAACCCGAGGACGCTGACGTCCCCGGCCGTGCGCTGGCGGTAGCCCTCGAGGATCTCGACGGTGGTGGTCTTGCCCGCACCATTCGGACCGAGCAGGGCGAACACCTCGCCCTCTTCGATCGATAGGTCGATGCCCGCGACGGCTTCAAGTTCGCCGTAGCGCTTGCGGAGATCCTTGACCTCGATGGCGGTACCGGTCATGGATGGCTCAGTCTAGCGGGCCGGGTTCATTCGGGCGGGGTCAGGGGACGTCGTCCGGTGAAGCCGGTCTCGGGCCCGTGCCAGAACCCCACGCGGTCCTCGCCGAGCCGCCAGCAGAGGAACGCGTCCCGCCCTTCGACGATCGCCGGAAAGTCCAGGAGCCCGGTCTCCGGATCCCGCAGGACGATGTTCCGTTCGTTCATGGCGGTGACCTCGCGCCGGAGCGTGGCCAGTGCCTCCCAGTAGGCGGCGCCCGGCTCGCCGCCCCCGTTCTGGGGCGCCGCCGCGCGGATCAGCGTGCCTCCGGCAAGCACGGCCTGGCGGGCTTCCCTGATGCGCGTCAGCGCGGGGATGAGCTCCGGAAGGAGCGCGTTGGCCTCCTCGGGCGTGTAGCGCTTCGGCTGCGCTGGCTCCCCTGGCTCCGCGGATCCGTCGTCTTGATCCTCCGGCATGTCAGCGTGCTCCCCCGGCCGGAGCGCGGAGTCCGATCACGCCCGGGAGGTCGCCCAGGTCCGTGATCCGAACGCCCGGCCCTGCGTGGTCGGGGTGCCGCCCCCGCCGGTCGATCAACACGCCGCGCATCCCGAGCGCCTCTGCAGGACCCGTATCGAACGCCGGGCTGTCGCCCACGTAGACGCACTCATCGGCCGGGAGCCCGGCGCGCGCGAGCGCCAGCTCGAAGATCGCCGGATCGGGTTTTTCGACGCCCTCCACGCCCGAGACGACCTGGAAGTCGAGCAGACCGTCGACCCCGAGCCGGGCCAGCAGGCGGCCGAGCCATTCCTCGAAGTTCGAGATCACGCCGAGCACCAGACCCGTCTCCTTCAGGTCGCGCAGAACGGGCAGCACGTCCGCGAACAGCCGGTAGTTCGAAAGATCGGTGAATTCGGCGTAGAGGCGCGCCGCCAGGCCGTCGGTGTCCTCGATGCCGAGCGCCGTGAGGAATTCGTCGTAGACGCCGAGCCAGAACGCCTTCGATCTCTCCGGCGAGGTGGTCCACAGCAGCCCCTGGTCGGCGGCCCGCTGGAAGTGCCGGGCGACGATGGCGGCGTTGACGCGCACGTCCGCCTGTTCGACCTCATAGCCCTCGGCTCGAAGCAACGCAAGCAGCAGTTCGGTGAACGACGGGTGGGGATGGACGAGCGTCTCGCCCGCGTCGAAGAAGACGCCGCGCAGGGTCATCGGACGGCGAGGATACCGGCTGGTCCTGCCGAACCGCTCGGTCGGCGGCTCACCGGCGCCGGGCGTCGATGACCGCCCAGATCCGCTCCACCTCGTCGGAGAGGTCCTGGAGCGTCCCGTCGTTGCGGACCACCAGATCGGCCGCCGCCTCGCGTTGTTCGTCGGTCGCCTGCGCACGCATGCGGGCTCGCACGTCGCCCTCCGCCATGCCCCGGTCGCGGATCAGCCGCGCGATGCGGCTCTCCTCGGCGGCCGAGACGGTGACCACGAGGTCGACGCCCCGGTCGAGGTGGGATTCGACCAGCAAGGGGACCGAATAGACCACGACGCGGTCGGTGCCGCGGTATGGCTCGACGGCATCGACGAACAGCGTCGCGACCTCCGGGTGGACGATCGCCTCCAGGTCGCGCCGGGAGGCGTCATCTCCGAAGGCGATGCGTGCGAGCGCCTGCCGGTCGAGCGTTCCGTCCGGCGTCAGGACCTGCGAGCCGAACCGTTCGCTCACCCGGGCCAGGCCCGGCGTGCCCGGATCGACCGCCCGCCTGGCGAGGTCGTCGGCGTCGATCACGACCGCCCCATGGCGGGCGAGCAGATCCGCGACCGTGGACTTGCCGGATCCGATCCCGCCCGTCAGGCCGACGAGGAGCACGCGCTGTTATTCGGTGCGGCCCTCGCGCCTGCGGAGGTCCTCCAGGATGGCCTCCAGCGAGATGTCATCGTCGTCGGCCTGTGTCGCCGGCGCGGGCTCCTCCGCCGCCGGGGCCGCAGACGGGACGGGCGCGGGCTCCGCTTCGGCTTCCGGTCCGGCTTCGGGCTCCCCGGCCGGCTCCTCCGATGCGGCCGCCGCGTCTGACGCGGCAGGTTCGGGTTCGGCCTGAGCCTCGGGCTCCGCCTCGGACGGCGCGTCCTCGACCTCCGGCTCGGCCGGAGGCGCCGCTGCCGCTTCAGGCGCCTCGGCCGCCGCTTCGCCCTCCGGGGCGATCTCGGGAGCGGTCTCGGGCTGAATCTCCGGTTCGGGTTCGATCCCGGCCTCGGCGTCGGTCACGCGGCGGATGGAAAGGCTGATCCGCCGGCGCGCGACGTCGACGTCGACGACCTTGACCCGCACCTGCTGGCCGACGGACACGACCTGCTCGGGCGACTCGACATGACTGTCGGACAGTTCCGAGATGTGCACCAGGCCCTCGATGCCGTCGCCGACGCGGACGAACGCGCCGAACGGCACGAGCTTCGTCACGACCCCGGCGGTGACCTCGCCCGCCTGGTACTTCCGCTCGAACTCCCGCCACGGGTCCTCCTGCGTGGCCTTCAGCGAGAGCGAGACGCGCTCGCGGTCGAGGTCCACATCGAGCACCTCGACGTCGACCTCCTGGCCGACCTGGACGACCTCGCTGGGGTGTTCGACGTGCTTCCAGGAAAGCTCGCTCACGTGGACGAGACCGTCGACGCCGCCGCCGAGATCCACGAACACGCCGAAGTTCACGATCGAGGAGACCGTGCCGTGGCGCCGCTCGCCCTTCTTCAGTGACTGCAGGAACGCCTTGCGGCCCTCGCTCATGGACTCCTCGAGGAAGGCGCGCCGCGAAAGGACAACGTTGTTCCGGTTGCGGTCCAGTTCGATGATCTTGCACTCCAGTTCCTGCCCCACATATGGGTGCAGGTCGCGCACGCGGCGGAGCTCGACCAGCGACGCGGGCAGGAACCCGCGCAGGCCGATGTCCAGGATGAGGCCTCCCTTGACCACCTCGATGACCGGACCCTTGATGGTGTTGCCGGCCCTCATGACCTCTTCGATCCGGGTCCAGGCGCGCTCGTACTGGGCGCGCTTCTTGGACAGGATCAGCCGGCCCTCCTTGTCCTCGGTCTGAAGGACGAGAGCCTCGACATGGTCACCCACCTTTACGACCTCGTTCGGGTCGACGTCGTGGCGGATGGAGAGCTCCTTGGCCGGGATGACGCCTTCGGACTTGTAGCCGATGTCCAGGAGGACCTCGTCGCGGTCCACCTTGACGATGGTGCCCTCGACGAGGTCACCGTCGCTGAAGGACTTCAGGCTCTCCTCGATGGCCGCAACCAGCTCCTCCGGAGTCAGGTCGCGAACCGTGGTGTTGTCTTCGGTGTCGATGGTGTTCAACCCCTTCTGCTCGTCCGGCGTGGGATTCACGCGCGTCGCAATCCGAGCCGGTGGCGAGCCTCGCGGTGCGAAGGGGCTGGTCACGCTGGGAGGGCCGGGCGTGGAGCCGGAACGAAGAGTTTATCGGCGCCCTCCAAAACCCGTCAATGCAAACGGCGGCGACCCGGTCGCGCGCGGCCATGCGTTAGAGTGCGGCGCAGCCATGGGTATCCGCTCCGAGCTTCGTTGGCCCCTGGAGGTGCTGAGACAGAACGGATAGGACGCTGCTTCCCAACCTTCGCGCACGGGAAGCAGCGGGATCGCAAGGCGCGCCCACGACGAGGTCCATTTCGAACCGGGATCTCCGTGAGACGCACCCCCTCCCGCATGACAACGAGGTCTCGAGGAGGGCTCGGCAATGCCCATGCCACACCAGGTTCAGATGCGGCTCATCAAACGCCGCCTGGAAGGAGTCGAGGGGTCCGAGCGCATCCGCGTCCTCCGGGCGATCCTGGCGGAACTGCCCGGATATCGGAATGGTCCGTACGCGGACATCCGCGCCTGGGTCATGAACGAGATCGAAGGAACGCGGCTCCGTGCGCGCGTACTGCATCGCGACTCCCTGTCCGTGCGGCGCGAGGGCGCCGCGCAGGTCGCGCTGGTGGGACCGCCCAATGCGGGGAAGTCCTCACTGCTGCAGGCGTTGTCGGAGATCCAGATCAAGACCGGCGACTATCCGTTCACGACGCTGCGGCCGACCCCCGCGCTCACACGCATCCGCGGTGTGCTCGTGCAGCTCTTGGAGATCCCCGGATTGATCGCCGGCGCGGCGGAGGACCGCGGTGGCGGCCGCGCCCTCCTCGGCGTGTTGCGAGGGGCGGACGCGATGGTGCTGTGCCACGAGGTCTCGGCGCCGCTGGAGCCGCTCGCGGCCGTCCGGAACGAGATCGCGGCGGCCGGCATCGTCATGCCGTCCGTGCTCGCCGCAACGAAGGCCGACGAGGCCGGCCCGAGCGCCCTGGACAGATTGCGGGCGGCGGTGGCCGGCCTCCACGTGGTGCCGGTGAGCGTCCTGGACGACGCGTCGCTGGAGCGCTTCCGGTCCGCGGTCTGGTCGCTGACCGGGTTGGTTCGCGTGTTCACCCGCCGGCCCGGGTCTGATCAAGCGGATCCGATGGCGATGCCCGCGGAGGCGACGGTACGGGATGTGGCGCGCGCCCTGCACGGCGATCTGGCGGCGGTCCTTCGGGGCGCGCAGGTTTGGGGCCCGTCGGCGCGGTTCGCGGGGCAGCGTGTCGGTGCCGATCACGTCGTAATGGACGGCGACGTGATCGAGGTGCTCGCCTGAGCGGTCAGGTGGTCAGTGGCCGGCGGGCGCCGCGTCGGCCCAGGTCATCCCGGAGCCGAGATCAGCCTGGAGCGGGACCGTCAATGGGTAGGCGTTCTCCATCGCCGCCCTGACCACCTTGCCCGCCTCGTGTATGTGCTCGGCCAGGACGTCGAAGACCAGTTCGTCGTGGACGGTCAGCACCATGGTGGCGTCCAATCCGCTGGCTTCGAGATCCGCGTCGACCTTGATCATGGCGAGCTTCAGGATGTCGGCCGCGCTCCCCTGGATCGGCGCGTTCAGGGCCATGCGGCGGCCCATGTCGCGCACGCGCGGGTTCGAGGATTGCAGCTCCGGCAGGTAGCGGCGACGCCCGAGGATCGTCGCCGTGTAGCCGTCGCGCATGGCGCGCGCCACCTGCTTGTCCAGGAACTCCCGGATCAGCGGGAACTGGGCGAAGTACGCGTCGATGAACTCGGCCGCCTCGTCGACCGGCATGCCGATCCGTGAGGCCAGCCCGAACGCGTTCATCCCGTACGGAAGCCCGTAGTTGATCTGCTTCACCCGGCTGCGCATGCCGCCGTCGACCTGTTCGATCGGCATGTCGAAGACCTTTGCCGCGGTGGCCGCGTGGAAGTCCTTTCCGGCCGCGAACGCTTCGGCCATGTTCGGATCACCGGACAGATGCGCCATGACCCGAAGCTCGATCTGGGAGTAGTCCGCGACCAGCAGCATCCGGTCGGGCCCGCCAGCGATGAACGCCTTTCGGATCTGTCGGCCGGTCTCGCCGCGGACGGGGATGTTCTGCAGGTTCGGGTTCACGCTGGAGAGCCGGCCGGTGGCCGCGCCGGTCTGGTTGTAAGTGGTGTGGATGCGTCCGTCGTCCCAGACGAGCGGGGGCAGCGCGTCCAGGTACGTGGACTTCAGCTTCGACAGCTCCCGGTGGTCGAGCAGGTCCCCGACGATCGGGTGCCGGTCCCGCAGCTTCTCCAGGACGTCCGCGTCGGTGGATGGCGCGCGCCCCTTCTGGGTCCGCTTCAGCACCGGCAACTGCAGTCGCTCGTACAGCACCACCGCCATCTGCTGCGGGGATCCGAGATTGAACGGCTCACCGGCCAGTTCGAAGATCTGCTTCTCCAGGTCCTCGATCCGGCTCCCGAGCTCCTCGGACATCCCTCGCAGGTAGTCGACGTCCAGCCGGATCCCGGCCGCCTGCATCTTCGCCAGCACGCCAGACAGTGGAAGTTCGACGTCCTTCAGCAGCGGTCCCAGCTCGGCCCGTTCGATCCGCTCCTGCATGATCGGGACCAGCAGGGCGACGGCCGCCGCGGCAGCGCCCGTACGCCGCGAGGGATCGTCGAACAGCTGGCCGGTCTCGCCGGCCTCGGCTTCGACCTCGGCCATGACGTCCAGCCCGAGGTACTCGCGGCACAGCGCGTCCAGGGGATAGACCGCCTCGGCGGGGTCGAGCAGATAGCCGGCGAGCATGGTGTCGAACGCCACGCCCTCCAGCCGGTGGCCCGCGCGGCGAAGGCGCGTCTCCATCTCCTTCGCGTCGTGCACCCACTTCGGAGCGGACGCCTCGGGCTCGCCCAACCAGCCGGCCACCGCAGGTGGAAGATCGCGGACGGCCGCGGCGACGGCCTGTCCCCCGCCGGCCGAGATCCCGGCCGCCTGGATCCCACCGTCGTCGGCACCGATCGCCGCCGCCTTCGGTCCCATGCCGGCCACCGCCGCGACCAGGTCCGCGGCCGCGCCCGTCCGGACGTCCAGCGAGCCCGCTTCGACCGCCGGCTTCGTCGGACGACCGATCTCCTCCAGCCGGTCCAGGAGGGTCCGGAACTCCAGGGCGTTGAACAGCCGGCGCACGGCGTCCGGGTCCCACTCCCCGATCTCGAGGTCCTGGGGCTGGACCGGCAGGTCGAGATCCGTGACCAGGCGGGCCAGTTGCTTGTTCCGGATCAGGGTGTCCCCGGCCTCCTGGATCGACGCCCGCAGCTTCGGCTGCTTGATCTCCTCGGTGCGCGCGAGCAGTTCCTCGATGCTGCCGAAGTCCTGGACCAGCCTCGACGCGGTCTTCTCCCCCACCCCGGGAACACCCGGGATGTTGTCCGACGCGTCGCCCTTCAGCGCCACGTAGTCGAGATATTTCGAGGGCGGAAGGCCGAACCGTTCGGTGACGGCCTCCTGGTCGTAGCGGACGATGTCCGAGATGCCGCGGCGGTTGAACAGCACGAACAGGCCCGGCCGAGCGAGCTGGAAGAAGTCCCGGTCGGCGGTGACGATCGTGGCCTCGATGCCCTGCTCCACCGCGCGCAGCGCGAGCGTGCCGAGCGCGTCGTCGGCCTCGTGGCCCTCGACCTCCACGATCGGGACCTTGAGCGTCTCGAGGACCTCGCGGATCAGGCCGAACTGCTGACGGAGGTCGTCCGGGGTCTCGCGCCGGCCGGCCTTGTACTCGGGGTACTGCTCGAGCCGGACGGTCGGCCGGCCCTTGTCGAACGCGACGGCCAACAGGTCGGGGCGCTCCTCGCCGAGCAGCTTGATGAGCATGGACGTGAAGCCGTACACCGCGTTCGTGACCTGCCCGCTCGTGGTGGCCAGATCGGGCGGCAGCGCGAAGAACGCACGGTACGAGAGGCTGTGCCCGTCGAGGAGGAAGAGCCGCCTCGTGGCGCGGTCGGTGCCCACCGATCGCATGGTACACGCGCCCGCCGACGCCCTTGCCGGACCCACCGCGGTGCCGTCCGACCAGCGCGTTCGGGCCGGCCTCCGCCCGCATAGGATCGCAGCCGATGGACATCGACGAGGAGCCTGCGCAACCGCCCGCCGGGGCCGCATTCGACCCGGTTCGGATGTTCCCGGACGTGGCGAGCACGCTGATCGGCCGCATCGAGATGGAGTGGCTCGAGGCGGGCCCGGACCGGGTCGTGGCCCGGATCCCCGTGGAGGGCAACACCCAGCCGTACGGGCTCCTGCACGGCGGAGCCACCGCGGCGCTGTGCGAGACGGTCGCGTCGTTCGGCGCGGGGCTCCGCGCCGGCCCCGAGCGCACGGTCGTCGGGATCGAACTGAACGTGAACCACCTCCGCGGGGTCTCGTCGGGACACGTGACCGCCGTGGGCACGCCGGTGCACCAGGGCCGCACGACGGCCGTGTGGTCGATGGAGGTCCGCGACGACGACGGCCGTCTGGTCGCCGTCAGCCGGCTGACGCTCGCCGTCCGCGATCCGCGCGGCGACTGACCCCGGATGGCCGCCGTCGCGGCTTTGTCACTCTTCTCACCAGTCGATTCGATCGGAGCGGCCCCGCACTCGACCTGCGGCTTTCGTCGAAACTATCTGGGGCACAGGGCTTTTCGTCCGGTTGACAGGTCGAACGGGCCTTGATAATTTTCGCGCGGTCCCAAGCGGTCAACGCGGAGCCGGGGAGGAACCGGGGCCTCACCCGGGCTCTCAGGGAGGGTTCACGAGAGGGGCGCAAGCCCGGATCGGGGATCGTCCCACCGGAGGTTCTTGGGAACCGCGCAAGCGGTTCCGGGGAACGCTGGGGGAGCCCGACCGAAGACTCGGGCGCCGACCGGGCTCCAAGGACGGTCGCTTGGGACCACTGTTGAGCGGGTCCGAACGCCGAGTAGACAACGCTCGCGTATGGGGAAGGCGCGAGCGGCTCCAAAGGCCGTTCAGGCCCGCTCAACTGCGTCCGGGGTTGAACCGCGATCGCGAATGGCCGGGCCCCGCCGGACGGGGCCGATCACTCCTCCCCCAGGTACGCCTTTCGAACCTGATCGTTGCCGAGCAAGGCCCTGGCCGAGTCCTCCAGCACGATCCTTCCGGACTCGATCACGTACCCGCGGCTCGCGATGGACAGGGCCATGTGGGCGTTCTGCTCGATCAGCAGGACCGTGGTGCCCTGTTTGTTGATCTCCAGGATGATCTCGAAGATCCGCTCGACCAGGTTCGGCGCGAGCCCCATCGACGGCTCGTCGAGCATCAGGATCGTCGGCGTGGTCATCAGCGCCCGCCCGATGGCGAGCATCTGCTGCTGGCCGCCGGAGAGCGTCCCTCCGGCCTGCGCCTTGCGTTCCTGCAGGATCGGGAACAGCGCATAGACCCGATCGAACGCCTCGGTCGACTTCGCCGTCTGCCGTCCCGCCGCGTACAGGCCCATCTCCAGGTTCTCCCGAACGGACATGCGCGCGAAGATCCGCCGGCCCTCGGGCGCGTGGCCGATCCCCATCTCCACGATCCGATGCGCCGGGACGCTCCCGATGTCCTTCTCCTTGAAGCGGATGCGACCCTTCGAGGTCCGCTTCAACCCGGAGATGGTCTTGAGCGTGGTCGTCTTCCCCGCGCCGTTCCCGCCGATCAGCGTGACGATCTCGCCGTCGCCGACGCTGAGTGAGATGCCCTTGACGGCCTCGATCATGCCGTAGTGGACGTGGACGCCACTCAGTTCAAGGAGAGCCATCCGGCCCCCAGACCCGCCGTTCGTCGGGCTCACCCGCAGCGTCAGTCTCACCGGCAGCGTCGGAGCCACCCGCGTCGGTGTCCGCGCCGTCCGCCGGGGCGCCCGTGGAGCCCGCTCCTTCGGTCGACGGAGCGCCGCCGGCGTCGGCCGTCTCGCCGGCGTCCTCCGGCTTGCCGCCGATCGCCGCCGCGCCCGCGGCACCGCTGCCCAGGTACGCCTCGATCACCCTCGGATCCCGCTGAACGTCGGTCGGCGCGCCCTCCGCGATCTTCTCGCCGAAGTCCAGCACGGCCACCTGATCGGAGATGCCCATGACCACCTTCATGTCGTGTTCGATGAGCAGCACGGTGATCCCCTGGTCGCGCACCCGCTGGATCAGCCGCATCAGGGCGACCTTCTCCGCGGGGTTCATGCCCGCGGCGGGCTCGTCGAGCAGGAGCAGCGCCGGATCCGTGCCCATGGCCCGCGCGATCTCCAGGCGTCGCTGGTCCCCGTATGCGAGGTTCTTCGCCAGCTCGCCGGAGTAGCGTTCGATCCCCACGAACCGGAGCAGCTCGCCCGCCCGCTCGAGCGTGCGGTCCTCCTCGCGCCGCTGGGTGGGCGGCCGAAACATGGCGCCCGCCACCCCCGCCCGGTTGTGCGCGTCGATCCCGACCATGACGTTCTCCAGCGCGCTCATGTCGGCGAACAGCCGGATGTTCTGGAACGTCCTGCCGATCCCGAGCCGCGTGATCTCGAACGGTTTACGGTGGCTGCGCCGCCGCAGGAGCCGCTTCGTGTCCAGCAGGTCAGCGCCACGGAAGCGGATCGCGCCCGTCGTGGGGGGGAAGATGCCCGTGATCAGGTTGAACATGGTGGTCTTCCCGGCGCCGTTCGGCCCGATGAGGCTGTAGATCTGGCCCTCCTCCACGTCGAAGTCCACGCCGGAGACGGCGCGCAGCCCACCGAACTGCTTGGTGACGGCTTCGACCTCGAGCAGGGACGCCATCGTGCCTCAGTGCCCTCCCCGATCCATCTCCTGGACCTCGAACACGCTGGTGTCGTGGATGTCCCCGCCCTTCAGCTCCGCGGCGCGCCGCCGGCTGGGGATCAGGCCCTGCGGTCGAAGGATCATGACGATCACGAGCGCCAGCCCAAAGAGCATGAGCCTGGCCTCCTGCAGGAACCGGAAGTACTCGGGCAGGAAGATGATCAGCGCCGCCCCCACGATCGGGCCGGCGATCCCGCCCATCCCGCCGATCGTGACCATCGCCAGGATGGTCACCGACCCGAACGCCACGTTGAACAGCGTGAACGTCTGCGGGTTGATGAATGCCGCCTGGGCGGCGAACACCACGCCGCCGAGCGAGGCGACCGCGGCGCCGATGGCGAACGCCATCAGCTTCACGCGCACGGTGGGGACGCCCATGGCCGCGGCCGCGAGCTCGTCCTCGCGGACGGCCGCCCACGACCGTCCCAGCCTGGACGCGTTCAACCGTCTGAGGAAGAACACCCAGATCACGATGATCGCTAACAGCAGGTAGTAGTACGGCGCGTTCAGGATGCCGAACTTGAACCCGAGGAACTCCGGGTGGGGGATGTTCTGCACGCCGCGCGGGCCGTTTGCGAAGGAGTCCGTGTTGTTCGCCGTGATGCGGACGATCTCCCCGAAGCCCAGCGTCACGATCGCCAGGTAGTCGCCGCGCAGCCGAAGGGTCGGCGCGCCGAGGAGGAGGCCGGCGATGACCGCGATGGCGATGGCGGCGAAGAAGATCAGCCAGAAGTACCAGCGCCAGTGCGGCAGGTAGTCCAGCGGGTTCACGCCGTGCCGCTTGCCCGAGGACACCTCGTACTGCGTGACGGCGAACTTCGCCGCGCCGGACAGCGCCGCGTAGGAGTAGGCGCCGACCGCGAAGAACGCGACGTACCCCAGGTCCAGCAGGCCGGCGAAGCCGACCACCACGTTCAGCCCCAGTGCGAGCAGCGCGGCGATGCCGATCTTGGTCAGCACGAACGTCCAGTAGATGTAGTCGGAGGTGATGTACGGCAGGAGGGTCGGCAGCAGCGCGGCGAGCGCGATCGTGGCGATGATGATGCCGGCACGCACCCCGCTCGGCGCCCGCTCGTAGGCGACCCGGATGTCGTGCATGCCGTCGCGGATCGGCTGCGTCGCCCTGCGGTACGTGGCCTTGGGGCCGCGCGGCGCCTCGGCCTCGCTCGCGACCTCGATGTCCTCGAGCTGGCCCTCGAACCGATCGCCCACCCCGATCAGCCCTTTCCGACCTGCTCGCCCAGCAAGCCCGTCGGCCGGAACATCAGCACGCCCACCAGGACCAGGAACGCGATCACCTGCTGCCAACGGATCCCGGTGCACGCCACGCCGACGTTCTCGACCACGCCGAGCAGCAGGCCGCCCAGCATGGCGCCACGGATGTTCCCGATGCCTCCGAGCACGGCCGCGGTGAACGCCTTGATGCCCGGCAGGAACCCGACGTTGAACTGTGTCTGCCCGAAGTACAGGCCCCACATGAGGCCCGCGGCGCCGGCCATGAGGCCGCCGAGGAAGAACGTCGCCACGACGACCCGGTCGACGTTCACGCCCATCAGCAGCGCCGTCTCGGGGTCCTCCGCCACCGCGCGGATGCCCTTGCCCGTACGGGTCCGCCGGACGAACTGGTCGAGCGCGACCAGGATCACGACCGCGACCACGATCACGAGCAGGTCAGTGTTCTTCACGTTGACGCCGAAGACCGTGAAGGCCACCGACGACTTCATCACCGTGGGGAACAGCACGAACGCGGGGCCCGCGATGTTCGGCCACCGGAACGGCAGGCCCAGGTGCTTCTGCCCGTCGAGCAGGAAGAAGAGGTTCGACAGGAACAGCGACGCGCCGATGGCCGTGATGAGGTAGTTCAGGCGGGAGACGCCGCGCCGCCGGAGCGGGCGATAGGCCACCCGTTCGAGCCCGACCGCGACGAATCCCGATGCGAGCGCCGCGAGGATCAGCGCGACCACGAGCGCGAAATACAGACCGACGCCGCTGAAGCCGTTCGACGTGGGCGTCAGACCGAAGATCTTCGAGAGCGCGTAGAGGCCGGCGAACGAGCCGACCATGAAGACCTCGGAATGCGCGAAGTTGATCAGCTGCAGGACGCCGTAGACCATCGTGTAGCCGAGCGCGATCATCGCGTAGAGGGCGCCCAGCCGAAGCCCCGTGATGAAGAAGGCGAGCCACGAGGAGAAGTGGTTGTCACAGACGCCGGTCTTGAAACCGACGATCAACAGACCAGTCACGGCCGCGATGCCGACCGCAGGCCAGATCCACCTGGTCGTCGACCGTCGCGGCGGCGCCGCGGTGCTCACCTGAGCGGCCACCTACGTCCCCTCGTCCGCCATCCCCGCCCTCCCCCCGCAGAGCGAATGGCGCATCATAGCGAGGGGCGGGCCCACAATGTGAACCCGCCCCTCGTCCGTCCCTCGTTCTTCGATCCGCGCGCTACCCGGTCAGGATCTGGTCCGAGCGCCCGAGGAACGTCCAGGCGCTGCTCTTGTCCTGGTAGAAGTAGATCTGCACGGAGCCGGGGTCGAGCTCACCGCTCGACTGGAACGTGTAGCTCTTCGTCAGCCCCGGGAAGTTGTTCAGGCCCTTGACGAACGACGTGATGTCCGCGCGGGTCGTCTTTCCGGCCTTGAACGCGGCGATGTAGATCTGGGCGATGTCCCACGCCTCGGCCGAGTAGATCCCCGGCGGGGAGCCCCATTTCGCCTGGTAGTCGGTGTTGAAGGTCTTCGCCTTGGTGTCCGTGGACGACGAGATGTCGGCGCACGGGCACGCGGCGACGGTGCCCTCACCGGCCGCCGCGGCGCCCGAGGTGAAGGAGTCGTCCTTGATGCCGTCGCCACCGACCATCGTCACGTTGGTCAGACCGGCCTGCGTCATCTGCTGGCGCAGCGGCGCCGCCTCCGGCGAGTACCCGCCGTAGAACATCACGTTGCAGCCCGAGTCCTTGACCTTGGTCACCAGCGCGGAGAAGTCCTTCTGACCCGTCGTCACGGCGCCCTTCTGGGAGTTCGTCGTGATGCTCGCTCCCGTGAGCGTCTGGTTGACGATGTCCGCCAGGCCCTCGCCGTAGGTGCTGTCATCGCTCGCCACGACCACGCAGTTCGGGCTGAGCTTCTGCTGGATGTACTTCGCAGCCACCGGCCCCTGCGAGTTGTCGTTGCCGACCGCGCGGAACCAGTGCGTCCAGCCGTTCTGCGCAACACCAGGGTTCGTCGCCGACGGGGTGATGAACGGGATCCCGGCGGCGTCGAGCTTGCCGCCCGCCGCCTGCGACTCACCCGAGAAGGCAGGCCCGATCACGCCGACGAACGACGAGTCGTTCACGATCTTGTCGGCCACGCTGGGCGCCTGGTCGGGGCTGCCCTGGGTGTCCTCCTTGACCAGCGTGATCGTGACCGGCAGGTCGCCGAACTTGCCTTGGTTGGCCTGCTCGAAGGCAAGCTGGGCCGCCTGGAAGCCGGGGACGACCAGTTGCGCGGCGTCTCCGGTCAGCGCGCCCATGTAAGCGATCTTGACGGCGGTCTTGTTCGCCCCGCCCGGGCTTCCACCGCTGCCGGCGTTGTTCTTGTTGTTGCAGGCGGCGCCCAGCACGACGAGCACGGCCAGGATGGAAAGCACGCGAACCGTGCGCTTCGTCACCAAGCCACTTCCCTCCTTCCGTTCCTTTCGCGACAGGGATGCCCGTCGCCCGACACCTGGGCACGGAGCAGCGCCGGCAAGGCTCCTTCGAGCCTCTCCGGCGTCGACCCCCTCGCCCTCCTTAGGTACTCCGAGTTGTACGCGGGAACCCGCCGCCAGGGCTTGTCCCGGAGCATGCTCCCGCGTGCTCGCTTGGCGCGTAACACTACCCCATGCCGGGACGCCAGATGAAACTTCGGCACGGTCCTTAACGTCTGAGCGTGCGGCTCCCTCCAGTGTGGTGGAGGAAGGAAGGCGGCACGGAACGGTGCTGGATGACGAGCGGCGCATCGAACTCGAAGGGGCGTACCGGCGCCTGGGCGACGACCTCTGGCGTGCGGTGTTCGCCTTCGCCGGCGGCAGCCGGGAGGTCGCCGACGACGCCGTGGCGGACGCGTTCATCGAGGCGGGGCGCCGGCTCGGTTCGATCCGGGACCTGCGCGCGTGGCTGTACACGGTCGCGTTCCGGCGCGCGGCCGCGGAACTCCGCCGGCGGCATGTGGACGTCGCGGCGGACGGTGACGGCCGGGGCGATGCGGTGGCGGCGATGCCGCTCGCATGGGCGGATGGCGAGGTGCTCGAGATCCTCGACATGGCCCGAGCCCTCAGCCCGAAGCAGCGCGCCGCCTTCGTCCTCCGGGACCTGATGGGCTATTCGACGTCCGACGCCGCCAGGCTCCTCGGTATCAGCGACGTGGCGGTCCGCGTGCATCTCTCGGGTGCGCGCCGGCGGCTGCGGGCGTCGGTCACGGAGGCGGAACGAGCATGAACATGAGCGAACGCGAACCGCTTGGAGCACCTCTTCGGCAGGTGCCGGCGCCGGACCTCTGGGCGCGCATCGAGGACGGGTTGAGGGAACCGGCGCGCCGCGGACCCGGCGGGGACCCGCCGGGTGGGTCCGGCCGGCGACAGCGGGTGTTCGCCGCGGCGATCGCATTCGTGGTGGTCGCCGGCGGCATCGCCTTCGCGTGGGCGGCGCTCGGACCCGGCTCCCGCCACGCGACCCTGCGCCCGCCGCCGCCGACGAGCCCGGCGCCGCTCCCGTCGGCGCCTGCGCAGACCGTGGCGGCCTCGTTCAAGGGCGCGGCGGCGAGATGTGAGGCCACCCTGACGACCCCGGTCGTCCGACCGGGTCAAACGCCGGCCGTCACCTACCGTCTGACGAACCAGGGGTCGACGCCGATCCGCTACGGCACGTACCAGGACTACATCGAGGTCAAGGGCGCGCACGGTGACACCGTCTCGTCCTGGCAGGACCGGTTCGGCGGGATCATTCCTTCGATGCCGGCCCCCTTCGCGGGTCGGACGCTTGGTGGCGGCAGAGCGGTGACGTACCAAGGGGTTTACGAGCCGGTCGTGCGGTGGGAAGGACCGCTCTCCATCCACCTCACGTGCCCGTTCGTGATCCAGCAAAGAATCGGGCATGAGGTCCAGAGCCTGCAGTCACCCACACTGCCGCCGTTAGCGCTCCAGGTGTTCGCGCGCGGCCAGGCGCCGTCGGTCGGCACGGCCGTCGAACGGGCGGTCGCCGCCACCCAGCGGCTGTTCGAAGCCTGCCACCCACGGCCGGACGGCTCCGCCGTGGTCGGGGAGATCACGCCGCCGAAGGTGTCGAAGCCGTGGAAGGTGCAGCCCGACCCGATGCCGGCCAGGTGCTGGGCGCAGATCGAACGCCACCCTGGATTCGCGGTGGTCACTTTGTGGTTCGTAACCCCGGCGGATGCGCCCACCCCGACGCCGAGCGGGCCGGCCGGGACGATCCGGTTGCCCCCGCTTCCAACAGCGGAGGTGTTCAGGTGGACGTTCGTCGTCACCCCCTGGTCAACGGTCTCGGCCCTGAGCCACGCCGACGGCAAGAGTCCGATGGCGACCGTGGGCTACAACTTCGAGAAGGGCCACTGGATGATGGCCGATGCGAGTTGCCGACCATCAGCAGCACCGGAGTTCTACCTCGGAAGCGACCCGGAATTCCCCGTGTCGAAGAATCCCTGCTGAGGAGCCGTTCGGCTACATGTAGGAGCCGCGGCGGCGGCGCTTCCGCACCACGCGGAACGCCACCGCCGCGGCGCCGAC
The DNA here is from genome assembly GCA_040414485.1 of Actinomycetota bacterium. Taxonomy (GTDB): domain Bacteria; phylum Actinomycetota; class UBA4738; order UBA4738; family UBA4738; genus JBEDUK01. Next base: position 26,997 of record JBEDUK010000060.1, read on the forward strand.
GAGCAGCAGGCCGGCAAGAAGCGC
>JBEDUK010000061.1:0-74677 GCA_040414485.1 Actinomycetota bacterium
TCGTCTCCGCCCGGATCGCGCGCGAGCACTATCACGTGCCCAAGGTGATCGCGCGGATCTACGACCCGAAGCGGGCGGAGATCTACGAGCGCCTGCACATCCCCACGATCGCCTCGGTCGCCTGGGCGGTCAGCCAGATCGAATACCTGCTCTTCCACGGGCGCGAGGAGCTGAAGGAGTCGTTCGGGGGCGGTTCGCTGCTCGACTACCGGCTGGTGATCCCCGACCATCTGGTCGGCCAGCGCGTCAGCGCGGTCCAGGCCGCCGGCGTGATCCTGGTCGCCGGCATCGAACGCGGCGGGACGGGCTTCCTTCCCGTGGAGACGAGCACCTTCCAGCAGGGCGACATCGTGCACTTCGTGCTGAGCAGGGACGCCATGGACCGGCTGGACGCGCTGCTCGCGCCGGTGGCCGAGTGAGCCGCACGGACCGGGCGGTTCGATGAGGGTCGTCGTCACCGGAGCGGGAAACGTGGGGCGGCACCTCGCCGCGGACCTGTCCGACCACGGGCATCAGGTGACGCTGATCGAGCTCAACATCGAGGCCGTCAAGCGGGCCCGGGAGGAGCTGCCGATCCAGGTGAACGTCCTGCTGGGCGACGCGTGCGAGCCCTACGTGCTGGAGCAGGCGGCGCTCGCGTCGGCCGACGTGCTGGTGGCGGCCACGGGCGACGACGAGGACAACCTGGTGACCGCGCTGCTCGCCAAGCAGGAGTTCGCCGTGCCCCGGGTGGTCGCCCGGGTGAACCACCCGCAGAACGAGTGGATGTTCACCGAGCAGTGGGGCGTGGACGCCGCCGTCTCGCCGCCGCACATCCTGACCGCGCTGGTGGAGGAGGCCGTGACGGTCGGCGACGTGGTTCGCCTCCTCAAGCTCGAACGGGGACGCGTGTCGCTCGTCGAACTCGTCCTGCACGACACGTCGAAGGCCGTGGGCAAGCCGATGTACGAGCTGCGCCTCCCGCTCGATTCGAGCATCGTGGCGATCATCCGCGACGGCCACGTGGTGATCGTCCAGCCGGAGACCGTCCTGTCGGCCGGCGACGAGCTGATCGCCATCGCCACGCCCGAGGTGGAGGACGAGCTCCGCGGCGCTCTCGAATAGCCGGCTCGAACGGACGGCTCAGGCTTCGGGCGCCGGAAGGAACTCGTATGTCGGATTGACGATCCGGCGCTCGCCGCGTTCGACGCCGAGCATCCCCTGCACCGTCAGCCGCGAGCCGAGCGTGAGGCCGGTGATCGACCGTCTGCCGAGCCACAGGATGGTTGCGTCACCGGTCCCGTCGTAGAGCTGGACCTGGAGCGCGTCGAACCCGTGGACGGGCCGGACGGTGATCCGGCGCACGACCCCCGCCAGGCGAACCTTCGTGCGCGGCGTCGCCGCCGCGATGCGCACCGACTCGGGCACGGACTTCGCGGCCCACAGCTGCAGCTCCTCGGCCAGGCGCGCCTCGTCGCTCTGGTTCAGCCTGGCGAATGCCTTCTTGAAGAACGCCATCTCGAACGGCCCCGGTCCCCGTCCGGCTCTCTTCGGACCCCGCCGCGCCGGTCTTCCGGCTACGCCTGCGGGCGGGCGGCGGCGCCGGGCACGGGCTCGGGCGCGGCGACCTCTCCCGAGCCGGTCGCCTCCGCCGTGGAGAGGTTCTTGGTGAACCACACCGCCCACGCGACGACCAACGCCACCACGACGGCCACGGCGATGCGGATACCGGTGTTATCGGACGCGCTGACCACCAGCCCCGCGATCAGCAGCGCGACGAGGTTCATGACCTTGATCAGCGGGTTCATGGCCGGCCCCGCGGTGTCCTTGAACGGGTCGCCGACCGTGTCGCCGATGACGGCCGCCTTGTGCGCCTCCGAGCCCTTCCCCCCGTAGGTGCCGTCCTCGATCAGCTTCTTCGCGTTGTCCCACGCGCCGCCGGAGTTCGACAGGAACACGGCCAGCAACTGGCCCGTGATGATCGCGCCGCCCAGGAACCCGCCCAGGGCGTCGGCGCCCAGCGCGAACCCGACGAAGATCGGCGACAGGACCGCCAGGAGGCCCGGCGTGATCAGCTCGCGGAGGGACGCCCGGGTGACCAGGTCGACCACCTTGTCGTATTCGGGCTTCTCCTCGTAGGTCATGATCCCGGGGTGCTTGCGGAACTGGTCGCGCACCTCCATGACCACGCCGAACGCGGCGCGGCCGACCGCGCGGATGGCGAACGCCGAGAACAGGAACGTCACGCACGCGCCGAGCAGGAGCCCGACCAGCACCTTCGGGCTGATCAGGTTGATGGCGAAGACCCGCTCGCCGGCGGCGATCACGGTCTCGCGGAACGACCCGAACAGCGATGTCGCCGCCAGGACGGCGGTCGCGATCGCCACGCCCTTCGTGATGGCCTTCGTGGAGTTCCCGATCGCATCGAGGTTCGTGAGCGTGTCGGCCGGCGCGCCCTCGAACTCACCGGACATCTCGGCGATCCCCTGGGCGTTGTCCGAGACGGGGCCGAACGTGTCCATGGACACGATCACGCCGACCACGGAGAGCACGCCCATCCCAGACAGCGCCACGTAGTAGAGCGCGGTGGACAGGTGGGCCAGGTCACCGCCACCCAGGTAGAAGTCGCCGGCGATCGCGGCGCCGACCAGGAGCGCCGCCCACACGGCCGACTCCATGCCCACGTAGACGCCGGACAGGATGGTCGTGGCCGGGCCGGTCAGGGTCGACTTCGCGATGTCCTTGACCGGCGCCCGCGTGGTCGAGGTGTAGTGCTCGGTGACCAGCTGGATGACGACCGTGAGCACCAGACCGATCAGGACCGCGAAGAACGGCTTCGCCGACTTCATATAGGTGAGCGACACGATCAGCACGCCCACCGCGGACAGCACCGCGGAGATGACGAACCCGCGGTTGATCGCCCTCATCCCGGGCTCGGTGTCGCTCCGCGGTGTCACCGCCATGATCCCGATCACGGCGGTGATGATCCCGATGCCCTGGATCAGCAGCGGGAAGATCACGCCCTTCACGGAGACGAACGCCGCCGCGCCCAGGATGATCGCCGCCACGAGCGTCACCTCATAGGACTCGAACAGGTCCGCGGCCATCCCCGCGCAGTCGCCGACGTTGTCGCCCACGTTGTCCGCGATGGTGGCGGCGTTGCGGGGATCGTCCTCGGGGATGCCCTGTTCCACCTTGCCGACCAGGTCGGCACCGACGTCGGCCGCCTTCGTGAAGATGCCGCCACCCACTCGCATGAACATCGCGATCAGGGCCGCGCCGAATCCGAGCCCGATGAGGACGTTCGGCGCGTCCTCCTTGAACACGATCAGCAGGAGCGTCGCTCCAAGCAGCCCGAGGCCGACGGTGAACATGCCGGCGACGCCGCCCGTTCGGAACGCCAACTTGAGCGCGGCGCGGTATCCCTGCTCCTTCGCGGCGGCCGCCACGCGGACGTTCCCGCGCACGGACAGCCACATGCCGGTGAAGCCGGTCAGCGCCGAGAACACGGCGCCGATCAGGAACGCGAGGGAGCGCCCGAGTCGCACCACCAGCACCGAGTGGTGGTGCTCGTGGATCGGCAGGAACAGCAGCACGATCAGGAGGACCGCGCCGAAGACGGCGAGCGTCCGGAACTGCCTTCGCAGATACGCCGAACTGCCCTCCTGGATGGCGGTGGCCACCTCCTGCATCTTCGGCGTCCCCTCGGAGGCGGAAAGGACCTGCCGGCGCAGATACATGCCGAACAGCAATGCGCCGACGGAGATCGCCAGGATCACCCACAGGCTGGTCGAATCGAATGTCCCGAAGGCTGCTTTGATGACGCCACCCTCGGCGGCCAGCATGTGCATCGGCATGTTCCTCCTGGTGTCGGTTGACGTGCGATGTCGCGGCGAAGGCCGCGGCGCGCGCACGCGCGGGGAGCACGAACGCGCAGGTCAAGGGCCGACGGATTATAGCCTACGGTCGCTCGGCCCCGGCCGGGCCGCTCGTGAGGTGCGCCGGCGCTACCCGTGCGCCGGCTGGGCCTCGCGCCGGGGAACCCGTTCACGCCGGTCCACCGGCGCCGGTCGCTTCGGGCTGGGTTCCGGCTGCGCGGAGGCGCTCGCCGAGGCGCCGTCCCTTCGAGGATGGGGCGCGTGGCGTGGCGCCTGCTCGATCCGGTAGGGCAGGCTCGTGAGGACGACGTTCGGCTCCAGGAGCAGCAGCCGCTTGATGTAGAGCGCCCGCTGGTTGTGCAGCAGCTCGTACCGCCACGACGGCACGACGAGCTCGGGGACGATGACGGCCACGATCCCCTCGCCCTCCGCAGTGCCGGCGCGGACCTCCTGGAGGAGCGGCGGCCCGATGTCCCGGAACGGGGCGTCGACGAAGGTGAGCTCCATCGGGACGCGGTGCTCGATCCAGTCGTCCCAGATGCGGCGAACCTCAGCGGGGTCGTGCACACAGCACAGCGCGCGGACCGCATCCACGCGCATCGTCCGCGCGTACGCGACCGCCCGTAGGGTCGCGTCGTTCACGGAGGAGACGAGCACGATCGCCTCGGACCTGCGCGGCGGTCCCACCGAGGGCCGCAGCACCGGACGCCGGCCGCTCCGGCGCGAGGCCGGCTCGTCGCCGCCGACGGGCCCGCCGCGACGGCGTTCGTCCGGCACGACCACCGGGATGTTCGTCACCCCGACGTTCGGCTCCCCGAGCAGCCGGAGCTTGAGCCCGAGCGCCGGCCCCGACCGGAGCGCCGTCATCACCGATGCGCGGCGCAGGCGCTCGGGCACAACGACCGTCACCACGGCGTCGTCGCCCCTCGGCATCGCTCGGACGTATTGCACGAACCCCCTCACAACGGCGCCGTTCCCGGGGATCACCTCTAGGGTGACCGCGCTCCCGAGCGAGAGCCATCGTCGCTCGAGCGCGGCCCGGTCCTCGCCGGCGCGCGCCGGGTGCACCGCCCGGAAGGAGTCCCCGTACACCGTCCGGACGAACCTGACGGCCTGCGCCGTCGCCTCGTCGAAGCGCGGGACGAACAGCACGACGGTGTTCGTGAGTGTCGAATCCCCCGGCCGCATGCGCGCGCGCAGGGCGGCGTCGACGGCGACGTAGTGGCGGCGCACCGCGAGGAAGAGGAGCACGATCAGCGGGATCGCGACGATCACGATCCACGCTCCATGCATGAACTTCGTGATGATCACCACGACCGTGACCAGGCCGGTTGCCACCGAGCCGACGCCGTTGGTGACCGCTCGCCGCCGCCAGCCCGCGGCTGCCGGCCCACCCTGGCGGCCGAGCGACCGCCAGTGCCGGACCATCCCCGCCTGCGAGAGCGTGAACGCGGTGAACACGCCGACCACGTACAGCTGGATCAGCGTGTCGACGTTCGCCCGGAAGATGATCAGCAGCGCCGCCGAGAGCGCGGTCAGCACGAACACGCCGTTCGAGAAGACCAGCCGGTCGCCCAGGTTCTCGAACTGCCGCGGCATGAACTGGTCGCGCGCCAGGATCGCCGACAGCCGGGGGAAGTCCTGGAAGGACGTGTTCGCCGCGAGCACGAGGATGGCGAACGTGAAGGCCTGGAAGGCGTAGAACATCAGGCTGGCGCTTCCGGCCGTCCGTCCCGGGAACGTGGCCTTCGCGACCTCGGAGATGACCGAGACCGACGAGCTCGGCGCCGCGTGCATCCGGTCGGCCAGGAACGCCGTCCCCACGATCATCGTGATCGCGAGCACGCCCATGACGGTGAGGGTCGCCGCCGCGTTCCTGGACTGCGGACGGCGGAACGCCCTGATCCCGTTCGAGATCGCCTCCGTTCCCGTGAGCGCCGACGAGCCCGACGAGAAGGCATGCAGGACGACGAACAGCCCGACGGCGCCCGCCCCCACCGGCACCGGGTCCGGCACGGCGGCCTGGGGACACCCGTGCGCGCATTTGAGAACGCCCACCCCAATCAGGAGGAGCATGCTCACGATGAATCCGTAGACGGGGAACGCGAACAGCAATCCGGATTCGCGCACCCCCCGGAGGTTCATCGCCGCGATGAACACGACCGCGGCGAGCGAGAGGGGAAGGAGCGCGCCACGGAGGCCCGGGACGGCGGAGGCCACGGCGAGCACCCCGCCCGCGACCGAGACAGAAACCGTCAGAACGTAGTCGGTGAGGAGCGCCGCCGCCGCCATGAGGCCGGCGAGCGTCCCGAGATTGTCCTTGCTGACGATGTAGGAGCCGCCGCCCGTGGGATAGGCGCGGACCGTCTGCCGGTAGGACACCACGACGATCGCCATGAGCGCAGCGATGCCGATCTGGATCGGGATCACCATGTGCAGCGCCGACGCCGACGCGCCCACCAGCACGAGCATCGAGGCTTCGACGCAATAGGCGACCGAGGACAGGGCGTCGGCGGCGAACACCGGCAGCGCGAGCACCTTCGGAAGGAGGGTGTGCGACAGGCGGCTGCTCGGCATCTGGCGGCCGATGAGCAGCCGTTTGAGCAGCGACCCCGCTCCCATGCCGGGATCGGGCGGCAAGCCGGTGGACGAACCGATGGCCATGCCATCGAGCGTCGCCGCGACCCCGTAAAGGTGGCGTGAACGACGCCGGGCGGGCCGTCAAGATGTCATAAAGATCGACATCCGAACGGCCCGCGCGGCTCCGTTCGGCGCACGATCACGGGGACGCGACCCATGGACGAGCCCACCACGACGGCACAGCCGGCGCCCGCCGGCCTCGGCGCGCATCGGGGCGGCGCCCTGCACTGGCTGAGAATCGTCGTCCTCGGCCTTGCCGCGCCGGGGGCGGCCACGCTCATCGCCCTGGTGCTTCCCCATGCCGGCATCGCCAGCGCCGCGTGCCTCTACCTGTTGGCGATCGCCGGCGCGGCCGTCGCCGCGGGCCCGGTCGCCGGCATGATCGCCGCGATCGGCGGATTCCTCGGACTGAACTACTTCTTCACGCCGCCCGAGCACACGTTGAAGGTTCGAAGCGCCGACGACGCGATCGCGCTTGGCGTGTACCTGGTCGTCGCCGCCCTGGTCGGCGCCCTTGTCACGCGCGTCACCGCCGAACGCGCCCGCGCGGCCCGCCGCGAGCAGGAGGCCCGGAGCATGCACCGGGTCGCCAGCGCGTTCCTGTCGCCCGGACCCCTGGAACGGATCGTCGGCGACCTCGCGGCCACGCTGGCCGACGTGCTGTCGCTCGAACGCACCGAGATTCGCGCCGTGGTGAGCGACCGCCCGATCACCGTCCGGCACCCGCCACCTCGGCCGGGCGAAGACGGCCCGCACGACGACGCGTCACGCCGGTTCGACCTGCCGCTCACGACGGCGTCCGGCTCCTACGGAACCCTCATCGCCTACGCGACCCCGTCCCGGTGGCCGCCCACCGAGGAGGAGCTCGGCCTGGCCCGCGCGGTCGCCGGCCAGATCGCGGCCGCGCTCGAGCTGGCCGAACTGGATGAACGGGTCAGCCGGGCGAGGACGGAGGCCGACGCGAGCGCCGCCCGCGCCGCCCTCTTCTCATCGGTCACGCACGACCTGAGAACGCCGCTCGCCTCGATCAAGGCGAGCGTCACGTCGCTGATGGACCACGAAGGCCGTTACGACGAGGTCCAACGGGATGAGCTCCTGGGCACGATCCTGCAGGAGGCCGATCGGTTGAACCGGCTGGTCGGGAACATCCTGGACCTCGCGCGAATGCGGGCCGGCGCGCTGACGCCCGACCGTGTGCAGGTGGACGTCGAGGACGTCATCGGATCCGTGCTGGCGCGGATGCGCCCGTCGCTCAAGGATCGGAACGTCCGAACGCTGCTCCGCCCGGATCTGCCGGCCGTCGCGCTCGACCCGACACAGATCGACCAGGTCCTCACCAACGTGATCGAGAACGCGGTGCGCTTCTCGCCGGCGGGCGGCACGATCGTCATCTCCGCGTCGCGCTGGGAGTCCTTCGTGGAGATCCGGATCGCCGACGACGGTCCGGGCATCCCCGCCGAGGAGCGCGAGCAGGTGTTTCAGGAGTTCTACCGGAGGGACCGTGGCGATGGACGCGGCGGGACCGGGCTCGGCCTCGCCATCGCCAAGGCGATCGTCCAGGCGCACGGCGGCCGCATCTGGGCCGAGGGCTCCCCGGCAGGCGGAGCCCTCATCGCATTGCGACTGCCCGTCGCCGCGGAGACGGCCGACGCCGAGACCAGCACCGCCCGGCGATGAGCACGATCCTCGTCGTCGACGACGAACCCCAGATCCGCCGGGCGCTGCGCACGGCCCTCTCCGCGCACGGCTACGCGACGATCGAAGCCGGCGCGGGTGAGGCCGCGCTGGACGCGGCGGCATCCCGCCAACCGGACCTGGTGGTCCTGGACCTCGGTCTGCCCGACATCGACGGTGTCGAGGTGATCGAGCGGCTCCGTGGCTGGTCGGACGTTCCCGTCATCGTCCTGTCGGTTCGAGACGATCAGGCGGGAAAGGTGAAGGCGCTGGACGCCGGCGCGGACGACTACCTGACCAAGCCGTTCGCCATGGAAGAGCTGCTCGCGCGGGTTCGCGCGGCCCTTCGGCGCACGGAACGGCCCGGAAGCGCGCCCGCGACGCTTCGGTTCGGCCCCCTTGCGGTCGACCTGGCCCGCCGGCTCGTCACCGACGACGGCGAGCTTGTCCACCTCACGCCGACCGAGTACGACCTGCTCGAGGCGCTCCTCACGAACCCGGGCAAGCTCCTCACGCACGCGTGGCTCCTGCGGCGGGTGTGGGGACCGAATTACGGCGACGAGAGCCACTACCTGCGCGTGTACGTCCGGCAGCTTCGGCAGAAGCTCCGAGACGACGCCTCGTCGCCGGTCTACATCCTCACGGAGCCGGGCGTCGGGTACCGCTGGCTTCCCGACCCCGATCCGGATCCTCTCCGGACCTGATCGCCGCCGCGTCGCGAGCGTTCAAGCCGCGGGGCGGCGTTCGTCGATGACTTCATGACAGAGGACGTCGAGGAGGCTCCATGTCGATCAGCAGGGTCGTGTCCAGCGTGGCGGTGGCGGCAGCGTTCACCGTCGCCATCCAGCCCGCGGGCGTAGGGGCCGCTCGCCGAGCGGCCGGGCCCGGTTCGAGCCCGGACGGCGTCGGCTGCCAGGTCTTCCCGTCGGACAACATCTGGAACACCGACATCTCGACCCTTCCGGTCGACCCCCACAGCGGCGCGTGGATGGCGTCGATGAACTCCGGCTCGACGAAGCTCCACCCGGACTTCGGCCCGCCGTCGTACGGGATGCCGTATGCCGTCGTCCCCGACTCACATCCCAAGGTGAAGGTGAAATTCCACTGGGGGAGCGAGAGCGACAAGGGCCCGTACCCCTTCGGCAAGGACATCCCCATCGAGGGCGGCTCCGACCGGCACGCGCTGATGGTCGATGGCGACACGTGCGTGCTGTACGAACTGTTCGACGCGCGCTGGCACCACGGCAGCCCCACCGCCGGCAGCGGCGCGATCTTCGACCTCGGCTCCAACGCGCTGCGGCCGAACGGGTGGACGTCGGCGGACGCGGCCGGCCTGCCGATCTTCCCCGGCCTGGTCCGCTGGGACGAGGTCAAGGCCGGGTTCATCGGCCATGCCATCAGGTTCACGGCCCAACTGACCGACTGCCACCACATCTGGCCGGCGCGGCATGACGCCGGCACCTGCGACAGCGACTACCCGCCGATGGGCGCGCGATTCCGCTTGAAGGCCGGCTTCGACATCAGTCACTTCAGCGCGAACGCGCAGGTGATCCTGCGGGCGATGCAGCATTACGGTCTCATCCTGGCGGACAACGGCTCCAACTGGTACTTCCAGGGCACCAGGGACCGCCATTGGACGAACTCGCTGCTGGACGAGCTGAAGTCGATCCCGGCATCGCAGTTCGAGGCGGTCGACGAGTCGGGCTGCATGGTCGACAAGGATTCAGCACAGGCCGATTGCCCATAGCGAACGCAGGTCATGCGATAGCCTTGACCGCTCGATGGCGGAACCAACCGATCGATTCAGCACGCCCGGCCCCTCCCGCATGCCCAGATGGGCACCGTGGGCCATCGGCGCTTGCATCATCGCAGCAGTCGTCGTCCTGATCGTCTCCCTCATCAGCGGTGGCGGAGGGGGCGGCGGGGGCTCGACCAGCGGCGGAGGCTCCCTCACGGGCGGCTCGCCGTCGGCATCCGGGCCGGCGGGCAGCGCGGAACCCTTCTCGTTCCAGCAACGCCGGATCGTTCCGTTGCGCGTCACGCAGAAGGCGAAGGTGCCGGACCTGAGCGGGCCGACGAACGCCATCGAGCAGTCGCTCGCGAACCTCTACGGACAGGCGATCGTCGATCAGACCAACTGGACCGCAGGCCCGCCGGCTTCGGTATGGAACGCCTTCGCCCCCGAGGTCCGCCAGCGTGCGCAGTCGGATCGCGCGGCGTTCACGATGGGCTCGTCGGGACGGCTGCTGTCCAACCTCGACATTTCGTCAAGTAGCCTTACGATCCGCTACCTCATCGAACCGGGCGGCAGGATCGCCGGGGTGCAGGCGAACGTGTCCATCGTGGGGACGGGAGAAGTCAGCGGGTCGGGCGCCGTGAACGTCGTCGTCAGCGGGAAGTTCCTGATGCAGCAGGTGGGCAACTCCTGGCTGATCACGGGGTACCCGGCCGCGTCGGTGACGGTGAAGTCGCCGCACCCTCCGACGCCGAGTTCGCCGTCCGGTACGCCGGCGTCGCCGACCCCGTCCGCGACAGGGTCGGGAGGCGCACCATGAGCCGGACGATGCGCAGCCCGGGATCGCCGCGCCTGCTGTTCGTCTCGCTCGTCGCCATCCTGGCGATCCTGGTCGGCGTCATCGTGATCCGAAACGCCACCGAGTCCTCCGGCGCCGGCAGTCCGGCCGCTTCCTCGCCGTCGGGTGGGGGCTCGGCCACGGGCCCCACGGGCAGCGGCCCGACCGCGTCGGCGGGCCCGACGGGCTCCCCGACCGCGCCGGTCATCCGCCTGTACGCCGCTCACGGCGAGGCTTCGCTGATCCCCGCGCTGGAGGGCAAGCGGCCGCTGTTCATCCTGTCGCTCGGAAGCGACGCGCGGCCGGGCCAGGCGATCACCCGGCAGCGTTCGGACTCGATCCACATCATCGGGATCGACCTGAAGACGAACCACGCGACGGTCCTCGGGTTCCCGCGAGATTCCTGGGTGAACATCCCCGGCCACGGGACGAACAAGATCAACTCGGCCATGTCGGCCGGCGGACCGGATCTGACCATCCGCACGCTGGAGAACCTCACCGGCCTCCCGATCGACTTCTGGATGCTGACCTCGTTCCCCGGCCTGGTGAACATGGTCGACCACATCGGCGGGCTCACGGTCGACGTGCCCTACCCGATGCATGACTCGTTCTCGCACGCGAACTTCTCGCCTGGCACGCACCACATGCGCGGGAAGGCGGCGCTGGCGTTCGCCCGCGACCGGCACGACGTGCCCGGCGGGGACCTCGGCCGCTCGAAGGACCAGGGCATCCTGCTCCTCTCGGCGCTCGCGAAGTTCCACACGGAGTTCGCGAAGGACCCCGCCACGGCGTTCACGTGGATCCAGGCAGCGTGGCCGCAGATCACGACGAACCTGTCGGTCCCGACCATGCTGCAGCTGGCGCTCGCCGCGAGCCAGATCCCGCCGTCCAACGTCAACAACCTCGTGGTGCCGGCGGTGGGCGGGTCGGTCGGTGGCCTGAGTGTGGTGTTCATCCAGCCCTCGGCGCATTCGATCTACGCCGACATGCGCGCGGACGGGGTGGCGGGCCACTAGCCGCGGTGGCGAACCGCCCTCGGCGCGATCGTCAGGCCCGAAGCACGACGTACGCCACATAGCCGGCGTACAGCACGATCTGTCCGATCATGAGCCGGGCGTCCAGGTGCCCGCGGACGCGAATGTTGACGTACGTGATCAGGGCGGCCGCGATGGCGATGACGCCCGAGATCAGGCCCGCCTGATCGAGCCGCCACTCGGTGAAGAGCAGGCCCACGGTCACCGGGAAGGTCGACTGGAACACCATGGCGCCGGTCAGGTTTCCGATCGCCAGCGTGTCCTTCCGGCGCCGGATCCACAGGACGCCGTTCAGCTTCTCCGGCAGCTCGGTAGCGAGGGGCGCGACCAGCAGCGAGAAGATCAGGCTGGGCACACGCAGCTCGCTCGCGACATGCGAGACGGCGCCGACGAAGATGCGCGCCGCCCCGATGATCAGCACCAGCGCGAACAGCGTCTGCGCGATCGCCGCGGCCATCGGCGGCTTCGACGTGACCGGCGTGCGGGTCCTGGTGAGGCGGCGGTACCAGTTGATGAGCGTCAGCGGCTGGATGTCGGGTTCGAGCGACCCTCCCGGGTGCATCGGCGAAGGACTCGGGCCCCGGTGCGCGGCTCCCGGATTCCCATGCGCGGGGTCATCGGCGCCCTCAGTCGCCGGTTCGTCCTCGTCTTCACCGGACGCCTTCAGATGCCGGCGAACATAGAAGACGTACAGCACGATCAGGAGCGCGGACAGCGCGTAGTGCGCGGGCCGCACATGCCACAGGCCCGCCGCGAGCGCCAACGGGTAGGCGCCCAGGAAGAACACCAGGTCCTGTCGGATCGCCTCGGGATCGGCGCTCACGATCCTGGCGTGGACGCGCCCGCCGCGGCGCCTGCGGTACGCGAGGGCCGACACGCCGACCACAGCCATCGCGAGCGTCCCGAGCATGAACGGCGCCCCGAGGATCGCGCCGACCCCGATCTCGTCCGCATCGGCGTGCCCGCCGGCCAGGATCGCCACGAGGGGCACGATCGTCTCCGGCAGGGCAGTCCCGACCGCCGCCAGGACGCTCCCCACCATCCCTTCGGAGAGTCCGAAGCCCTCGCCGATCCACTCGACGCCGTTGGTGAACAGTTGCGCCCCGAGAAGGATCACGAACAGGGCGAAGACCAGGTCGAACCACTCCATGCATCCCCCGTTCATCGAGTCGGAGCCGCTCAATCGTACGTGGCGCATACGATCGGCCCGGCGACATGGACGCGCGGGGATTTGTCGACACACTTCGGCTCGGTGAGCGGATCGAGGGCGGCGACGGCGGCGGCGACTCTGACGGCGACGGATCGCTGGCGCACGTCGAGGTCCTCCCGGCGCGCGGCCCGGCGCCGCTGCCACTGCCCGGCGGCCTCCCGGAGGTGCTGCGCGCGCGGCTCGAACTGACCGGCGTGACGGGCCTGCACGCCCATCAACAGGCCGCCCTCGAGCACCTCGACGCCGGGCGGAACGTGATCGTCGCGACCGGGACCGCGTCGGGGAAGACGCTCGTGTACAACCTGGCCTTCGCGCGTCGCGCGCTCGAGGATCCGAAGGCGACGGCGCTCTACGTCTTCCCGACGAAGGCGCTCGCCCGCGATCAGGTGCGGCAGGTGCGCGACCTTCGGCTCACCGAGATCCGCGCGGCCGTGTATGACGGCGACACGCCGCAGCCGGAGCGTCCGCTCATCCGGCGGAACGCGAACCTGGTGATGACCAACCCCGACATGCTCCACGCGGCGGTCCTGCCCGGGCACGCGCGGTGGGCCGACTTCCTCCTCCGGTTGCGCCTGGTCGTCGTCGACGAGGCGCACACGGCGCGCGGGGTGTTCGGCTCACACGTGGCGATGGTGCTCCGGCGGCTCCGGCGCCTGATCGCGCACTACGGGGGCGATCCGGCGTTCGTGCTGGCGTCGGCCACGATCGGCAACCCGGCCGAGCTTGCCGGGCGGCTCACCGGCCTGCCGTTCGCCGAGGTGACCGTCGACGCATCGCCGCGCGGAGAGAAGCTGTTCGTGCTTTGGAACCCGTCGCTCGTGGACGAGGATCTGGGCCTTCGGCGCAGCGCCGTCACCGAGGCGTCGTGGTTCCTGCGCGACCTCGTCGAACAGGGGACGCGGACGATCGCGTTCTGCCGCACCCGGCGGTCCGCCGAGCTGGTGGCGGAGTTCGCCCGCCGCGAGCTGGATCCGCCCCTCAAGCCGCGGGTGAAGGCCTACCGGGCCGGTTTCCTCCCGGAGGAGCGGCGGGAGCTCGAACGTGCGCTCGCGTCCGGGGACCTGCTGGGCGTGGCGGCGACGAACGCACTCGAGCTCGGCATCGACGTCGGTTCGCTCGATGCCGCGCTCCTGGCCGGCTACCCCGGCACCCGGGCCTCGATGTGGCAGCAGGCCGGTCGCGCTGGGCGCCGGGGCGAACCATCGCTCGCCGTCCTGATCGCGCAGGGAGACCCGCTGGACCAGTATCTGGTCAACCATCCTGACGATCTGTTCGCCAAGCCGCCAGAGGCGGCCGTGATCGACCCCTCGAACCCGTACGTGCTGGAGCCGCACCTGGCGTGCGCCGCCCGAGAGCGGCCGCTGGCCGAGGACGAGGCGGCGGAGTTCTTCGGCGGCGAGGTCGCCGCGGCGGCGGTCGAGCGCATGGTGACCGACGGCCGCCTGGTGCGCCGCCGCGGCGCCCTCCACGCGGCCGTCCGCGACGATCCGCACGCGGCGATCGACATCCGTTCGGCCTCCGGCGAGACGTTCGCCATCGTCGACGCCGACACGGGATCGCTGCTGGGAACCGCCGACGGGTCGCGCGCCTTCTGGACGGTCCACCCGGGAGCCATCTACCTCCACCAAGGCGAGCAGTTCGAGGTGGTCGCGCTGGACGTGGACCGTCACGTGGCCGTGGTCGAGCCGAGCCAGGCCGACTACTACACCCAGGTGCGGGACGACACGGACCTGTCGATCCTCGACGTGTCGGTCGAGGGTGAGGTCGGCGTCACGCCCGCATCGTTCGGCTCCGTGCTGGTCACGCGGCAGGTGATCGGGTTTCAGCGCAAGCTCGCCTCCACCCAGGAGGTGTTGGACGAGGTCGCGCTCGAACTGCCACCGCAGACGCTCGTGACGAAAGCGCTCTGGTGGCTGATCCCGTCTCGGCTGCTCGCGCGGGCGGGGATCGGCGCGGCCGCGGTGCCGGGCTCGCTGCACGCCGCCGAGCACGCCGCGATCGGCCTGCTGCCGCTGGTGGCGACCTGCGACCGGTGGGACGTCGGGGGGCTGTCGACCCCGCTCCATCAGGACACGGAGATGGCCACGATCTTCATCTACGACGGCTATCCCGGCGGCGCGGGCATCACCGAGCGGGGATTCGCCTCGGGCGAACGGCTCGTGCGCGCCACCCTCGAGGCGGTTCGGCAGTGCCCCTGTTCCCTCGGCTGCCCGTCGTGCGTGCAGAGCCCGAAGTGCGGCAACGGGAACGAACCGCTCGACAAGCGAGGCGCGATCGCGCTGCTGGGCGCGATGCTCGGCGACGGCTGACCGGGGCCGCCCCGGCCCACGCCGCACCGGGGTATACATGCGTCATGCGCGAGATGGGCGCGGCCGAACAGCGGGCGTTCCTTCTGGAGGGAACCCGCACCGGGATGCTGGCGACCACCCGTGCCGACGGCCGGCCCCATGTGGCGCCGGTCTGGTTCGTGCTCGACGACGACGACACGGTCGTGTTCACGACCGCCGCCGACACCGTCAAGGGCCGCACGTTGGCGCGCGATTCCCGGGCCGCGCTGTGCGTCGACGACGACACCCCGCCGTTCACCTACGTGCTGATCGAGGGCACCGCGGAATTGAGCGAGGACCTGGACGAGATGCTCGTGTGGGCCACGCGGATCGGCAGCCGGTACATGGGTGCCGACCGGGCGGAGGAGTTCGGGCGCCGGAACGCGGTCCGGGGAGAACTGCTGGTTCGCCTTCACCCCGCTCGCATCCTCGGCCGAGCCGCCATCAGCGACTGACGTCGACCTCCCACGAGGGTCCCGCAGCCTATGTGCTAACGTGTGGCCATGCGTGTGCACATAAGCCTCGACGACGAGCTCGTTCGCCGCCTCGACGAACGCGTCGGATCGCGCGCACGCAGCTCGTTCATCGCCGAGGCTGTTCGGGCGGCGCTCGATGACGAGGACCGATGGAACCTGATCCAGTCGTCGATCGGCGCGATCCCCGCCGCCGGTCATGATTGGGACGCCGACCCGGCAGCGTGGGTCCACGCACAGCGGCGAGCCGACGACCGTCGGGTCGGCTGATGGCATCCGTGCTGCTCGACAGCACGGTTCTGATCGATCTCCTTCGCGGCCGGGGAGGCGCGATCGGCCGTCTGGATCGCCTCCGCCGCCGCGGCGATCATGCGTGGACGAGCGCGATCAATGTCGACGAGATCGCGCGCGGGCTCCTGCCGGGCGAGGAGCGTGCGGCGCGGACGCTGGTCATGGGCCTTCGCATCGCGCCCTTCGGGCGTGACGACGGATGGCGCGCCGGTGAATGGCGGCGCGAGCTCTTTCGCCGCGGACAAACCGTAAGCCAGGCTGACTGTTTGGTGGCGGCCGCCGCGGTGGGTATCGATGCTCGCCTCGCCACAGGGAATCCGTCGGACTTCCCCATGGCCGACCTGATGGTCGAGCACTGGCCGGTCGGCGATTGAATTCGCCCTCGGTGCTCGCGAACGGTCCGATCATCGCGGTGTGTGGACCGGACCCCGCGGCGCCGGGCGAAGCGTCGTCGGCCGAGACGGTCGGGCGGCTCCTCGCGGCGGCCGGCGCCGTCGTGGTGTGCGGCGGCCACGGCGGCGTGATGGAGGCCGTTGCGCGCGGCGCGTCGAGCGAAGGTGGGCTCGTCGTCGGAGTGCTACCCGGTTCGGACCGGCGAGACGGCAGCCCGTTCCTGACGGTGGCGATCCCGACCGGCCTCGGCGAGCTGCGGAACGGGCTGATCGTGCGCGCCGCCGATGCGGTGATCGCGATCGGGGGCGCGTTCGGCACGCTGTCGGAGATCGCGCTGGCGCTCAAGACGGGCGTGCCGGTGGTCGGCCTGGGCACGTGGGAGCTCGCGAAGGACGGCGTGGCGGTCGCGCCCGATCCGATCGTTCGGTCGGCCACGCCGGAGACGGCGGTGAGCGAGGCGCTCCGGTTGGCAACGGAAAGGGGGACTCGCTGATGACCTACTCGATCGTGGCCCGCGACACGGACACGGGCGACCTGGGCGTCGCGGTTCAATCCGACTGGTTCTCCGTCGGCGGCACCGTCCCATGGGCCGAGGCTGGCGTCGGCGCGGTCGCCACGCAGTCGTTCGCCGAGGTCTCCTACGGACCGCTGGGTCTGGAGTTGCTTCGCGCCGGCAGGGCGCCTGAACAGGTCCTCCGCGCCCTGACCTCCGTGGACGAAGGCGTGGAGCGGCGCCAGGTCGCGGTGCTGGACGCATCGGGACGGGCCGCGGTCCACACCGGATCGGGATGCGTCGCGGAGGCCGGCCACGTCGTGGGCGACGGCTTCGCCTGCCAGGCGAACATGATGGAGCGCGATTCGGTCTGGCCCGCGATGGCGGACGCGTTCGCCGGGTCGCCGGGGCCGTTCGCGGAGCGCCTGCTCGCCGCGCTGGACGCCGCCGAGGCCGAGGGCGGCGACGTGCGCGGGCGGCAATCCGCCGCCATGCTGATCGTCGCCGGGGAGCCGAGCGGGCGTGCATGGGCCGACCGCAGGATCGATCTGCGCGTGGAGAACCACGCCGATCCGCTCGGTGAGCTCCGCCGGCTGGTCGCGTATCAGGAGGCCTACCGCCTGAACGGACGGGCCGAGTCGGCGTTCATGTCGGGCGACGTCGCCGCCGCCGAGGCCGCGCATGCGCGATCCATGGCGCTCGCGCCCGGCGACGTCCAGCTGGCGTTCTGGAGCGGGCTCAGCATGGCCGGGCTGGGGAGGTTCGACGAGGCGAAGACCCTCATCGGCCGCGCCGTCGCGGCGAACCCCCGGTACGCGGCGTTCCTCCGCCGCCTTCCCCAGGCGGGCGTGTTCCCCGCGGACGACCGACTCCTGGCGGCGCTGCTCGGCGAGGACGAACCGGCCGAGCCGCGGGCCGGGGCCTAGGCCGGCGGCGGCTGCCGGCTCCTCGTCCGCAGGCGCGCCAGCGCCGCACGCTCGCCGGGCGTCAGCGCGAAGACGGCCAGCACGGCGAGATAGGCGAGCGTTCCCACCACCGCGGTCACGATGAGACTCACCGCCCAGCCGGCGTTCGGTACGGCCGCCTGCACCCCGAGCATCGCGAGCAGGCCGGCCACCGCCGGGACGGCCAGCCGGAAGTAGTACTTCGTGAACGGCTGGATCCGGACGAACCGCCAGACGAGCACCAACCGCAGGGCGTTCGACACGGCGAGGGTCACGGCCTGCGCGGTGGCCGCTCCCGACGGACCGAAGTGCGGCACGAGGAGCAGCGCCAGCACCAGGTCGAGGACGAACGACAGCGAATACACGACCAGGTCCCAGCCCGTCCGCCCGACCATGATCAGGATGAACCCGACGCTGCCGACCGCGACGTTCACCAACTGCCCGAGCGCCAGGATCCGCAGCGGCGTGGTCCCGGCGTCGAACGCCTTCGAGCCGAAGATTTGCAGCACGTCCTGTGGGACCACCAGCAGGAGCAGCAGCAGTGGGATCGTGCCGGCGAGCGTCCACCGGGTCAGCGCCTGGTACAGCGAATTCAGCCGGTCCCGTTCCCCCCGCGCGTGGAGGTCCGCCACGAACGGGCTGAACATGTAGTTCACCGCGATCAGGAACAGCACCAGGGCCTGCGCCACCCGGACCGCCGCCGCGTACACCCCGAGTTCGGCGTCCGAGCCGTTGCCGACCGCAGCCAGGACGAAGTAGTCGGTCCAGAAGAGCAGCTGCGAGAGGAGCGCCGCGGGCGCACGCGGCGCGCCGTAGCGGACGAGCGCGGCCGTCTCATGGGGCTCGGCCGGCATGTGGGGGAACCGAGACGATTCGCGCTCCCACAGGAACCACGCCGCGGCGGTTGCCAGGATCCACGAGCCCGCATAGGCGAACACGCTCGCGCCGACCGTCTGTGCCACCATCCAGCCGGCGAGCATCAGCGCGATCCACGCGACGGGCTGGCCGGCCCAGTACACGTAGAGCGTGTGCCGCATGATCTTCAGCCCTCGCGTTCCGCCCAGGTAGACCTGGCACAGCGCGACGAACGGCAGCGCCACCGCCGCCCCCTGGAACGCGCGGACGCCGCCCACGCCCGCGTGGCCGAGGAACTTGTGCGCCAACGTGGAGGCCCCGGCGAAGACGATGAGCGCCACGGGCACGCTGACCGCCGCCGCGATCAACGCGGCCCGCCGGACCACCCCGCGCGAGCGACCCGGTTCGCCCTTGCCGACGTCGATCGCCACGCGGCGGACCGCCGCCATGTCCATGCCGAACCGCGTGCCGGCGCCGGCCACGAAGGCGAACTGCGTCGTCAGCGTGACCACGCCGAGCGCGGACGGCCCGAGGACGTGAGAGATCAGGATGCTCGTGGCCAGGGAGGCCGTGACGAACACCACGAGACCCGCGATGTTCTGCCCGGTTCCGGCCAGGAGGGTCAGATGATCGCTCGAGCGGCCGCCGCCCCCGGGCACGACCGACGCGATCAGCCCACGAAGCCCGCGCGGCTGCCGGCCGGATGAGGACGCGGCGGACACGGCGGGCCGGAGTCTATCCCCGGGCCGAAGCCCGCTCCGGGCTCGCCGCGGCGCGGGTCATTCGATGTAGCCGAGGCCGCGCAGGTGCTCCTCGACCTCGTCGGCCTCCAGGTCGTCCAGGCCTGGGGACGACGCGTCGACGCCGGAGGGCGCCGCGCCCGGCGCGGCCGCGCCCGCCGCCGCGGCCGCCCGATCGCCGATCAGTTGAGCGAGCGGCGCGCCCGAATGCCGGACCGAGGCCTGAGCGCCCACCGTTGCCAGGATCGTCGGAGCCAGGTCGACCAGCCGGGCCGATTCGGGGAATCCGGCGCGATCGACGTCCGGGCCGGCGGCCGCGAGCACGCCTTCGATCCGATGGTCCCCCGAGAGCCAGTCGGCCGGTTCGACCGCCTTCTTGGCATGCGTCAGGCTCCACAGCGGCGCGGGCTCCAGCAGCAGGTCCGGCGCGTCGTCGGCGAACCGTCCCTTGAAGAGCTCCTCGCGCCGCCAGACGCGCGCGACGGGCTTCGTCCCGGTGCGGGGGTCTATGAACGAACCGAGCGCCTCCGCGACCCGGTCGCGCGTCCGTTCGAAGTTGGCGGGATCCACGATGCCGTCCGGCTCGCGTCCGGCGAGGTTCACGTTCACGCCCTCGCCCGTGGAGCGGACGCTCGTGTAGGCGACCGTCTTCGCCCAGTTGACCGGCTGCGGAAGCGCGACCTTCCCGTGCAGGCCGAGCATGTCGTAGACCTTTCGCGCCGCCGAGCGCACCGGTCCCCATTGCATGGGACCGAAGATCGCCTGCGACGCGGTGAACTCCAGGAACCCGAGCCGTTCGAGCAGCCGGTCCATGTTCACCGCGTTCGTGCACGACTGGAAACCGTGGTCGCTCATGAAGATCACGAGGTCGTCCTCCCGCGCCCGCGAGACGAGCGACCCGAGGCCGTCGTCCAGTTGGCGGTAGACGCCTCGGATCCGCTCGGCCGTGGGTGTCTTCGAGGCCTCCGCGTACGCCGGGTGATCGCTCGAGAGGTACTGGGACAGGCAGTGTTGGATGCGGTCCGTTGCGAAGAACACGCAGACCGCGACGCGCCAGTCGGTGGTGTCCAGGACGTGTTCCATGCCCTTCAATCGCGCCGCGACGTGGTTCGAACACTCCTCGGCGAACGCGTCGGGCCGGTTGCGGAACGTGGTCCAGGACATCCCGTTGACGGGCCAGGGCGTGCCCGCCTCGGACAGTTCGGTCCCCAGCGCCTCCGGGTACGTGAACGGCTGCCGCTTCGGCAGGACGCCACCGGCGATGATCTTGCCGTCTATGGCCGGCGGCGGATAGGTCAGCGGAACGTTCAGCGAGACGGTCTGGACACCTGCGGAGGCCAGGTCGGCCAGGAACGTGCGTTCGCGGATCGAACGGAACGTCACCGGGTACTGCCGCTTCGACGATCGGCGGGACTCCAGGATGTCGTAGACGCCATGGTCCGCGGGGTCGACGCCGGTGAGGAACGACGGCCACGCCGTCCACGAGTGGGTCGGGATCGTGGACCTGAGCACGCCGCGGCCGCCCCGGTCGATCAGCGCCTGGAGGTTCGGCAGCGCTCCACGGTCCAGGAGCGGATCGAGGATGCGCCAGTCGGCGCCGTCCCATCCGATGACCAGTGCTCGTGACAAGCGAAACCCTCCGCGCAGGCCGGTGAGAGCGTCTCAGTGTACCGAGGGGTACCCCGCGGACCGTGCAAAGGCGCGGCATCCACGCGTTCTCCACGCATCAACATGGTGGGCCGGCCGGCAGTGAGCAAACGCGTAGACTGCGCGGACCGGTCATTTCGGACCAGTTCCGACGAAAGGGGAGGGGGAGAACGATCGTGGATCTTGCGAGTCGATCCCGGACGCGCTCACGGGGCCGCCGGCTGTTGGCGCTCGCCGCCGTCGGCGCGGCGATGGCGCTCACGCCCAGCGCGTTCGCGAGCACCAACGCGCTGACGAAGGCGAGCTCGGACCCCTACAAGAACACCTCGAGCTACCACAAGACGGAGGTCGAACCCGACACCTTCTCCTTCGGGAACACGATCGTCAGCACGTTCCAGGTGGGGCGGTTCACCGATGGAGGCTCGTCGAACATCGGGTGGGCGACCTCGACCGACAACGGCGCCACGTGGAAGCACGGATTCCTCCCCAGGACGACCGTGTACGCCAATCCCCCGGGACCCTGGGACCGCATCAGCGACCCCGCGGTGGCGTACGACCCCAAGCACGACGTCTGGATGATCGAGGGCCTGTCGCTTTCGGGCTCCACGGGCGAGGACGTCATCGTCAGCCGCTCAACCGACGGCGGCCTGACGTGGAAGAGCCCGGTCACCGCGGCGCACAACCCGGGGTCGTTCTTCGACAAGAGCTGGATCGCGTGTGACACGTGGTCCCAGAGCCCCAACTACGGCAACTGCTACGTCGAATACGACGACGCCGGCTCCGGCGACGTCATGCAGATGGATCGCTCCACCGACGGCGGGAAGACGTGGACCGCGGCGAGCGTCTCGGGCGGCTTCGGGCTGGGCGGCCAGCCGGTGGCGCAGCCGAACGGCACGGTCGTCGTGCCCTTCTACAGCGGCAGCGAGCAGGCGCTGGTGTCCACCGACGGCGGCAAGAACTACTCGACCTTCACCATCTCCACGGAGCAGGACCACGAACCGGCCGGAGGCATTCGCGCCGAGTACGCCCTGCCTTCCGCCGAGGTGGACGCCGGCGGCACCGTGTACGTGGTGTGGCACGACTGCCGGTTCAGGAGCGGATGCTCGTCGAACGACATCGTGATGAGCACCTCGACAAACGGCAAGAACTGGTCGAGCGTCGTGCGCATCCCGATCGACGGCACGACCAGCGGCGTCGACCACTTCATCCCGGGGATCGGCGTCGACAGGGCAACCCAGGGGGGTTCGGCGCATCTCGCGCTGACGTACTACTTCTACCCGCAGGCCAACTGCAGCACGAGCACGTGCAAGCTCGAGGTGGGGTACGTCTCCTCGACCGACGCCGGCGCGACGTGGACGGACCCGAAGACGCTCGCCGGGCCCATGAAGCTGACGGCGCTGCCGGACACGTCCCTCGGCTACATGGTCGGCGACTACATCTCCACGTCGGTCCTGGGCAACGGCAAGGCCGACTCGGTGTTCGCGGTGGCCACGAAGGGCACGTGCACGCTCGGGCAGATCACGTCGTGCCACGAGAACATGAAGGCGCCGACCGGCGGGCTGTCCGTGCTGGCGGGTGACAACCCCGTCGGGCACGACCGCGTCGTCGCATTCCATTCGGACCACGCCGCTCCAAGGACGCTCCCGAACTGAATTGTCATTCGGAAACCCGACAGAACAGCGACAGAGGAGGGAAGACGATCGTGGACTTCACGAGGCCGTTACGCGTGCCGTCGCGGCGCCGAGCGCTTCTCGTGCTCGCCGCCGCCGCGTCGGTGCTCACCCTGAGCGCCAACGCATTCGCCAGCACCGGAGTCACGGGGATGACCAAGGTGAGTTCGGACCCGTACAAGAACACGTCGAGTTATCACAAGACGCAGGTCGAACCCGACACCTTCTCCTTCGGGAACACGATCGTGTCCGTGTTCCAGGTCGGGCGATTCACGGACGGCGGCTCGTCGAACATCGGTTGGGCCACGTCGACGGATGGCGGTGCGACCTGGAAGCACGGGTTCCTGCCCGGGACGACGGTGTACGCGAATCCGAAGGGCCCGTGGGACCGCATCAGCGACCCGTCGGTCGGCTATGACCCGAAGCACGACGTATGGATGGCGCTGAGCCTGACGCTCACGGGCGCGACCGGTGAGGACCCGGTGGTCAACCGTTCCACCGATGGCGGGCTGACGTGGAAGAACCCCGTCACGGTGGCCCAGAACAGCGGAACGTTCTTCGACAAGACGTGGATCGGGTGTGACACCTGGTCCCAGAGCCCGAACTACGGCAACTGCTACGTCGAATACGACGACGCGGGCAACGGCGAGATCGTCAAGATGTGGCGCTCCACCGACGGCGGCCAGACCTGGACCCAGGGCAGCGTGTCCGGCGCCTCCGGACTCGGCGGCCAGCCGCTCGCGCAGCCGAACGGCACGGTCGTCGTTCCGTTCTGGGGCAACGGGATGCAGGCGCTCGTGTCCACCGACGGCGGCAAGACCTTCTCCACGTCCACGATCTCAACGCAGTCCGACCACGGCGTCGCCGGCAGCCTTCGGACCGAGCCGCTTCCGTCCGCGGAAGTCGACGGTGCGGGCAACGTCTACGTCGTCTGGCAGGACTGCCGCTTCAGGAGCGGCTGCTCATCGAACGACATCGTGATGAGCACCTCGACCAACGGGAAGAACTGGTCGAGCGTTGTGCGCATCCCGATCGACGGGACGACCAGCGGCGTCGACCACTTCATCCCGGGGATCGGCGTCGACCGGGCCACGTCGGGGAGTTCCGCGCACCTGGCGCTCACGTACTACTTCTACCCGCAGGCAAGCTGCAGCGTGAGCACCTGCAAGCTGAAGGTCGGGTATGTCTCCTCGACCGACGGCGGCGCGACATGGACGAACCCGAAGACGCTCGCCGGACCTATCAAGCTGACCGCCCTGCCCAACACGACGCTCGGCTATATGGTCGGCGACTACATCTCCACGTCGATCCTGGGCAACGGCAAGGCCGACTCGGTCGTCGCCGTGGCTCCGAAGGGAACGTGCACCCTCGGGCAGATCAAGTCCTGCCACGAGTCCATGTACGCCCCCACGGGCGGCCTCTCGGTCCTCGCCGGCACGAACCCGGTCAGCCGAGATCCGGTGGTGTCGTTCCACTCGGACCACGCCGCACCGAGGACGCGCATCCTGAACTGATCCGGGCGCATCCCGAGCACAGCGCGGCACGAGGAGGGGCGGGCAACCCGCCCCTCCTCGCGTCCCTGACCACGGCCGACGCGTTCCTCGCGCCAACGGCATAGACTCCTCGGACCGGGTCAAATCGGACGTCTGGCCAGAAGGAGGGATGCGATGCATGCTTCTGTGTCCGCTCGAGCCCGTATGGCCGCTCGCCGAACGGTCGTGACGGTGGGAACGATCGCCGCGGTACTCGCCATGGCAACCACCGCACTCGCGAGCACTTCCGTGACGAAGACGATCGTCAGCAGGGACCGGTACACAAACACGTCGAGCTTCCATAAGACACAGGTGGAACCCGACACGTTCAGCTGGGGGAGCACGATCGTCGGGACCTTCCAGACTGGTCGGTTCACCGATGGCGGCTCGTCGAACCTCGGCTGGGCCACGTCGACCGACAACGGGATGACGTGGACCCATGGGTTCCTGCCGAAGACGACCGTCTACGCGAACCCGCCGGGACCGTGGGACCGGATCAGCGACCCGGCGGTCGCCTACGACGCGAAGGACGATGTGTGGATGATCGAGGGTCTGACGTTGACGGGGGCGACCGGAGAGGACGTCATCATCAGCCGGTCCACCGATGGTGGTCTGACGTGGGGCAACCCGGTCACGGCAGCGCACAACCCCGGCACGTTCTTCGACAAGTCCTGGGTCGCCTGTGACGACTGGTCGGGCAGCCCGAACTACGGCAACTGCTACGTCGAGTACGACGACGCCGGGTCAGGTGACGTGATGAAGATGGTGCGCTCCACCGACGGCGGCCAGACGTGGGCGGCGGCCAGCGTGCCGAGCGCATTCGGTCTGGGCGGACAGCCACTGGCGCTGCCCGACGGGACCGTCGTGGTTCCGTACGCGGGGAACGGCATCGACTCGCTCGTTTCGACCGACGGCGGCAAGACGTACTCGGTGTTCCACGTCGCTTCGGTGCAGGAGCGCGGACCGGCCGGGAATCTCCGGTCCGGCGGCGGACTTCCCTCGGCGGAGGTCGACGCGGGCGGGAAGGTGTACGTGGTCTGGTTCGACTGCCGGTTCCGCAGCGGCTGCGCCACCGACGACATCGTGATGAGCACCTCGACCGACGGGAAGAACTGGTCGAGCGTCGTGCGCATCCCGATCGACGGGACGAGCAGCGGCGTCGAGCACATGATCCCGGGGATCGGCGTGGACCGTTCGACGCAGGGCAACTCGGCCCACCTCGGGCTGAGCTATTACTTCTACCCGTCGAACAACTGCACCTCGAGCACGTGCCAGCTGACCGTGGGATACATCTCCTCCACAGATGGCGGATCGACGTGGTCGACCGCGGTCAAGGTGGCCGGACCGATGAAGCTGACGAGGCTGCCGCTGACGAACCAGGGCTACATGGTCGGCGACTACATGTCGACGTCGATCCTCGGCAACGGCAAGGCCGACACGGTCTTCTCCTTCGCGGCGAAGGGCGCGTGCACGCTCGGCCAGGTCAAGTCCTGCAAGGACTTCATGTATGCCCCGACGGCCGGCCTGCCGGTGAGCGGCGGCACGAACCCGGTCGGGCATCACGTGCTGTGGACCGGCAACCGCCTCACGTTCAACGGCACGCGCACGGCCTTCTGACCACACCGCTCGTCCGGGTTCCACGCGAAAGGGGCGGGGCGACCCGCCCCCTTCGTCATGCCCGCTTAGTTGACGCGATATATCGATTCGATATATCGTGGTGATGCATCGAGACGATGTATCGAACAGATGTATCGAAGCGATAGACGGAAGGAAGCGTAGACGAGATGCTCGAGTTGGCCATCCTGGGGCTCCTGAAGGAGAGCTCCATGCACGGCTACCAGCTGAAGAAGCGCCTGAGCGAGACGCTCGGGTCCTTCTGGCAGGTGTCGTACGGCTCGCTCTACCCGGCCCTGAAGCGCCTCCAGCGCCAGGGCGCTGTGGAGATGACGTTCCCCCAGGAGGACGTCGCGCGCCGGAAGAACGTGTACCGCATCACGCCGGAGGGCGAGGAGATGTTCCGCGAGCTCCTCGAACGGGCCGGCCATGAGGCGAGCGAGGACGGCGGGTTCTCCGTTCGGCTCGCCTTCTTCCAGTACCTCAAGCCCGAGACGCGGATCCGCCTGCTCGAGCGCCGCCGTTCGTTCCTGGAGGGCCGCGGCTTCGACCTCAAGCGGGCGCTGCAGACGTACCGCGAGAAGGTCGACGGCTACCAGCTGTCGCTGATGAACCACCAGCTGGCGGCCTGCGAGGCCGACATCCGGTGGCTCGACGGCCTGATCCAGGTCGAACAGCGCGAGGCGCAGCGCGAGCGCGGAGAGCGCCCGCGGTCCACGCGTCCGCGCGCGCCGCGGACCACACGGACGCCGCGCGGTGCGCGGGCCACGCGCAGCGCGAGCGAGACCGGCTCGGCGCCCATCGTCGCGCCACAGCCACAACCCCCCCTTGCATCGGAAACCGAGAAGGAGCGTGCCTGACATGTCGACGAACGAAGTCCGGCTCGCGATCGTTGGCGTGGGCAACTGCGCCTCGTCGCTCGTCCAGGGACTCGAGTACTACAAGGACGCCGATCCGTCCCAGCGGGTCCCCGGCCTGATGCACGTCAAGCTCGGTCCCTATCACGTGGGTGACGTGCGTGTGGTCGCGGCGTTCGACGTCGACGGCAAGAAGGTCGGCAAGGACGTCTCCGAGGCCATCTTCACGGAGCCGAACAACACGAAGAAGTTCGCCGACGTGCCCCCCATGGACGTCGAGGTCCTGCGTGGGCCCACCCTCGACGGGCTGGGCAAGTACTACCGCGAGATGATCACCGAGTCGTCCGAGCCGGCCGTGGACGTGGCGGCCGAGCTCCGCCGCGCGAAGGCCGACGTGGTGGTGTCCTACCTGCCGGTGGGCAGCGAGGTCGCCGCCAGGCACTACGCCCAGGCCGCGCTCGAGGCGGGCTGTGGGTTCGTCAACTGCATGCCGGTGTTCATCTCATCGAACTCAGAGTGGGCGCGCCGCTTCGCCGAGGCCGGCCTGCCGATCGTGGGCGACGACATCAAGAGCCAGGTGGGCGCCACGATCGTCCACCGGGTGCTCGCGAAGCTGTTCGAGGACCGCGGGGTCCAGCTGGACCGGACCTACCAGCTCAACTTCGGCGGGAACATGGACTTCATGAACATGCTCGAACGCGAGCGGCTGACGTCGAAGAAGATCTCGAAGACCCAGTCGGTGCAGAGCCAGCTGCGGGACGGCCTGCCGAAGGAGGACATCCACATCGGTCCTTCGGACCACGTGCCGTGGCTGCTCGACCGCAAGTGGGCGCAGATCCGCCTGGAGGGAACCGAGTTCGGCGACGTGCCGATGTCGATCGAGCTCAAGCTCGAGGTCTGGGACTCGCCGAACTCCGCCGGCATCGTGATCGACGCACTGCGCTGCGCGAAGCTCGCCATGGACCGTGGGATCGCCGGGCCGCTGATCGGTCCAAGCGCCTACTTCATGAAGAGCCCGCCGGTGCAGTTCTCCGACGACGCCGCCCGCGACATGGTCGAGGAGTTCATCCTGGGCAACGGGCAGTCGATCGACGCGGACTGGTCGCGGTTCTTCGACCTGACCGCGGCCGAGCGCGAAGGCGCCGACCAGTCGGCCGCACAGTAGTCACGACAACGGGACCCGGTCGTCCGGCGAGGCGACCGGGTCCTCGTCTGCTCGCCCTGGGCTCTCGCGTCCGTCCTCGGCCACTACGCCTGGGCGATCGAGTGCCACCTGCCCGGTGTGATCCAACGGAACAGGCTCAGTCCCGGCCGCTTGCACCAGCACGTCGACGAGCAGGCGCAGCGAAACCGACCGAAGCCGGCGCGCTCGAGCGCCAGCGTGATCAGGCCCGCGGCGACGACGCCCAGGCCCACCATCCGCAGCATTCGTCCCATCGTCCGATCGTAAGCCCGGGCCGGGCCGAACCTCACGGGTAGGATTCGACGCATGGCAGCGCGGACCGGCGACCTCAGCGTGGTTGGCCGCGTCCGCACTGCGCTGGCGTCGAAGGACTTCGCCCGTCTCGTCTCCGCGCGCTACGCGAGCCAGTTCGGCGACGGCCTGTTCCAGGCGTTCATCTTCGCCCGCCTGGTCTTCCTGGACACCGACAAGCAGAGCACCGCGGCCCAGGTCGCCAAGGCCGTCTCGCTCCTGATCATCCCGTTCTCCCTGATCGGGCCGTTCGCCGGCGTCTTCATCGACCGCTGGTCGCGCCGGCTGATCCTGACCTGGACGCCGGTGCTGAAGGCCGTCTGCCTTGTCCCGCTGCTGTTCATCAACGCGTCGTGGGCGATCTACACGCTGGCGCTCGTCAACGTCTCGGCGAACCGCTTCTACCTGACCACCGCCGGCGCGGTCACGCCGTCTCTGGTCGAGGACCGCGAGCTGCTGGTCGGCAACGCGATCACCGGCTCCGCCGGGACGGTCATCACGGCGGCCGGCCTGGCGATCGGGTCCAGGATCGCGGGCCACGTGAACCCGAAGGCGCTCCTGGTGGCGGTGATCGTCCTGTGGCCCGTCTCGGCCTGGCTCGCGTCACGCATCGCGAACGCGCTTCGCGCGAGCCGGCCCGATGTGGGCATCCGCGAGGACATCGTCCGGGTGGCGCGCGAGTTCGTCTCCGGCGGCCGGCGGCTGTTCGCCACTCCCCGGGCGCTCGCTCCCGTGACGTCCGTCTTCTGGGACCAGATGCTGATCAACACGGTCGCGGTTCTGTCGGTGGTCGTGTTCAAGGACCAGTTCAACCAGGGCATCGCGTCGTATTCGAACATCGTGATCGCGGCCGGCTTCGGCGTGCTGGCCGGCATGGTCACCGTCGGCTTCCTGGAAGCGCGATTCACCCGCGAGCAGATCATGGCGCTGGCGTTCGGCATCGCCGGCGTGGCGTCGATCCTGGTGGCGCTCAAGATCACCAGCGTCACGATCCTGCTGCTGACGTTCATCCTCGCGATGACCTTCCCGTGGCGGAAGACGCCGGCCGACACGCTCGTCCAGGAGTCGCTGCCGAACCGGTACCGCGGGCGCGTGTTCGCCATCCAGGACATCGCGTTCACCATGCCGAGGGTGTTCGCCGCGCTGCTCCTCGTCGTGTGGCTCAACGCGATCGACCTGTCCGTGGCGACGATCGTGTTCGCCACGGGCGTGGCGTTCCTCATCTGGCCGCCGATCCTGCTCGCGTGGATCCGCCGGCCGAGGTACGTCCGGCTGAGGTTCCACGAGGCCGGGCGGGCCGAACAGACGCCCACCGCGGTCGTCGTGGGCGGGGAGGAGGAGCCGGTCGAACTGCTGAGGTCGGAACTGGTCGAGCAGGGCGGCGAACGCCTCCGCAGGTTCCGCCTCCGCGCCATGGACGAGACGATCGACGTCGCGGGGCGCGACGGCGCGACACGCTGGCAGGTCGAACATGAGGTGCCGACGGACATCGAGGAGCCGTCGGCGAACTAGGTGCAGGGGCTGCGGGGTGGGAGGGGGCACGAGATGGCGGTTGTCGAGGAGGGACTCGAGAAGCTCGATCCGGAGGAGCGCGCCGGGCAGATCGCGTCGTCGTTCACGGAGACCTATCCGGATCTGATCGCTGCCGACCCGGATGCATGGCGCGGGAAGTTCCGCAAGATGGCCGGCTCGGCCTTCGCGTTCTACCGTGGCAGCGCCGCCCTGTTCTATCGGGACATCGCCCAGGACGACGACCCGTTCCTCGACGACAAGACCAGCCGCGTGTGGATCCAGGGCGACCTGCACGCGAACAACTTCGGGACGTACATGAACAGCGCCGGCATGCTCGTGTTCGATGTCAACGACTTCGACGAGTCCTACGTCGGACCGTTCACCTGGGACCTCAAGCGTCTGGCGGCCAGCCTGGCACTCCTCGGCTACGAGAAGGCGCTCTCGGACGATGACATCCGCAAGATGATCGAGACCGTCGCCCGGAGCTACGCGAAGCAGGTCGCCGTGTTCGCGCAAGGGAAGGCCGAGTCCGGCTTCGCGCTGACCCTTGCCACCACCGAGGGGATCCTTCGGGACGTGCTGGGGGCCGCGCGCCTGCAGACGCGGCTGGCCCTGCTCGATGAATCGACGGTGATCCACTCGTACGACCGGAAGTTCGGCGACGATCCCTCGATGCGGCGGCTGGATTCCGAAACGCAGGCCGAGGTACAGCAGGCGTTCCAGACCTACCTCGACTCGATCCCTGAAAGCAAACGCGACCGACGCCTCAGCTACCGCATGAAGGATGTGGTTGCGCGGCGCGGGATGGGCATCGGCAGCGCCGGGTTGCCGTCGTTCAATGCGCTGCTGGAAGGCCACAGCCAGGCGCTGGAGAACGACATCGTCGTGTACATGAAGCAGGCGACGGTCGCGGCGCCCAGCCTGGCGGTTCCCGACGAGCGCATCAAGAGCTACTTCAAGGACGACGCCGCACGGACGGTGGTCTCACAGCGGGCGCTCCAGGCGTACGCGGACCCGTGGCTCGGGAACACGACCGTGTTCGGGAAGGGCTACCTGGTGGCCGAGGCCTCGCCGTACACGATGGATCTGGACTGGAGCGACATCAACCAGGTCGACGACGTCGTCCAGGTGCTCAACTACCTCGGGCAGGCCGTTGCGAAGATCCACTGCGTCTCGGACGAGGAGAGCGACCAGACGCTGGTGCCGTTCTCCACCGAGGAGGCGATCGGGCATGTGATCGATGGCCGCGAGAACGATTTCGCCGAGTACCTCGTGGAGTTCGGCGAGGGCTACGGGGCGATCGTGCGCAACGATCACACGCTGTTCGTGGACGCGTTCCGGAACCGCCGCATCGCGGACCTGTAGGCGCCGCGGCCGAATCGAGAGCAGACCGGCATGGCGACGCAGCCCTCGTCCCGCGAGCGGTTCGAGGCGCTGACCCGCGAGCGCGGCCTCGAACGCCTGGTGCTGTTCAGCGACGCGGTCTTCGCCATCGCGATGACCCTGCTCGTGCTGAACCTGCGCGTGCCGGTGCGGCCGTTGAACCTGGACGCGTCGCAGGCGAATGCCTGGCTTGCCCGCGCGCTCGGCAACCTCGGAGATTCGTACTTCGCTTACGTCCTGAGCTTCGCCGTGATCGCCCTGTACTGGCGGGCGCACCACCGCAAGTTCCTCAAGATCGCGCAGGCCGACGGCTGGCTCCTGTTCTGGAACTTCGCGTTCCTGTTCGGCGTGTCGTTCCTGCCGTTCCCGACCTCCGTCCTCGCGCGGTACGGGGACACCACGCTCGCGACGGTCTTCTATTCGGTGTCCCTGGCGGCCGTCGGGCTGATCGCCATCCTGATCAGCCTGCACGCGGAGCGCGCCGGCCTCTACGACGAGACCGCCGACGTCGAGTACACGCGGTTCCGCGCCGCCTGGCGCCCGGCGGTGGTGCCCGCCGTGTTCGTCCTGTCGATCCCGATCGCGCTCGTCAGCCCGAACTGGGCCCAGCGCTCGTGGCTCCTGTTGATCCCGATCCTGTTCGCCGCGGATCGCATCCACGCGCGGTTCGAACGACGGCACGCCGGCACTTCATGACACGTGTGCCCGGTTCGCATTCGAGCGAGCGACGGGCCGCCCGTCCACGCGGAGCAGATATTCGGCCCGGTTGAGCGGGTCGAGGCCGGTCCGCTGCCGGATCGGGAACGCCCCCCGCACCGGCTCGTACCGGTCGAAGACGCATTCCAGAACGCCCTCGCCGCGCGTCAGCACCGGCAACCGCTGCCGCAGGTCGTGGATGCGCGCAGCCGGCACGTCCCCCGTCACCACGCACGCGGAGCGATCCAAGCGCTGCTCACGCGGAATCGCATCGAGGCGCGCCAGCGCGGGCACCAGCACACCGAGCGTGTCCTCCGGCGCCTCCAGCCTGAACCCGTGGATCGGCTCACACACGACCGTCTTCGCACGCCGCAGTGCCGCCATGAGGACAAGGGGCGTCAGCTTGCGGAAATCTTCGCCCGTGCTCGAGATGCTCTTGGTGAACCGGGCGTGGCCCAGGCTGTGCTTCGCCAGGTATCCGGCGTCGGTCATCACGACCGCGCAGTCCGTCACCTCCCAGCCGTGAAGACCCTCTCGCAGCGTACGTCGAACCGTATCCTCGACCGCTCGGAAGAACGCCAGCGGCATGGCGCCCAGTTCGGCCTCGATCGTGAACGCAACTCCCGAGCCCGGCAACGCCGGCTCGACCCGCAGTCCGACCGTGGCCACGAACGGATTGTGAGGCTCGCCCAGCCGTTCGACCGCGCCACCGATCCCCACGGGGCGTTCGACGTGGATCGTCGTCGTCCGGACGAAGTCGGCGGCGACGCCGAAGTCCTCTTCGAGCGTGGCCGCGATGACCTCCTTCTGCACCTCGCCGAAGAGCGAGACGAAGATCTCGCGCCGAACGTCGTCCTGCCGAACGTCGATCAACGGGTCCTGCTCCGCCAGTTGGGCCAGCGCGGCACGGAGCGATCCACGATCGTGTGGATCGCGGGGCACAACGAGGGTTTCCAGGGCGGGCGGCGCGAATTGCTGCTCCGCGCGCCGCTCGTGTGCGCCGATGGCGTCGCCGACCTTTGCCTCGACCAGCCCCCGGATCCTGGCGATCTCACCGGCGGCAACGGCAGAGCGCCGGACCGCCCCGCCACGGTCGAAGACCTCGATGCCGGTGACCCGCCGTTCGCCCGTTGCCCCGAACCGAACTCGTTGGCGGACGCCCAGGTTGCCCGAAAACATCCGCACGTACGCCACCTTCTCGCCGGTGCCCCCGCGTTCGATCTTGAAGACCCGCCCACAGACTGGCCCGTGGACGTCGCGCCGGGCGGGTGGGAGCAGTTCAGCGAGGCCCGCCATCAAGGTACCGACGCCGGCGCCGGTGAGTGCGGATCCGAAGAACACCGGATGGACCTTGCGCCGGCGCGTCTGAGCAGCCAGCTCCTTCCGCAGCGTCCGATACGGGATCGGTCGGTCGTCGTCGATGAACGCTGCCAGTATCGAATCGTTCCCTTCGGCCAGCGCCTCGGCCACCCGTGGCATCGCGCTCGCATCGCCTGGCCTCCATTGCGTGAAGGAGGCGGCGCGGGA
Organism: Actinomycetota bacterium; assembly: GCA_040414485.1. GTDB lineage: Bacteria > Actinomycetota > UBA4738 > UBA4738 > UBA4738 > JBEDUK01. The sequence continues at coordinate 33,417 of JBEDUK010000061.1, forward strand.
CCCGGCATCCCCGACCGAGCCCATCGGAACGGCGGCGCGGGTGAGCCGCCCGGCGATGGCCCGGAGCGTGCGTCCGTCATCCGCGCCGCGGCGATCGATCTTGTTGACGAAGAACAGGGTCGGGATGCCGAGGCGCTCCAGGGCGCGCCAGAGGATCCGAGTCTGCGGCTGGACGCCTTCGACCGCCGAGATCACGAGCACGGCCCCATCCAGTACGCCGAGCGCGCGTTCGACCTCCGCGATGAAATCCGGGTGGCCGGGGGTGTCGATCAGGTTGATCGCGACTCCGCGGACGGCGAACGAGACGACCGCCGACTTGATGGTGATGCCCCGTTCGCGTTCCAGGGCCAGCGTGTCTGTTTGGGTCGTGCCGGCGTCCACGCTGCCGATCTGATCGATGATGCCCGCGGCGTGGAGCAGCCGCTCTGTGAGGGTGGTCTTACCGGCGTCGACGTGGGCGAGGATTCCGAGGTTGAGCGTTCGTTGCACCATGCGTCATGCCCCTTCGAAGTCGTGGTGCTCTCCGTATGGACATGAACGCGCTGCGCATGGTGCCTCCCAGGCGCTCGATGGTTCGTTCGACCGGCAGCCCGATCATAACCGCATCGCCGTCGGCGGTGCCCGTCCCGCCGGCGTATCGCCAACGAACCACGCCGCGGATTGCCGCACGCCGGATCGGTCCGAACTGCCGGCTGTCGGTGCTGCGTTCCGGACGATCGCCCTCCAACCAGTACTCGTCCTCGCCGAGCCTCTCTCCGGTCGGCGACAGATCGTCCGGTCCGTATCGCACGCGTTTGATCAATTCGAGATCCGGCTTGGAGGGGTGCAGCGCGACCACGACCATGCCGCGTCGTATGCGGCCGGGCCGCGTTGCCACGAGCCGGTCGCCCGCGCGAGACGCCGGCTCCATGCTGTCGCCCTCGACCACCACACGGAATGGGCGCCAGCGCCACCACGCGAGCATGCACGCTGCCCCGACGGCGAGCGTCACGGTGCCGGCCACGGTCCGTCCGGAGATATGGGAGTGATAGGTTTGCGCTTCGTCCACCTCGGGCATCCCGAGCAGGTCGATCGACACCGGAACCGACGAAAGGAGTGGGAATGCTATCCGGACTCCTCACCCCGAAGCGCACCGTCCACGCGCACTGCGACCTCCCGTGCGGCGTCTACGACCCCGCCCAGGCGCGCATCGAAGCCGAATCCGTGAAGGCGATCCAGCAGAAGTACCAGGACGCCGAAACGGCGAAGAAGCCGTCCGAGTCGGTCGAGGACTACCGCGCGCGGTGCCTCCTCATCAAGGAGGAGCGCGCCGACATGGTGAAGCACCACCTCTGGGTGTTGTGGACCGATTACTTCAAGCCCGAGCATCTGCAGGCGCACCCGCAGTTGCACGACACGTTCTGGCAGGCGACGAAGGCGGCCGGCGAGGCGAAGAAGTCGCAGGACCCGGCGCAGGGGCAGAGCCTGCTCGACCTCATCTCTCAGATCAACGACATCTTCTGGGACACGAAGAAGCCCGCGTAGATCACTAGGTCGAATCGCGCTCGCCGCGCGCCGCCCACCAATCGTCCAGCAGCCGGTAGGCCTCCACCTCTTCGATCGGGCCGCGTTCGAGGCGCTCCTCCATGAGGAACGCGAGCGCGCGCCCGACGTCGCGGCCCGGCTCGAGACCCAGGTGCTCCATCACCTGGTTCCCGTCGAGCGGCGGGCGGAGCTGCTCGAGGCTCTCCTCCTCGACGAGCCGCGCGATCCGAAGCTCGAGGTCGTCCTGCAACGCCGCGAGCGCCTTCGCCTTCGCCTCGTTCCTCGTCGTGCAGTCGGCACGCACCAGTTGGTTGAGCCGGTCGAGCTGCACGCCGGGCCCGCCGGCGTCGCGGATGTACCTGCGCAGCGCGGCGTCGGTCCAGCCCTCCTTGTACGAATGGAACCGCAGGTGCAGCGCGATCAGCTGCGTGACGTCGGCGACGACGTCGTTCGGATACCGAAGCTCCCGCAGGCGCCTGTCGGCCATGCGGGCGCCGACCACCTCGTGGTGATGGAACTGCACGCCGTCGGCCGTGAACTGCCTGGTGGCCGGCTTGCCGACGTCGTGCATCAGCGCCGCCAACCGAAGCGTCAGGTCGTCCGGGTCGCAGCGTTCGACCACGGCGAACGTGTGCCGAAGGACGTCCTTGTGCCGGTGGACAGGATCCTGTTCGAGCTGCAGTGCGGGCAGCTCCGGGATGAACACGTCCGCCAGGCCCGTGTCGACCATCAGGGCGAGCCCGGCGGTCGGGTCCGGCGCCTGAAGCAGCAGCGACAGCTCGCGCTGGATCCGTTCGGCCGACACGATCGAGAGCCGGCCGGCCATTGACGTCATGGCCTCGACCACGCGCGGCGCCGGCTTCATGTCCAGCCGGGCCGCGAATCGCGCGGCGCGGAGCATGCGGAGCGGATCGTCGCCGAACGACACCTCCGGGGACAGCGGCGTGTCCAGCGTGCGCGCCGCCAGCGCGCGCACCCCGCCGAACGGATCGATGAACTCCCGGCCCGGCAGCCGAACCGCCATGGCGTTCACCGTGAAGTCCCGGCGGGACAGGTCCACCTGAACGTCGTCGGAGAAGGTCACGTTCGGGTGCCGGTCGTCCTCGGGATAGAGCTCCTTGCGGAACGTCGTGATCTCCACGACCACGCCGTCCTTCTTCGCGCCGATCGTGCCGAACCTGATGCCCTTGAGGACGATCCCCTTCGCCCACCCCTGGAGCAGTCGGATCGTCACCTCCGGGCGCGCGTCCGTGGCGAAGTCCAGCTCCCCGCCGAACGGCCGCCCCATGAGAAGGTCTCGCACGCTCCCGCCCACCAGATGGAGCTGATGCCCGGCGTGGGCGAAGCGTTCGCCCAGCTCGACGGCGATGGGCTCGACGGAAAGGAGCGGGGCGCCGGTCTGCTCGGTCGGCGTCATGACAGGGCCGAGCATACCGGCCGGACCGTCGCGGCCTGCGTTAGTTTCGCCGCCATGCCGTTGCGCGCCGCCACGAGGAATGCGCGAAGATGAGGGCGGCCCTCGGCATCCTCTCGGGCTTCGTGGCGGGCGTGCTCGGCGGGGCCTTCGGCGTCGGCGGAGCGATCATCACCACTCCCGCGGTGCAGGTCCTGCTCGGGACCAGCCCCATCGTGGCGGTCGGGACGCCGCTGCCCGCGATCCTGCCGACCACGCTCTCCGGCATGCAGGCGTACCGGCGAGCCGGCCAGATCGACTATCACGCGGTCCGGTGGATCGCGCCGTTCGGGTTCTTCGCCTCGGCGGCCGGCGCCGCCACCACCCGCGTCGTGCGGGCCGACTACCTCCTTCTCGTCACGGCGGCGCTCATCGGCTACCAGGCCGCCCGGCTCGCTCTGGGCAAGGGGACGAAGGAACGCCCCGAGGGTTCTCGCCCGGCGCGCACGGCGCTCGCGGCGACGGGACTCGGCGCCGGCTTCTTCTCGGGGCTCCTCGGCATCGGCGGCGGCGTCGTCATGGTCCCGGTGATGACGGGCTTCCTTCGCTTGCCCCTCAAGCGGGTCATCGGCACGTCGCTCGTGTGCATCGCGTTCATGGTGATCCCTGGGACGATCGTGCACGCGGCGCTCGGTCATATTGACTGGCTGATCGTTCTATGGCTCGCCATCGGGTCGGTGCCCGGTGCGGCGGTCGGTTCGCGCTGGACGATCCGGTCCAAGGAGCGAACCCTCAGGCTCGCGGTGGGGATCCTCCTGGGGGCCGTCGCCATCTCCTACGCCGCCCTCGAGATCATCCGGCTCATGCGCGGCTGATCGGTCGATCGCGAGGCCGCTGCTACCATGGCCTTGTCCCCATGCGACGCGCCGCGCTCCCGTTTGCCCTGTTCATGCTCGTGATCGCCAGCGCGGCAAGTGCCGTAGCGGCGACCGGGGGCACCCCGTCGCCGTCGGCGTCTCCCGGGATTTCCGGGCAGTCCGGTGAGTCCGGCAAGTCCGGCGCGTCGCCCCCCACGGGACGGCCCGTCGGCATGACGCTGCTCTCGCAGTCGGCTTGGAACTCGCCCACCCGGCCGCTGCAGATCAAGGTTCGGGTCACGAACGCGGCCGGTCCGGTCCTGGACGGCATCGCGCTCACCCTCACCATCGGGTTCCCCGCGAACTCGCGCTCGGTCTACGAGGAGACGCTCTCGCAGGACGTGACCGGCGCGCTGTTCACCACGACGTTCTTCCAGGACGGCCAGATCGCCACCGGCGCGGCCCGGGTCTTCGCCATCCGGCTGCCGCTCGACACGGTCGGCGCGCTGAGCGATCGGAACCTCCTGTATCCGCTGCGGATCGATCTGCGCGCGAACAGCGCCGTACAGGCCACGCTGCGCACGCCGATGATCTATCTGGTCAACCCGCCGTCCGTCGCGCTGAACCTGGCGTCGACGTACGTGCTCTCCGAGCCGATGCAGGTTTCGCCGAGCGGAGTGTTCCTCCCGGGGCCCATCGAAGCCGACATCGCGCCGGGCGGACGCATCGATTCGATCCTGCGGGCCCTGGACCGGCCCGTCCCACCCGCCGTCGACCTCGCCGTGTCGCCCGTGCTGGTCACGGAACTGAAGGCCATGTCCGACGGCTACCGGATCGAACGGGTCGGCGGAGGCATCGAATCCGTCCCTGCGGCCGCCGCAGGAGCGAAGAACGCCGCGGCTGCGCTCGAGCGCCTGGGCGCCCTCGCGCGATCACCGCAGGTCGAGCTCACCGCGCTGCCCTTCGGCGATGCCCTCCTCCCGGCGATCCAACGTGCCGGCTTCACCGATCTGAACACCCTCGTCGCGCTCGGGCGCAAGCAGGTCGGCGACACCCTGTCCGCAACGCCGGTGTCGAACGTCTTCCGCCCGCCGGGCTCCGCGCTGGACGCCGCGTCCCTCGCCGCGCTGGTGCACGACGGCGTCACCACCGTGTTGGTGAACGCGAACTTCGTTCCCACCCAGCCGAACCTTCCGTTCAGCCCGCCCAGCGTCGGTGCGCTGATCGTCGGCGAACAGAGCGCGACCGCGGTACTGCCGGACGCCGGCGTCCTTCAGCTCATGAGCGGGCATCCGGACGATCCGGTGCTGCGAGCGCACATGGCCCTGGGCGAGATGGCGACGCGCTGGCTCGAGTTCCCGAACCTCTCGGGACGGGGGGTGGCGATGCTGGTGCCGGAGCGCTCCGCGGTCGCCGCCGGCGTCTTCGAACCGCTCGTCTCTTTGATCACCGCTTCGCCGTGGCTTCGACCCGAGCGCGTGTCCGCGTTCGTCCGAGACGTCCCGCCCGACGCGGGTGGGCAGCCGGTGCCTGCCCACCGAAACCGGGCGTTCGACCCCGACTACCTGGGCCGGCTGCGAAGCGCGCACCACCAGCTGGACCAGTTCCGGGTCACGGCGTCAGGCGCGGACGCGGCGGCGGTAGAGGCCCGCCTGGCGGGCGACCTGGTGACCGCCGAGGCGGGAACGTTCGTGGCGAATCCTTCGCTCGGCCTCGCGTACATCGCCCGGGTGGACGGGCCGCACGGCGTCATCCAGCGCACGTACTCGCAGGTCTCGCCGCCCCCCGACGGCCGGATCCTGACGCTGCCGTCCCGCAACGGTCCGCTTCCCATCACCATCACGAATGGCTCGCGCTACACGCTCAGGGTGCGTGTGGTCATCGGGGGAGGCGACAAGCGGCTCCGCTTCGTTCCGAGCACGTTTCCGCTGACGCTTCCGCCGAACGCGAGCGTGCATGAGAAGCGGGTTCACGCGGACGCCGCGAGCACCGGCCGGTTCGTCACGTTCCTGCGGATCACCACGCCGGGCGGCGAGCCGATCGCCTCCAGCAAGATCGTGATCCGTTCGACCGCCTACGACCGCGTGGCGCTGCTCATCACCGTCGGCGCCGGCGTGTTCATGGCGGTGTGGTGGGGCAGGGGCGTCCTCCGCCGGCGCCGCGCGAGCAGCGCCGAGTGACCGCCTCCCCCGTCGCGCGGGGCTCCTTCGCCCGCGACACAGCCGTCATGTCCGTGGGAACGGGCATGTCCCGGGTCACCGGCTACGTCCGCCTGTTCGCCACGGCCGCCGCGCTCGGCACGGTGACGCTCCGCGCGAACGCGTACAGCGTCGCGAACAACACGCCGAACATCGTCTACGAGCTGATCCTCGGCGGCGTCCTGACCTCGATCTTCGTGCCGGTCTTCGTCGAACGGATGACCCAGCGGTCCGTGAGTGAGGCATGGGAATCGGCGCGGGCGATCCTGTCCCTGTCGCTCGTCATCCTCACGGGCGTGACCGTGGTCATGATCCTGGCCGCGCCGCTGATCGTGCACCTGTACACGATCTCGCTCCACGGTCCGGAGGCCGACGCCGAACGCGAACTGGCCACGTTCTTCCTCCGGTGGTTCATGCCCCAGATCATCTTCTACGGCATCGGGGCCATCGCGACCGGCCTGCTGAACGCCCACCGGCGGTTCACCGCGCCCATGTTCGCGCCGGTGCTGAACAACCTGGTGGTGATCGCCACGATGCTCGCGGTGATCGTGCTGCCGGGGGCGGCGAAGACCGACCCGGACGGGCTGACCACCGCGCAGACCTACGTGCTGGCGATCGGCACGACCCTCGGCGTCGTCGCGATGACCGTCGCCCTTCTCCCGTCGCTTCGCGCGACCGGGTTCCGCTTCCGTTGGCGGACCGCGTGGCGCGACGACGCCGTGGTCATGATCGGCCGGCTCTCGCTGTGGGTGCTGCTGTACGTGGCGGCGAACCAGATCGCGCTTCTCACCGTGATCATCCTTTCGTCGAAGGAGACCGGCTACGCGGCCTACGTGTCCGCGTTCATCCTCTTCAGCCTGCCGCACGCGATCTTCTCGGTCAGCGTCATGACGGCGCTGCTGCCCACCATGGCCGCGAAGTGGTCCGAACGGGACCGGCCGGCCTTCGCCGACCTGCTGAGCCGCGGCCTGCGGTCGACCGCCTTCATCATCCTGCCGGCGGCGCTCGGCTACATCGCGCTGGCGAAGCCCATCACCTACGTGACGATCCGCCACGGCGCCACGACCGCCTCCCAGGCGAACCTGGTCGCCGGCATCCTGGTGTGCTTCGCGGTCGGCCTGCCGTTCTTCTCGGCGTTCCAGCTGTTCGCCCGGGTCTTCTACGGGGCGCAGAACGCGCGCGCGACGGCGCTGATCAACCTGTTCGCCACGGCCATCAACATCGCGCTGAACTTCGTGCTGTTCCACCTGATGAACGTGCGCGGGCTGGCCCTCGCGTACTCAATCTCCTACATGGTCGCGGCCGTGTTCGCGTTCGCGGCGCTGCGATGGTGGTTGCCCACGCTCGACGGGCGGGGCATCGCCGCATCGATCGGACGCTCGCTCGTCGCCGCGGTCGCCTCCGCCGCGGTCGCGTTCGTCGTCTCGCGGCTCATCGGCGGGCCTGTGGCCCCCACGTTCGCCGGACAGGTGATTCAGGTCCTCGCCGGCGTGGCGGCGGGAGGCGCCGTGTTCCTCCTCATCACGAGCGCGTTTCGCATGCCGGAGGTCGACATCCTTCGACGATTCGTTCCCGATCCACGCGCGATCCGGTCGCGGGGCCGCCACCGCCGCTAGAGCGGCGAGGTCGGCCGCGCGGAACGGTCGCCTTCCACCGAAAAACACTGGCGTCCCAGGGCTTTGGTCGGGGATTCGACCGGCCGATACTTCGTCCGACGCACATGGACGACATGCATTCGGCGAACGGATCGCGCGGTGGATCGCAGGGATTTCCGGCGCTGCATCGCGACCAACGGGGCGCGCTCACGACGTACGCGCTTCGGATCGTTCTGGCATTCCTCCTGTTGATCCTCGTGGTCGAGGAGATCGGTCAGGTCGTGAACGGGCAGATCCACGCCTCGAACGCGGCCGGCGCCGCCGCGCAGGCGGGCGCCGACGCCTGGGCGTCGGACAAGAACCAGGTCGCGGCCGAGGTCGCGGCGCAGGCGGCGATGCAGGCGGAGGACCCCAACGCGTGGATGGTCGCATTCTCGATCGCGAAGGACGGCACCTGCACCGTCACCGCCTACGAGCGGGCGAACACGCTGCTCATTCAGCGCCTGCCCTACCTCAAGAAGTTCCAGGTGCAGCACGCGACCGAATCGGAGATCCATTCGCTCGCGACCACCAAGTAGCCTCGCGGTGCCGCCGCGTTCCCGGCCGGTCGAGGGACCGGGGGTACACTCGGGCGCCGTGGACCTCGGTTCGCAGCCGTCCGACGCCGAACTGGTTTCGCGTGCCACCCGCGGCGACGAATCGGCGTTCGCCGACCTGGTCAGGCGGCACGAGCGAAAGGTCTACAACCTCGCCTTTCGGATGCTCGGCCGGGAGGAGGACGCACGCGACGCCGCCCAGGATGCCTTCGTCTCCTGCTACCGCCGGCTCTCGGCCTTCCGGGGCGAGGCGCTGTTCAGCACTTGGCTGCACCGCATCGCCGTCAACGCGTGCTACGACGTGCTGCGCCGGCGCCGCGGCACGGTGCTGCCGCTCGAGGACATCCCCGAACCGCCGCCGCAGCCCGATCATGCCGACGCGGCAAGCGCGGCCGTCGATGTCCAACGCGCTCTTCAGGAGCTCGCGTTCGACTATCGTGCGGTGCTGGTGCTGCACGACATCCAAGGGTGGGCCTACGAGGAGGTCGCCGGCATCCTCGACGTGCCGCTGGGCACGGTGAAATCGCGTCTGCACCGCGGTCGCCTCGCGCTCGCGCGGGCGCTCGGCCACGGGGCCGAACCGTCGGAGCCCGCCGATCGTGCCTCCTCCGACCCAGATGAACCGGAGGACCCGCTCTCTCCGGACGATCCGAGCGGGGGGCTCGACAGGGCCGATGCGGCCGGCCAGGAACCAAACCGACCCGCTCCGCCGTCCAACACCTCGTTGCCATGAGCCATCAGGACGACCCACAGCAGCCCCAAGGCATTCAGGCAGAGGGCGAAGGCGAGCCGACGAGCCGCGCGCCGGCCGAGGCGGTGCATCCCACCGACGACGTGCTGGCAGCCTTCGTCGACGGCACCGCCTCGCCGGAGGAACGGCGGCTGGTGGAACGCCACCTCCCCGCGTGCGCCGCGTGCACCACGGACGTCGCGGCCGCACGAAACGCGCACGCCGCCTTGCGGAGCCTCCCCGAGGTGGATTCGCCCTGGACCGACAGCGGCGTCGAGCCGTTGGTGGCCGCCGCGACGGAGCCACCGCCCGCGATCCGCATCCGGGAACGGCGCGGCGCTCGCATCGGGTGGAGGGGGACCGCCGCAGCGGCGCTCGCCGCGGCGGCGGTGCTCACTGGCGTCGTCGTCCTGCTTGGCCACGGCAGCTCGAACAACTCGCCCGCACTCTCGGCAGCGGCACCACCGCGAGCGGCCGCCGGCACCCAGGCGGTGACGCAACAGAGCCTCTACGACCTCACGCGTTCTCTCGCCGCGGCGGGCGCCGGGACGCCGGCCGAACGTGCCCATCAGGGCGCATCGGCGACCGCCGCGGCCACCGGCGGGGGGGCGTTCGGGTCGGAGGGCAGCAGCCCGACCCCGACGTTGCTCGCTCCCGATGCGGTCGGCGGCATCCCCTGTGCCCGGCGCGCGTCCGCCCAGCCCGTCAGCGCCGTCGCGATCTACGCGCGGACCGCCACGTTCAACGGCAAGCCCGTGTGGGTGATCGGGTTCGTCTCCGCGGCGAGCGGCGGGCAGGTCGCGCACGTCGAGGTCGTCGCCGTCACGACGAACAACTGCTCGGTCGCCTTCCTGGCCCGCCAGCCGCTCGCATCCTGACCGACCCGCACGCGGACGGGCCACGACGCCGTCGCACCGCCGCGCCGAGGGGATCCGGCGCTCGGAACATGCGCCGCCTGCCGGTGGTTCTCCATGTCCTAGGATGCAGCCGATGCCCCCGAGCGACGCCGAATCGAACAGCGCGGACGAACGCGACGTCCTGATCCTGGGCTCCGGCCCGGCCGGCTTGACGGCGGCCCTCTACGCCGCGCGGGCCAATCTTCGCCCGCTGGTCCTCAAGGGCGTCGACGCCGGTGGCCAGCTGATGCTCACCACCGAGGTCGAGAACTTCCCGGGATTCCCCGACGCGGTCCTCGGACCCGAGCTCATGGAGGCGATGGAGAAGCAGGCTGCACGCTTCGACGCCGAGCTCCTTCATCAGGCGGCGACGGAGGTCGACCTCTCGCAGCGGCCGTTCCGCGTTGCCTCGGGCGACGAGACGTGGCTCGCGCGCACGCTGATCATCGCGACGGGCGCGTCGGCGAAGATGCTCGGGCTCGAATCCGAGCGTCAGCTCCTGGGCCGAGGCGTGTCGACGTGCGCCACCTGCGACGGGTTCTTCTTCCGCGGACGGGAGATCATCGTGGTCGGCGGCGGCGATTCGGCAATGGAGGAGGCGCTGTTCCTCACCAGGTTCGCGACGAAGGTCACCGTCGTGCACCGGCGCGACACGCTGCGCGCGTCGAAGATCATGCAGGACCGGGCGCTCGCGAACGAGAAGATCTCGTTCGTCTGGAACGCGGAGATCGATGAGGTGCTCGGCGACGGCTCTGTGTCCGGCGCGCGTCTGAAGGACGTGGCGACGGGCGAGACCTCCGAGATCGAGGTGCAGGGGATCTTCGTCGCGATCGGGCACACGCCGAACACGCAGCTGTTCGAGGGCGCGCTCGAGATGGACGGTGGCTACCTGGTCGTGGCCGAGCCCACCACCCGCACGAGCGTCGACGGCGTGTTCGCCGCCGGCGACGTCGTCGACCGGATCTACCGCCAGGCGATCACCGCCGCCGGGATGGGCGCGAAGGCCGCGATCGACGCGGAGCGCTACCTCGAGGCGCTCGGCCACTGACGACCTGTCCTTCCCAGGAAGCCCGATCCGCCTTCCGTTTCCGTCCGCGCCGGGCGCCGGTTCCGTCTCGGATGGTCCGGGGAATACCCTCACCAGCGAGTATGTTTCGCGAATGGAGGGCTGAGGATTTATGGATCGCAGAGAACGTCCGGCCCGCGAGAGGAGCACGGAGATGATGAGCGAAGAGACCGCCCAGGCGCCGGCCGAAGAAACCACCAGCGTCATCACGGTCGGTGAGGCCGACTTCAAGACGAACGTCCTGGAAGCTGACCTTCCGGTCCTGGTGGACTTCTGGGCCGAATGGTGCGTGCCGTGTCACCTGATCTCGCCGGCGGTCGAGGCGATCGCCCGGGAGTACGGCGGCCGGATGCTGGCAGCGAAGGTGAACGTGGACGAGAACCCGAACGTGACGTTCGACCTCGGCGTCATGAGCATCCCAACGCTGCTCCTGTTCAAGGACGGCAAGGAGCAGAGGCGCATCCAGGGCGCTCGCGGCAAGGACGCCATCGTCCGGGAGATCGAGCCCTTCCTGTCGGCCTGATCCGCGACTTCCTCCGCGCGGAGGGACGTCTGCGAACACCGAACGGGCCACGGGTCGTGGCACCATAGGGACATGCGGGATCTCGCTCGAGATTCGGAGGGCCAGCCCGTTCGCGACGTCCAGGCCCGCCTCCATGCCCTTGGGTTCCGCACAGATCCGGACGAACAGGGACATTTCGGGACTGGCACCGAGGCCGCGGTCCGTGAGTTCCAGCAGCGTCGACACCTGATCGTCGACGGCGTCGTGGGGCCGACCACCTGGCAGGAGATGGTCGAAGCCGGGCACGTGCTCGGCGACCGCGTCGTGTACCTGCGATATCCGATGGTCCGCGGCGATGACGTCCGGACGCTGCAGGCGCGCCTCAACTCGTTCGGATTCGACGCCGGACGCGAGGACGGGATCTTCGGACCTCGCACTGATCGGGCCCTCCGGGAGTTCCAACGAAATGTCGGCATGCCCGACGATGGGATCGCCGGGGACAGCACGGTCCAGGCATTCGCCCGACTGCGGCCGGAGGCGCGTGAACCGGTGGCGCCTGCGCTCCGCGAGCGGGAGGCGCTTCGCCAGCTCTCGCCCGTGCAGATGCTGGGGGCCGTCATCGCGATCGATCCCGGCCATGGTGCGGAGGACCCCGGCGCCGCCGGGCCCACGGGCTTGCTCGAGTCCGGGGTGGCCTATCAGCTCGCGGAGGCCCTGGCAGCCGAACTGCGCGCCCGCGGCGCGGCCCCGTTGCTGCTCCGAGGCGCCGACGACGATCCGGCGCCGTCCGTACGCGCTCGGGCGGCCAACGACGCAGGGGCGCGACTCCTGATCGGGCTGCATCTGAACTCCCAGGCGGAGCCTGAGGCGGAGGGAACGACCGTGTTCTACTGCGGACGCGAGGACTGGTCCTCGCCCGCCGGACAGCGTCTCGCCGAGCTCATCCAACGCGAGCTCACCGCGCTCGGGTTGGTCGACGGCCGCACTCATCCCAAGTGGCTACCGATCCTGCGCGAGACGAGGATGCCGGCGGTGCGCGTGGAGCCGTGCTTCATCACGAATCCCCGCGAGGAGGCGGCGCTGCGCGACCCGGTGTTCCACGACCGCATCGTGGTCGCCGTCGCCGACGCGGTCGACGCGTACTTCGCGGGGTCCGAGCCCGGAGGGGATGAACAGGAGCGCCCGAGTCCGACGGATCCGCTCTCGGCGGAGGCCGATTCGGTTCGTTCATGATCGAACCCGCTCCCCCGCGGGCACCGATCGTCAGGCCACCTTACTATCTGTCTCTGTTACGCCAGGCCGTGTCCTGGCTGATTACCCGCGCCGACGGGCCAGCACCAGGATGATGCCGCCGAGCGCGGCGCCAAGGAGGAGCGCCTTCGCGCCCCGGCGCATCTCGGCGTCGCGATCGCCATCCATCCGGGTGACCTTCATCCCTCCGCTCCATCGGGGTCGATGACCAGGATGCCGGACTCCGGAGGAGGCATCTGAGCGGTCGTCGCGGGGGCCGGACCGTCGGCACGATCCGTCAGAAGCTCGAGGAGCCGCTCCAGGTCCTCGGCCGATGCGAAGGTGATCACGATCCGACCGCGGCGCTTTCCCATCGTGACCTGAACCGGCGCCTCCAGGCGCTCCGTCAGCGTTTCCGCCACCTCGTACAGAGGCGTGGTCCTCGAGCGAACACGGCGCTCCGGCATCGACGTGTACTGGCGAACCAGGCGTTCCACCTCACGAACCGACAGCCCTTCGGCGACGATCCGAAGTGCGAGGCTCGATCGCGCCTCGTCATTCGGCAACGCGAGCAGCGCGCGTCCGTGACCGGCCTGGATGCGGCCGTCCGCCAGGAGTCGCTGCACGTCGGGAGGGAGCGAAAGGAGCCGGATCGTGTTCGCGATGTGCGCTCTGGAGAACCCCAGGCGTTCGGCCGCCACGTCCTGCGTCACGCCCAGGTCGTCGAGCAGTTCCTGGAACGCTGCGGCCAGTTCGAGCGGACCGAGGTCCTCGCGATGGACGTTCTCGATCAGAGCCTCGCGCAGCGAGTCGGTATCGTCGCCCTCGCGGATGATCGCCGGGATGCTCACCAGGCCCGCGAGCCGTGCCGCCCTGAGCCGCCGTTCCCCGGCCACCAGTTCGTAGCCTCCCTCGCGCGACCGGACGATCACGGGCTGCAGCACCCCGACCTCCTGGATCGAACGCGCGAGCGAGGCGAGGGCGTCCTCGTCGAATCGTCCTCTCGGTTGGCGGGGGTTCGGCGTGATGGCGTCGACGGGGACGTCCACCAGACCGCGCTCCTCCGCGGCCCCGGGAATCAGCGCCGACAGGCCCCGACCAAGGCCACCTCGTCTCATGGACCCTCTCCCTTCGCCTTGCGGAACGGCCAGCGGCTCCGGCGGGCCGCGGTCACAGGCGGCTCCTGACCGGGACCACCGACCGGCTCGTCCTCATCCGATCGCGCATCCTCCGGGCCATCGTTCTGGAACTGATCAGGTTCGACTTCGGGAACCGCCGGCGCGTCGGCGGCCGTGGTCCCGGCGGGCTCGTCGCGCGAGACGGGCTCTTCCAGTGCGAACACCGCCGGCGAGGCGGCGGCATCGACCGTCGTCGCCTCCGCGGTCGACGCGGTGGAGCGCTTCGTGTCGGGCGCCACGGCTTCGACGGCTTCGACCACCAGGTCGCCCATGGAGTCGGTCGCGAACGCGGCCGGATTCGCCCCTTCCACCGGTCGCTCGACGAACTCGCGCCCCAGTTCCCGGTAGGCGACGGCGGCCCGCGACGACGCATCGTAGGTCACGACCGGCATGCCGAACCCAGGGGCCTCAGATGCCCGGACCGAGCGCGGCACCGCCGCCCGGTAGACATGTGCACCGAAATAGGACCGGACCTCCGCGACCACCTGTTCCGCGAGCTTCGTCCGCGAGTCGTACATCGTGAGGATGATGCCATTGAGCCTCAGGTTCGGGTTGACATTCTGCTGCACCAGACGGAGATTCCGAAGCAGCTGCCCGAGACCCTCCAGCGCGAAGTACTCGCACTGGATGGGGACGATCACCTCGTCGGCAGCAGTGAGCGCGTTCACGGTCAGGAGCCCCAAGGACGGTGGGCAGTCCAGCAGCACGACGTCCGCCGCCCGCCGAAGCGGCTGCAGTGCATGCTTGAGCAGCGATTCGCGTGCGAATTGACCGACCATTTCGATCTCCGCACCGGCGAGGTCCACAGTCGACGGAAGAAGTCGAAGACCCGCGATCCCCGTGTCGACCAGGGCTTCCGCCGCAGGAAGGCGACCCGTGATCACCTCGTACACCGAGTGCGACCGCGCGGCACGCCCAACGCCAAGGCTCGTCGAGGCGTTTCCCTGCGGGTCGAGGTCGACCACGACGACCGACCTCCCCAGTTCTGCCAGGACCGCTGCGAGATTCACCGTGGTCGTCGTTTTCCCGACGCCACCCTTCTGGTTCGCGACGGCGATCACACGCGCTGTGCGATCGGCCATGCCATCGCCGCTGCTTCGCTCGCTCGTGTCGTGTGCCAAGCCCTGCCTCGTCCGTCAGTCCACCACGCGAAGCGTGTTCTCCTCCGGTGAGCCGTGCGCAGTCATTCGGGAGCGACGCTCATGCACGGGGAAGGGCGTTCAAGTCGCCGCAGCTGATCATAACGATCGGGCCGACACCTCCCGAAGCGCCCAGGTCGCATGGCGTCACCGTGGTGTCCTCGAGGCCGTCGAGATCGTGGGTCGACCAGGAGCGGCCCGCGAAGTACAGCAATGATCCGCCCGGTCGAAGGACCCGCTGTGCCAGGCTCCACGCGGCTGCGGCGGAACCGACGGCTCGCGCGAACGCCACGTCTGCCTCCACTCTGACCTCCTCGGCTCGACCGTGGACAACCCGCGTGTTCGGAAGCGCGAGCTCAGCGACAACGAACTCGAGGAACGCAACCCGCTTGCGCTGTGCTTCGAGCAAGGTCACACGGAGGCTCGGACGTGCCGCCGCTACCACCACCCCAGGAAGGCCGGCGCCGGAACCGATGTCGACGGCATCGGCGGCGCTCCGCGGGATGAGCGGCACGACGCGCATTGAGTCGACGACGTGACGTTCCCAGATCCGCGTCGCATCCCGTTCGGCGATAAACCCCTGGGGAACTGCGCGGTCGGTGAGGAGCTCGGCGAACCGCCGCAGGGTCGCTTCGACGTCAGGTGCGATTGAACGATCCATCGCGTTTCACGTGAAACGCGATGCCTGGCGCCTCACGCGTCGCTCGTGGCGCCGCCCGGTTCGGTCGTCCGCACCACGACCCGTCGGTTCGGCTCCTGTCCCTCGCTGAACGTCTCCAGGCCGCCGATCGCCGCAACTCTGTCATGCACGAGTTTGCGTTCGTACGCACTCATAGGTTCGAGTGCAACCTCCTTACCCGTCTTTCGAACCCGGGCGACGGCGTCGTTCGCGCGGCGGAGGACCTGGTCGCGGCGGCGCTTGCGGTAATCCTCGACATCGACGAGCACCGAGCATCGCTCACCGGTCTGGCGCATGACCACGCTGCGCACCAACTCCTGGAGCCCGTCGAGCGTGCTCCCTCGGCGCCCGATCAATGCGCCGATGGCGTCCTCGTCCTCTTCGCCCCAGATCTCGACGTAGGTGCCGGCATCGTCTTCGGAGATCTCGACGGACGCGCGCATGCCCATCCGATCGAGGACGTCCTCGATGAAGTCGGCCGCGATATCCGCCTGATCGTCGGCCTCGGACTCGTCGCCGACGGCCTGGGTGCTCGCCTCTATTCCCAGGTCAGCGCCGTCAGGAGCACCGGCGGCTTCGTCCTCCGCGCCGGGGACCGTGGGCCGGTCGGGCGCGCGCACACGAACGGTGGCCGGCTGGGAGCCGAGCCCGAGCAGGCCGGCTCGCGCCTCATGTACCACCTCGATCGAGGCCTCCTGCTCGCTGACGCCGAGTTCCTCAAGCGCGGCGTCGACGGCCTCCTCAACGCTTGGGGCGCTTTTTTCGACTTCCCGCATCCCCGCCTCCACCGGTCTGACGTCGCTGACCGGATCGGCCCCCGTTCGGACCCGACCCACCGGATCCGCCCTTGCCGGGGTTGCCGTTCCCCGATTGCCGGCGAGGAACGACACCTCCCCGTGGTCGCTTGTCGGTTCCTTGCGTTGGGGGCCGCGACGGTCCCGACTTCGCCGGAGTCTGACCGCCGCTCGTCTTGCTCGAGCCGGACTTCGGCGCCCTTGGTCCCTTCGTGTCGCCCGGAGGCTGTTCCCCCTGCTTGGCGAGCGCATACGGAGCGCCCTTGCGATGCAACAGGAACCACTGCTGGCCGATCTGGATCGTGTTCGTGGTGGTCCAGTACACGACCAGCCCGGCTGGGAAGATGAACCCCCAGAAGCCGAACAGCAGCGGCATGACGCGCATGATCGCCTGTTGCTGGTTGTTCGAACCGGCCGGCGACGCCCGAGTCATCTGCCGTTGCTGGAAATACGTGGTGCCCACCATCAGCAGCGCCAGCACGTAGTACGGCATGTTCGAGGGGAACGACCCGCCGCAGTTCAGGGTCGTCACGTCGGGCGGGCCCTTTCCCGCGGGCGGCTTGCTGCCCGGAGGGATCGTGCTGACTTGACCCTTGCCCGATTGCACGGCGGAGCACAGCAGGTTGGTGCCGAGGAAGCCCGTCCCCTTGATGAACCCGGGCTCGTTGTGCACGATCGCCTGGTACAGGCTGTTCGGGTCGCTCGACTTGGGGATATGGCCGCCGTTGCCCTGCGCGATGTACCCACCCTGCGTCCGCAGCACGGCAAACAGCGCGATCAGCACCGGAAGTTGGAGGAGCAACGGCAGGCAGCCGCTCAACGGGTTGTAGCCGTATTCCTTGTAGAGGTTCTGCGTCTCCTGGTAGAGGCGTTGCTTGTCGTTCTTGTACTTCTGCTGCAGCGCCTTGAGCTTCGGCTGCAGCGCCTGAGTGGCCTGCATCGAGCGGATCTGCTTGACGCCGAGCGGGAGCAGCAACAGGCGGATCACGATCGTCAGGATGATGATGTCGATCCCGTAGCTCGGGATGATCGAATAGAGCCAGGCCAGGACCGACCCGAGCGCGTTCAGGATCGACTGCCAGATCTGAACGGCGATCATGCCGGCACCTCGGCGATCGCGCCACCAGTCGGTTCCGCCGCACCGGTCGCGTCAGGGTGCAGGATCCGCCACGCTGCCGAGACCGGGGGTTCGTCGACCCCGCCGGCCGAAAGCGGCGAGCACCGAGCCACGCGCCACACGGTCAGCACGAGGCCACGGATCGCCCCGGCGCGGCTGATCGCGAGTTCCGCATAGGCCGAGCAGGAGGGATAAAAGCGGCAATTCCCCCCAAACAGGTACCCGAGAGCAACCCGGTAGAGCCTGATCGGGAGCAGAAGCGCCTGGCGCAGTGGCCACCCAGCGATCCAGACGAGGAGCGTGAGACGCCGGTTCACGGTGTCAGGGCGCCAACCCGCTCCAGCGCCCCCCTCATGTCCGTGAGCATGTCATGCATGCCGGCCGCTTCGACGTCTGTTCGAGCCACGAAGACGATGTCGAACCCTCCTGGGATCTCTGGCAAAAGCGCGCGCCATGCCTCACGCATCAAGCGGCGCGCCCGGTTGCGGGCGACGGCGTTCCCCACCCGGCGGCCGCTGACGAACGCGGCCCTCGTGGCCTGGTCCGCAGGCACAACGTACAGTACCACCCGCCCTTTCGCGGCCCGCCGGCCGGTGCGCATGGTTCGGCGGATGTCGCGATCGGCGGTGAGTCGGCCGGACTTGCGGGATGGAGCGGGACGGTCCGGGGCGGCCATCAGGCCGACAGCCGGGCCCGACCCTTCGCGCGGCGCCGGGCGAGCACGGCGCGCCCGCCGCGAGTTCGCATCCTGATGCGGAACCCGTGCGTCTTCTTGCGCTTGCGGTTGTTCGGCTGGAACGTCTTCTTCACGGCGGTGCCTCTCGCTTCGGGATTCGCTCGGCGCCAAACGAACGGCGCGGTTGGCGCCGGATCCGCGCGCGACGACGCGCTGCGCGCACACGCTCGACGCGGCTCCGGTGGATAACGGAGCAGGCAGTATACCGGCCGGTCGGATGAACCGGTCCGGCCGGTATGAACCCGAAGGCCGGCACCCCGATGCTGTGGAGAAAGGTCGACACAACGCGGGAGGCCCGTTGCCGTGCCGAGCGAGGCTCCGCCTATACTCCGCCTCACCCCGCCGGCCCCCCCATCCAGTGCGGAGCCTCCCCCGAAACGACGGGTCGCCGTTTCCACACCTGTGGAAACCCGATGTGGAAAGCGCCGCAGTCTATGTCTGTCCGTGTGATCGATCCTGCCCACCCGATCCGCACCGAGGAGACCGCCGGGGGATCCGCAACCGGCACTCAAGCCCATACGAACGACGACGACGTTCCAGATGACCCCGGCACCGGTGCCGGTGATCGCCTCGCGCGCACCTGGCATGCCGTTCAGCAGCGACTCCGGGAGGCCGTGCCGGCGGCCACGTACGCGATGTGGTTCGCCGACCTCCAGCCGGTCGCCCTCGAGGGCGATCCGCCGACCCTCGAGCTGTCGGCCCCGAGCCAGTATGTCGCCCGAACCCTGACCGTGCGGTACTTCGCCGTCCTCCAGGAGGCGGCCCGCGGGCCGCTCGGCCCAGGTGCAGGACTGTCGGTGCGCATCGCGTCGATCGACCCAGGAACCGGCGCAGACGCGTTGAACGTCCTCACGAACGACGCCGCCCAGGAGCCCGACGACGCCGCCGGAAGCATGACAGGGACGGCGGACCCTCCGGCACCCGACGGCGAGCCGAGGGCGGGGCGTCCGCGCCGTGCCTCGGGCGTCACCGCCGGGCATCGCGGTGCCGGCCCTGACCAGGCCTCGCTGGAGGACGCCGACCAGGCTCCGTCCGGCCTCCCCAGCCGGTATACGTTCGATGACTTCGTTCCCGGCCCGAGCAACAAGTTCGCCCACGCGGCAGCCATGGCGGTCGCCGAGGCCCCGCCCTCCCGCGCGTACAACCCCCTGTTCATCTACGGCGGCGTCGGCCTGGGCAAGACCCACCTGCTGTTCGCGATCGGGAACCACATGCGGCGACTGGCGCCGAGGACTCGCGTGCGCTACGTAACCAGCGAGAGCTTCATGACCGAGTTCATCCGGGCGGTCAGGGAGGGGCGCGGGTACCTGTTTCAGCGCCAGTACCGTGACATCGAGGTGTTGCTCCTCGACGACGTCCAGTTCCTGACCAGGGCGGAGGAGACGCAGCGCGAGTTCTTTCACACCTTCAATCACCTGCACCAGCGCGAGGGACAGATCGTCATCGCGAGCGACCGCCCACCGCAGGAGCTCGGCGGGATCGAGGAGCGCTTGCGCAGCCGCTTCCGCAGCGGCCTGGTCGTGGACGTGCAGCCACCGGACCTCGAAACGCGCATCGCCATCCTGCAGTTGAAGGCCGACCGTGACCGGATCGCCGTGCCCCAGAACGTGCAGCACTTCATCGCGTCGAAATTCGATTCGAACATCCGGGAGCTCGAGGGTGCCCTGCTCCGGGTGGTCGCGTTCGCATCGCTCTCGCGCCAGCCGATCACACTGCCGGTGGCCGAACGCGCGCTCGAGGATCTCCTCCCGGACATCGGCAACGAGATCTCTGCCGCCCTGATCATGGACGAGACGGCCGCCTACTTCGGGCTGGAGCCGGCCGACCTGATCTCCAAGAGCCGGTCCCGCCCCCTCACGACGGCGCGGCACATCGCGATGTATCTGCTCCGCGAACTGACCGGGCTGTCGCTGATCAAGATCGGCGAGCTGTTCGAGCGCGACCACACCACGGCGCTCCACGGGATCAAGAAGATCGAGTCGCTCATGCCGGCGCGCGGCAGCGTCTACCGCCAGGTGCAGGAGCTCACGAAGAAGATCCGGGCGAGGAACCGGGGGGCCACGCCATGATCGGCGCGGCCCGTGGGCGAAACCGTGTGGAGATCCGCGGCGCTGGCGGTGCGTACGCGGCCGCAGTGTCCACACGACCGGCCCCGGCGCATGCGGTCCGCTCCCGGATCGGTGCATCCACCGACCCGCTTGTCCACCGGCGTCCGCTGTCCTATCCGGCCGGTACGCTCGGCCGATGGGCCGTTTTGCACATGCTCCACAGCCCCTACGGCAACTGGTCCTGGAATGACCTCAATCAGCCGTCAGTAGCACGAGCATCGGGAGGTGCGCGGTGAAGTTCAAGTGTGATCGGGACGTCCTCTCGGACGCGCTCCAGACGGTCCAGCGGGCCGTTTCGTCCAGGCCCGGCATCCCGGCCCTGACCGGAGTCCTGATGAACGCCACCGGGTCCGAGCTGGTGCTCGCCACCACGGACCTCGAGGTGTCGGCACGGTTCCGTCTGGATGTCCAGGTGCAGGAAGACGGGGTCGCCCTTGTGCCCGCCCGCCTACTCGCGGACATGGTGAAGAGCTTCGAGCCGGCTCCGGTCGAGTTCGAGGCGAAGGACGGCCAGGCCACCGTCGTGTCCAGCAACTATCGGGGGACCATCCGCTGTCTGCCGGCGGAGGACTTCCCGATCCTTCAGGATCCGTCGGGGACCCAGGTGACGGTCGCCGCCGACGCGTTCTCCGAGGGCGTCACCCAGGTCACGCGCGCCGCGTCACGGGACGAGGCCAGACCGATCCTGACCGGCGTGCTCCTGGAGATCACCCCGGAGGGCCTCACGCTGGTGGCAACCGACTCGTACCGTCTGGCGCTCCGCGAGCTCACTGCCACCGCGCAGGGCGAAGCCAAGGCCCTCGTGCCGGAGCGGGCACTCGCGGAGGCCGGCCGCGCGGCGGGCGGCGACGAGAAGCGCGAGATCACGCTCTTCGTCGATCAGTCGTCCGTGTCGTTCCAGGTCAGCAACGTGACCCTCTCGTCCCGCCTGATCGAAGGCGAGTTCCCGAACTACCGGCAGTTGCTCCCCGAGGCGTACGAGAACCGCCTGTCCGCCTCCCGCCAGCAGTTCCTCGACGCCGTCCGGCGCGTCGGGTTGCTCGCGCGCGAGAGCTCTCCGGTGAAGATGGAGTTCAACGCGCTGGGCATTCGGCTGACGTCCTCATCGCCGGACCTCGGAACCGCCGTCGAGGTGGTCGAGGCGCAGTACGAGGGCCAGGACCTGGTGGCGGCGTTCAACCCGCAGTACCTCGCGGACGGCCTGACGGCCGCTGCCGGGGAGCGGATCGCGATCGAGGTCAGGGACGGCCTGAAGCCGGCCATCGTCAAGGGCGAGAGCGAGGAGTTCCTGTATCTGGTGATGCCCGTCCGCCTGCCCGCCCACGTCGGCTGAAGCCCGTAGGCTCCGAAGGGTGCGGCTGGCCTGGATCGAAGCGCGCGACTTTCGGAACCATCGGGAGACGGTCCTGGAGGTCCCGTCGGGCCTCGTCGCGGTCGTCGGGCCGAACGGACAGGGCAAGACGAACCTGCTCGAAGCCATGCACTACCTGTGCGCGCTGGCGTCGCCCCGCGTCCATTCGGACATGCCTCTGGTCCGGATCGGAGCTCCGTCAGCGGTCCTGCGCGGGGAGGTCGTCACGGAGACCGGCCGGTTCCTGATCGAGGTGGAGGTCAGGCCCACCGGCCAGAACCGCGTCCAGGTCAACCGGACGGCGGTGCGCCGCCGGCGCGACCTTCGCGCCTCGGTCAGGGCCGTGTTCAGCGGGCCGGACGATCTGTCCGTCATCCAGGGCGATCCGGATCAGCGCCGCCGGTTCATGGACGAGACGCTCGTCACGCTGTGGCCTGCCCGCGAGCCGGCCCTGACCGCCTACGAGCGGACGCTTCGCCAACGCAATCGGCTGCTGAAGGACTGGGACGGTCGCGGGCGTGAGCCCGAGGGCCTCTCCGGGTGGGATGCGCAGCTGGTGGGCGCCGGGGCCGCGGTGACCGCGCTCCGGGCGCAGGCTGTTCGGGCGATCAAGCCGAAGGCGGCGGTCGAGTTCTCCGCCCTCACCGGCAACCCGAAGGAGACGCTCGTGGGCACCTACATTCCTTCGGTGCCCGGAGGGGAGGCCGCGGACACGCCCGACGAGGTGACGCCGTCATACGAACAGCGGCTTGCCGAGCGCCGCCAGGACGAACTGATCCGAAGAACCTCGCTGGTCGGCCCACATCGCGACGACCTCGGGCTGGAGGTCGAAGGCCTGGTCGCACGGGGATTCGCGTCGCACGGCGAGGCCTGGGGCGCGGCCGTCGCGCTCAGGCTGGCGCTGGCGGGCGCCACCACGGAGGAGGTCGGCGAGCCGCCGATCACCTACCTGGACGATCCGTTCTCGCCGTTCGATCCGGAGCGCCGGGCCCGCATGGCGTCCTCGCTCGCCGGGCGCGGCCAGGTCTTCCTGGCCGTTCCGGACGACGCGCAGGTGCCGAACGAAGCGGCCGTGTGGCGGGTCAAGGAGGGCTCGGTGACGGTCGAATGACCGAGCGACCCTCGCGCCGACCTCGCGCGTCCCGCAGAACGCCTACGTGGACGCCGCCGTGGCGCGCGGGCATGCCGATCCCGCCGAAGGAGGATCCCGCCGCTGAAGGCGCGGGGGCGCCCAAGCCGATCGGGGACGTGCTGGAGAGCCTGCTCGGGTCTGAGGCGCGGTTCCGAACCGGACTCGCCACCGGCGACCTCGGGCGCCGCTGGAGCGATGTCGTCGGGGAGCCGCTGGCCGCCGAGACGGCGCCCGGCGGCATCGACGAGACCGGCGTCCTGACCGTGCGCGTGTCGTCCACGGCGTGGGCGACGCAGATCCGTTTCCTCGCGCCGACGGTCGTCACCAACGCGAACGACGTCCTGGGGCGGGCGGCCGTGAGCGGGATCCGCGTCGTTGTGGGGACCGCGGTCCCGCCCACGTAATCGAGGCGAGGCGGAGGGTCACTTCTGGGCCCCGTTGGGCGTTCGGACGCACGCCGTGCGGGCACGAAACAGCCTCAATGGCGAGCCGGAATGTCGCCCGCGCATGTTAGAATACGTGGCAGTTGGAACCACCCGCCCGTGGTCCCATTTCCCCCCTCGGGAAGCCATCGCGGGTGGAGCATGCCCCGCATCGGAGGTGGAGTGGCGAGCCCTGCTGGAGAGATCTCATACGGCGCTGAGGACATCACGGTACTGGAGGGTCTGGAGCCGGTCCGGAAGCGCCCGGGGATGTACATCGGGTCCACCGGGCCCCGCGGCCTCCACCACCTGGTGTACGAAGTG
The DNA here is from genome assembly GCA_040414485.1 of Actinomycetota bacterium. GTDB lineage: Bacteria > Actinomycetota > UBA4738 > UBA4738 > UBA4738 > JBEDUK01. The sequence goes on from JBEDUK010000061.1 coordinate 56,984, forward strand.
GTGGACAACTCCATCGACGAGGCGCTCGGGGGATTCTGTTCGAAGATCCTCGTTCGGGTGCTCGCCGATGGGGGCGTCCAGGTGGTCGACAACGGCCGTGGGATTCCCGTCGACCCCATCCCCGGCCGCCGCGACCGCAAGCCCGCGGTCGAGATCGTCCTGACCACGCTGCACGCCGGCGGGAAGTTCGGCGGAGAGTCCTACGCGGTGTCCGGCGGGCTGCATGGCGTGGGCGTTTCGGTCGTGAACGCCCTCTCGCGGCGCCTGATCGTCGAGGTCGCACGCCAGGGCTTCCTGTGGCGTCAGGAGCTCGAACGCGGCCGTCCGGTCACCAAGCTCGAACGCGTCAAGCCCTCCACGAAGACCGGCACCACGGTGACGTTCTGGCCCGACCCGGCCGTGTTCACGGACACGGTGGAGTTCAACCGGGCGACGCTGTCGGAGCGCCTCCACGAGCAGTCGTTCCTCGTCCGCGGCGTCGAGATCGCGCTCGTCGACGAGCGCGAGGACCCGGCCTGGCGAGCGGTGTACAAGGCGAGCGGCGGCCTTTCGGACTTCGTCCGGTTCGTCGCGCAGGGCAAGGATCCGCTGCATTCGAAGGTCATCCACTTCACGCGGGAGGGCGAGCGCAGCGAGGTCGACGTGGCCATGCAGTGGAACACCGGGTTCGCCGAATCGCTCCACACTTTTGCTAATACTATTAACACTCACGAAGGCGGCATGCATGAGGAGGGCTTCAAGAAGGCCCTCACCAACGTGATCAACCGCTACGCCCGCACGAAGGGCCTGCTCAAGGAGAAGGACGACAACCTTCTGGGCGAGGACATCCGCGAAGGCCTGACGGCCATCGTGGCCGTGAAGCTCGCCGAGCCCCAGTTCGAAGGACAGACGAAGACGAAGCTCGGCAACACCGAGATGCGGTCCTTCGTCGAGACGACGGTCAACGACCTGCTCATGACCTGGCTCGAGGAGAACCCCACCGAGGCGAAGCGGATCATCACGAAGGGCCAGCAGGCGGCGAAGGCGCGGATCGCCGCGCGCCAGGCGCGAGATCTCACCCGCCGCAAAGGCCTGCTCGGGTCGAGCTCGCTGCCCGGCAAGCTGGCGGACTGCCAGCTCACCGACGCCGACGTCTGCGAGATCTTCATCGTGGAGGGCGACTCGGCCGGCGGCTCCGCCAAGCAGGCCCGCGAGCGGTCGTTCCAGGCGATCCTGCCCATCCGGGGCAAGATCCTGAACGTGGAGAAGGCGCGCCTGCACAAGGTGCTGGAGAACCTCGAGATCCAGGCCCTGATCAGCGCGATCGGCACGGGCGTCGGGGAGGAGTTCGACATCTCCAAGGCGCGGTACGGAAAGATCGCGATCCTCGCGGATGCCGACGTGGACGGCGCGCACATCCGGACGCTGCTGCTCACGTTCTTCTTCCGGTGGCTGAAGGACCTGATCGAGGCGGGCAAGATCTACATCGCCCAGCCGCCGCTGTACCGCGTGAAGGTCGGCGGCAAGGTCACCTACCTCAAGGACGACAAGGAGCTCGAGGACTTCCGGGCCGGCAACGGCGAGCGCAAGCTGGACATCCAGCGGTTCAAGGGGCTCGCCGAGATGGAGGCCGAACAGCTCTGGGAGACCACCATGGACCCGGAGACGCGGAACCTCGTGCAGGTCACGCTGGAGGATGCCGCCGCGGCCGACCGGCTGTTCAGCATCCTGATGGGTGAGGACGTCGAGGGCCGCCGCGAGTTCATCCAGCAGAACGCCAAGTACGCGTTCATCGACACGTAAGGGCCGGTCCGCGGCCTCGCAGGGGCGAATCGCACATGGCAGTCGAACCGAACCAGATCGAACAGCGCGTGATCGACGAGGAGATCTCCTCCTCGTTCATCGACTACGCCATGTCGGTGATCGTCTCGCGCGCGCTTCCCGACGCGCGGGACGGCCTGAAGCCGGTCCACCGGCGCATCGTCTACGCGATGATGGAAAGCGGGCTGATCCCGGCGAACCCGCGCCGGAAGTCCGCTGCGGCCGTCGGGGACGTGATCAAGAAGTACCACCCTCACGGCGAGGGCGCGGTCTACGACGCGCTGGTCCGGATGGCCCAGGACTTCTCGCTCCGCTACCCGCTGGTCGATCCGCAGGGGAACTTCGGCACGATCGACGGCGATCCGGCAGGCGCCATGAGGTATTGCGTGACCGGCGACGGCCTGGTGCGCCTGTCCGACGCAACCGTGCGGCTCGCCGACCTGGCGGCCGGGATGCGCGAGAGCTCCGAGCTCGACGTCGATCTGAAGGTCCTCGATCGGCAGGGCGACCTGCAGAGGGTCACGAAGCTGTTCCACTCGGGATCGCATCCCACGCTCGCGCTCCGGACAAACGAGGGGCTCCGGCTCACCGGCACCCGGAATCACCCGCTGCTCTGCCTCGTGGACGTCCTGGGCGTGCCGCTGCTCGTCTGGAAGCTCCTCCAGGAGATCCGAACCGGCGACCGCGTGGCGGTGCTCCGCCGCGCCGCGGACGAGGACGGAGTTCTGGCGGCAGATCAGGATGACCTTGCGCTCTTGGCGGGGGCGTTCGTCTCGGAAGGGTGGGCGTCCGAACGCCGCGCCGGCTTCAACGACGTGGACTCCGATTTCTTCGGTCATGTCGCCGGCGCGTACGACCGCATCGTGGGCGGTCCTCGCTACGTCTACCGAAGGGTGATCCGCTCAGGCAGCCTTCTGCACGAACTGGACGTCCAGGACATGTCCTCTTTCCGAACCTCTCCGCTGGCGGAGATGATCGGGATGAGAAGCGATGCGAAGTGCGTGCCGTCGTTCGTGTGGCGCGCGAGCCCGGCGTTCAAGCGACGCTTCCTCCAGGCGTTGTTCGAAGGAGACGGCTCCTCGTCGTTGTTGCCCCGCAAGTCCGTCCAGATCTCGTATTCGACCCGGAGCGCGACCCTCGCGGCTGAAGTCCAGCAGCTCCTTCTGGAGTTCGGCGTGATCTCGACGCAGAGCCTGAACGCTCGCGGGGAATGGAAGCTCGTGATCTCGAATCGTCGAGACGCCCGGTTGTTCGCCGCACGCGTCGGCTTTCACGGGCGGAAGCAGGCCAAGCTGGCGCGCGACCTCGCTTTCCTGCCCGCACACGTGGGGCGCAGCCTGGATCGCATACCCGAGCTCGCCGCCTACCTGAGGCGCGAAGGCGCGACCGATCCGCTCGACGTGGCGTGGCTCCGCAAGCACGACGTCGACCTCGTCGAGAGCTGGGAGCGGGCGGACACCCGCGAAGAGCTGCTCGCCCACGTCACGCGCGACGAGGCACGGGCGGTCATCGAACCCCTCACCGGCGGCTCGTATTACTTCGCGACCGTCGCATCGATCGAGGACGCCGGCGTGCAGCCGGTGTTCTCTCTGCGGGTCGAGTCGGCGGACCACTCGTTCATCGCCAACGGCCTCGTCAGTCACAACACCGAAGCACGACTGGCGCCGCTCGCCATGGAGCTCCTGCGCGACATCGACGCGGAGACCGTCGACTTCATCCCGAACTTCGACGGCTACGAGCAGGAGCCCACGGTGCTGCCGTCGCGGTTCCCGAATCTACTGGTCAACGGCTCGTCAGGTATCGCCGTCGGCATGGCCACCAACATCCCGCCCCACAACCTCGGGGAGGTCATCGACGCATGCGTGGTGATGATCGACGACCCCGAGGCGACGCTCCGGGATCTGATGAAGAAAGTAAAGGGACCTGACTTTCCGACCGCCGGCATCATCATGGGCCGCGACGGCATCCGACAGGCCTTCGAGACGGGTCGCGGCTCGGTCCGGATGCGCGCCCGAGTGACGATCGAGGAGACGCGCCAGGCCCGCGAGCAGATCGTCGTGACCGAGATCCCGTACATGGTGAACAAGGCGAGGCTGGCCGAGAAGATCGCGACGCTCGTCGACAACCGGCGGATCGCCGATATCGCCGACGTCCGCGACGAATCAAGCAAGCGCGGAGGCATGCGGCTGGTGCTTCCGCTCCGCAAGGGCGCCAACGCGCACGTGGTTCTGAACCAGCTGTACAAGCACACGCAGCTGCAGGACACGTTCGGCGTGAACATGGTCGCGCTGGTCGACGGCGTGCCGCGAACGCTGGGTCTGGTCGATCTGATCAGGCACTACATCGCCCACCAGGTCGAGGTCACCACCCGACGCAGCCGGTACCTGCTCCGCCAGGCGGAGGAACGCGACCACGTCATCCAGGGCTATCTGATCGCGCTGGCGAACATCGACGAGGTCATCGCCATCATCCGCGGCGCCGACGACACGCCGGACGCGCGCGCGAAGCTCATGCAGCGCTTCGAGCTTTCGGACATCCAGGCGAACGCCATCCTCGACATGCCGCTGAAGCGGCTGACCAGGCTCTCGCGCGAGGAGCTCGAACAGCAGCATCGCGACCTCCTGGCGCAGATCGCGTACCTGCAGGATCTTCTGGCTCATCCGGAGAAGCTGCTCGGCGTCGTCAAGGAGGAGCTTCTCGAGATCCGCAAGAAGTACTCGGACGAACGCCGGACCGAGATCCGCGCGGACGAGGGCGATCTCGACGTCGAGGACCTGATCCAGGAGCAGGACGTGATCATCACGATCACGCGGACCGGCTACGTCAAGCGGCTGCCCATGGAGGCGTACCGCCGCCAGGGCCGCGGCGGCAAGGGCGTGATCGGCGGGAACCTCAAGGCGGACGACATCATCAGCCAGGTGTTCACCACCACGACGCATCACTGGCTCCTGGTGTTCACCAACAAGGGCAAGGTCTATCGCGTGAAGGTTCACGAGGTTCCCGAGGCAACTCGCCAGGCACGGGGTACATATGTCGCGAACCTGCCGGGAATGACATTCGGACCGGACGAGCGCATCGCTGCCGTCATCGACATCAAGGACTACGAAGGCGGGAAGTATCTGGTGTTCGCAACGAAGAACGGCCTGGTGAAGAAGACGGCGCTTCCGGAGTACGACTCGCCGCGGACGGGTCTGGCGGCCATCAACCTGCGCGACGGCGACGAGCTGATCTCCACGCTGCTCACGGACGGTCGCGACGACCTGGTGCTGGTGTCGCGGCAGGGCCAGGCCATCCGGTTCGGCGAAACCTCCGTCCGGCCGATGGGCCGCCAGACCGCCGGCGTGATCGGCATGCGTCTGCGCGAGGACGAGGTCATCGCCATGGTCGCAACCAGTCAGGGCGACGGCCTGCTCACCGTGACCGACAACGGGTTCGGCAAGCGCACGGACTTCGACGAATACCCCAAGAAGGGCCGCGGGGGCCTCGGCGTGAAGACCGCCATGCTGACGTCGAAGGTCGGCAAGCTCGCCGGCGCGTTCGCCATCAGCAAGGAGCAGGACATCCTGGTGATCGCGAGCGACGGCCAGGTGATCAGGGTCGGCGCCACCCAGGTCCGCAAGGCCGGGCGGGCCACCCAGGGCGTTCGGGTGATGCGCCTTCAGCGCGGCCGTTCGGTGGCCGCCGTCGCGCCGGTGATCACCCAGATGGACGAATGACGCCCGGCGGAAGTCGTAGGAAGGAACTGTTTCACCATGGTCCCCTGCTTGCCGATGACTCTGGAGACCGGTACAACAGACGTCAGCGCGTGAGACCCTCATGACGATCAGCGAGCAGGTGGACGTGATGGCCAGAACGAGCGAGCAGGTTGATGCCCCCCACATCGAGCGGCTCGACCCGGAGCCCCCGGTCCGCGAGCCCGGCCCGCGCGGCCGCCCGAGGCCGGTGCCGCGCCGCACGCGCGTGGTCGTGCGGAAGGTGCAACCTTGGTCGGTGCTGAAGTTCTCGCTGCTGTTCTACTTCTGCCTGATGCTCGTGGTCATGTTCGCGCTGCTGATCCTGTACTGGATCATGGGGCTGACCGGCGTGCTCGATTCGCTCGGTCGGATCCTGCAGAACGCCGGCTTCGGGCCGCAGCCCGGGAAGGGCACGTTCCAGTTCAACGGTCCGTGGATGTTCGAACGTCTCTTCCTCATCGGCCTCATCAGCGTGGCCGTCTGGTCGCTGGTGAACCTGTTGGTCGCGGTGCTCTACAACCTCGTCTCGGACGTGGTCGGGGGCGTCTCCATGACGCTCACCGAGAAGCGTTGAGGGCCTGATCAGGCCCGCGACCAGCGCATTCCGGCTCCAGCCTTTGACAGCCTTCGAAGGCCGCGGGTACGCTTGGCCGGCCGGCGGCCGCAGGCCACGTCGCGGGCCTGGGCCCCGGGGCTGTAGCTCAGGCGGTTAGAGCGCATCCCTGATAAGGATGAGGTCGATGGTTCGAGTCCATCCAGCCCCACGCGACCGATGAGGAGGACCCCATGGGCGAGAAGAACGGCAACGGAGAGACCGTCGAGGTGGAGTCGAAGAAGGGCGGCAAGTTCAAGAAGTTCGTGCTGTTCGCGTTCTTCGCCGCCGCGGCCGCCGCGGTGGTCCGGTTCCTGAAGGGCCGGCGCGCGGGCGAGGACGAGAACGAATGGCAGGAGCTGCCGCCACCGGCCGGTAGCTGATCGAACCTCCGGGTTCGCGCCGCGCGCGGATCCGACCGGAGCCCGCCCCTTCGGCGTTGCATCGCGAAGGAGGCGGGCTTCGGCGTCTTCGAGACCCGTTCGCGCAGGTCGAGGGCTCGTTGTCTTTCGCGCCGATTTGGTCGAAACTCGAAGCAACGGGAGAAAGGAGGTGGTCCTACTTGCATAGACGGCAGGCGACCCCCGAGGTGGCTGGCTGCTAGGCCTCCTCGCGGCGAGAGGGACCGACTCCTCTCGCCGCTGCCGGGAGGTTTCCGGCGGAATCCCACCAGTCCACCGAACTCATCGGACCCGTGCTGGTCGAGCGGGCCGCCCGCGATACGGGCGTGAGCGACCCGATGGGCGTGGAATCGCAGATCGTGCATGAGCCATGGGGCCAGACGCTCCCGCAGGGAGCGTCTGGCCCTCTTGGCGGTACGGTACGGGCCATGTCGGACGGCACGTCGGATGCCTGGGCGGACGCGGAGAAAGCCGCCGCCTGGGCGAGCGTTCGGCTCACGGAACTGGACGCCCTTCGCGACGGCGACGCCGTCCAGGGCGTGATCGGTCGCGTGTGGGGCGGGCAGCCCATCGGTCGCGAGTTGCTCAGAGCGATGCAGCACGCGGGGTGTTCCTTCCACGGCGCCTGGGACACGGGCACCTCGGAGGGGGACCAGAACGCGGCCGGTGGCTTGATCGGGTACGTCCTCGGGTTCGCCGGGGTCGCCGACGGCCTCCACCTGCACTCGCACATGCTCGCCGTGGTGCCGGAGTGGCGCAATCGCGGCGCGGGCCTCGCGTTGAAGCTGGCGCAGCGGGCCTGGGCCCTGGATCACGGGCTGACCGAGATCCGCTGGACGTTCGACCCGATGCTCCTGGGCAACGCGCGGTTCAACCTCCTTCGCCTCGGCGCGGTCGCCACGCGATATCTGCCCGACTTCTACGGCCCGATGGGTGACGACCTCAACAGGGGCGAGCGCACGGACCGGTTCGAGGTGTCCTGGGTGACGACCTCACGGCGGGTGGCGTCGGCGGTCACGCCGGGAGGCGGGGATCCCTCCGCGGCGCATCCGGACGCCGCGGAGATCCTGTCCATGCGCGCGGGCTTCGACGGGGCCGCGCCGGAGCCGTTGACGACCGGTGTCGAACCGGCCGATCGGGCGCTCGTCGCCGTGCCTCCCGACCACCTTGCGCTTCGCCGGGGAGACCCTCCGCTGGCGCGACGCTGGCGAGAGGCCGCCGGGGAAGCCTTCCGAGCGTGCTTCGACCTCGGCATGATCGTGACGGGCGTGACGGGGGACGGGCGGTACGTGTTCGAACGCACGGATCCGACGGAGGTGTGGCGATGACCGCCGATGATGCGAGAGAAGCCGTCCCCGTGCGCGTCGAGGCCATCGAGCTGATCGAGGTGGCGCTCCCGCTGGTCCGGCCGTTCAGAACCAGTTTCGGCGAGGAGCGAACGAAGGACGCGATCCTGGTTCGTGTCGAGGCCGGCGGCTTCGAGGGATGGGGGGAATGCGTCGCATCGCCGGCGCCGAGATATTCGGAGGAGTGGAACGCCGGCGCGTGGGGCGTGATGCGGGACCACCTCGGGCCGGCGCTCGCCGGGCGTGAGATCGCCCATCCCTCGGACGTGGCAACCGTGCTCGGGTTCGTTCGAGGCCACCGGATGTCGAAGGCCGCGCTGGAGGCCGCGGTGCTGGACGCCTGGCTGCGCGCGACCGACACGCCGCTGGCGACGTTTCTCGGGGCTTCGCGCGAGCGGGTGCCGTGCGGCGTGAGCGTGGGGATCGCGTCCACGCCTGAAGCGATGATCGAAGAGATCGGCGCCTACCTGAAGGCCGGCTACCGGCGGGTCAAGCTCAAGATCGAACCGGGCAGCGACGTGGGGGTCGTTCGAGCCGTGCGGGACGCCGTCGGGCCTGACGTTCCCCTGTCCGTGGACGCGAACGCCGCGTACACGCTCGAGGACATCGGCGTGTTCCAGGAGCTCGACGCATTCGACCTGGTCATGGTGGAACAACCGCTGGACCACGAGGATCTGGCCGACCATGCGGCGCTGGCCGCGGGGATCCGCACCCCCATCTGCCTGGATGAATCGATCCGTTCGGCCCACGACGCGTCGGTGGCGATCGACATGGGCGCGTGCCGGGTGATCAACATCAAACAGGGCCGCGTGGGAGGGATCCTCGAGGCGAGGCGCGTGCACGATGCGGCGCGCGATCGGGGCGTGGCCGTGTGGATCGGCGGGATGCTCGAGACGGGTGTCGGGCGCGCCGTCAACGTGGCGCTGGCCGCGATGCCGGGTGTGACCATGCCCGGCGACACGAGCGCCAGCGCCAGGTACTTCGCCGAGGACCTCACCGAGCCGTTCGTCGTGGACCGCGACGGCACCATGGCGGTGCCGTCGGGGCCCGGGATCGGCGTCCGGCCCGGCTCCACGCGACTGGAGGCCTGCACCGTGCGGCGCGAGGTGATCGCGTCCGTCGGCTAGTGGTGCCCATCGCCGGGCCCGTTCGCAGGCGTCCATCCTGTGGCGCTTCGGTGACACCCGGCGGCGCGGGGTGTCGCGCCCAGGCGAGCGCGTGATAGAAGTCGAACGTGGCCGGAATCCGATCCCAGCGGCTCCGCTCCGTTCCCCGCGCCGTCATGGTCTCGGCGCTCGCGCTGGCCGTGCTGTCCGGCGGTGTGGCGGTGGCGGCGACGCGGCTGCGGGCGCACCCGGATCTCCCGCCGACGACGCCGCAGCGGCTGATCGCCGATGTCGTCCAGGCCGCCGAACACGGACCGGACGTCTCCGGAACCGTGAGCGCCACCGTCGACCTGGGCCTCCCGTCGTTTCCCGAGCAGGGACCGGCGCCGACCGGCGTGGCCGGCCTCCTCGCCGAACTGAGCGGGACGCACCGGATCAGGATCTGGTCCTCCTCGAACGGGTATCGCGTCGACGAGCTGCTCCCGACCGAGGAGCGCGCGATCTACGTGAGCCGAACCGGCGGGTGGCTCTGGTCCTCGTCCGAGTACACGGCCGTCCGCCTGTACGACGCCGGGGATCTCGCCCGGCTCCGGGCCGCCGATTCGGCGACGCAGGCGGAACGGTCGCGCCTTCTTCACCTGTTCGATCCCCTGACGCTCGCGCGTCAGATGCTGGCGGCGGCGTCCCCGACCACGGTCGTGCGAACGGGCACGCCCGAGCGCGTCGCCGGCCGGGCGGCCTACACGCTGGTGCTCATCCCGAGGGACGCCACCACGCTGGTCGGCCGAGTGACGATCGCAGTGGACGCCTCCACCCACGTACCGCTGGCCGTTCGTGTGTACGCGAAGGGCGGCACGTCGGCGGCGCTCTCCGCAGCGTTCGTCCGGGTGAGCTACGCGCCCATCTCGTCGAACGTGTACCGGTTCACCCCGCCGCCCGGCGCGAAGGTGATCGCCACGGACCGCCACCACACAGGCGGTTCGGCGTCGACGCCTCCCTCGATGCCCGGCGTCAATGCGGCGCGTGTCCTGGGCTCGGGCTGGTCGACCATCCTGGCGGTGCACGTGGACGCCTCGACGCTGGCCCGCCTGGGTTCGACCGACGGGCTGAACGTGCAGAAGCTGCTGCCGTTCTCCGGGCCGCTCTTCTCGGTGCGGCTCGCCACGGTCGGGGGGCAGACGTGGCTCCTGGCCGGCGCGGTGCCGCAGAGCGCGCTGGCCGCCGCGGAGCCTGATCTTCGCTGAACGCCGTCTCCGTCCGCGCGCTGACGAAGCGGTACGGCGGTACGGCCGCTGTCGACGGCCTCGACCTCACCGTGGAGCGCGGGACGCTGTTCGGCTTCCTCGGGCCGAACGGCGCCGGCAAGACCACGACCATCCGCATGCTCCTCGGGCTGGTGTTTCCGACAGGCGGCGAGGTGGAGGTGCTGGACGAGCCGATGTTCGAGTCGGAGGCGACGACGGCGCGCGCGCTGCGGGGCGTGGGCGCCATGATCGAGGAGCCGGCGGCGTGGAAATGGCTGTCCGGCCGGCGGAACCTGGAGTACTTCGCGCACGCGTCCGGTCCGGCTGATGATCGGCGGGCGAGGCTGGGCCGCATCGACGATGTCCTTCGCCTGGTCGGGCTGGAGGACGCCGCGGGGAAGAAGGTGAAGGCCTACAGCCAGGGGATGCGCCAGCGCCTCGGGATCGCGCTGGCGATGCTGGGCGCACCCGACCTCCTGGTCCTGGATGAGCCCACCAACGGCCTGGATCCGGCCGGCATGAAGGAGGTCCGCGTGCTGCTGCGGCGCCTCGCGGACGACGGGACCACCGTGTTCGTCTCCAGTCACCTGCTGTGGGAGGTGGAGGCGATGTGCGACCGCGTCGGCGTGCTGGCGCGCGGGCGTCTCGTCGCGGAGGGCCCGCCGTCGGCGCTCCGCGTGGCCGGTGACACCGTTCGGATCGAGGTGGACGACGTCGAACGCGCGCACCGGGTGCTCGCCGTCATGGACGGCGTGTCCGTGGACGGCGGCGCCGATGCCGTCGACGGCCGCAAGGAGATCCGCGTTCGTCTGGCGGCTCCGGCGACGTCGTCGTCGGTGAACGCCGGCCTGGTCGGTGCGGGCGTGGAGGTCAGCGCGCTGGTTCCGGAGCAGGCGAGCCTCGAGGACACGTTCCTCGACCTGGTGGGCGAGTCCGGCGGCGACCGGGCCGAGGGCTCGGGCGGCCAGCCCGGCGAGGTCGGCGCGAACGACGCGAACGACGCGAACGGTGGAGACCGTGGAGGACCCGATGTTCGGCGTTGAGATCGCGAAGGCGTGGCACCGACCCAGGACGTGGGTGTTCGCCGCCGGCATGGCCGTGCTGGCTGCCCTGCCCGTCATCGTCCTGGCGGGCATGCACGGATCCGGACAGGGCGCCGCGTTCTTCGAGGAGACCAAGCACAGCGGGCTGTTCGCCGCGGTGGCCGCGATGTGGCTCGTTCAGCCGTTTTTCCTTCCGCTCGGCACGTCGCTGCTCTCCGGTGAATCGGTGGCGGCGGAGGCGTCGAACGGCACGCTCCGCTATCTCCTGGTCCGGCCGGTGACGAGGAGCCGCCTCGTGCTGGACAAGTACCTCTCGGTCATGGCGCAGGTCGCGATCGCGGTGGCGCTGGTGATGGTGGTCGGCGTCCTGACCGGCGTGATCGCGTTCGGATTCGGACCCATGCCGACGCTCTCCGGCGCGACGCTCGCGCCGGCGCCGGGGTTGCTTCGGATCACCGCGGCGGGCTGCTACATCGTGGTCGGCCTGGCCGGTCTGGGCGCCATCGGCGTGTTCATCTCCACCCTGACCGATTCGGGGATCGGGGCCGGCGCGGCGACCCTTTCGATCGGGATCGCGAGCCAGGTGCTGGACAACCTCTCGACGCTCCGGGTGATCCATCCATACCTGCCGACGCACGGGTGGCTGGCCTTCGCCGACCTCTTCCGGGCGCCGGTGGCATGGGGGGAGATGACGCGGGGCGTGATCCTGTACTGCGCGTACGCGTTGGTGTTCCTGACGGCGGCGCTGTTCGCGTTCGGACGCCGCGACGTTCACTCTTAGGAAGGCCGGATCAGCCGCCCCCGGTGCCGGGCTCCGCGGGCGAGACCGAGGTTCGTCCGGCGCCGTTGCCCGCTGAGGGCACGACGGGACCGGAGGAGGTTCCCGCGGCGAACGGGACGAACGCAGGCAACGGCGCCTCGATCTTCCCGTGCGCGCGATGCGCGTCCAGCGCCTCCCGGTGGTACGCCTCGAGCCGCTCGCGCGCCTCTGCCGTGTGGTACGGGCGGCCGTCGACGAGCGGTCCGGCGGTGCCGTCGATCACGGCGGCGACGTCCTCCCCGTGCATCGTTCGATACGTCTCCAACGCGTGCGCCACGGCGAGGATCTCCAGCCGGTTCGACTCGACCATGCCCATGGTGCGCTCGTACAGCTCCGCGAGGCGCTGCTCGACCCGGCGCCCGAGATCGGTCTCCATGAGCATGCGGTCGGTGCCGTCCACGACCGCGTAGCCCGTGCCGCCGCCCTCCATGTCCGCCTTCGTCACCGCGTGCGAGGCGATGGACGAACCCATGCCGAAGTACCCCTCCATCAGGGTCGTGGTCCGGGTCGCGCTCTGAAGGTCCGCGGTGACACCCGAGGAGTTGTCTCCGTCGAAGAAGTACCGCTCGCCGGCGAGCGACGCCAGGGAGCTCATGACGTCGCCTTCGACGTCCGATCGCCACGCGGTGTACAGGTCCTCGATCGGGATGCGCGTCACGACGCCGAGGTAGGTCTGGCTCTTCTCGATCGTCGCGATGTCGATGACGGAGCTCCGCCGAACCCGGTGGGACACGACGGCATGACAGGCCTCGTGGACGGCGACCGCGTGCCGTTCGCGTTCGATGTACTCCACGTCGTCGGGGATGCCCAGGTCCTTCAGTTGCTTCGCCCGCATGATGTCGCCCCACTCGACCGTGTCGCGGCCGTCGCGGACCGCGTTGATGAGGGAGGCGTTCACCAGGTCCTCGATCGCGGCGCCGGCGTAGTACGGCGTGATGGTCGCGAGCTTGTCGACCTCCTCGTCGGTCAGTTGGTGGCGGATTCGGCGCAGGTAGTACAGGTAGGTGTCGATCCGGCCTTCCTTCGACGGATAGCCGACCCGGTAGATCCGGTCGATCCGGCCGGGACGCAGCAGCGCCGGGTCGAGCACGTCGGGCATGTTCGTGGCGAGCATGACCATGATCCGGTACTTGGGGGGCGACTTCGGCTTCATCCCCACCGCGCGCCGGACCGTACGGTTCAGGAAGCCGCGGGGCTTCTCCATCCCGTCCAGTTCGCCGAGCAGCGCCTGGAGCGTGCCCATGCCGCCCATGCTGCCGCCCATGCCGCCGAGGCCGGCGATGACCGGGTCTCCCTCGGGGCCGCGGAGCGAATCACGGAAGAGCATGGACGCGGTCTGCGGGGAGAGGTAGGCGCCGCCGTTGCAGAGCGGGTGCGTCGCCCAGGGGCTCGCCGGGTCCGGCGCGCGCCACGCGCCCGACACGCCGGCGCCGCGGTTCCCGAGCGCGTCCGCCTCGTCGAAGAACATCACGACGCCGCCGTACCGGAGCGACAGCTTGCGAGCCTTCCGGAACAGCGACTTGACCTTCAGGATGCCGACCCCGAAGAACATGTTGATGAAGGCACCGGGCTCGACCATGATGAACGGCTTGCTTGTCTCCCCGGCGACGGCCTTCGCCATGAGGGTCTTGCCGGTGCCGGGCGGTCCCCAGAGCAGGATTCCCTTCGGGACGGTGCCGCCCTTCTCCTCGATCAGCTCCGGGTTCTCCAGAAAGATGATGTTCTCCTTGACCCGCTCGAGCACGGCGTCCTGTCCGCGCACGTCCGTGAACCGGCGGTCGACGTCCTCCGGGTAGATGACCTCGCTGCCGCCCCGGGAGAGGAACCAGAACAGCAGGCCGAACTGCATGACGATGAGGAAGGCGTAGACCATCAGCTGGAAGGCCAGCGGGAGCGCGACCACCAGCCGGGCCGGCAGCAGGAACAGCGCCGAGAACGCCGAGACGTGGTAGATGGCGCCGAGGGCGATCGCGGCGATGACCACAAGGAACAGCCACTTCAGGGCGCGCGCGATCCGGTAGCGGGTCCAAGGGTTGATCTTCTGGACCGAGGCGTTGAACCGTCCGAACACCGCGTGCTGCCAGAACGCGTGGTACCTGGGCGAGTGTTCGCTGATCAGGAAGTGGATCTGCCGGAGCAGCTCGGCCCCGAACAGCACCAGCACCCACGCGCCTGTCCGGACGGTCTGCCGGTAGGCGTCGCCCCAGGAGATGAGCGGGTAGAACTCGGCGTAGGTCGACCAGGCCAGGACCAGCCAGGCGCCGCCGAACAGGATGAGGAACTTGACCCGGTCCCACCACGCGAGCGGCGCACGCGTCTCGCGCTCGTCGTCGCGTCGCGCGGGCGCGGGTTCGATGGCGTTCATCGGCGATCCGTTCACGGCTTCAGGCCTTCAGTCTCCACGACGAAAGGATGTCGTCGATCGCGGTCCGGTTCCGCGAGAAGCAGTCGGGGGAGCAGCTCACGATCAGGACGTATTCGTATTGCGCGCGCTGGTCGGTGGCCGCGATCTGGGAGACCTCGAGGTTCCCGCCCGACGTCGGCGTCTGTCCCTGGACGATGAACCTCGTCCTGTTGCCCCAGTACCCGCCCGGCAGGGTGAACGCGCTGTACGCCACCTGGGTGGCGATCCCCTGATCGAGGGCCTGATCCACGTTGTAGTACACGTTGCGGAGGGCCTGCAGCGACAGTTGATCGTGCGCCCCATACGGAAGCTTCCGGATCCAGCTCAGCACCGCGGGCTGGTTCAGGAGCCGCCCCGGCGCCGTCAGATCGGTGACCTCGGGACTGGGTTCCGCGTCGAAGCCGGCGAGGAAGGGATACGTGGACCCGAACGTCGGGTCCTGCGCCGTGCCCAACACCAGGCCCAGGTCGCGCGCCGAATAGGACTTCCAGGTGGACGGCACGCGAAACACCATCTTGTAGCGGCTGCTGCCGACGTAGGTGTGGCTGGGCGTGGCGCAGCCGCTTGCGAGCGTGGCCACGGCAAGTGCCGCCGCGCACGCGAGAACCCATCTCGGGCTGCGGACGGCATGACGAACGATAGGGAAGGGCCTGCGGCGGCGCATCGCGTTCGATTATCGCCGCACGTTCGAGATACGGGAACCCGTCCGAACGACCGAACGACAGAATCTTCGGAATTACGAGCCCGAGTCTGGCCCGGTGGCCACTGGGCGTGACGGATCGGAGATCCAGTCCGACCACGAACCCGGGTAGAGCCGGGCATCTTCGATCCCGGCCAGTTCGAATGCGACGAGTGCGTGGCAGGCCGTGACGCCCGACCCGCAGTGGGCGATCGCGCTGCGCTGATCGTGCCCGGGTCGAAGGCCCGCTTCCGCGTACCGGCTCCGCAGTTCCTCGGCGGAACGGAAGCGTCCCGTGGCGGCGTCGACGACGTCGGTCCAGGGGACGCTTCGAGCGCCGGGGATGTGCCCGGCGACGGGATCGATCGGCTCCGTCTCGCCCCGGTAGCGTTCGGCGGCGCGCACGTCGACGATCACCGCGTCGGGGTCGGTGCGAAGCCGTTCGACCTCGTCGGCGTCGACGATCGCCTGACGTGGCCATGGCCTCGGAGTGAACGTCGCGGGCTCCGGCCGCTGGCCTTCGCCGTGGTCGAGCGGTCCGTCCCATGCCTGGAGGCCGCCGTCGAGCATGGCCACGGGATGGCCGAGGACGTGGAGCATCCACCACAGGCGGGCGGAGGTCGAACCTCGCGCGTCGTCGTAGACCACGACGGGCGTTTCGTCGCCGATGCCGACGCGGGACATGGCCGCAGCGAATGCCCGGGGATCAGGCAAGGGATGACGACCGCCGGCGCGGTCCTCACGGACGGGAGCGGCGAGGTCGATATCGACGTCGACGTAGATCGCCCCCGGGATGTGCCCTTCGAGGTAGCCGGCCTTGCGTGGCCGGTCGGGATACCAGCGCGAATCGGCGACCACGATCCTCTTGGCTGGATCCTTGAGCGCCGAACGGAGCCATTCGGCGTCGACGAGCGGTCCGGAGTACGGGGTGGTGACCATGTGTTCGGCCAAGTCTATGGGCGTCTGAGCGCGCGGCGGCCGGCCGGGTTCACTGCGACCTCCGTCCTCGGGCATGCCGCCTGCCGGAGGTCAGCGCGGCTTCTGCTGCGGTCGCGCTGGTCAACGGTCGGCCCGCTCGGGTCCCAGTAGCTGGAGCAGCATGACCGTCGGCTCGGATGCGACCAGAGCGTGTGGGCTGCCCGCCGTCATGTGAAGCCAGAAGCCGGGTCCAGCGTCGAGGTCCTCACCGTCGACGGTGAACTGGAGACGTCCAGAGAGGACCTGCACGACGGCCGGGCGGGAGGCTCGATGCTCCGTCAGCCCCTCCCCCGCATCGAATGCGAACACCGTCACGTCGAAGGCGTCTGAGCGATGAACGACCTTCGAGACGACGGCGCCCTGTTGCACGGTGACGGTCTTCACCAGATCCGCGATCGCACTGTGCGCCATGTCTCCTCCTCCACGTGATCTTGTTGCGCGATGCGAGCCCTCGTATCCGTGCAAGACGCCGCCCAGAGGCAGGACCGGATCAAGCAGGATTCCCTTGCGTTCGAACGCGGGCAGTCTCTGGCACCCGCGCCCGGGCGGCGCTTGTGGTCGGGCATTGCGTAACGCAGGCTATGGTCTGGTTCGTCGACCTGTTCTAGGCTCGCAGACGCGCCGATATGCGTGGTACCAGATCTCCGACCACGATATTTCTGAATGCCCCCGCGAAGACGCGGAGACGGGGAGTGGGGGACTGGGGGACGTAGCTCAGCGGTAGAGCACCTGGTTTGCAACCAGGGGGTCGCCGGTTCGAATCCGGTCGTCTCCACGGCCAAGTCGCTGACGGCGCGTTTTCGCCTGTCGGAAGGCCTTTTCGGCTGCGCGAGTCGCTCGGGAAGACAGTTTCCACCATTCAAACCACCCCGCCCGGGCGTTCGTGCGCGACCCGTCTGCTCGCGATGGAACGACTTGTGGGAGAACGAGTGGGACGCGCGATCCAACGGGCGCGCCGGGTCACGGGTCGGCCAGGATTCTCGCGAACTCGCCTCGGAGGAACTGGCGCACGACCACGGCACGCTGATTGCGCTCTTCGTCCGTCAGGAAGACCCGCTGGCCCGCCCGACGACGAGCCACGCCATCGACCACGTCGGCAGGGACGCCCCGTTCAGCCATCCTCGCGATGGCTTGGGACTTGGTGATCAGGACGCCCTCGGAGAGCGTGGCGTCGGCGCGTGCCCACACGGTAAGGCCCAAGTCGACGTACACGTCCTGATTCCAGATCGCGCGCTTCCGCAGAGCTCGGCTCCAGTAGCCGGCCAACTCGGCCCGCGCGCCGTCACGCAGCTCGTCGCTGCTCATCGGCGGGAGCCACGACGATGGCGGCGGGCCGAACACGTTGACGGGGTCAGCCAACAACTCAGCACGGGCGATCCTGCTCAGGGGGCGGCGGAACAGCTCATCGAACGCCCAGGTCCAGTGAGTGAGGGTGACATCCGTGACCTGATGCTTACAGACGTAGACACAGTGCAGCGCGGATGCCTCCTCGAACTCCTGCGCCAGACGTTGGTGAATCGCCGTCAGCTCCGCGCGGATGGCGGGTA
>JBEDUK010000062.1:0-54746 GCA_040414485.1 Actinomycetota bacterium
TGCGCGTGCGTGGACGCGCGACGCCGGTCGGCTCGCCGAGCCGGAACGCGAAGACGGGGTTGATGTCCAGGATGGTTCCCGCGTATGCCTGGAGGCGGTTTACCCGTCCCGAGCGCTGCAGGAACTCGAACGTGCCCACGGTCGCGAACAACGAGGAGCGCGCTGCGACCTCCCGCGCACGGTCGGCCACACGGTCGGCGGGCGCCCCCGCGGCGGCCGCGCGAGCGGCTTCCACGACGACGAACCCCTCGGCCATGGAAGCATTCATGGAATCCACGACGGTGGCGGTCCCTTCGAACTGTCCGGCGGCGGACGAGGCCTGGCCGAACACACCGCTCATGCTGGATGCCACGGTGACGCAGACGACCTCGCGGTCACCGGTCCGTTCGAACGCCGCCAGGAACTCGGCAGGCGACGGGGTGGCCGTGGACGCCCGTTCCCCGTCGGCGGCAAGCCGCTCGTAGAACCGTCCGGGGTACATGTCGACGCCGTCGCGGAACTCTTCGTCCCCGAGCCGCAGCCACAGCGGGACGATCGTGACGCCGAGTTCGTGCGCGAGGTCGGCCGGGACGTTCGAGGCGCTGTCGGTGACGACGGCCACCATGGGACGCCACTGTAGCCGAGCGGCCGTCGCGCGGCAGTCCGCCGACGTGACGGGTGAGTCACCGCGTTGTGGGACAGAATCGAGGCATGGGGACGGCAGACCGGGCCGAAGAGCCGGCCGCACGAGCGGGCGGCACCGAGGAATCGGCGCAGGGCGCCTCCGGCACCGGCTTCGGCGCGGTGCTGCGGACGGCGCGGTTCCGGCGCCTGCTGATCGGCCAGACGGTGTCGTCGCTCGGCGACTGGGTGGCGACGCTCGCCTTCATCGCGGCCGCGTTCGCGCTGACGCGAGATCAGACGGCCGTCGCCGTGGTCCTCATCCTCCGGCTGGTGCCGCCGATCTTCGCCGCGCCGATCGGGGGCGTCGTCGCCGACCGCTTCAACCGGCGCATCATCATGGTCAGCAGCGACCTCTCGCGCGCCGGCCTCATCGCGCTGGTTCCGTTCGTCCGCCACATCGCGTTCCTGTACGTCATCGCGTTCGTCCACGAGTGCATCTCGCTGTTCTTCCTGCCGGCACGGGACGCCAGCGTTCCCGAACTGGCGCCGGCCGGGTCGCTCGAAGAGGCCAACGGGCTCATCCTGGGCTCGTCCTACGGGACCCTTCCGATCGCGGCGGCGCTCTTCGGCGTGCTGCGGATCGCCGCGGAGAACATCCCCACGTGGGTTCCGTTCGCCGCGACCTTCGCCGCGTACCCGACGGCGTTCGCGTTCCTGTTCGACGCCGCGAGCTTCCTGTTCTCCGCGCTCATGATCGCCGGGATCGACTTCGGCCGAACACGGGCGGAGGGCGCTTCAGACCTGCACGTCCTGGGCGGCCTCGCCGAGGCGTACCGGTACGTGGTGCACAGCCCCCGTCTGCGCGCGCTGGCCTACGGACTGATCGTGTCCATGTTCGGCGGCGGGGTCCTGTTCGCCATCGGCATCGCGTACATCCACGTGACGCTCCAGGCCGGCGACACGCAGTTCGGCTGGCTCGCGGCGCTCTGGGGAGCCGGCATGGGCATCGGTCTCGGCGCGCAACGCCTGCTGGTGCGCGAACGGGGCGAGTCGTGGGCGTTCCTGGTGTCCGTCACGCTCTGCGGGGCGATCCTCATCGCGATGGCGGCCGTTCCGTGGCTCTGGCTGGCGTTCGCGGCGGCGGTCGTGTTCGGGGCGGCCTTCTCGGCGGCGATCGTGATCGCGCTGTCGATGGCCCAGCGCGCGACCGAGGACAGCATCCGCGGCCGGGTGATGGGCGGCGTGCAGATGCTTTTCCGCGTGGGCCTGGCGGCCGGCGCGCTCGGGATCGGCGGTCTGGCGCAGTCGATCGATCAGATCTCGATCGGTCCGGTCACGCTCGACGGCAATCAGGTGGGCATGATCGTGGGGGGCGTGCTGATCATCCTGGGAGCGCTCGCCTCCGGGGGCGTGCTGCGGTCGGCGGCGAGAGGCGAACCCGCCCGGTAGCGCCCGGGTCAGCGGCTCGTGCGCTCGATCGCGTAGCGCACGCAGCGAAGGCCGAAGATCTCGACGTGGTCCTCCTTGCGCATGCCCAGCTTCTCCATGACACGGGTCGACGACGTGTTCTCCGGCACCGCGTACGCGACGATCCGCGTCAGGCCGGCGCGATCGAAGCCGAACCCGAGCGCGGCGCCCGCCGCCTCGGTGCCCAGCCCGCGGCCCCAGAACGGCTTCGCCAGCGCGTAGTACACCTCGGTCTCGCGGACCTCGTCGAGGTATCGGAGGCCGCAGTGCCCGGCGAGCCCGCCCGTGCCGTCGTCTTCCAGCGCCCAGACGCCGTAGCCGCGATCGGACCAGTGGGCCCGGCCGCGGGCGAGCGCCCTGTCAAGGTCCTCGTCGGCGAGCGGTCCGTCGATCGGCAGGTAGCGGGTGACGTCCGGGTCGGCGAACAGCGTGAGGTTCCACACGGCCAGGTCGGTCTCGGTGAACCCGCGAAGGACCAGCCGTTCGGTTCGAAGCGTCGGAATCTGCGGCGAACGCTCCGGGAGTCCGGTCACATCTCGCGCCGGCCCTCGAGCGCCTGCCCGAGCGTGACCTCGTCCGCATACTCCAGATCGCCGCCGACGGGCAGCCCGCTGGCGAGGCGCGTGACCCGGACCCCGAGCGGCTTGACCAGACCCGCTACGTACATGGCCGTGGCGTTGCCCTCCAGATTGGGGTTGGTGGCCAGGATCACCTCGCGCACGCCGTCGCGCCCGACCCGGTCGAGCAGCTCCTGGACGCGGAGGTCGTCGGGGCCGATGCCCTCCAGCGGCGAGATGGCACCGCCGAGGATATGGTAACGGCCCTTTACTATCCCGGCCTTCTCGATCGCCGCTTGATCCTTCGACTCCTCGACGACGCAGATGAGGGTGGCGTCGCGCGCCGGGTCGCGGCAGACACGGCAGAGTTCCCCCTCGGAGACGCCGAAGCACTCGCGACAGAACCGCACGCGCTCCTTCGCGTTGATCAGTGCCTCGGCCAGCCGTTTGGCCTCGTCCGGCGGCGCCTTCACGATGTAGAAGGCGAGCCGCTGCGCGGACTTCGGGCCGATGCCGGGGAGTCGCGCCAGCTCGTCGATCAGTTCCTGGATGGGTCCCTCGAACACGCCGGCTCAGCGCCCCTCGGTGGCGTCGCCGTCGGGCTCGATCTCCGCGCCGAACTCGGCCTTCAGGCGCTTCTCCACCGTGGCAGCGTCCAGCGGCTCGTCCTCATCGGGCTCGAGGGCGGCGTCGCCGACCACCCCGATCGGTCCGCCCCGCTCGATGCACACGATGCGGGGAGCAACTCCGAACACCGAAACCAGCGCGTCCCTCAGCTCCGACTCCTTCGACCGGACCTTCTCCACCGCGAACGACCGCCCGGGCGGAAACGCCAGTTCCAGCGTGGTCCCGTCGAACGACGCCGCCGTCGCGGACTCGAGGTTCGCCTTCAGGATCATCTGCCGCCGCTCCGTGAGCAGGGACAGCAACTGAGGCCACGACCGCCGGATGGCCGAGGCATCCAGCCCGCCCGCGTCCGGCGCATGCGCGACCGCGGCTTGTTCGGCGTCTCCAGGAGCGTCCGGCACGACGACGACGGGATCCCCCTCAGGGGCGGAGACAGGATCGGGCGACGAGGAAGGCGTGGGATCGTCCACAGGCTCGGAGCCGGCCACGGGCGAGGCGGCGTGATGGTCGCGGCCGGTGCGGAGCCCGGGGGAGGGTGGGGCATGGCCGGGCGGAGCACCGGCCGCGACCTCCGGGGCGGTCGCGTCAACGGACGTCCCGACCACCCCGGCCAGCCGCTCCAACCGCTCCAGCCGCGACGTCAGCCCAGCCGGCGAGGGATCAGCCTCCGGCAACGCCGACCTCACCAATGCCAGCTCCAGCGTCAGTCGAGGAGAGGTCGTCCACCGCATGTCCGTCGACGCCGCCACCAGCAGCGCGAGGATCCGCGACAGCTCGGCCGTGGAGAACTTCGCCGCCTGCGCGGCAAGCCGCGCGTGCCGGTCCGGCGACGCATCCAGGACCGCGGGCACGTCGGGCGCCGAGAGCACCAGGAGCAGGTCCCGGAAGTGCGCGAGCACCTGACCGGTGAAGTGCCGCAGGTCGTGGCCCTCCTGCACCAGCCGTTCGACGCCGTCGAAGACCGCTCGCGCGTCGCCGACGGCGATGGCGTCCGCGAGTTCGAACGGCAGGTCCACCTCGGAATCGCCGATCAGGAGTCCGACCGTCTGCTCGGTGATCTCGGTGCCGCCCAGCACGGCGCACTGGTCCAGCAGCGACTCGGCGTCGCGCGCGGAGCCCTCGGCCTGCCGGGCCAGCGCCTCGGCCGCTCCGCGGGTGAGCGTCCAGCCCTCCCGTTCGGCGATCCGCTGCAAGAGGTCGGCGAGCGGCTCGGTTCCGATCCGCCGGAAGTCGAACCGCTGGCAGCGCCCGACGATCGTGGGCGGCATCTTGTGCGGCTCGGTGGTCGCCAGCACGAACCGGACGTTCGGCGGCGGCTCCTCGAAGAGCTTCAGCAGCGCATCGAACGCCTCGCGCGAGAGCCGCTGCGCCTCGTCCAGGATGTAGACCTTCTCGCGGCCCATGACCGGCGCGGTGGGGGCACGTTCGCGCAGCTCACGGGCATCGTCCACCCCGCCGTGCGACGCGGCGTCGATCTCGGAGACGTCCAGGTGCGAGCCGTCCCGGATGCGGATGCACTGCTCGCAGACGCCGCACGGCTCGGCCGTGGGTCCCTGTTCGCAGTTCACCATCTTCGCCAGGATCCTCGCCGTGGAGGTCTTCCCGGTCCCCCGCGGGCCGCAGAACAGGTACGCGTGGGCGAGCCGCGGCGGGTCCTCCCGCATGGCCCCCATCAGGGCGCGGACGACGTGCTCCTGCCCGATGACCTCGTTCGGACCCTGCGGACGGTACTTGCGGTACAGCGACTGATAGGTGGTGTCTCGCGGTTCGTCTGCCACGACCTGCCCCGATTGACGTTCTCAGACGGACGGATGCAGCCTATCGCGGGCGCCCGACAGCGACGAAAACCGCAGCCGGCAGCACGGCCCCGCGGGCGCGCCTCCCCGCCGTCGCCAGCGAAGCCGCCGCGTAGAGGCCCACGGCCGTGGCGATGATGGCGAAGCTCGGCGGCATCCAGGAGACCGCGCCGCTCAGCCACAGGCCGAACCACATAGAGCCGACCGCGAAGACGCCGGAGAGCGCGAGCCCCGTGAACGGCCGCGACGTGCAGCGGAGGGCCGCGGCGGCCGGCGCCGCCAGCAGGCCCAACAGCAGCAGCGCGCCGACGGCCATGGTCGCCTCCCCGGCGGTGAGACCGACGAGGGCGAGGAAGCCGACGCCGAGCGCCCGAACCGGAACGCCGGCCGCACCAGCCACCTGGGCATCGAGCGTCGCGAACAGCAGCGGCCTGGCCATCGCCAGCAGCCCGACGCACACGACCGCTCCCACGACGACGGCGATCAGGACGTCGCCGCCCGACAGCCCGAAGATCGATCCGAACAGCACGGTCACCCCCGCGTCGCCGTTCGCGCTCCCGCTCTGGCCCGAGGTGAAGATCGAGAGGAACAACACCCCGAGGCCGAGGATCCAGGCGAAGACGCTGCCGATGACCACGTCGTCGGCGCGTCCGCTGGGGGCGAGCAGCGCCATGGCCACGCCCGTCGCGACGGTGGCCAGGAACAGGCCGACCCGCGCATCGAAGCCCAACGCGAGCGCGGCGAGCGCCCCCGTGAACGCGACGTGGCTCAGCGCGTCTCCGGTGAACACCTGCGCGCGAAGGACCACGAAGTACCCAACGAGGCCACAGGTCAGCGCCACGGCGGTTCCCGCCAGGACGGCGTTCCGGGTGAACGCGTTCGCGAAGAGCACGGCGATCACGCTTCAGGCCACCTCCACGACCCGCGCCGCGGGCACGGGGCGCCGGGCGGTCCGGCGGTCGCGGGACGCCCGGACCGCCCGCGCGACGAGGTACACGCCGAACGAAAGGCTCGTGATGAACGTTCCCGCCGGATAGGGCAGGTAGTAGGCCAGCACCAGCCCGCCCCATGTCACGGCCACGCCGACCACCATCGACAGGAGCACGCCGGCCACCGGACCGGGCGTCAGCGACTGCGCCGCCGCCGGCGGCAGGACAAGGAGCGCGAACACCAGCAGCGAGCCCGTGATCTGGCTGGCCTCGGCCACCGCGGCACCCAGGAGGATCAAGAACAGCACCGAAACGACCCGGACGCGCACGCCAGCCGCGGCCGCGACCTCCGGATCGAGGCTCTCGAACAGCAGCGGGCGGCACAGTGCCGCGAGGGCGATCAGCGCGGGAACGCCGACCGCCAGCAGCACCAGCACCTGCGCGTTCGAGATCCCGAGGAAGCTCCCGAAGAGCAGGGCATTCAACCCGGTCAGGTTGCCCGCGTACAGGGAGACGAACAGGAAGCCGCTCGCGAGCATGAGGCTCTGCACGGAGCCGATCACGGCCGACTCCTCGCTGAACGCCCGGGCGGAGCGCCGCCGTGGGATGGCCGCGAAGATCGCCGCGGCCAGGATGCAGAACGTGAAGTAGCCGAGCGAGGCGGAGAGACCGACGAGCGTTGCGCCGGCGGCGCCCGGGAATCCCACCAGCGAGAGCGTGTGGCCGGCGAACGTCTGCCGGCGAAGGACCATGAACCAGCCCAGGGCGCCGGCCACGACCGCGACGATCGTGCCCGCCCTGAGGGCGTTCACCATGAACGGGTACGTCAACGGGCCGGGGATCCCGCCGATCACGGATGATGCCGATCGGTGTGGATGGCTGGCGCCTCGGGCTGGCCCACCACGACGAGCCTGCCGTCGCGGGCCCGAAGCACTTCGACGTCGGTGCCGAACAGCGCGGACAGCGTCTTGCCGTTGATGACCTCCTCCGGCGAGCCGCACACGGCGGTGCCGCCGGCCAGGTAGATCACCTCGTCCAGGTACGGAAGGATCGGGTTCACGTCGTGCGCGACCATGACCACCGCCACGCCCCGTTCGCGACAGATCCGCTGGATGAGCGAGGAGACGGCGGCCTGGCTGCTCAGATCGAGCCCGTCGAGCGGTTCGTCCAGCAGCAGCACCTCCGGATCGCGCGCAAGCGCCTGCGCGATGATCAGGCGCTGTTGCTCCCCGCCGGACAGCTGGCCGATCGGGCGGTCGGCGTAGGCGTCTGCTTCGACCATCCTGATCAACGCGTCCACCCGTTCGCGTTCGGCTCTTGCGCGGCGTCCGGGGACCGGGATCCCCCATCGGGTTCCGTCCAGGCCGAGCCTCACCACGTCCAGTCCGCGGATCCGGACCGAACGGTCGAAGGTGCCGCGCTGGGGGACGTATCCCACGCGGTCGCGGCGCTCGCCCGCCGGTTCGCCCAGCACGTCCAGGGTGCCGGAGGAGAGCGGCTGCAGCCCGAGCATCGCCTTGAGCAGCGTCGACTTGCCGGCACCGTTCGGCCCGAGGATCACCGAGAAGGTTGCGCGTTCGATCCGGAAGTCGACGCCGGACCAGATGGTGCGGCCGCCGATCGAGACGGCGATCCCGTGCGCGACGGCGGCCGGCGAGGGCAACGCGACCGAACCGGGTGTGGGGTGCATGCCCGCTCCATGCGTCACGTCTCGGTCACCGCCCCGTCCCGGTCCGGAGGGCCGCCGCGATCCCGGTCAGTTGGCGGACCTGCCATGTCTGGAAGGTGGCGCCTTCCGGCACGAGCGTCTCGGTGATCGTCGTCACCGGGATGCCCTCGGCCCTGCACGCGGCCACCAGCCGCTGCACGTCCGGTGTCGCGTTCTGCGCGTTGTAGACGTAGATCCGGATCTCGTGATCGCGGATCTGCCGCTCGGCGGCCGAGGAGTCCGCCGAGGTCGGGTCGGTTCCTTGGCTGATCGCCTTCAGGAAGCCGGGCGGGGTGAGCAGGTCCAGCCCCAGCGCCGGCGCCATGGGCTCGAAGATGCTCTCGGACGCGCCGACGGGCGTGCCCGCGAAGGTCGTGCTGATCTGCGCGATCAGGCCGAAGTACCCCTTCAACGCGACCTCGAGCACGCGATGCCGCTGCGACTCGAAGTACGCGCGCGCGTTGGGCTGCCGCTTCGCGTAGGCGTCGGAGATGGCGTCGATCACACGGCGGACGCTGTCGGGCGAGTACCACTGGTGCGGGTTGCCGCCGACCGGCACGCCCACGACGTCGCCGACGTTCAGCGCGACACGACCCTCGACCGGGTTCGCGTCGATGAGTCGCTCGGTCCAGGGGTCGTAGCCGATGCCGTTCACGATCACCAGCCCCGCGTCGGCGAACAGCCGCGCGTCGGCGGCCGTGGGCTCGTAGTCGTGGGGATCGGCGCCGGGGCGCGTGATGATGCTCCTCACCGCGACCTGATTGCCGCCGAGTTGCGAGGCCAGGCTGCCCCAGACGTTCTCCGCGGCGACCACCAGGAGCCGTCCGCCGGACATGCCGCCCGACGCGGGCGCGCCCGCACAGCCCACGGCCGCGGCCGACACGGTCAGAAGGAGCGCGACGAGGAGGCGGCGGCTTACGAGCATCGTTAATAGAGGTGTACGATAGTGAGAATGATTCCCGATGTCACTCGCAAGACCGATCTGCGGCGCGGGCGGGCGGCGGTAGGCTCGGGGCCGATGGGACCCGGGGATCCGCAGGAACGCGCGGAGCCGCAGGAACGGGAGCCTGAGGACGCCGTGGCCGTTCGACTACGAGGCACCGGCCAGCGGTTCACGGAGGGCCGGCGCGCGCTCTACGTCGCGCTGGCGCGGGCCGGCCGGCCGGTGACCATCGAGGAGATCTTGCGCGACGAACCGCGGCTCGCGATGAGCAGCGCGTACCGGAACCTGGCGATCCTTCAGCAGGCCGGCGTCGTGCACCGCGTCACCACAGACCATGAGTTCGCCAGATACGAACTGGCCGAGGACCTGACGGAGAACCATCACCACCACCTCGTGTGCCGGTCGTGCGGCGCCGTCCAGGACGTCGAGATCCCCGTCGGGCTGGAGCGGTCGGTTCGGTCGAAGCTCGGCGACCTGGCGAGCGAATCGGGCTTCGTCATGGAATCGCATCGGGTGGACGGGTTCGGGCTGTGCGCGCGGTGCGCGCCGCATGCCGCTCGTCGACCCTGACACGCGCGCGCGGTCCGTCCCCAGCCGCCGGACCTCGCCCCATCGACGAGAAGGTATCCGCTGGGTTCACGCGCCCATCAAAGGCGACTGCGGATCGGAGCCGCTGGTGCGTTCGAAGCTCGTGGGGCTCTGGGGCTCTGACGCGCAGGCATCCTGGCAACAGCACGCCAGGAAGCGAAGTGGTGACCGTGCATCCCACCTTGGACGAACGGACGACTCGGTCGCTACCCGGGGCGGAGGCTCCGGCCAGGCACTCCCACGGCACCCGCCTGTACCCCCTTACGGCTGCTGCCTTCCGGCCCTGACCGGGTTCGGGGGCTGACGTCGCGTGGGACCCGGCCTTCAACGTCCCGCGCCCGAGGCGCCCCGGACCATCCGGGCCGCGGGCGGGCGTTCAGCCCTGCTAGAGCGGGTTGCAGGTACAGGGCACCGCTAGCTCCCCACCTAGCACGGTCACCGCGGTCGAGTATAGGGATGTCGTTCGGAAGGACCCCGATCAGCCTGCGGCGCGGAAGCGCTCGTACCGCTCTTCTAGCAGCTGGACGCTCGGGCGTTCGGCACGCCGATCCGGAAGAAGGATCAGACTTCCGTGGAGACCCTGGAGCGCATGCCGAAGCGTCGGCCCGTCGTCCTCGCCAAGTACTTCCTGCCTGATCTCAACTCGATAGCTGGGGTTAACGGCCAGGATCTGCGCGTCGAATGCCCGGTGATGGATCGCACACATGGCCACGCCGTTCGGCACGATCGGGTCACCGCCCTCAGCGTCCTCCTTGATGTGAGCGGCATCGAGCAGCTCCGGGTGCTTGAGCCGGCAAAGGGCGCATCGAGATCCATATGCAACAAGGACGCGGCCACGGAAGATCCTTTGGTGAAGGCGTGCATGGACCGTCACCTCCGCATACCGCCGAATGGGATCGAACCCGGGAGCGTTGGCTAAGCCGCTTCGCCATTCCCGGCGCATGGTGTCGTCCATAGCCAGCACGAACTGGCAATCGCTCGGTTCCTCACCGACAAGCCAGACGCGAGCTACCTCGTACACGCCTGGCGCCACCCCAAGGAACCAGATCAGCGGCGTGCCTTCATGCATCGCCCGCCGAAGAGCTACGTTGTCCGGAGCGCGTGGATCGGTCCCCTGCCACTTGTATCTCGGGTAGCCGTCCGGGCCCTCCCGATCGTCATATGGCCGATCTTCCGGCCTTGCCCGAAACACGGTGAGGATGCTGAGCGCGCAGTCGAAGCCTCGCGGCCGCCAGATTCCGCGCGCCGGGGATACCAGGGGGACACGAGTACCTTCAACCACGAAGTCGCGGAGTTCGTCGCGAGTTACGAGGCGCCCGGAGTGGCGACTTACGCGATCCAGGTAGGCGAAAGCTGCCGCTCGGATTCGCTCCTGGGCTTCCGCATCCACGGCGCTGAACGATGACACGGGGCGAGCATCGGTTCCAGTCGTCCCAAGTCGTAAGGTAGCCTTACCATCTAGGAATCGGTTTTCGCGCGCCCTGCCTCGGGTACCCGCAGCACCGTGCCGAGCGACGGCAACCCCAGCGACACTCCCACACCCGGCCCGAGCGGAGACGATCGAATCGAAGCGTCCTGGTTTCTCACGCCTGAAGAGCGCGGGAACCCCGACACCTCGATCGATACGCGGCGAGCGGACGAGCGGGCGTGGACGGCGGGGAACGCCGTCACCGCGCTCATCCACGGTCGAACCTATTTCGAGCGGCTCCTCGAACGGGTCGAGGCCATGGGACCGGGCGACCTTCTGTGCTTCACGGACTGGAGGGGTGATGGCGACGAGCGCCTCGCGGACGGCACGGGCCAGGACGTCGCGGCCATCCTGATCCGAGCGCTTCGCGCCGGCGCCGACGTGCGAGGACTGATCTGGCGCTCCCACGCCGATTCGGCCAGTTTCAGCGAACATGAGCACATCGAGCTCGCTCGGCCGGTGAACGAGGCCGGAGGCGAGATCCTGCTCGACGAACGCGTGCGCCGGAGCGGGAGCCACCACCAGAAGGTCGTGATCCTCCACCGCGCCGGCTCCCAGGACGATGGCGTCGCATTCGTCGGCGGAATCGACCTCTGTCACGGGCGTCGTGACGACGAGCGCCACGCCGGAGATCCGCAGCCGATCCCGCTCGACCGCCGGTACGGCCCACGGCCGCCGTGGCACGACGTCCAACTGGAGATCCGCGGCCCGGCTGTCGGGGACGTCATGCATTCCTTCCGCGAGCGCTGGGAGGACCCGACGCCGCTCGACCATCGCAACCCGGTCACCTCGCGGATCAAGCGAGCCGCCCGGGAGCCTCGTCGCGCGACGCCGCTGCCTCCCCCCTGGAGGGATCCGCCGCCCATCGGCCCGCATTCGGTTCAGGTGCTTCGGACGTATCCGAGGAAGCGGCCGCCCTACCCCTTCGCGAGCAACGGCGAGCGGAGCATCGCGCGGGCATACACGAAGGCGCTTCGCCGCGCCCGGTCGCTGGTGTACGTCGAGGACCAGTACCTCTGGTCCGACGACGTCGCCTCCGTCCTGGCGGCGACCCTCCGGCGCGAACCGGACCTTCGGCTCATCGCGGTGGTGCCGCGTTTCCCCGATCGCGACGGGCCGTTCACCGGGCCCCCGTACCGCATCGGGCGCGAGCGCGCGCTGGATCGCGTCTTCGAGGCGGGGGGCGACCGCGTGGCGGTGTTCGATCTGGAGAACGAAGAGTGCACGCCGATCTACGTGCACGCCAAGGTGTTCATCGTGGATGACGTGTGGGCGATGGTGGGGTCGGACAACCTCAACCGGCGGTCGTGGACCCACGACTCCGAGTTGAGCTGCGCGGTGATCGACACACGCGTCGACGAACGCGAGCCCGCCGATCCCGCCGGCCGCGGCGAGCGCGCCCGGGTCTTCGCGCGGGACCTGAGGCTGAGGCTCTGGCGGGAGCACCTCGGAGACGACCTGCCCGAGTCGGTCCTCCTCGATCCGCGCGAAGGATTCCAGGAGTGGGTGTCGCGCGGGCGGCGTCTGGACGAGTGGCATGCGGATGGGCGGCGGGGACCGCGGCCACCCGGCCGGGTACGGGTCCACCGTCCCGACCGGACGTCTCCTGGTGTCGCGTTCTGGGCGACTCCGCTCTACCGGCTGCTGGTCGACCCCGACGGCAGACCCGGGAGGCTTCGGCGCACCAAGCGGTTCTGAAGGCGACTCGGAGGAGCGGCTACCGGACCGGGACGGCCGCGCGGCTCCGCTCGCGACGCGCCACGATCAGCAGCCCGGCCGCGGCCAGCACCGCGATCCAGAACGGCCAACCCAGGTGGACCGGCAGAGGGGCGCCGACGGGCTGCAGCGTGTTCGAAGGACCGCCGCCGTCGATGGAGAGGTCGTAGCTCATCGTGCTCGCGGTGGTTCGCAACTTCAGCGCGGTGAACCACATGCCGCTCGCGGGGACCCACGACATCCCCGCGTCCCCCCGGAGGTCCGAGAGCAGCGACGACGACGCCTCCTTGTTCGCCTTCACCGACAAGCCCGAGATCGACCCGATGGTGGGGAAGAACGACGGCCGGTGATCGGTCAGCACGAACAGTTCGGCGTCCACGTACTCCACGCCGGACTTCCCGAGGGCCAGGATCCGCAGGGGGATCCAGGGCGCCTTCGTCGGGATCGTGAACTGGATGACCTCGCCCTGCCCCTGGATCAGCCCGCGACTGTGCGCGTCGGCGCGATCGAACCGCGCCAGCGCGAACACCGCCCGGTGCGACGAATAGTGTCCGAGCACGCTCGGCGCGTCGGGCGTCATGTCGAACCCGTTCTTCGCGGCCCACTTCGCGACGTCGGCACCGCCGCCGCGCACGACGGTGATGTTCAGCGCGTCGATCTTCACCTGCTGGATGACCTGCACCGGAGCCGCGGACGCCCCTTCTGCCGCGAAGAGGGCGTGGCGCGTCTTGAACGACAGCGGCCCCTCGCCGATCTCGCCCTGCAGCCGTTCGAGCGTCCAGTTCCCGCCCTTCGTGATCTTCGTGGGCACGCCGGGCAACGGGATGATGTAGCCGAACGAGTCCGCGAGCCCCGCGAATTCGAACCCGGTGACGTAGTGCTCGTACCCGGCGTGCCAGGCGGCGAGCGTGGTCGCGCTCTTCAGTGCCTCCGCGTGGCCCGGAGCAACCAGGCCTCCGCACGCGAAGGCCGCGCTCGAGGCTACGACGACGAACGCGACGGCCAGAAGCGGAACGACGAGCAGCCTGCGGGTCATGACGACCTCCCCTTCTGCCGGCCGCCGGATGCGGCGGTGCCGTTGATGGGGCTTCGACGGCGGTTCGCCCCTCGTGGTTCCCTCGGGTTCGCATGAGCGCCGCAACGCCGAGTGCGTCGTTCGATCCGCCATGCTGTGCAGCCATGTCCGGCAACTCGAGCATCCGCGCCGTCGTCCTCGACTTCGACGGGGCGATCTGCCCGGCCGACGTCACCGAGGCGCTGCTGATCGAGTTCGGCGATCCTTCCTGGTGGGACGTCGAACAGGAGATGCGGCGCCAGTCGGCGACGCTCCGGGACGCCCTGGTCCGACAGGCCGCGCTGTTGGGAGGCGGCCCGGAGACGTGGCTCGATTACGCCGTCTCGTCGTTCGCGCTGGAGCCGACGTTCGCGCCGTTCGTCAGGTGGGCTGACGATCAGGGCATCGCGCTCGCGATCGCCAGCGACGGCCTCGGGTTCTACATCGAACCCATGCTCGCCACGGCGGGCATCCACGGCGTTGCGGTCCACACCAACGCCTTCGACCCGAGCACGCGCACCGTCGGATTCCCGTCCGCGAACGAGGTCTGCATCGGCTGCGGCACCTGCAAGATGAACGTGGTGCTCGGGTACCGGAGGCGGTCCGGTCCTACGGCGTTCGTCGGCGAGGGTTACAGCGACCGGTACGGCGCCCTGTTCGCCGATGCGACGTTCGCCAAGCGGCACCTCGCGACGCTCTGCGAGGACATCGGTCTCCCGTTCGAACCGTGGGGGGACTTCGACGACGTGCGCCGCGGACTCGAGCGCCTCGCCGGCACCGGCATGCGATCGCGTTCGAAACCCGTTCGTTGCCCCGGCTGGCCCGAGCCCATCGGGCCGACACGGCAGGTCTCACCGACGGACTGACTGGCGGAGGGACCGGGATTTGAACCCGGGAGACGGAGACCGCCTACACGCTCTCCAGGCGTGCCCCTTCGGCCGCTCGGGCATCCCTCCGCAGGCAATCCTAGCGAGCCCAGCGACTTCAGCCGTTGGGACAGCTGGCCGGCACGGGGCCGGGTGAGCCGTATCCCTGCTTCACGACCTCGAAGTCCGTGAGCGGGATCCGCGACAGCGAGTTCGCGTTGATCCCGAGATTCGCCCAGCGGTCCTGCGACTGCTCGACGAAGAGGTTCTCGACCTTCAGCTCGACGGGGCCGCCGCTGGTGTCTCCCACCACGGCGCCGTACGTCTGCAACGCCTGCGCGATGACGCGCGCAGCGGGTGGAAGCGCGCCCAGATCGACCGACGACTTGAGCCGGATCAGCGTCCCCTCCGGGATGGATCCCCCGCGTCCCTCGTCCCCGACGTACGGGTAGACGTGAGACGACGCCGTATCGGGGATGGCGATCTTCAGCACATGCGGGATCGACTGGTCGGCGGCCACCTCCTGGTAGCGGATGCCCAGGTAGAGGCCCGGCAGGCCTCGGTGGCCGAAGTTCGCGAGGTTGGCGTCGGGCACCGCGTTCGGATAGCGCTGAGCCCAGCAGCGATCGATCTCGTCCGACGCGAGCGACGTCATGCTCACCCCGTGGGCCGTCCATCGTCCGCACGCCTCCGGCGGACATGCCCGCCACAGCCACAGGACGGCGTTCGCGGTCCGGTCGACCACGACCAGTTCACGGTCGGCATCCAGCGACGGACGCGCACCGGCCGGGATCCTGAACTGAACGGTCCGCGACTCGGGAAAGTCGAAGCACGGCGAGCCCATGCAGGTCACCGTCGCCGGGGTCGTGGCCGCGTCGGCCTCGTAGTACGGCGCGCCCCAGCGCGGACTGTCGGTCCCCGAGAGCAGCACGTAACGCTGATCGCTCGAATGCTCGATGGCGCGCATCATCTCCGCCGACCGCGGATCCGTGGGGTCGCCGGCATGTGGGACGCGCCAGAAGTCCGGGTAGCTCGCCGTCGGCGGGCCCGTGGGGCGCGGGCTCGATCGCGTGGTGGTGGGCCGGCTGGACCCTCCGGGTCCTCCGGAACTCCCCTGGCCTGCGGTGGAATCGGCGGGCGACGTGCACGACGAGAGGAGCACGGCGAGCGCCACGGCGGCGGTCACGCCGCCGAGGGCACGCTTCGACGTGCACCACACTCCACTCGTTCGCATGGACGATCTCCAGATCCGGCGTCACCCGGTCTACGGATGGACGCGATCCTGAGCCTGCTCGTGACCCAACGGCGCAGAAGGTCCTCGGGTCACCTCTGACGAACAAGGCTATCCGGCTTCCAGCGAGCGCCTGCCCATCCGGGAGCATTTCTAACCGCCCCGGCAATCCGACGTCCGATCGGTCGGGTCCATCCCGCGTGCGCCGCGACCGAACTGGCAGGGATGCGCCTCCTCCCCCGCTGCTCACGCCGGGTAGTTCGAACTGCCCCGTGCACCCTCGGTCCATCCGCCGTGCCGTGCCGCATCGGGGGACGCCACAGGGTTTAGCGACCGGTCCCCCGGAGGCCCCGATCGGCGGATATCGGCCGCGTTCGATCAAGGCTCCGACCCATGCGGCCGAACCGTTCGGTTGAGCGGACCCATGTCAACGCGAACGAGAGGAGCCGGACGATGATGGTCAAGCCCCGTGCTGTGATCGGCATCGCCACAATGACCGCGCTCGCGACCCTGCTGGCGACTCCTGCCCTCGCGGCCAGGCACCGCATGAAGCAGTTCCAGTCGACCACGTTCTGGACCCAGGAGGTCGGCGCGACGGCCCCGACGGATCCCGCGTCGGCCCAGATCATGGGCTTCATCAAGTCCGACAACGCGATGAACTACGTCACGATCTCGGGAACCAGCTCCGACGGCCGCTGGGGGACGCCCGTCTACGACGCCAGGGACGGCGATCCGACGTATAGCGTCCGGAACTCGTGCTGGAGCCATCAGCCGCCGGAGTTCGCATCGATGCGGGTCCCGGCGGGGGCCAGGCCCGATCCGACCACCGACGCGTCGATGGTCGTGTTCGACGGCGGCAAGGGGCTGGAGTACGGCCTCTGGCACGCGTCCTACGACGCCACATCGAAGCAATGGAGCTCCTGCGGAGGCACCGTCTACTACCTGGGATCCAACGGCATCGTCGGCACGTTGAGTGAGTCCAACGACAAGCGCAACTACGGCCACCGGGGCGTGCCGCCGTCCACATACGCGGTCACGTACAACGAGATCACGTCGGGCTCGATCGACCACATGCTCCGCATCGCCGTCGACACCACGAAGTGCAGCCACGTCTTCCCGATGAGCGGCGACGAGTGCGGAACCTCTTCGCCGTCCGCCCCTCCGGAGGGCGCGATCATCCGGATCAAGCAGTCCGTCAACTTGAGCTCGCTGGGCCTCTCCGGACCCGCGATGGTCATCGCCAGGGCGCTGCAGAGCTACGGCGCCGTCATCTCCGACCAGAGCGGTGCGTCCGTGGAGCTCAAGGTCGAGAACACGGTGGCGGAGGGGCGGGGATGGCTCTGGAGCGGTGTGCTCGGCTCGTCCTCGCTGGCAAAGATTCCGCTCGATGACTACGAGGTAGTGAAGCTCGGGTACGGCGCCTGACGATGGAAAGGTGTGCGGATTCGTACACCTTTGGTCGCCGGCGGCCGCCCGCATGATGCTGCCGGGCGCCGAACGCTGCGGCGCGGCGCCCTGTTCGGCCTGATCGTCGCGATCTTCGGAAGCCTGCTGGCGGACCCCGCGACGGCCGGAAGCGGCAGCTATTGGGCCAACGACATCGGCGACCAGGCGCCGACCGACCCGAATTCCGACAGCATCATTGCGTTCATCCAGGCCGACAGCACGACAAACTACGTCGCGCTGTCGGGGACGACCTCGAACGGCCGGTGGGGCACCCCCGTGTACCTGGCGGCGGACGGGGACCCGACCTACAGCGTCGTGAACTCGTGCCTGAGCCACGAACCGCCCGAGTTCCGTTCGATGCGCATCCCGACCGGCGCCCAGCCGGATCCCACCAGCGACGCGTCCATGGTCGTCATCGACGCCGCCAAGGGCCTCGAATACGGGCTCTGGCACACCTCCTACGACCCCGTCCTCGACGAGTGGAGCTCCTGTGGAGGCTCGGTCTACTACCTCGCGTCGAACATGCTGGCCGGGTCGTTGAAGGAGAGCAACGAACGCAGGAACTACGGCCACCGGGGCATCCCACCTGACCTCCTTGCCGTGACCTGGCAGGAGATCCAGTCGGGCAGCATCGATCACGTGTTGCGGATGGCGGTGAACACCACCAAGTGCAAGCACGTGTTCCCCATGAGCGGGGACGAATGCGGCACCATCGCGCAGTTCGCTCCCCCGGAGGGGGCCATCGTGCGGATCAAGCAATCCGTCGACCTGGGATCTCTCGGGCTGTCAGCGGCGGCGCTGGAGATCGCGGAGGCCCTGCAGCACTACGGCGCGGTCATCTCTGACCAGAGCGGCGGGCCGACGGAGATCAAGGTGGAGAACACCGTGGCCGAGGGACGCGGCTGGCTCTGGAGGGGTGTGCTCTCCGGCACGTCGCTGTCGAAGATCCCGCTCAGCAGTTTCGAGGTCGTCAAGCTGGGGTATGGAGCCTGACGCTCGTGGGCCACTCCGCCACCCACACCGGTCCGGGGCACTCGCTGCCCCACGCCCGCCGCTCCTTTGAACGCCGGCCACGCTTTGCCCGGCGTATCGGGTTCGCCGGGTCGCTCATGTCGCTTGCCTTCTCCGTCGTCGCCGTCACCCAGGGGCCGGAGGCCGTTGCCGGCGATGGGAGCCACTGGTCCAGGAGGTTCGGCGACCAGGCGCCGACGGATCCGAACTCCGCGAACATCATGGCGTTCATCCGGGCCGACAGCACGACGAACTACGTCAGGATCTCGGGGGGGACGCAGGACGGGCTGTGGGGGACGCCCGTGTACCACAGCGGCGCCGACGACCCTACGTACAGGATCCACAATTCGTGCGGGAC
Organism: Actinomycetota bacterium; assembly: GCA_040414485.1. Taxonomy (GTDB): domain Bacteria; phylum Actinomycetota; class UBA4738; order UBA4738; family UBA4738; genus JBEDUK01. Next base: position 18,369 of record JBEDUK010000062.1, read on the forward strand.
CACGCACGCGCCGCCGGAGTTCGACTCGGTCCGGATCCCGGTCGGCGCGAAGCCCGACCCCACCTCGGACGCGTCGATGGTCGTCATCGACTCCAGCAGGGGCAAGGAGTACGCGCTGTGGCACGCCGCGTTCAACGGCGACACCCAGACGTGGCATTCCTGTGGAGGCTCGGTCTACTACCTGGCGTCCAACGAGCTGGCCGGATCGCTCAAACAGAGCAACGAGCGGAGGAACTACGGGCATCGTGGCATCCCTCCGGACATCCTGGCGGTGACATGGCAGGAGCTGCAGTCGGGCAGCATCGACCACGTGCTGCGCGTCGCGGTGAACAACACCAAGTGCAAGCACGTGTTCCCCATGAGCGGCGACGAGTGCGGCAGCTGGGCCCAGTGGGCGCCGCCGGAGGGGGCCATCATGCGGATCAAACAGTCGGTCGACCTGGGCTCTCTCGGCCTGTCGGCTCCCGCGTTGGTGGTCGCCCGGGCCCTGCAGCACTACGGCGCGGTCATCGGCGACCAGAGCGGCGGGCCGGTGGAGATCAAACTCGAGAACACCGTGGCCGAGGGGCGGGGCTGGCTGTGGAAGAGCGTGCTGTCGGCCACGTCGATGTCGAGGATCCCGCTCAGCAGCTTCGAGATCATCAAGCTCGGGTACGACGGCTGACCCCTGCGGTCGAAGACCCCGCCTGCCGAAGATCCCTTCGGCGTCGAAGCGTTCGACACCTCGTCACGTAGAGTCTGGAGCCCCAGACCTCATCCCACCATGCTTGAGACACGAACGGACATGGAATCGACCACACGGCCGGGCGATGCGAACCGCACCGCCGCTCGGCCGGCGCTCCGTTTCATCGCCCGCGGGTGGTGGTTCATCCTTCTGGGGATCGTGCTGGGGGCGGGCGCCGGCTACGCGCAGGCCGCGTCGACGCCCGTCGTGTACCAGGCGACGGCCGTCGTCGTGGCTCCGTCCACGGGGCTCTCCACCGACACGTTCGACAACGTCGCCCGCGTGGTGTTCCAGACCGACGCGGTCCTGGGCGGGGTGGTCGACAGGCTCCGGCTCCACACCACACCCCGAAGCCTCCTCACGGAGCATCACCTCGCGATCGAGCCCGTTTCCGGAGCCGTTGCCGTCCGCATCCTCGGGCGCGCGGCGGATCCCGCTTCGGCTCGAGGGCTGGCGAACGCCGCGGCGCAGAGCTTCCTGGTGGTCGGCAACCAGCACGGCTTGGGCACCCTGCACGGGTTCCTGACGAACCACAACGGGGTCGCCGAGCCCGCGCCGGTCCGGCGTGACGCGGCCATCAGCGGGATCGCCGGCGGGCTCCTGGCGGCGGCCATCCTCCTGCTCGTCTTCGCCGTGCGCCGTCCGACCATGGACGAGGCGCAGGCGCGCCAGGCGCTCGGCGCGCAGGCCGCGTTCACCGCGCACACGAAGACGCGCCCCAAGGACCAGGACGCCGGTGCCAAACCCGGCTCGAACGGCGACGTGATCGCGGAGGTCGACAACAGGTCGCTCGCGATCTTCCCCGCCGGGCTCCTGGCTGCGGTTCAGCGCTCCGTGTCTGCCGACGGCGCGGGCCCACGGGGGGAGGCCGCGGTGGTGCTGATCCCCCGTTCCGGCAGGCGAGGCAGCGCGGCGGCCGCGGTCGCCGAGGAGCTCGCCGCGCGAACCGGGGGCCCCTCCGACGATGGCGCTCAGCCGGCCCGACCCATCGTGGCCGGCGGCGGCGACGTGATCGGGACCGCCCTGTCGGACGCGCGCGCCGTCATCGTGGTGGTGGCCGAAGGGGCGAAGGGCCGCTCGCTCGCGACGGTGGAGGAGGAGCTACGCGTGGCTCCCCACGTCGAGCGACGCACGGTCGTGCTGGTCGACTGACAGCGGAAGCCATCTGCGGCGGAGCGCGGCCGCGGATGGGGTCCACCGTTCCTGGGTCGCGCCCTCGGCGACGCGCACGAGCACGAATACCAGGAAGAAGTACTTGAACCAGATCGCGGACAGGAAGAAGTTCGCCACCAGGATCGACACCAGGATGCCCTTGAGGGCAGGCTCGACGCGGCGCACGGGCGCGCGGCCGATCGCCCGCCATTCGGCGATCAACGCCAGCAGAAGCAGCACCAGCCCCGGCACGCCCGTGTCCACCGCCATCTCCAGGTAGATGTTGTGCGCCGGGCGGTTCGCCCCCACGTTCTTCGTCGCGCCTGAGAACACGAACGCCTGGTTGTAGGCGTCGGGGAAGTTGCCGAGGCCCGCTCCCACCCCGCAGTACTCCTCGCACGCGAGCTCGCCGGCCTTCCAGATGTCGAACCGTCCCGAGGATCCGTTCTGGACCGAGAAGATGCGCTTGATCGCGTCGCTGGCCGTGAGACGGGCAACGGTCCCTCCGGGCGAGATCACGGTCCCGGTGGCCGCGATGAGGACGAACGCGCCCGCGGCGGCCAGGATGGCGAGCGTCACGCGGCGGACCATGCTCCGGGCATCCGGACGCCGGCGACACGAGAACAGGACGACGACGAACCCGATGATGGCCGCCACCAACCCCCCGCGGGAGCCGGTGAACACGATTGCGACCATCGACAGGAAGGCGCCGGACAGTCCGATGAACCGCCAGATGGCGGGCCTCCACCATCGGGTACCGCCCAGCAGGATGCGCTCGACCGACAGCAACAGGGGCATCAGGAGCGACGCGGCCAGGATGTTCGGATCGGTGTCGGAGGGGTTCGAGGCGATCGAGAAGCGCTGGCTGGCCCCGTGGGTCGGCAAGGCGACGCCCTTCACCACCAGGTACGCCGCGTAGAGCCCCACCACCGCGCCGCTCACGATGATCGCCAGCCGGAACAGGTCGAGCTCGACGCCGTCGAAGCGCATCACCGCGGCCAGCGCGACCACCAGGATGAGCGACGCCGCGACCATGGCCGTGCTCTTCGCGGTACTCGGATCGAGCGCCCAGAGGACCGTCAGCGTCGACCATGCGAGCAGGATCATCCAGATGCCGATCGGCAGGCCGGGTGTCCGGCCACGCTGGTAGATCGCCAGATGCACGAGGAACGCGACGACGACCAACCCGCCCAGGAGCGAGCTCAGAGTGTCGAACGGTGACGGCAGCGGCACCGAGAGCTTGATCACGCTCGCGATGGGCAGGGTCGCGGCATACAGCGGCAGGACCGTCCGGGCAGGCCAGACCACGGACACGGCCGCGGCCACCACGCCGACCGCGATGAGCGCCATCACCGCGACGGGGTTCATCGCCGGCTCAATCCGGCCGCACCCGGCACGCAGGCGTTCGGCAGAGGAAGAAACACCTGCGTAACACCCGCATAGTATCGTCGAGCCCCGTGGATGAGGACCGATCCCTGTTCGCTTGGCTGCGCCATTACCTGGCGATGATCCTTCTTCTGACCGCGATTGGAGCGGCCGGTGGCTGGATCTACACGAAGGTCGTTCCCGCGCGGCAGGAGGCGTGGACCATCGTGCTGGAGACGGGCGAGGCGATCGGCCCACTGCAGCTGGGGGCCGTGGCGCAGGCCGTGTTCAACTCCGCGAACACCTACGCGCCAGTCCTGAACGCCTACCGCCCGGGCGTGAGCCCTCAGCAATTCCTCGGCCGAGACGTCCAGCTCCTTCCGATCCCCGGGTCGAACGCCATGATCGTGATCGGACGCGCCGGCTCGTTCGACGAGGCCTCCCGGATGTCCTCGGCGATGGCGACGTCGATGGTCCGGACGTTCGCAAGCAAGGGATTCCCGAAGTTCACGACCTTCGCGCCGCAACATCCGACGGGGACCACGCACTCCTCCGAGGCGACGATCGTGCTGATCTCGGCGGCCGTCGGGCTGTGGGTGGGGGTGGGCGCCGCCGTCATCCATTACCGAACTCGCCGGCCGGTGCTCGCGCTTGGTCGCGCCGTATCGGTCACCGAGCCGCAGCGCGTGGTCATCCTGCGCCGGCGCGCTTCGCTTCGGCGCAGCCGCCGTTCTGAGTGGCGCGACAACAACGAGGCGCGCCTGTCCCTGGGGCGCATGGCCGCCGGCCACGGCGGTGGTGCGGTGCCCGAGATCGTGGCGCCGGGTGCCAGCGTGCGGACCCAACGGCGACTCTCCAAGCGGTTCCGCGCCGCGCTCGCGATCGACCGTCCACGCGGCCCGGGCGAACCGGGCTGGACGGTGTTCGTCTGCGGCCCGTCGACGGGCGAGTTCGACCTCTCCGACGCACGAAGGGTCACGCAGCCGGACGCCACCACGGTCGACCTGATCTGGGTCCGCTGACCTCACGGCGCGTCAGGGTCCGGGTTCCGCCGCTTCCGCCGGCTCCGGAGGCGTCACTTCGCCCTCCGACGCGGCCTCGCGGCCGCCGGCGCGGCGCTTCAGGAGCGCGTCGACGGCCGACCGGTCCTCGGCGCTGAGCCCCAGGAGCAGAGTCATCCCGATGTACACGACGCCGACGATGGCCGCGGCGACGATCGCTGCGAGGGGACCAACGTGCAGCCCCAGCACGTGCACCGCCAGCAGCGCGGCCGCCGTCGCGATGAGCCCGGCCGCGATCGGCTTCCAGTAGTCGCGCCGGTACGGGTGGATGCGAAGGATCCACCACACCTGGGCCAGCGGGATCAGGTTGTTCATCGCGGTGCCCACTAGACGGGCGATCGCCGCGCCCATCAGCCCGTACTGCGGGATCAGCAGGAACGCGAGCCCGACCTCCGCCCCGAGCACGAGCACGTAGTCCAGCAGCGCCAGCCGCGGCCGGCCGATCAGGATCAACGTGGTGGTCACCGGACCGGACGCGAAGTTGAACAGCATCGCGAAGGACAGCACGACCAATGCCGAGCTCGCACTGACGAACCCCTGGCCGAACACCGACAGGATCTCCTTCGGGAAGGCCACGGTCAGGCAGAACAGCGGGAAGGCCAGCGAGAAGCTCCACTTCCCCATGCTCTTGAACAGCACGGCGAGCTCGTCCCGCTTGTGGTTGAGGTACAGCCTGCTGGCCTGTGGGCTGTAGACCTGGTTGAAGGACGCGATCACCGAATTCGGCGCCGCCACGATCCGGCGGCTGATGGCGAACGCTCCCGAGCTCTCGAAGCTCGAAAGCGAGCCCAGCAGGATCGGGAAGAGCTGACCCCGGGTCGTTTCGATCATCTTCGTGCCCCATGCGGGCAGGCCGAAGCGGACCAGTTGCCGACGCTCGATCGGCTCGGTCGGCCCGAACAAGGAGATTCGCCGGCGCAGGAGCAGCGCCGCCGACGTGGTGAGGATGACCTCGGAGATCAGCATGCCCACCATGGCGGACTCGGCCGTGGGGGCGATCAGCACCGCGATGGTCCCCGCGCACAGGCGAACCGCGGGCTGGAGCAGGTTCCGGACGATCGCCAGGTCGCGCACGGTGGCGAAGGCCTGCGTGGCGTACAGGAGCGTCTGGCCGACCCCGATCACGGGCCCGATCAGCCCGGCCGTGCGCAGCAGCGGCGTGAGCGACGGGTCGTGGAAGAACGTGTTGGCGATGGCGGGGGCCAGGATGATCAACAGGACGCCGAGGACCGCGAGGCCGACCGAGCACAGCTCGAGCGCGAAACGGATCGTCTCCCGCAGTCGCGCAACATCCCCGGTGCTGTGGAAATGCGAGCCGTGCCGAAACAGGATCCAGTCCGCGCCGATCAGCCCGAGCACGGCGACGGTTTGGGCGATGCCGAACGCGACCACCCACATCCCGAGATCGGTCGCGCCGAGCTTCCGGGCGAGCACGACCGACAGCCCGAGCGCGCCGACGTATCCGACCAGGCCGGAGGACAGCAGCAGCGCCGACTGGCGCGCCAGGTGCCGGATCTGTCCGAATCCGACCGGCTCTTGTGGACCGTTCTGGCCGGTTGCCATCCTGGAGCGCCCGCCTACTCGATGTAGCCGAGGTCGCGAAGGTGCTGGGCGATGACCTCGCTGTCCTCGTCGCTCATGCCGGAGCCGCCCCGATCCACCCGGCCTTCGCCCTGTCCCGCGCCGTTGCCGACCGCCGGGCGTTCGGCGACCGCCCCGGCGGCGCCCGAGATCTGGGAGATGGCCCGCCCGTCCAGCCCCGGCGACGGCATCCCGCAGAATTCGAGCGCGGTCGCCGCCAGGTCGGCGATGTAACGGTCCCCGAGCGCCCCCGGCTCCGTCCGCCCTCCGGAGGCGACGAGCACACCCCGCGTGCGATGCGTCGCGCTCGGCCACTCGGCAGAGGAGGACATGGCGTCGGTGTGGGCGAACGACCATTGTGCGGTCGGCGAGGCGATGAGGTCTGGCGCCAGGTCCGCGAACGGCCCGGACGGCAGCTCCTCCCGGAATCGAATCCGATCCACGATCTGTTCGCCGGTGTCCGCGTCGCGGTACGCGAGAAGCGCGTCACGGACCGATTCGCGGACGCGCTCGTAGTCGGATGCCGGAACGGTGCCGCCGGGCTCGCGACCCCTGAGATTCACGTTGATCCCGCCGCCGGAGACCGACTGGTAGGCCGTCGTTCGCGCCCAATCGACCGTTGTGGGCGCCTTCACCCTTCGCTTGATCGAATGCCCCAGGCGCGTTCCCGCGATCGCCCGCGCCAGCGACGACCGACGCAGCGTCATCGTCGCTCCGGCGCTCCGGGCCGGGGCCAGGAACCCCAGGTGCTCGAGGAGCCGGCTCAGGTTGGACAGCCGAACCACCGGCCGGAACCCGTGGTCGGACATCAGCACCGCGGTGGTTCCGGGACCGGCGGCATCGATCAGCGAGGCAAGGGAGTCGTCGAGCTCACGGAACACGTCCCTGATGGCCTGCGCCATGGGCGTCGCGGCCAGCCGGCCGAAATCCGGGTGGGTCGGGAGCAGGTGGTTGCCGAGCGGGTGCTGGAGCCGGTCGGGGGCCACGTAGACGCACACGGCCACGTCCCATTCGCCCTCCAGGAGCACCCGATACGACGCCGTGCGCTCTTCGACCAGCCGCTTGACCTCGGCGATCAGGGCGTCGGGATCGTCCCTGAACCGTCCCCACTCCATCCCGTTGATCGGGAACGGCGCCCGGCGCTGCAGCTCAGCGGTCCACTCCGGCGGGTGGACGAACGTCGCCCCGTGCGGAATGGCCACGCCGCTGATGAGGCGGCCGTGCACGGGGAACGGCGGGAAGGTCACCGGGATGTTCGCCGCACGGACCTCCACCCCACCGTCGGACAGCCGCTCCAGGAACGTGGCCGCCTTGATGGAACGCGACCCGACCGGGACGCGCCGCTGGGGCTCGGTGGGGTGGCGTTCGACGAAGTCGTAGACCCCGTGGGACGCGGGGTGCATGCCCGTGAGGAAGCTCGTCCACGCCGCCCACGAGTGCGACGGGATCGTCGAATCGAGATTGCCGCGGCCGCCGGTTCGGATCATCGACTCGACCGTGGGCAGGCAGCCGCGAGCAAGGAGATCGTCGAGGATCTCCCAATCGGCGCCGTCCCAGCCGACGATCAGCAGCCGGTCGGTCAACAGGGGTTTCCGAGGAATCGAAGTGGCATTTGCGTTGGAAACCACGATGCTACAGAGGGCACGACAAGCAAGGCGATGGACCTCCCATGCCGATGACGGGGATGGCCCACCATCGTCCCACCCGGAGGCATGCTTGAATCGACGATTCCGTTTGAGTCGCGCGTCCGACAATCGACGCTCGATCCTCGACCGAGCCCGCGGTCGGTTGCGCGAACGGCGCGACCCAAGGGCGCCGCGACTGGCGGCTGTCGCGCGCCCGGAGGCTGACGCCTCGCCGCGCCGACCACCGATCTTCATCATCGGCTGCCAGCGCAGCGGGACGTCCCTGCTGCGACGCATCGTCGACTCGCATCCCGCGATCGCGTGCCCGCCGGAGTCCAAGTTCATCCTCCCGGCGACGGAGGTCCTCCGGGATCGTTCGGCGATGGCCGGGCTGGACTCGATGGGATACGGCCGCGAGCAGGTGGTCGCGTCGCTCCGGGCGTTCGTCGGTGACTTCTTCGACGGGTACGCGCGGGCGGCGGGCAAGGCGCGGTGGGCCGACAAGACGCCGAACTACGTGGCCTGCCTCCCAGAGCTCTGGGAGCTGTTCGGCCGGGACGCACGATTCGTCCTGCTGGTGCGCAACGGCCTGGACGTCGCGTACTCGCTGTCCGACCCGCACCGGCACTTCCCCGCGATCGACGAGCACGTGCGGGAGGCGGACGGATCGACGCCGATCGGCGCGGCACGGTACTGGTCGGACCAGAACGAACGGATCGAGGCCTTCCGGCAGGCACACCCGGAGGCGTGCTTCCGACTGCGCTACGAGGACCTCACCACGCAGCCCGAAGCGACGCTGCGACCGATGTTCGACTTCCTGGGCGAGCCCTGGGACCCCTCGGTCCTGGAGTACGACCGCTTCGAGCATCACAGCGGCTTCGAGGATCCGGACGTGAAGCGGCGTCGGGGGATCGAGCCGAACTCAGGACGGGCCGCCGCCTGGCCCGCGGACCTGCAGCGCGCGGTCGGCGCGGCATGCGAGCCGGCCCTGACGACCCTGGGATACGCCGCCCGATGACCGGCGCACGCGGTCCGATCCGGATCCTGGTCGTCGGCCACGGACCTCCCACCAGGGGCGGCATCCCCAGCTTCGTCACCCGTATCACCGGGGATCGCTGGCTGCGGGAGCGGTGCTCGATCGAATACCTGAACACGGCGCCCCGGACGGAGAAGCGACCGGGAGCGTTCACGGGATCGAACGTGGGAATGACGTTCGCGCACGCGTGGGCTGTGTTCCGCCGGGCGCGCCGGTCGGACCTGGTGCACCTGAACCTCGCCGCCACGCCCACCCTGCCCCTGATCCGCGCGATCGTCCTGACGGCCGCAGGCCGAATGGGCGGCGCGCGGGTGATCCTGCATGCCCACACGGGCATGATCGAGGGCTGCGTGCGCGGCCGGGCGTTCCGATCGCTGCTTCGACTGGAGCTGCGCCTCGCCGCATCGATGGTCGTGGTCTCTCGCGCTGCTGAGGAGGCCGCCACGCCGCTCGGAAAAGTGGTCTACCTCCCCAACGGCGTCGATCCAGCCGCATTCGCGACGGGGCCGAAGGACGGCGACCCCGCCCTGCTCCTCTTCGTGGGAACGGTCGCCGAGCGCAAGGGCCTGATCGACCTGCGGGACGCGCTTGCCGCCATCCGGTCGGAGGGGTCGCCCGCCCGTCTGCGTACGGTCATCGTCGGAGACGGAGAGCAGGAGGGTCCGGGAGCGTTCGACCGCATCCGCGAGGCGTTCGCGTCGTCCGGATTGTCGGACGTCGAGTTCACGGGGGCGCTCGACCACGGCCGAACGGCCGGCCTCCTCGCGCGAGCGGACATCTTCTGCCTCCCGTCGCATTCGGAAGGGTTCCCCCTGTCGGTCCTGGAGGCGATGGCCTCCGAGGCGGCCGTGGTCGCCACGGCCGTGGGCGATGTCCCGGCCATGCTGGGCGAGGGGGAGGCGGGCGTCGTCGTGCCGGCGATGGATCCGACGGCGCTCGGGACGGCCATCGATCGACTGGCGGCCGATGCGGACGGACGCCGCCGGTTGGGTGCCGCCGCCAGGCTCCGGGTCGAGCGCGAGTACAGCCAGCAGCGCCTGGTCGAACGCCTCCTGGCCCTCTACGAGTCCCTGTGCGGGCGGCGGCCGCCCGAGGCGAACGCGTCCCATGGCTCGGAAGTGGCATCCCATGCGTGACCGGCTCGAGGTCCTGATCACGGACGGAGCGTCCGACGAGCACGGGCAGTCCAGGCCATCGCTGGGCGCGGTGCGGGCCCTCGCCGCGGCCGGCTACCGGCCGGTCGTCACCGTGTCCACGCGCGAGTGCCTGGCAGCAGCGTCGCGCCACTGCGTCCGGCGCGTCGTCGTTCCGGATGTCCACAGCGTCGGGTACGAACAGGCGGTTCGCGACGAACTGGACCGGCGGAGATACCTCACCGTGCTCGCCACCAGCGACACCTCGTTGATCGCGCTCGGCGAGCCCGGAGCGCGCTTCATCGACAAGGCCGCCCTGGCGCCCCACGCCGAGGAGGTCGGGCTTCCCTTTCCGCCGACGGAGGTCTTCGCGAACGGCCCCGCGCTCCTGGACGCGTCGGGGCGGCTGCAGTACCCGGTCCTCATCAAGCCGGCCGTGGGGAAACCGCCTCGACGGGCCGACGGGCCCGACGACCTCCTGCTCTGGGAGACGCGCACCGCAGCGGTGCTCGTGCAGCCGTATCTGAGCGAGCCGATCCACACCGTGAACGCCGTGGTCTGGGAGGGCCGCCCGGTCGCGGTCGCCCATCAGCGATACCTGCGCACATGGCCGGCCGAAGCAGGGATGGCGCTGGCGGCCGTCACCACGGCGCCCGACCTGGAGCTCGAGGAACGGATGCTGGCCCTGGTGGACGGCTATTCGGGCATCGTCGAACTGGAGCTTTCCGGGCAATACCTGCTGGACGTCAACGCCCGCGTGTACGGCTCCATCATGCTGGCGGCGAAGGCCGGGGCGAACCTTCCGGGGATCTACTGCGACCTGCTCCGAGGAGCATCCCGGAGCGGCATCGTGCGTGCCCGCCCGGGCGTGTTCTATCGCTGGCTGGAGGCGGACATCCGGTACGTCACCTCGGGCCTGCGGTCGAAGCGGCTGAACGCGGGCGAGGCGATCCGCCTGCTCCGGCCCAGGCGCGGGGCGGCGCACGGCGGGGCCGAGTCCCTGACCGACCCCGGGCCGATGTTCGCCCGGCTGCGCTACATCGTGCGGACCGGCGGCTGGGAGAACAACCACCGCGGCCTGCTCGCCCCACGGTGACATGAGCGATAGCGCGAGCCACGCGCCGTGGGTGCTCGTCACCGATGGCGCGCCGGATGACGGCCAGTCGCGGACCACGCTGTGGACGGTCCGGGCGCTGTCGGCCGCCGGCTACCGCGCCGCGGCCACGGTGTCCGCGCCCCACTCGCTGGCAGCCGCCTCCAGGGCTTGCGGGCGAACGCTGCCGGCGCCGGCGCTCGACGGTGGCCCGGGCAGGGAGGCAGCGTACGCGGCCGCCGTTCGTGACGAGCTGGCCCGGCGGCCGTATCTCACGGTGCTGCCCACCAGCGATCCCGCGCTGATCGCGCTGGGGTATGACGTGGCGCACCTCGTCGACAAGTCCTCGCTTCTGAGCGTGGCCGAACGGGCCGGCCTGCCGACGCCGCCGACGGAGGAGTTCCCCGATCTCGATTCGCTTCGCGCGGCCGGGCATCGCCTGCGCTATCCGGTGATGGTGAAGCCGTCGGTGGGCCACGGCGCGGGCCGCGCGGACGGGCCGCACGACCTCCAGCACTGGAGCGACGTCCCCGGGCCTCTCCTGGTTCAGCCGTACATCACCGAGGGGCTCCGCTCCGTGGCGGGCGTCGTCTGGAACGGGGCGATGGTGGCGGCCGTCCACCAGCGCTTCCTGCGAACCTGGCCCATCGATGCCGGCATGGCGTGCGCGGCGGAGACCGTGGAGCCCGACTTGACGGACGAGAGCTCACTTCTTCGCCTGCTCGACGGGTACACGGGGATGTTCCAGGCCGACTTCGCCGGCCCGTACCTGATCGACCTCAATCCGCGATCGTTCGCCACGATCTCCCTCGCCATGGAATCCGGGGCGAACCTGGTCGGGATCTATTGCGACCTGCTCATGGGTCGAACCTGCGCGCCGGTTCGCGGCCGGCCTGGAGTCTTCTATCGCTGGCTGGACGCGGATGTCCGCAACGTCGTGGCCAGGGCGCGCACCGGCGCCGTCTCCCGTGCCGAAGCGGTGCGCATGCTGGCCCCCCGGCGCCACACGGCCCGGGGAGGGCCGGAGTCCCTGTCCGACCCGGGACCGCTCTTCGCTCGGGCGGCGTTCCTCGTGGACCAGATGCGGCGCGCCAGGCGCGAGCGGCGCCGCACGCGGGCGGTTGCGAGCGCCACGTGACCATCCTCTGCTACCACGCGCTCGACGCCGCCTGGAACTCGCCGCTCGCGGTCTCGCCGGAGGACTTCGCCTCACAGATCGGCTGGCTGCGTCGGCACCGGCGCGTGGTGGGGCTCGACGAGGCGGTCGGCGCCCTGGACGGCCGGGGCCGCCTGCCCCGCGGGATGGTCTCGCTGACGTTCGACGACGGGTTCGCCTCGGTCTACGACCACGCGTGGCCGGTGCTCAAGGCGAACGCGATCCCGGCGGCGATCTTCGTTGTCTCCGGCACACTCGGCCCCGATCCGCGCCCCGTGGACTGGGTGGACGATCCTCCATCCTGGCCGTTGGAGACCATGACGGCGGACCAGGTCGTGGAACTCGGCGACGGAGGCGTCGTCGTCGGATCCCACACGTCCACGCATCCGAACCTGCCGGACCTTTCGGATGCCGAATGCCGTCGGGAGCTCACGGACAGCCGGGACGCTCTGCAGGACCTTCTTCGCAGACCCGTCGAGCACCTGGCGTATCCCCGCGGGCTGAACGACCAACGGATCAGAAGGATCGCCTCGGAGTGCGGCTACCGGTGGGCGTTCACCCTTCCGGAGTCACGCGAGCCGTTCGACGAGTTCGGCATCCCGCGCGTCGGGATCTACCGGACGAACCGCGACTGGCACCTCGCGATCAAGACCTCGCGCGCCTATCCGGGGGTCCGCAACGGACGGGCCGTCCACAGCGTGCGCCGGGCCGCTGACCGGATCCGCCGTTCGCGGCCGTGATGCCGCGCCTCCCGGGCGCCGGCGCCACGGCCTGAGGCCGCGCGCCAGGCCCTCCCAGAACCCGATCCCCCATCCGACGTGCATCGACGCGAAGGCCAGAGGAAGCCGGGCCAGCACCTTCGGCGGTCGTCCCGCCCGCATCTCCCGGACCGTCGCGGCGGCGAGCGCCGACCCGTACAGCGCGGCGAGCGCGCCGACCAGCCGCGGCCGCCGGCCCGCGAGCGCCGCCGCGCCGGCGAAGGCCGCGACCAGAGCCGGCGCCGCCAGGTGCCGCGGCGCGATGGAGTCCGGATGCAGCAGCGCGACGTCGGCCTTGCCCCGGCCGTAGCGCCGGTACTGCGAGAACAGCTCGCCCAGGCGCTGCCGGGAGCCCCATTCGATGCGGAGGGCCGGATCGAACAGGAGGCGGTGGCCCGAGTGCCGAAGCCGGTAGTCCAGCTCGAAGTCCTCGTTCGCGGTCAGCCGTTCGTCCCACCCTTCGAGCGCATGCAGCACGTCGGTGCGGTACGCGCCGAACGGGATGTGGTCCACGACGGCCTGCTCGGTGCCGTGGTGATACGTCGAATTCCCGACGCCGAACGGGGACCCGAGCGCCGCCGCGATCGCGCTGCCGGTCGTGGTGTCGCCGATGCCGTCCTTCCGGCCGCCCACGCCGGCCCATTCCCCGCCCGACAGATGCCGCAGGGCGATGCCGACATAGTCGCGAGGGATGGTCGAGTGGGCGTCGACGCGGACGAACCAGGCCGACCGGGTCGCCGCCAGAGCCGCGTTGAGGGACGCAGGGATCGACGCCGTCCCGATCGTGATCAGCTGGACGCGCCCATCCCGCTCGGCGATCGAGCGCACGATGGCCGGCGTCTGGTCCGTGGATGCCCCGTCGACCACGATCACCTGCAGGTTCGTGTGGTCCTGGTCCAGCACCGACTGGAGGCTTCGAACGATCCATGCCTCCTCGTTGCGCGCAGGGATCGCGACCGTGACCAGTTGCTCGGCGTCGGGTTCGTGCTCGGCCGCGCTGCCGGCGGGCCCGGTCAACCGCCCTCCCCCTTGACGACAGTCGAAACCGTCCGGGCGAGGATCACGACGTCCTTCCACAACGACCAGTGCTCGATGTACTGGTTGTCGAAGTGCGCCCGCTGGGAGATCGAGCTGTCGCCGCGGAGCCCGTGCACCTGCGCCCACCCGGTCATCCCCACGGGGACCCGATGCCGGTCCGCGTACCCGTCGACGTCGACGCTGAACCGATCGGCGAAGTACGGCCGCTCCGGGCGCGGTCCGACGAGGGACATCGAGCCCGAGAGCACGTTGAACAGCTGCGGAAGCTCGTCGATGCCCGTCTTGCGCATGAACTTCCCGAACGGGGTGAGCAGATCGCCGCCCGAGGCCGACCACTGCGTATCGGAGGCGTTGTTCTGTTGCATGCTCCGGAACTTGAGCAGCTCGAAGATCTCTCCACGCTGACCGACCCGCTTCTGCCGGAACAGGATCGGGCCGGGGCCCGACAGTCGCACGCCGGCGGCGCAGGCGAGCATCACGGGCGAGGAGAGCACGATGAGCACCGACGACGCGACCACGTCGACCGCGCGCTTGACGCGCCAGGCCAGGCTCCGCAGGGCGGATCGCCGCAGTTGGACCAGAGGGATCCCCCAGATGTCGTCGACGTGCCCGCCGGCCGAGATGCCCCCGTACTCGAAGAACCTCGGCACCACGTGAATCTCCACGGGCAGCGGATCCAGGGATCGGAGCGTGCGGACCATCTCCGGTTCGCGGGTCCCGCCGAAGGCGATGATCAGCCGCCGGACACCGTACCGGCTGATCAGGTCCGCGAGATCCTCGATGCGACCCAGGACCGGCAGAGGCAGGCCGCGGTCGTCGAACGAGTCGACGAACCCGACGGGTCGCAGCCCGTACTCGGGGTGGGCGAGCAGGATCGACGCCAGGTGCGAGCCCTGCTCACCGGCCCCGACGATGAGGACCCGGTCGACCACGTATCCGCGGGCACGGGCCGTGCGCACCAGCTTGCACGCGACGGCGCGGAACGCCACGAACAGCACGACGGTCACCGGAAACACGCGGAGCAGGCCGTGGAGCCTGACGTCGTCGCCACTCTGCGCGACGAGCACGGCGGCGATTGCCAGAACGGCCACGAGCGCCGCGAGATCGTCGCTGACCCGTGGGTTGATACGAGGACGTTCGTGCCCGGAGAAGGCCATGAGCGCCAGCGCCGTGCCCGTGAACGCGAACATCAGCCCCAGATCGTCCAAGCCGGACCACAGGAAGGAGGCGAGCAGCAGCGCGGCCGCATCGGACGCGACGAAGATCGCCGTCAGGGGGAGCCGCCGACCGACGGCCGGCGCCAACGATGCGGAGGAAAGATCGGTCCTGAGGGGAAGATCCATGGCGATTCTGCTGCGCTTAGGTGACGAGACGGACATGAAGCGAAGTACGGGCGAGGCCCCTATCGGGCTTTCGTGATCCGCCATCGAGGGCGATCCCGATCGATGCTTCTGCTCGGATGGGTCGCTGAGCAGGGGCTCGACCCCGCGAATGCAGACAGAAGAGATCACGTTGGCAGAACATCGAACACCCCCTTATGGCGTAACCCCGGCACGGCGTCGGCCCGCGTCGTTCGCCATACCGTACTCAACGGAATCAACATCGACCATCCTTCAAAGGATGTAGCCGCGGATTGTGCAGAAGTTCGCGGTTCGATGGACGCGGTCCGGGCGTGGCGCCATCGGGGCGGGAACCGTGCGGTCGGCGTGGGGCGAAGGCGGTGGCTCCCCCGAGCCACCGCCCTCGCGGGCAACCGGGCTACGCGCCCGGCGGCTCGTTCACTCCCATGCGCCCACGCGGAGCGCTTCGGAGATCAGCTCGATCCCGCGCGCGACGACCTCGCTCGAGGGATCATCCTCGTGCATCTGCGTGAGCTGCTGCTTGGCGGCCACCAGGGCCACCCGGCGGCCGGAGCATGCCGCGAGCAACTCGGTGACGCCGTCCGGCGTGACGCCTCCGGCGGCCACCCGCAGCGACGTCTCGCGAACCACGTCTGCGGTTGCCATCTCCCCTCCTCGTGCATCGCCCGCGCCCCGCATCCCCTCCGGAGCGTTCGGACCAGCCGGCACCCGTTGAAATGTGGATCCGCACCCCGCCGGTGCGTCAAGTGGCGGCGAGCAGGGCGGGGTGATTACGCTCTGGGCGATGACCGACAGACTGCTCGCGCTGATCGAGGAGGTTCAGGCGGCGCAGGAAGCGCTCGTTCGCGCGTTGGCGACCCTCGGCGAAGCGATGGAATTCAACAGGTCCGCGCGAGCAGAAGGCCGTCCCGTCGCGGACCTGTTCTCCGATGGGCCGGGTCCGGACGCAAGGCGGCGCGCCCGCGACGCGTGGTCGCGGCTGAACGGCGCGCTGCACGCGTACAGGACGGAGGCGATCAGAACCCTCGTCGACGACGAGGGTTGGAGCCTCGCGTCGGCGGCGCGTCTGACCGGCAACGCGCGGCAAGTGGTGTCGCGGCTCTACCATCACGCGGAACCGGCCGGCTAGCGGCGCCCTCCTCGCGCAAACGTTGCGCTGACCGGTCCCTCGCCGGTCGCTCGATCCGGCATGGCGCGCGGGGCTCGTCGTCTGTACGCTGAACGCCGGTTCGAACGGTCGGGCCCGGCCCCCGGGAGCTCTGATGCGGGAGTTCGAAGTTCGGCAGGTGGAAGACCATGTCATCCACGTCGTGGGTGACCTCGACGTGCTGACCAGTCCCCGGCTGCGGGCGGCGATCACAGACCTTGTCGTGGACGGGGGCGGTGACGTCGTCGTGGACATGTCCGAGGTTTCCTTCATGGACTCGAGCGCGATCCACGTGCTCCTCAACGCGGCGTGGTCGCTGGGCGATCGCAGGACCCTGGTGATCCGCCATCCCAGCCAGCAGGTCGCGCGCGTTCTGGAGGTTACCGGCCTCACTCCGCGCCCGGACCAGCTGCCGATGGCGATCGATTGGGGGGATCGGCCCATGAGGGATGGCCCCGGCGCCGTCCACCGCCTCGTGGCGGCCACCAACGCGTCACTCGATGCGTCCAGGCGCTCGGCCGCGCTGACCCGCGATGCCGAGGCCCTGGTTCGTGCGGCTCGGGCGGTCCGGGCGGTCGCCCGCGCGAACCGCACGGCTCGCGGGCGGTCGCCCGCCGCCGCATAGCAGGCGTCCGGCGGAGTCCCGCGACACATTCACTGCCCGGCACGCTGGTTCGTTGCCGGCCAGGGCTCGCCCACTGCGCCGGCGCGCGGGGAACGACGCGGAGGCGCGCGGAGGATCTGTGCGCACGCCGCCACCAGATCACCTGCGCGGAGCTCCGGTGTGCGCGTCGGCGTGAGGCGCCACTCGGTTTCCTGCCCGTTGTCGATCAGGACGCTTCGGCAGCCCGCGCGGTGGCCGGCCTCCACGCCGTCGAGCAGGCCGCCGATCATCCAGGACGCGGCGAGGTCAAGGTCCAGATCCAGGGCGGTACCGAGGATCAGCCCCGGCTCCGGCATCTGGCACGCGCAGATCAACGCGTGTTCGGCAATCGTGTCGGACTGATCGTAGGGGCACCACGCGAACGAGTCGAGCGCGACCATCTCGTCCGCGAGGAGGTCGGTCAGGCGGTCGCCGACATGCTGGAGCGCGTCCCCCGTTGAGCAGTCACGCGCCACGCCGGACTGATTCGAAACGACCGCGATCCGGTAGCCGGCGTGCATGAGCAATCGAAGGCCGTCGGCAGCGCCGGCCACAAGGCGCTGCCGCGCGAGGTCGCCGTCGCACGGCACGTTCTCGACCAGCGCCCCGTCGTGATCCACGAAGATGCACGGGCGCCTCGCGGTCACGACGTGTCAGGCCGTTCTCTCCATACGACCGCTTTCAAGGGCCGCCTCTCGCAACGAGCGTGCGTGCATGTCCACTACCTCCACGCGTGCCCGCCGAGGTGCGGACCGAAACCCAGGGGGCCGACTCAGCCCGCCCGGACCCGGTCCTTCACCCGCTCCATCGCGCGGGCCGCGCGGCGCTCCCCGATCCGCTTCCCAGCGTCTCCCGCA
Source organism: Actinomycetota bacterium (assembly GCA_040414485.1). Taxonomy (GTDB): domain Bacteria; phylum Actinomycetota; class UBA4738; order UBA4738; family UBA4738; genus JBEDUK01. The sequence goes on from JBEDUK010000062.1 coordinate 36,099, forward strand.
AGATCGGTGAACGTCCCCGAGTCCTTGTTGTTCGACAGGTCCAACCGGTTCACAGCTTCGGCGAACCGGAGGTAGGTGTCGACGCTCGCCACCACGACGCGTGCATCGACGACGACGACCTCGATCCCCATCACGGCCAGGCGGACGTACGCGTCGATGACCAGGCCCTTGTCCAGGATGAGGTCGAGGACATCCGCGAGGCTCGACGGGCGCGGAGCGCGATCGATGGGCTGTGGCACCGCCATGGTCGGGTGGTTCCCGACGAGGCCCGGCGTGAAACCGGGATGTCCGAATCGTTTGATCGGGATGCCATCCGGGGAAACCGACCGCACAACTTCGAACCTGGAACCACACGGGAGGCGAACCGATGCCAACGTCCGAATTGAGATCCCGCTACTACGAATATCTGCTGACGAACATCCAGGACACCGGCTGCCCGAGCACGACGATGCTCGACCGCATCGAGCAGGCGATACCGGATCGGGAGTCGTTCGAACGATACGTCGGTGCGCTCCTCGACAAGGTGACGGAGGACCGGCATCCGAGCCCCATGATGCTCGAGCGGATCCGAAAGCTGCTGGCCCGCCTCCCGGACGACGGGTCCTAGGCGCTCACCTTCCGCGTGCGCCCTCCGCCGGTCCGAGATCCGATCGCATCGCTCAGGTGGCCGCGGCGACCGCCAAGCGACGCGCGACGCTCACGTCGCGGAGTTCCCGCGCCCTGCCGACGAGATTGACGGACCGGCGCACGATCAGCGTGCTCGTCGCCACGGCGCCCACCGCCCGGTCGACCGCAGCGGCGAACGCGGACACGGCTCCCGGACCGTCCGTTGCCGACACTCTCGGCACGTGGATGACCAGCCCCACGGGCGGTTCGAGGAAGCCTGAGATCTCCAGGACCCGGAGCACATAGGGGCTGGGCCGGTCGATCAACACCATGCCCTGGCCGGCGAGCGATCGCGCCGACGACAGCAGACACTGAAGCGCCGAGGAGTCGATGAAGGTCACGCCAGACATCTCGAGCGTGACCTCCCCCCGGTGACGGACGAGCCAGCGCACCTCCTGTTCGAACGCCGCGCACGCGCATTCGTCGATCTCGCCTGCGACGCGGAGGGTGCGCTCTTCGATCCGCTCGATCTCGAAGCCCATCACCATGACCCCGAACTTGGATCCACAAGCGTTATACGCCTTCGTCCGCCACCCCGCCAGGGGGCGTTCGGCGGAGCGGGAGTTACGCGGACGTCACTTGCTCGACCAGTTCACGTTCACGACACTCGGCAGGTCCACCAAGGCCTGGGCGACACCCTCCGGCTGAACATGTGCCGGCATACGGACCGCCATTCGAACCAGGCGGGTGCCGTTGTGCGCGGACATCGTCAACCGGTCGACTCCGACGCGCCGCGTTGCCAGTTCAGAGAGCACTCGCTCAACCTCGAGTTCCCGGTCGCCTTCGACGACGATCTCGTCCTTCCCGGTGGTTCGGCGCCGCACGAGACGGCGCAACGGACGCAGTCCGACCAGGGCGACCATGGCGATGAGGGTGGTCACCGCGGCCAGGAGCAGCGACCCCATGCCGGCCGCGGTGCCGATGGCGGCGGTGACCCACAGGGAGGCGGCGGTCGTCAGCCCTCGGATGTTCGATCCCGACTTGAAGATGACGCCGGCGCCCAGGAATCCGATCCCCACGACGATCTGCGCGGCGATGCGCGTCACGTCGACGTTTCGAGCCGGGAATCCGGAGGCCAGCGCCCCGAACTCGGACAGCACGGCGAACAGCGCGGCTCCGAGTCCGACGAGAATGTGGGTACGGAACCCGGCGGGCTGATCGGTCAGTTCGCGCTCCAAGCCGACCACGGCGGCCAGGCCACCGGCGGCGAGCAATCGCACGACCAGATCGATCTCGTTCGGCACGCGAATGACGTCCCCGCTCGCAACTCTGGCCAAACGCTCGGTTCTCGGGACGACGTCGAATCCGCACGGAAGCGCTTGGCCCTAGAGCGCCACGACCGCGGGCTCGTCGCGGAGCCATCCCGCCCAGCCGGATGCTTCGAGCATGACCCCCTCGCGCAGTCCCCAGGTGCTGACGGTCAGCTCGCGGGTGCCGAGGAGATCCATCAAGCCCTCGAGGACGACGGCCGCGGCGAGCACCGAGTCGGCGTGGCGCTTCTTCATCCCCGGTATGGCGAGCCGATTGGACCGGTCGGCGACCCCGACCGTGCGAGCGATGCGGGCGACGTCGCCGTCCCGCAAACGGAACCCGTGCAGACCGAACGCCTCCCCGCGACTCGCCTGGACGATCCGGGCAACGGCGCGCGGCGATCCACCGGCCACCACGTACCGGTCCGGCTGCAACCGGCGGGACCGGCGAGCGATCGGCTCGAGCACCGCCCGGACCCGCGCTCGCAGCCGCTTGAGCTCAGCTTCGGTGGGTGGGTCGTGCAGCACGAACCGGCGCGCCAGGCGGGTCGCCCCCAACGGCAGGGAATCCGTCCACGTGGGGAGCGCACCGTCTCCCACCGCGATATCCACGCTGCCGCCGCCGAGATCCGCGCCCAGGACGCGGAATCCGTCCAGCATGAAGCCGGCGCGAAGCGCGCTGAAGGTGAGCGCGGCCTCCTCGGACCCGGTCAGCAATCGAAGCGGGAGGTCGGTCGCGTCCTCGATTCGCCGCGCCAGCACCCCACGACGAGCGGCCTCGCGCAGCGCGCTCGTGCCGACCACAACCATGCGATCCGCCCCCGCTTCCCGCATGACCCCGGCCAGCCGATGGGCCACACGCTCGACCTCGCGCGCGGTTGCGCGTGGCACGGTCCGGCCGCTCGTGAGCGTTCCGGCCAGCCCGAGTCGAGCCCGGACGCGTCGCACCGGCTGGATCTGGCCGAACGCGTCGACGTCGGCGACGGAGCAGTGGAAGCTGTTGCTTCCAAGATCGAGGACCCCGATCCTGATCGACTCCCGTTTCTCCCGCCGCTCACTCATCGCGAGCACGCGTTTCGGGACGTGACGCCCGACGCTCCCCCTGACTCGGCTCCCGTGTCGCGACGTGCTCGGTCGGAAGCTCCATCGTCACGACGTCGCGCACTCGGGACCAGCGGGCGCCGCAATCGCGGCAGGTCCCGCGCATGACCGGGCCGATGACCACGGCTTGATAGATCGAGTTGCAGTTCGGACACCGCGTCATGTGCGCTCCAGGTTCGGGCTGGCATCGACACATCCATACCCAGCCGGAGGGTTCCAATCCTTCCGGCACCCGGGTCATCGCTCCGTCACGCCGGCCGGGTTGCACGGCCGGGACGCCGGGTATTCAGCCAGACGAGGACAACGCACCCGGGAGGTCGGCCGTGGGCCAAATAGTGAGCGCAGATGAGGGTGGCCAGGTTCACCAGCCGCCGAGCGACGCGCATCCGCAGTCGCCGACCCACGTCTCGCGCCCGGGGTGGCGAGCGACGCTCAAGCGGACGCTGAAGGAGACGAAGGCCGACCGGATCCCGATCATCGCCGCCGGAGTGGCGTTCTATTGGTTCCTGGCGATCTTTCCGCTGCTGTTCGCCGCGATCGGCCTGCTGCAACTGCTGAGCGTCTCCCCTTCGGTCGTGAACGGGATCGCCTCGGCCATCCATACCGCGCTTCCAGGAAGCGCGGCCACGATCCTCACCCAGGCGCTCCATCAGGCGACGAGGCGGGCGGGCGCGACCGGGCTGACCGCGCTGATCGTCGGCATCGTCCTCGCGGTGTGGAGCGCGTCGTCGGGCATGGCGGCCACGCAGGTCGGCATGAACGTCGCCTACGACGTGCCGCGCGACCGGCCGTTCATCAAGAAGCGACTGATGGCGATCCTTCTGATCGTCGTCGCGCTCGTCCTCGGCGGGGTCGCCGCCGCCCTGTTGGTGTTCGGCCAGCCGCTCGGCGTCTGGGTGCAGAAGCACGTCCCCGACGGCAGTTACTTCGTGTGGGCGTGGACCGTCGTCCGGTGGATCCTCACGGTGCTCGCGATCGTCTCGCTCTTCGCCGTCTTCTATTACCTGGGACCGAACCGGAAGGCGCCGGCCTGGGCGTGGCTCTCGCCGGGCGGCGTCGTGGCCGCGGTGATCTGGATCGTCGTATCGCTCGGATTTTCGTTCTATGTGTCGAATTTCGGCGGCTCGTACGCGAGGACCTATGGAGCGCTCATGGGCGTCGTGATCCTCATGCTCTGGCTCTACCTGACATCGCTGGCCCTGCTGCTGGGCGCCGAACTGAACGGCGAACTGGAGCGTCAGCGGGCGACCGAGGCCGACGCCAGGCGGGAGCCTCGGAGCGAACGACCTCCCGCCCCGTCCCCGGACGCGGTGCGAGCCGGATAGACCGAGTCGCCGCCCCTCCGGCGGCCGTGGGTTTCACCGCGGAGACGTCGGGCGGTGCTTCGCCACCTGGTCGAACACCTCGGTGAGCAGGCTGAAGGCGATGTGCTCGGTTCCGCGTTCGCTCTGCCGCGCGTCCGGGTTCGTCTGCCTCACGACGTCCAGCGCCCTCAGGACCGCGTTCTGATCGCCGTCCGCGACGTCGAGCAGCGTGCGGATCGCCTCCCGCCGAAACGTATCGGCGAGGTCGAGCGCAAGCCGGGCGAGGTCCTTGGTCGACGGCATTTCGTCCGAACGTAGCATGCGGCGGCTCAGGCCGAGCGGGGCTCCTGCGCCTCCGCGGCTGCAGGCGAAACCGTGCCGTCGCCCGGCGGCGAATCTGGCGCCGGCGCCTTTCGTCGGAACAGCGGTCCCGGTTGCCACGGCGTCCCGACCTTCGGAAGGACGAACCGATCCAGGCCGATCCACCCGGCGTTCCGCCACGCGAGAACCAGGAGCACCTCCAGGATCAGGAAGACCGGATTCACTCCCGCGATGCCCGCCAGCCCGAAGGCCGTCGTGAGCAGCGCCCCGCAGAATGCGGCGATGCCGGTGAACAGCCCGAGCAGCAACGCGGCGCCGATCAGCACCTCGCCGATCGCGATGACCGGGGCGAGCCAGCCGCCGCCATGCGAGAGCCACCGGAGGAAGGCGGCGTACCAGCCGTAGTTCACCGGGGCGTTCGGCCCGTTCGTGTTCTGCAGGGCGAACGCGGCGAACCCCTTCAGACCCGCGCTCGACCGGAGCCATGAGTCGTGCGTCAGCGCCCAGTGCCACGTCCACGTGCCGCCCGTGGTTCCCGTGACCTTCTCCCACCCGGCGTGGAGCCACAGGTACCCGAGGTAGATGCGGACGAGGAGCCAGATCGGCGCCGCGTAGGGCGACGCGAACAGGAACCTCGCGACCCCGGGTTCTCCGATGTAGGACGTCTGGCGCATCGCGCCCTGGTCACCCACGAGGAACACCTCCTCGAAGAACACATCCCGTTCCGCAGCGGGATACCTTCGACATTTGACCATGACCTGTGGTCGGCGTGCGCAGCATCTGCGCCCCGGCCGCGGTCGCGGTCAGCAGCTTTCGTCCTCCACGTTCCTCACGTTGTCCAGGCCGCAGTCCACGAGAGCCGAATCGTTTCCCGTGCCGCCGTCGACCAAGTCCTTGACGCCATCGTAGGAGCGGATCTCGTCCGAGCCGTTGCCGCCGAACATGCGATCCCGTCCCGAGTCGCCCATGATGAAATCGTCGCCGCCCTGGCCGCGAATGACGTCGTTCCCGCCGCCGCCGCTGATGTCGTCGCCCTCAGGCCCGCCGTAGATGACGTCGTTCCCCTCGGAGCCCTGGATCGAGTCCTGGTTCGTCCCGCCGTCGATGACGTCGCCTCTGGCGCCTTTGTCGCCGACCAGGACGTCCGGGCCGGTGCCGCCCTCGATCGTGGCCGCGCCCTTGCCGGCGACGGCCAGGAGGACCTGCGGGCCGAAGCGATGACCCGCCGCGCCGCCTCCCTGCCCGGACAGCAGATCGCCGTCCATGTTTCCTCCGTCCAGCTCGCCCCGCGCGATCGGTGAGTAGGTCACGACGGTGCCGTTGATCACCATGGCCTTGGAGCCGAACGCCATCGTGTTGACCTGATTCGGGATCCCCAGGCCGGCCAGGACGTCATAGCCTCCACCGAGCCGGGCATCGATCGGCGGGAGCTGCCCGGAGAAGTCGGATTGCGATTCGTCCACGGTGAAGAAGTCCTGCCCGCCGGTCCCGTTGACGACGATGTTGACCGTGGTGTGGATCGTCGCGCCGCAGTCGACGTCGCCGTCCTGGTGGAAGACCAGCTCGCCGCCGTTCGAAGGCACCTGGCGCAGCGAGGCGGTGATCCCGAACGTGCCCGGGTCGCCCCACGTCGCGGTCACCGTATGGCCGTCGAACGTGCAGCTTGGCGCCGCCACCGCTCCGGCGGAGGCCGGTTCGCTCATCGTGATTACCGTCACGACCGCGGAGATCACCGCCATCGTCACCGATCGGTACAGGGCTCCCCGCATCTCCCCCTCACCTCCGGTCCGAGCCGTCCGGTTGCCGGAGCCTATGCCGATCGGCATGATTGGTGCGAACGGCAAGAAAATGGCGCGGTGAACGTTCGCGGCCTCAGCCGAACTTCTATTTGAAGGGCACCGTGATCGGACCCGCCGCGCGGGTGTAGACGGCGAAGAAGTCGCGGTCATCTGGCACGAGATAGCGGCTTGCTGACTGCTGGTAGTTCGGAAGGACCTTCACCGGCCCCAGGCCGGCGTGGTGGCTGTAGGTGATCAGGCTCGGCCACTCGGGGTTGATGTCGAACTGCATGGCCTCCACGGCGCCGGCGCGTTGGAGGATCCGTGCCAGCGTGATCACCGTCTGGAAGTTGGCGGCCGCGTAGATCAGGTTGCCATGACGATCGATACCGACGCCGGTGCGCCAGACGCGGACCCTGCCGCCAAGCGTGTATCCCCATTTGTCGCTTGTGTCCAGTGCCGGGTTGAGCCGACCGTGATCGATGATGGGACGCAGGCTCTGGCGGGCGAAGGCGACCCCCGACCCTGGGTTCGTCCCGCCGGTCCACGTCCGGATGTCCACCTGGCCGTTTCGGTAGCCGAGCAGCGTGGCCAGCCCGTCTCGCAGCGGCTCGTAGGTGAGGCCGTTGTCCGAGGAACCGTTCAGACCGGCGCTGTACGTGAACGCCCCGTTGAACGTCGCCAGCAACCGAGACCGCTGGTCGTACGGAACCATCATCGGACCGCGAACGGGCGCGTTCGGAGGCTCATAACGTCCCGGGTACCAGGCGAGGGCGGTCTTCGTGTGATCGAACCAGGCCACGTAGGCGACGATCTGCGGGTAGTCGAGTTCGGTACGAAACGTGGTCACCAGCACCGGGGGCGCCCCGTCGACGAGCGGGCCCGTGCGCTTCCAGATCCCCTCTCCGGGCAGCGCGTGAGTGAACACCGGCTTGATCGGGGGCGGCCAGGGCGCGGCCGGTTGCGTGGCGCGCGGCGAGGGGGTCGATGCGGGGCCGAAACCGACCGTCGGCAGGCTCCTCAGCTGCGGACCACCCTTCTTCGGAGCATGCCAGGAGTACCAGAAGTGCTCGAACTGATCGACGAACCAATTGCCGTGGTTGTTTCTGATCCACTCGACGGTCCGCACGCCGAGCGGAAGGCTCGACGGCCTGAGCATGGTCGTCGTGTATGAGCACATGACGGGCAGGAGCACGACGAGGGCGACCAACGGGTATAGCCGGCGGCGCCGGCGGCGGGCGCGTCGCGCCTTGCGGAGGCGTCTCTGCCCCTCCTGATCGGCGACGTCCTTGACCGCATTGGCGGGGTCCGGAGATCGTCGGTAGTTGGTCAGGAGGTTCCTCGACACATAGCTGTCCCAGGTCAGGCGTGCTGGTAGTCGGATGGTCGTCGGCGTGTTCGGTCCTAACAACGGCGATGCGGGCTTGCTTACGACATCTCCACGGCTCCGCTCAGGCGGTGGGTGGGATGTCGGCCAGCATCGCGGCGGCTCCGCAGATGCGGGACCAGCGTTTCGATCTGCAACGGGGCATATCATGCCGCGGGTGGATGAGGACACGCTGGCCGCGATCGCCCGGTTCCTTCGTGATGCCGCGTCCACCGCCTCGCGCTCGGGTGCGGTCCCCTCGGCCTTCGCGGAGATCGGCGACGGTCTGCGAGGGTTGGCCCAACTGCCGGACATCATCGATGAAGGCGCGGTCGCTCGCCTCCACCGTTCAGCGGCCGCGGGGACGATCATCGGGCAGCATCCGAACGGTTCGGTGCTGACGCTCGCCCGATTCGCAGCGGAGGAGCCCACGCCTGTGCACAACCACAACTCCTGGGGAGTGGCTTGCGTGCTCCGAGGTCGAGACCGCTACCAACGCTGGGAACGCCTCGACGACGGATCGGTGCCGGACCACTCCGACGTTCGGCTGATCGAGGAGCTCACGCTGATGCTGGGCGACGTGGTGGCGATCGACCAACCACCCCAGGACCTCCATGCGCAGCAGGGGATCGACGGAGCGGTATGGGAACTCGTGTACTTCGGCGCAGACGCGTTCGCGGCACCGCGCGCGTACTTCGATACTGCGACCGGCGCCGTGACCTACCGCTCCGCCGTCTAACGCCCGGCTATAGTCGCAGCTGGTTTGAGTTCCGCTTGAGCTGCTAGAGAGCTCGCTCGCTGGCTGGCTGGGTGTTCGCGAAAACGTCAAGGCCAGGGCTTATGGCCCACCGGTACGCAGCCTCCCACAGGCTAACGAGGCGAGGTCCCACACGTACGTCTTACTGGCTCCGAAGCTGCATCCAGGGCTCGGTTCAACCCGATGAACCTTCGCTCACCCTCTTCGCAACCCCGTAGTAGAACTCGGGTCCGGTGGTCCGGATGTCGGCGTTCCACCCGAGCGACGCCAGCGCGGCTGTGAGCCCCTCGGGCCTGTGGAAGACCTTCACGATCGTGTACTCCCGCCCGTCGAGAAGCCTGCGCCGGTGCGCGAAGTCCGGGCCGTCTTCGACGGCCTCCCCGGGATTCGAGGCGCGGGTCTCAGCCCCGGCCACGTCATCGCAGAAGAAGACGCGGCCGCCCGGTGCGAGCCATCGGGCGAGCCGATCCCAGAACTCTTCGAACCGGGCCGGCGGTACGTGCGAGATGAGGAACGCGAAGAAGATCAGATCGAAGCGGACGCCCGCGGGCGGATCCCACTCGAACAGGTCTCCGTGTACGTATTCGACGCCAGGATCGGCGACGCGCTCGCGGTTGATCAGCAGCGTCGCGGCGGCGGCATCGACAGCGAACAGACGCCGTGCGCGAGTCGCCAGACGGCGGGTGAAGATGCCGGTGCCGCACGCGAGTTCCAGCACGTCGCCGGACGCATCGACGTCGTCGACGGCTCGCTCGAGCCGCGCCGTCTCCTCGAACCATCGCCGGTTGCCCTCGACGCCGAGGTCGTACCGCCCGCGGCGGAACCAGACGTCGTCATACTCAGGTGCCCGGTGCTCGTAGTAGCGCGCCTGGTCCTGAAGGATCCGGTCGAGGTCGTGCGCCGTCGTGTGCGCTGGGTCGTCTGTCACGCCACGAGCGTAACCGGCCCGCTTCAGCGGCGCCCGATCGGCCTGGATCACACGGCTGGCTGTCTGCGGGGTGTTCGCGACGCCGTTCTAAGACGCGAGAATCCTCAGGGTGATCAGTCGGGAGAGGGTGCGGTCGGACGGCGGGCGGTCGATGCCCGCGGTTATCGTGTGCCTGCTGCTGGCGGCTTGCTCCCGCATGAGCCTCCCACGCGCTTTGCTGAGCAGCGCCGGCCCTCGTAGCGAAGGTCCGCGTGCACTCTGGGTTGGCCGTAGGTGCCGCGTGAGTCCCGGTGGATGCGGATGATCGCCCGACGGGAGCCCTAAGCATTGGGCGCGCCAGGTGAATCCGGTTCTGCGGGATCGCCAGCATCGCGCATCGCATTGATTTGGCCGGAAACGAACCGCCGTGTTGTCACGGTTTGGGCTTCGTCCGAACCCTTGCCGTGGCCGGACGGACAGACATATCGTTCGGCGGGTCATGCCGCGAGTTGGGATCGGCGCTTCACTGGCAGCCGGAGCGGTCGCTGCGTCACTAGCGGTGGTGTTGCCCGCGATCGCCACCGAAACCCGCTCCTCCGCCACGCCACCACCAAGGAGTTTCATGGTGATGGCCTACGACGCTGCCAGAGGCCAGACCGTCGTGTTCGGCGGCTTGGGCAGGAACGGCGGTGTTCTCGCGGACACCTGGGCATGGAACGGCACAGATTGGAACAAGCAGGATCCTGACCACCGACCTAAGCCCCGCTACCTCGCCGACATGGCCTACGACGCCGCTCGACAGGAAGTAGTGCTCTTCGGTGGCAACGACTACGGGAGCTCTGGCGACCTCCGCGACACCTGGACATGGGACGGCACGGACTGGACACACCGGCATCCGTTGCACTCGCCTCCGGCGAGGGACGAGGCAGCCATGGCGTATGACGCCGCGAATCGACAGGTGGTGCTCTTCGGGGGTGAGGGCCTACGAGGATTCTCAGACACCTGGACCTGGGACGGCACGGACTGGACGAGGCACAGTCCCAGGCACATACCGCCCAGCCGGTTGGAGGCGGGGATGGCCGACGACCCAGTCACCGATCAGGTGCTCTTGTTCGGTGGGCTGGGTCCCCACCACACGATGCTCGCCGACACATGGTCCTGGGATGGCAGCGATTGGACCAGGCGCGCCCCGAGCCACGCGCCGGAACCACGGTGGGCCATGGGGATGGCCGATGACACCGGGCTCAGTCGGGTGGTGCTGTTCGGTGGCTTCGATAACTTCGATGAATACGCCGACACATGGACCTGGGACGGGGCCGACTGGACGAACGCTCACCCTCCGCACCACCCATCGATCCGGCAAGGAGCTGGGATGGACTACGACGTCGACAACCACCAGGTGGTGCTGTTCGGCGGGAACGATCTGTTCGAAGGCAGCGACCTCGGCGACACATGGACCTGGAACGGCCCGGATTGGCGGATTCCGATCAGGCCTTCCGTACGGCTGAAGCCCTCCTCGGGGGCGGCCGGTAGCCAAGTCACCGTACGCGGAAGCAACTTCGGCGCTTTCGAAGCGGTCACCATCTCATTCATCGACTCGAAGAACGGCCGGACGGTGCTGGCCACGGTGCAGGCGGGGAACACGGGTGCGCTCAAAGCGATGGTGTCGATACCCGACAACGCCACCCCCGGCCCGCAGGTGATCAAGGCGCGCTCTCGACAGAGTGGACAGGTCTCCGAACGCACGTTCATTGTTGGGTGAACGGCGGGCCCGCCGCCGGTCGCCTGGTACAGATCGCCGATGGCCAGCGCCCGCGGGTCGGGCCGCCGACACCAGGACCCACAGCAGCGCAGTAAGGTCGGTAAGACCTCTCACCGCTCGGTCCAGTCGCGCCCATCCCACGTCCACGTGTCGCCCAGGAAATCGAAGCGGAACCCGCCAAACACCACCACCTCGCGGTGTGCGGCATCGTAGGCCATACCCATTTCCGCACGCCCAGATGGGTGATGAGCGGGTGCCTGCTTCGTCCAGTCCTTGCCGTCCCACGCCCACGTGTCGGCGAAAACCCTGAAACCATCGTTGCCGCCGAACATGACGACTCCACCGCCCGCCGGGTCGAATGCGAGCCCCTCGTCCGAGCGTGCCGCCGGTCGATGGCCGGGCGACCGTTCCGTCCAGTCCTTGCCATCCCACGTCCAGGTTTCGTCGTGGCGATACCCACCTCGATCGACGCCGCCGAACATAACGACGTCGCGGTGCGCCGCGTCGAACGCCAAGGCAAACCCCTGTCGGCGTGGCGGATGATGCGCGGGCGAGCGCTTCGTCCAGTCCTTGCCGTCCCACACCCAGGTGTCGGTGAAGACTCTGGAGCGATCACTTTCGTATCCCCCGAAAAGGACGACTCGGTCGTCTGTCTTGTCGTAGGCCATCTCCATACCCGACCGCGCAGGTGGGTGATGCGCGGGGGAGCGCTTCGTCCAGTCTTTGCCGTCCCAGGTCCAAGTGTCGGCGAGGGCCCGGGTACCCTTGCCTACTCCCCCGAACAGGACGATAAGGCCACGCGCCGCGTCGAACGCCATGGCGCACAGAGCCCGCGGCGCCGGGTGGTGCGCCGGGGACCGTTTGGTCCATGCCGTGCCGTCCCATGTCCACGTGTCGGCGAAGAGGTCGATGTCCTTGGCGCCTCCGAACAGCACGACGACTCCGTGTACGGGATCGAACGCCGTGCAGACATCAGATCGTGGCGACGGTGACGCCATGGGCGCGGCGGCGGAGGTTGCAGGTGCACCGATCAGCGCGGCGGTGACGGTCGTGATACACGCCAGGACCCGTGTTAGACCCATCGCTCTCCTCCAATACGCAGAGCGGCTGGACTCGTCGGCACGTGACGATAGCCCTCAGAGCGCAGGTCGCGCTAGATGTCCCCTCGGAGCGTCGCAGTTGAGCACGGCTTTCTTCCCACGCTGCCAGGCCCAGGCTGGCTCTGGACGAAGGGAACCCCCAAGCGCAGAATGGCCACTCGGAGGTGCGGGATGGGGCATGTCCATCGCCCTCATCGACGGCCGGGTCGCCGGCCACGAACAGGCGACGGCGTGGGATGCGCGAGGAGCAGGAGATCCGTCGCCTAGTGAGGGCGTTGCTTGCCGCGCTCGCAGTCCTGGGAACGCTGTTGGCACTCACCTCCGCAGATGCCGCGGTGCCGTTAGCGAATCTGATGCCCTCACCTCGATATGCGCCAGGCATTGCCTTTGACGCGGCACGGGGTGAGGTCCTGCTCTTCGGTGGAATCGATTCCGGAGGAGCCGAGCTGGATGACACCTGGACCTGGGACGGCTCGCACTGGGTACAGCAAAGGCCAGCCCACACCCCGCAGCCGCGGTGCTGCATGGGCATGGCCTACGACGCGACCCAAGGCGACATCGTGCTGTTCGGCGGCTACGACGGCAGCAGCCCGCTGGGGGATACGTGGATCTGGAACGGCGCCGACTGGATCCGGCAGGCGCCTGCCCCTGCCCCTTCTCGGCGCTCAGGAATGAGCATGACCTACGACGGGGCGCGAAATCGGGTCGTGCTGTTCGGCGGGTACGACGGGAACGAGAATACAGGCGACACGTGGACCTGGGACGGTACAGACTGGACGCCATACGCCCCCCAACACTCTCCTGTTGCACGCAGCGCAGCCGGCATCGCGTACGACACTGCCCTCAACCGCGTCGTGCTGTTCGGTGGATACAACGACAGTGGGTTCCTCGATGACACGTGGCTCTGGAATGGCAAGGATTGGTATCAGTCCCACCCCGCACACTCCCCATCGCCTCGGCAGTCTCCCGGCATGGCCTACGACGCAGCGCGAGGCGACATTTTGCTGTTCGGCGGGCTCGGGCTAGACGAGGCCGGCGACACATGGGTCTGGAACGGCGTGGACTGGATCAAGCCAGTTACTCGACACCGCCCATCGGGCCGCGATGGCGCAGGAATGACCTATGACGCTGCGCGCCACGAGGCAATGCTTTTTGGGGGGGAGGCTATCGAGCATGGCGGCCTGGGCCCGGACGGCGACACGTGGGTCTGGGACGGCGTTCGATGGTCGCTCGCACTCCCCGTCTCGATCAAGGTGATCCCATCGTCGGGTCTCCCGGACACGGAAGTCCGCGTGAAGGGAAGCGGGTTCGGTGCATTCGAGGTGGTGAAGCTCACCTTCGTAGACTCCAGCACCGGGACGACGAAGCTATCGAACATAACAACCGACGGAGCCGGAACCTTCATGACGATCGTCACGATCCCTGGCAACGCGACACCTGGGCGTCAGAAGATCGAGGCCAAGGCGGAGAAGAGCGGAGCTTTGGCGGAGCGACCGTTCACGGTCACCTGACCTTGGCATCGGCTAATTGGTGCGAGCGACGACGCGCTCAGACTGCACGGCCAGCGCCCGTCATCCCGACGGGGAGCGTAGCCATGGCGCCCTCGACGGAGAAATCCCGGAGAGCATACGAGAACTGCGATGCAGGCCTTGACCGACACTACAGCGGCAGCGCATCGATCCAGGAATCGGGACCGACAGCATTTCGAGGGGATTTCGTGAAGGCGATGCCGCCGGTGACGCGAACATCCCAGGGCCGCGGCCGCGCGTCTGCCCGAACCATCGCCTGACATTCGTGACGGCTCCGAGGCCTGGTTTGGCGAGCCGCGATGAAGACGTGCGATCCGTGCGGGGCGTCGGTCGTAGCGGAGCGACTTGATCAGTCGGGAGAGGGTGGTGCGATTGGGCGGCCCGCGCATTCGAGGCGGCTCTGTGGTGTGTAGGCAAAGTGTGGGCAGAGCCGGTTGTACCTTCGTGATGCGCGGCATCCGGGCTGCTCAGGAGCGAGCGAGAGCGCAGGCTCGGAGCGGTGGGGGTGGGATTTGAACCCACGAGACGCTTGCGCGCCTAGCGGTTTTCGAGACCGCCGCCCTCGGCCGGACTAGGCGACCCCACCGCCATCCATCCTAGCGAACGCCTCATCGAACACCGCCTCGAGCCGCCGAATCCGGCAGTTCGACACGCACATGCAGTACGCCACGACACCAAACGAAAGGGAGGGCGCGCATCGCGCGCCCTCCCTTGGGCATCGTGCGGGTCAGCTCGCCGAGGGGTGTCCGCTCGACTTCGCGCCGCCCGAGCCGGACGGACGCGCAGGCGAGGACGCCTTCGCGGGCTTGCCGATCTCGCTGCTCATCAGGACGGTGCCGCCCGTGGCGTCGTAGCCGCCCAACAGGAACAGCCTCGGCTTCTTCGCGCTGCCATAGACGGCTCCGGCCTGGTTCCGGCGTGCCTCGTTGAGCGCGCCGATGACGGACCAGGAGTTCCCGGCCACGTCGTACTGGAGCACGTCAGCGACCGCGTTCGGCCACTGTCCGCACCCGGCCACCGTGACCGTTTGCTTCAGCGGGCCCTTCGTGAACCCAAATGCCTGGGTCTCGTCACAGGTCTCCGGCAGATCGGCGACACCGGCGTCATTCCAGCTCGACGTGCCGACCGTCCAGGCCTCGACGATGGACTGGGGGGTCGGTGTACCTGCCACGTTCGTGTCCCCACCGATGGCGTAGATCGTCTTGCCCACCACGGCCGGGGTGATGTACCCGCGTGCCATGTTGAGGTCCGGACCCTGCTTCCACCGCTTGCCGGCCGCCGCCATGGGATCGAACTTCCACGTCTGCGCCGAATTGTCGTCCTGGCAGAAGTTCGCCGCGAACGCCAGCCCGCCCAGCACGTAGGCGGTGTTCCCCACGGTGGCCACGCCCTCCGCCGAGAGGCTGACGCACCCGAGCGGCGTGGTCCCCGGCCACGGGTCGCTGTCGACCGTGGACGCCGTGTTGGTCGCCGGATAGTAGACCTGCGTCGTGGTGATGATGTTGCCGGCACTGTCCCGGCCGCCGAACACGTAGAGCCCCAGCCCGTTCGGGTCGGTCAGCGCCGCGATCTGGTAGTTCGAGATCGGAACCGGCATGGCGACGCCGGTGTCCGTGTACGTCTTCGACGCCACGTCGTAGTACCAGACCTCGCCGTTGGTGGTTCCATCGACCAGGCGATAGCCGAGGAAGTAGATCCGTCCGAGCGACTTGACGTACGCGCCGTCAAGGCGCGTTCCCGCGAACGGGCTCGCCGCGCCTTCAGCCCAGTTGACGTTCCGAAGTGGCGCCTGCGCGCCGAATGCCGGCCCGGCGAACGCCACCATCGCGACGGCCATGAGCGGTCCCAGCCACTGCAAGCGTCGCATCCGCATCGATGCACCTCCCGCGCTTCTCGGGTCGCGAGCCCCCTCCGAGCGTCGCGACCAGCCGGTCAAGAGCCTGCACCGCGGAACGAAGAGCTGGGCGCGGCGCCCTCCTTTCTCGAAGCGGCCCACGCTCCCGGTCCTCTCCCCGGCATCACCCTCCACCGCCCGGACGCCATTCGTCAAACCCGCAAACCCGCCCGCGAACCTCGCATTCGCGATCGGTTTTCGCCGCGGAGGCGTATCTGATGGTGAATGCCCCGTTTGCGGGCATCCGGGGAGCGTTGTAGCGTGCGGCGTTGCGGAGTCCATCCGCGCCTCGCTGCGCAGATCGGAGGGGGTACATGCACGGGAAGGCTCGTCGCACCACGGTTCGATTCACCGCCGCCTCGTCGTTGACGTTCGCGGCGCTCACGCTCGCGCTCGTGTTCGCCAACGGCTCGGCCGCGACCGCCGGCACGGCCCACATTCCCCGTCAGAGGGGTGCGCCGGCCCACGTCCACTACCTGCCGGTGACCGGCCCAGCCCACACCCAGTCGAACCTGATCTACCACGGCGGCCCGGTGATGCTGAAAACCAACACGTACGCCATCTTCTGGGAGCCGAAGAAGCTCCAGTCGGGCGAGCCGGGCTATGTCGCCCCGGGCTACAACAAGGGCATCCTCCAGTACTTCAACGACATCGGCGGAACGGGCCTCTACAACATCAACACGCAGTACTACCAGACGAACAACGGCAACCAGCAGAACATGAAGAACGTCTCGGCGCTGGCGGATTCATGGGTCGACACCGGCGCGTACCCGGCGTCCGGATGCACCGACCCGGCCACGCCGGGCAACTGCCTGAATGACTCTCAGATCCAGGCCGAGGTCTCCCATGCCATCCAGGTGAACGGTTGGACCGCCGGCCCGACGAACGTCTTCTTCGTGTTCACCTCGCGCGACGAGGGCTCCTGCTTCAGCCAGAGCGGCTCGTGCGCCTTCACCACGTACTGCGGCTACCACGGCAACTTCGGAGCGACGATCTACGCGAACATGCCGTACGGCGCGTCGTTCAACGCCATCCCGCGTCCGCGCCTGTACTGCACGCGAACGAACAAGTTCCCCAACGGGCGCGACCTGGACATCGAGACGAGCATCGTCAGTCATGAACATATCGAGGCTGCGACCGACCCGATGCTGAACGCCTGGTACGACAGCAGCGGCCAGGAGATCGGCGACCTCTGTGCTTACAACTTCGGCACGCTCGACGAGGACGGCGGCCTCGCCAACCAGAAGTGGAACGGGCACTTCTACCTGCTGCAGCAGGAATGGAACAACAAGGTGAGCGGCTGCTCGCAGGACGGTCCGTAGGACCGAAGCCCGCAAGACGACGGTCGGAACCGGCCGCCGCGACCCCGCAGGGGACGTCGCGGCGGCCGGTTCGATATCGGGGTCACGTTCGCCATCAGTGCCTACGTGACTTGTTCGATTGGCGCGGCGAGCCGCGGCGCTCAGCGCCTGCTGGCGAAGAACGAACGAAGCAGGGCCGCGGCCTCGTCGGCCCGCACGCCGCCGACGACGTCCAGTCGATGGTTCAGCCGGGCGTCCCGAACCAGGTTCCCGAGCGAACCGGCGAATCCGGCCTTCGGATCCGCGGCGCCAAACACCAGTCGTTCGACGCGCGCCAGCACCAGCGCTCCGGCGCACATCGCGCACGGCTCGAGCGTGACGTACATCGTCGAGCCCGTGAGGCGCCAGGAGCCGACCCGGCGCGCGGCCTCCCGGATCGCCAGGATCTCGGCGTGGGCCGTGGGGTCGCCCAGGCGTTCGCGCTGGTTGCCGGCGGCGGCGATCGGCTCGTCCGCGACGGCGACCACCGCCCCCACGGGAACATCCCCCCATCGCAGACACCGTTCGGCTTCGGCGAGCGCCGCGCCCATCAGCGATTCATCAGGCTGCTTTACCATTCGGCGTCCGTCGCGCGCCTCGTGGACACCGTGTTCAGAAAACCTCGGCACCGTCGGCCACCGCCGTGTCGGGCACCAGCAGCACGACGCCGTCAGGCGAGGGCAGCCCCAGGACCAGCACCTGAGACTCGAATCCTGCGATCCGCTTCGGCGGCAGGTCGACCAGCGCGACCACCTGCCGGCCTACGAGGGCCTCGGCCCGATACAGCCCGGTCAGTTGGGCCGAACTCGTCCGGGTGCCGACCTCGGCGCCGAAGTCGACCACCAACCGGTAGGCCGGCCGGCGCGCACCCTCGAGCGGCCCCGCTTCGACGATCGTGCCGACGAGCGCCCGTCCGGTGATGTCCATGGCCGGCCAAGTCTACGGAGCCAGGCGGTGCCAGAATCGGCCGCGGTGCGTGGTGACGAGGGACTGTCCCGGCGCGATCTCGACCCGGATCCGTTCCGGCAGTTCGACGCGTGGTTCGCGGCCGCGCGGGCGGCGGAGGTGCCGCAACCGGAGGCGATGGCGCTCGCCACGGCCGGCCGTGACGGTGCGCCGTCCGTTCGAATGGTCCTGCTCAAGGGCGCCGGGCCCGAGGGTTTCGTGTTCTACACGAACGAGCGGAGCCGCAAAGGCATGGAGATCGCGGCGAACCCGCAGGCCGCGCTGGCGATCTACTGGCCGCCGATCCACCGGCAGGTCCGGGCCGCGGGCAGCGTGGAGCCACTCCCGCCCGAGCGGTCCGACGCGTACTTCGCGTCCCGGCCACGCGGCGCGCAACTGGCGGCTGCGGCATCCGAACAGAGTCGGGTGATCGCGAGCCGCCGCGTGCTCATCGACGCGTACGAACGGCTCGAACGCGAATACGAGGGTCACGCGGTTCCTCGGCCGGCCCATTGGGGCGGTTTCAGGCTGGTCCCTGATCGGGTCGAGTTCTGGCTGAACCGGGAGAGCCGCCTGCACGACCGGTTCGTCTACACGCGCGATGCCGGCGCGCCGGCCGGGTGGAGGA
>JBEDUK010000063.1:0-36175 GCA_040414485.1 Actinomycetota bacterium
TGCCTGATCACGGGCTCCCTCCCGACCGGTGCGACGACGCGGCGCGCTCCGGATCCCGGTCCGTGGCCTCGCCGGCGAACATGCCGCCGGCGCTCGAAAAGCCGAGTGGCCGGCGCCCCTGGCGCCGGCCACTCGTGCGTGCTGATGGTGCTGTTACGACGTTTGCTCTTAGTTCAGGACGAGCATGAAGTCGCCGTAGTCGTAACCGAGGCAGTCGATCAGGTAGCGGTCGTTGCTCCAGTTCGTGCACCCGCTGCCGAAGAGGTTGTTGACGTCTTCCCAGTCCGGCTTGGCAATGCCCTGCTGCTCGACCTGCATCTCCCAGTACCACGGGCCATTGATGTCGTTGTTCTGGACCGCGACCCAGCTCGTGCCCTTGGGGAGCAGGCACTTGGTGGGAAGCGTGAGGACCGTGGTGACGTGCGTCGGGTACTGCCCACCGGCAGCCCCGGGGAGGTTCGTGTACGAGCAGATGATGCCGTTGTCGGCCGGCTCGCTGGTCCCGTCCGCCGGGTCGTTCTTGTAGAACGTCACGTTGAACAGTTCCTGCACCGCACCGAAGTACCCGTTCACGGTGACCTTACCGATGGTACGGGTCCTCTTCTTCCGGCCGCACTTGACGTCGGACGCGCCGGCGGTGTTGAAGCCGGTGCCCGTGGTGTCGTTCCAGGCGATGAGGCCGTCGGGCGTCGGCAGTTCCGACCCGAACGCCGTGTTGCACTTGCCCTTCAGCGGAGCGACCGGGTGGGCGACGGCCTTACCGTGGAAGCCAGCCGCCAGGGTGGCTGGGTGCGACGCGGATGCGATCGCGCCAGGCGACATTGCCACGGACGCAGCGAGCGCCAAGGTCGTGACCCCAGCCATTACCAGCGTGCGAACACGCATGCGACCCCCTCTCCTTACCGGACCGCTTCTTCCCCTCAGAAGAAGCACCTGCCTGTGGCAGGCTGCCGCAGTCTACACATACCGCCGTCAAATGCAAATCGATTCGGGCAGGTTTAGAAGAACCGGGACGAAACCGGACTCATCGGTCTCGGTGACAGCCCCATCCCCGGGAGTCGCCGGCACGAAATCGACCGTGAAACGGCTTGTCTACCCGAGGCGTTCGAGGACGAGCGCGTTCGCCATACCGCCGCCTTCGCACATCGTCTGCAGCCCGTAGCGGCCACCGGTGCGCTCCAGTTCATGGAGCATCGTGGTCAGCAGCTTCGCGCCCGTGGCCCCCAGCGGATGCCCGACCGCGATCGCGCCGCCATTCGGGTTCACATGCTCCTGGAACCATTCCTCCGGAACGCCCAATTCCCGTTGCCACGCCAGCACGACCGAGGCGAACGCCTCGTTGATCTCCACGACCGAGATGTCCTCCAGCAGCGACAGCCCGGCGCGGTCCAGGACCCGGCGCGTGGCCGGGATCGGCGCCGTCAGCATGAGGATCGGCGAGTCGCCCGCCAGTGAGAACGAAACGAACCTGGCACGCGGCGTGAGACCGAGCTCCTCCGCGGCCTCGCGCGAGGCGATCAGCACCGCCGATGCGCCGTCGGAGATCTGGGAGGAGTTCCCGGCCGTCACGGTCCAGTGGATCTGACCGGGGAACATGTCCTCGAAGTGCGGCGCCTGGAACGCCGGCGCCAGCGTCGCCATCCGAGCCCGGTCCGGCTCCATGCGGATGCCCTCGTCGTAGTCCAGGAGCATCTGCGCGCCGTCCGGCCCCGCGACCTTCAGAGGAAGCATCTCCCACTTGAAGTACCCGGCCTTGGTTGCGGCCGCCGCCCTCTCATGGGACCGGAAGGCGAAGTCGTCGGAGTCCTCGCGGGTGATGCTCCACTTCGTCGCGATCAGATCGGCAGAGATACCCTGCGGAACCAGCTTGCCCTCGTAGCGCGCCATCTCAGCCGTGCTGAACGGCATCTGGCCCATCGTCGACGAGCCCATGGGGACGCGGGTCATGTTCTCGACGCCCGAGGCCACGACCAGGTCGTACTGGCCCGCCATCACGCCCTGCGCCGCGAAATGGACCGACTGCTGCGACGAGCCGCACTGCCGGTCGATCGTGGTGGCCGGCACATCTTCGGGCAGTCCCGCCGCCAGCCATCCGTTGCGCGCGATGTTGAACGTCTGCTCGCCCGCCTGCGACACGCAGCCCGTGATGTTGTCCTCGATCCTGCCCGGATCCACGCCCGAGCGTTCGACGACGTCCTTCAGGACCGCGGCGAGCAGGTCGACCGGGTGTGTGTCCTTCAGCGAACCGTTCCGCTTGCCGATCGGCGTGCGAACGGCCTCCACGACGACGGCTTCACGGATCTCGGTCATCGGGGCTCCTCTCCTCGAGCGGGCGGTTGCTGGCTTCATTACCTACCGCTCGGTAACTTCGCTCGAAACGAATCTATGCCCGCGTCCCGAGGTCGTCAATCGCCACGCGCGGTCCCGGCTATGCGGGCAGTGGCGGGACGGACCGACCCGCGGATAGCATTCGTTCGCTTTCGACCGTATCCGGGTCGGGAGCGCCGGAATCGACATGCGGCGGTCGACGACCGTGGGAGGGGATGCTTCGATGAGAAGGGCGCTGATCGGATTCGTCGCGGTCCTGGTCGTGGGATCGCTCGGGACGCTCCCCTCGGGCGCGGCGGGCTCCCCGGGTGCGCGGCCGCACCTGGACGGCGGCGAGTTCCCCTACGGCGTCGGTGCGTTCGACGTCAAGCCAACCAAGGCGCAACTGTGGACCCAGACGTCCGCCGCGACCCAGGTGCGCCTGGAATGGGCGCTCGACCCGAACTTCAGCACACTCGAGGGCAGCCAGACGTTCAAGACGAACGAAGCGCGCGGCGGCGCGATCCTTCGTGCGGTGACAGGCCTCACGTCCGCCACGACCTACTACTACCGCTTCATCGACACGGCGAACGCCGCCACCAGCCGCGTCGGGAGGTTCCACACGGCGCCGGATCCCAGGTCGGACGTCGCATTCACCTTCGACATCAGCGGGGATCAGGACGGCACGATCAACCCGTCGAACGGCCTGCCCTGCTACAACACGTTCCCCACGTTCGCCTCGGTGCAGGCCGACCGGCCCGCCTTCTACGTCAACCTCGGCGACACGATCTACTCGGATTCGAAGTGCAAGGAGATGCCGGGCGGCATCGGCGACGATGTGACGCTCGCCCAGTACCGCGCCGACCACGCGAACCAGTTGACGTACGACGCCTGGCGGAACCTCCGCGGCGTGCTCGGCATGTACTCCGAATGGGACGACCACGAGGTGCGCAACGACTGGGACTCCCAGACCGTCGACAAGCAGCTGCTGAAGAACGGGAAGCAAGCCTTCATGGAATGGGAAGGCGTCCGGAAATGGGACCCGAAGGTCGGCTTCTACCGCACGTGGACCTGGGGCGCCAACGCCCAGTTCTTCCTGCTCGACGAGCGGTCGTTCCGGTCGACCGAGGCCGTCCGGATGGACGCCGACGGCGACGGGGTTCCCGACTGCACGAATCCCGAGACGGGCCAGCCCGACCTGGCGCCCACGCTCGTCCAGTCGTGGCGGACCTACTTCGCGAACAAGATCCAGGGCTCGGGGCTGGACATCCCGCCCCCCGCACAATGCGTGGCCGACCTCAACGCGTCCGACCGGACGATGCTCGGCGCCGCGCAGCTGGCGCGGTTCGAGAAGGACCTGGCGGCGAGTACCGCCACCTGGAAGTTCGTCATCACCGAAGACCAGATCCAGAACTACTTCGCGCTCCCGTACGACCGCTGGGAGGGCTACCAGCACGAACGCAACCAGGTCCTGTCCTTCATCGACCAGCACGCCATCAAGAACATCGTGTGGCTGGCGACGGACGTGCACGCGTTCATGGGCCACACCGTCGACTACAACACCGACACGCCGGGCATCGGTCAGACCGTTCAGGGCATGGTCGAGTTCTCGTTCGGCCCCGTCGCCACCGACACGTTCGCGCAGGAGGTGGACGACCTGCTCGACCCCGGGTGTGTGGGGACCGCCTGTCCGCACGGGATGATCCGCGGATTCCTGGTGATCGCGAACAAGGACTTCTGCGCCAGCCTGATCGCGGACGGCTACGGGAAGGTCACCATCGACCCGTCAACCCATCGGTTGACGCTGTCGGCCCGGCAGGCCAACGGCAGGCCGATCGGCGGCCAGGGAGGCGTGAACCCCGACTGCCAGGACTACGTCTCGCTGCCGCACTGATGCCGGACCCGGGCGTCCGGCTGATGCCGGACCCGGGCGTCCGGCTGATGCCGGGCCGGGCGCTCGGCTACGGGGCCGCGTCGTCCAGCCGCCGGACGACGCGCGCGGGATTGCCGGCGACGAGGACGTTCGGCGGGACGTCGTCCACCACGACGGCACCGTAGGCGACCACCGAACCGGCACCCACGCGGACGCCCGGCAGGATGGCGGCGTCGCGGGCGATCCAAACGTTGTGCTCCAGCACGACCGGAGCCGTCCGCACGGGCGCCGAGCGGTTCGTCCGCCGGTCGCCCCGCATGCTGTGTCCGTCAGTGTCGGTGATGAACGCCTGGCCGATGATGCTGTTCGCGCCGATCTCGATCGATTTCGCGGCGTGCAGCTCGCCGCCGTTGATACGCACGTTCGACCCGATGCGGATGACCGCGTCGGGCGAATGGACGACCAGGCGGGTGCGCCGGCCGGCGCCGAAGGCGAACACGTTCGCCCGATCGCCGATGACCACCGTGCCCGGGCCCTTCACGATCAACCGGTGATTGGCGATCACGTGGCGCCCGACGGAAAGGCCCGATCCGCGGCGCGTCCGGTGCCAGACCAGCACCACCGCCGACAGCAGCCGGAGCACAGCGCGCCGGCCGGGGTCCAGGGAAGCGAGTTCGTCCTCCTCAGGGCCGGGCGTTCCGGGATCCGGCGGCGGCGTCGCCGAACCCGGCGGATCGGGTTCGCTCAACGGATCAGCCTCCGGCGAACGCCGCGTCCAGCAGCCGCCGCTGCTCCTGCTCGTGGACCGTCGCGCTGCCCGCCGCGGGACTGCCGCTGCCCGGCCGCGCCACCGCCTCGAAGGTCATCCCGTCCCGCATCGCGCGCTCCTGCCGCAGGTGCACGAAATGGAGCGCGCCCATGTTGTCCGGTTCCTCCTGCACCCATCGAAGCACTGCCGCGTTGGGGTAGGCCTCGAGCGCCCTCGCGATGCCGCCGTCGGGGAACGGATACATCTGCTCGAGCCGGAGGATCGCGAACGCGTCGACGCCGCCGTCGTTCGCCTCGCGCCGCCGCTCCCGTTCAGCCTGCAGGTCGTAGAACACCTTGCCCGCGCAGAGGAGCACCATCCGCACGGCCTGCGGATCGCTCGGGGCGTGCGGGTCGGCGAGCACCTCATGGAAATGCCCTGATTCGAACTCCGCCGCTGCGCTCCGGGCGGCGGGCAGCCGAAGCAGCGACTTCGGGGTCATCACGACCAGCGGCTTGCGCACGTCCCGATGCATCTGCCGGCGCAGGAGATGGAAGTACTGGGCGGGCGTGGAAAGCGCCGTCACCTGGATGTTGTCGTTCGCCGCCAGCTCCAGGAAGCGTTCGAGCCGGGCGCTCGAGTGCTCCGGCCCCTGCCCCTCGAACCCGTGCGGCAGCAGCAGCGTGATGCCGCTGGTCTGGCCCCACTTCTCCTCGCCGGAGACGATGAACTGGTCGATCGCGACCTGCGCCTCGTTGACGAAGTCCCCGAACTGAGCCTCCCACAGGACCAGCGCACCTTTCGCGACGACGCTTTCGCCATATTCGAACCCCAGCGTCGCGAACTCGTTCAGCGGCGAGTCGAACACGAGGAACGCGCCCTGATCGGGCGCGAGGTTGGCCAGCGGATACCACGCGCGCTCGGTCCGGTTGTCGATCAGGACGGCGTGCCGCTGGCTGAACGTCCCGCGGCGCGAATCCTGTCCGGAGAGCCGGACGGCGGTCCCCTCCAGCACGATCGAGCCGAACGCGAGCGCCTCGCCCATCGCCCAGTCGACGGCGTCCTCGTCCAGTTGAGACCGGCGGCGCTCCAGCTGTCGCGCGAGCTTCGGATGGACGACGAAATCCTCTGGCCAGGAGGTGACCGCCCGAGCGATCAGCTCCAGCGTCTCCCGCGGCACGCCGGTCTCCACGGGCGGGCGGACACCGATCGGCGCCGGGCGCTCGCGCCGCGACGCCTCCGACGGCGGGTGGCTCTCGCGCGTCTCGTCGAACGCCTGCTGCAGCATCGCGCGATATTCCTCGAGCGCCTTCTCCGCCTCCTCGATCGTGATGTCGCCGCGGTTGACCAGGTCCTCCAGGTATCGCTTCCGGACCGAACGCTGCCGGTCGATCGAGGCGTACATGTGGGGCTGGGTGTACGAAGGATCGTCGCCCTCGTTGTGGCCGTACCGCCGGTAGCAGACCAGGTCGATCACGACGTCCTTCGCGAATCGCTGGCGGTACGCGTGGGCCAGGCGGGTCACCCAGACCGCCGCCTCCGGGTCGTCGCCGTTCACGTGGAAGATCGGCGCCTGGACCATCTTGGCCACATCGGTGGCGTACACGGACGACCGCGCGGCCTTGGGCAGCGTCGTGAACCCCAACTGGTTGTCGATCACCAGGTGCACGGTGCCGCCGGTCTTGTAGCCGGGAAGCTGGGACAGCACGAACGTCTCGCCGACCACACCCTCGCCGGCGAACGCCGCATCGCCGTGGACGAGCACGGGGAGCGCGGTCGAGCGCCGCTCGTCGCGTGCCTCGTCCTGGTACGCGCGGGCCATGCCCTCCACGACCGGATCGACCGCCTCGAGATGGCTCGGGTTCGACGCGAGCTCGACGATGATCTCGCCTCCGTCCGGCGTCGCGTGCTTGCCCGTCGCGCCCAGGTGGTACTTCACGTCGCCCGAGCCCTGGATGCTCTCGGGATCCACGTCGCCTTCGAACTCCCTGAAGATCCGTCCGTAGGACTTGCCGACGATGTTCGCCAGCACGTTCAGACGGCCACGGTGCGCCATGCCCATGACGGCCCGCTCGGTGCCGGATTCCGCCGCCGCGTCGAGCAGCGCCGCCAGCATGGGGATCACGGTTTCGGCGCCCTCCATGCTGAAGCGCTTGTGCCCGACGTACTTCGAATGCAGGAAGCGCTCGAACGCCTCCGCCGCGTTCAGGCGCTCGAGGATCCGCCGCTTGTCGTCCTTGTCAAGGTCGCGCGGGGCGCCCTCGACCCGCTCCTGGATCCAGCGCTTCTCCTCCGGGTCCTGGATGTGCCGGTACTCGATCCCGACCGTTCCCGCGTACGCGTCGCGGAGGACGTCGAGGATGCGCCGCAGCGTCTGGTACGGCGTCCCCGGGAAGTCGTCGACGAAGAACTCGCGGTCCAGGTCCCAGACCGTGAGCCCGTGGTAGGCGAGGTCCAGCTCGGGGTGGGTCAGGATCCGCTCCTGTCCGAGCGGGTCGAGGTCGGCAAGAAGGTGCCCGCGGACCCGGAACATGTTGATCAGTCGAAGGACGTGCGCCTGCTTCTCCACCGACGCCACGGCCTGGTCACCCGCCCACCGGACCGGCTCGTAGGGAATGCCGAGGCTCGCGAAGACGCCGTCGTAGAAACCGTCGCCGCCGAGCAGGAGCGACTCGAGCTTCGCCAGGAACTCGCCCGATTCGGCGCCCTGGATCACCCGATGGTCGTACGTGCTGGTGACGCCGATGACCTTGCCGACGGCGAGGTTCGCAAGCGTCTCCGGCGCGGCGCCCGCCCACTCGGTCGGGAACCCCAGGCGGCCCACGCCGATGATCGCGGACTGGCCGGGCATCAGGCGGGGGACCGACAGTTGCGTGCCGAGCGTGCCGGGATTGGTCAGCGTGACGGTCGTGCCCGCGAAGTCGTCCGGCGTCAGCTTGTTGCCGCGCACCCGCCGGATCACGTCCTCGTAGGCGTCCCAGAACTGGGCGAAGGACAGCTCGTCAGCCCCTTTGACGTTCGGAACGACCAGCGAGCGCGAACCGTCCGATTTCGCGACGTCGACGGCCAGGCCGAAATTCACGTGCTCGGGAACGACGGACGCGGGCTTCCCGTCGGCGGTCTGCGCGTAGACGCGCGTCAGCGCAGGCACCGCCTCCAACGCCTTGACGATGGCGAATCCGATCAGGTGCGTGAACGAGACCTTGCCGCCGCCGCGCCGCTCGAGGAAGCGGTTCATGACACGGCGGTTCTCCTCCAGGAGCTTCGCGGGGACGTTGCGGATCGACGTCGCGGTGGGAACGGCGATCGAGGCCTCCATGTTCGCGGCGATCCGCGCCGCGGCGCCGACGAGCGGCTTCGCGCCGTCGGCGGCCGCCGGCGGTGGGGTGGTCGCCGCTGCCCGTGGTGCGGCAACGGGCGCGGCCGCCGACGTATCGCCATCGCCAGCACGCGAGGGCGCGGATTCGCCACTGGCCTCCGGCTCGATCTGCCCCCGGGGCCCCATCCCCGGCGTGAAGTCCTCGAAGAACTCCTGCCAGGCAGGATCGACCGAGTTGGGACTCTCCTGGTACCGCCGGAACAGCTCGTCCAAGAGCCACATGTTCGGTCCGAGCTCGGAGATGTCCAGGTCCTGCTGGCTGCCGTCGCTCACGAACTCATGCTTCCACGCCGGCGCGGGAACGGGCAAGCGATGGCCGGTCGTGCCGAGCCGGGGTGCACGATCCATTCAGCGCCGGCGCCCGGGCGCCGATCCATTGGGGATGAGGTGGCGTCGGCAGCGCGTGTTTCTGGCGGTGGCCGTCGCGCTCGCTGGGCCGGCGTGCACCAAATTGGTCGCGGGTTCGAGCCCGGCGCTCTGCGCGGACGTCGCCGGCGTTCGTCAATTGATCGCGGACGCCGAAGGCGGACTGTCGCAGGCGGACCAGCTCTCCCGGATCCAGTCGTTGGAGAGCAGCCTCACCACGGAAGCGATCTCGGGCGGCACGAACGGCGAGGCCGTGGCCGGAACCAGGGCGGCCAGCCTGGCGGTCGCTCTGGGCAACTGGAAGACGGACATCTCGCTCGACCAGGACGGGTCGGCGGATTGGACGAAGGTGGCCGCGGCGGCGGATCAGTTTCCCGGTTGCACCGGCTGACGCGCGGCTTCATCATGCGGTGGGAACGAACGTTCTCGAAGAGTTTCGAGCGCCAACTCGACCGGTCCAGCGATGCTTACTCCCGCCCCTCCGGTAGGAAGTCAGCCACGCCGATGGCGGCGGATCCCCGCCCGTAGACTCACGCGATGAGGTGGGCCGTCGTTGCCGTGGCCGTGGCCGCCGCTGTTTCGGCAGCGTACGTCGCGTGGCGCAGCCGCCGATGGACACGGCGTCGCAGGCCCGGATTCAATTCGTGCGACTTCTGCGGCGCCGGCCTTCGGCGAAGCGCCGAGCAGCCATGGCGCTACGACAGCGTGTGCCCGCGGTGCGGAAAGGTCCAGCCGTGGGGCACCTGAGCCACCGACTACATGTAGAGCCCGCCGTTGATCGAATACACCTGCCCCGTGATGTACGACGACTCCGGGTCGGCCAGGAACTCGACCACGCGGGCGACTTCGTCCGGCTCGCCCAGCCGTCCGACCGGGATCTGTGAGACGACCCGCTCCAGGACCTCCGGCGGCATGCCGGCGAGCATGTCGGTCGAGATGAAGCCCGGCGCCACGGAATTCACCGTGATTCCTTTGCTCGCGGTCTCCAGGGCGAGGCTCATGGTGAGGCCGAACATCCCGGATTTCGCCGCGGCGTAGTTCGCCTGACCGAAGTTGCCACGCTCGCCGATGATCGAGGAGATGTTGATGATCCGGCCCTGGCCGCGTTCGATCATGTGCGGCAGCGCCGCATGCGACATATAGAAGGCGCCGGACAGGTTCACCTGCAGCACGCGATCCCATTCCTCGGCGGACATCCGCCGGACCGTTCGGTCGACGTTCAGTCCGGCGTTGTTCACCAGGATGTCCAGGCGTCCACGTCGTTCGACCACCTCGTCCACCACGCGTTCGCAATCCGCCGGCACGCCGATGTCGCCGCGGTGGACGCTGACGGCCTCGCCGTGACGCTCGGCGAACCGGGCTGCCGCCTCCGCGTCCCGCGAGAAGCCGGCCGCGACCAGCGCGCCCCGCGCGACCAGCCGCTCGCAGATCGCGAGGCCGATGCCGCGAACGCCCCCCGTGACCAGCGCGACCTGCCCGGTGATGTCGCCCATGCCGGGCGAAGCCTACGGCGGTCCCCTCGCACGCGTCGAGGCCGGCACTCCGGAAATGCCCGGCAGGTGAGGCTATTCGACCAGGCCGCTCCTGCGTTCGAGCAGGATCACGTTGCGCCAGCGGCTGTCCATGAACCCGATCCGCTCGCGCGTGCCGACCACGCGGAACCCGCAGACCCGGTGCAGCGCCAGGCTCGCGGTGTTCTCCGGGAAGACGCCCGCCTGGATGGTCCAGATGCCCTCGGCCTCCGACCGTTCGATCATGGCTCGCAGGAGCGCCTTCCCGATCCCGCGGCCGCGGTGAT
The DNA here is from genome assembly GCA_040414485.1 of Actinomycetota bacterium. Taxonomy (GTDB): domain Bacteria; phylum Actinomycetota; class UBA4738; order UBA4738; family UBA4738; genus JBEDUK01. The sequence continues at coordinate 10,472 of JBEDUK010000063.1, forward strand.
CGGCCGCAACGTAGATGCTCAGGTCGGTGACGCCGCGGTAGACCGGCCGCCGCGAGACGGGCATGAGCGCGGCCCATGCGACCACCTCGCCGTCGGAGCGAGCCACCAACCGGGGCGAGGTGATGTGGTCGCCGTCCCACGCCTCCCACGTGGGCGCCACCGTGTCGAACGTCGCATCGCCGGCCGCGATGCCGTCCTCGTAGATCGCCTTGACGGCCGGCCAGTCGTGCGGTGAGAGCGGCTCGATCTCGAGCATCGGCCACGCGATGGTAACGCATACTTACCATCTGTTGCGGCATGTTCCTCATTGCGCGTCCGCGCCGCGCTAGCATCGGCCACCGGGATGGTCTCGCTCACCTGGCGCCAGGTGCTCCGGTTTCGCCTCGAACGGCATCACCTGGTCGGTGCCGCCGCGCGGGGCCGTCTGACCGACGTCGTCGGAGAGGTCTGCGGGATCCACGCACAGGTGCCGATGTCCTCCGACCTGTCGATCGCGGTGCGGGTGGACGGGCTGACCAGGCCGGAGGTCCACGACGAGATCTGGACGCGCAGGGCGCTCGTGCGCACCTACGGCATCCGGGGAACCGTGCACCTGTTCCCGGCTGCCGAACTGCCGACGTGGCTCGCCGCCCTGCGGGCCAACCCGGCGGCGAACCGGGACGCGGTCCTGCAGATGATCGGGATCGAACAGGCGCAGATGGATGCCATGGTGGCGGCGGCGGGAGACGCGCTGGACGGGCGCCGGCTGACCAGAGAGGAGCTCGGCGGGGAGATCGTCGCCCGGGTCGGCCGCTGGGCGGCCGCGAGGAGGTTCCCGGCCTTCGGCGACATGCAGCCGCTGTGGTGGCCGGCCATCGGGCATGCGGCGACGGCGGGGCTCCTGTGCTTCGGGCCGAATCAGGGAACTCGCGTGACGTTCGTCCGGCCGGACCAGTGGATCGGCCCGTCCGTGCGCCGCCGCGTGGGCGGAGATGCGGCGCTCGGGGAGGTGCTCCGCCGGTACCTTCGCGCCTACGGCCCGGCGACGCCCGCGGAGTTCGCTCAGTGGTTCGCCGCGACGCGCAGGACGACCGCCCGCGCGATGAGGGCGCTCTCGGGGGAAACCGAAGAGGTGGAGGTCGAAGGGGTGCCTGCGCTGGCGCTCTCGGAGGACGCGCCCGCGCTGTCGGCGGCGCAGTCCCGGTCGCGGCCGGCGCCGTCGGTTCGGCTCCTCCCCAGTTTCGACGTCTACATCGTCGGTTCCCATCCCCGCGACGTGCTGATCCCACCGGCCTTCGTCGGAAATGCGGGCCGATACATGACGTCGCAGAAGTACATCTCGGGACGGGCGCAACTCGCCGGCCCCATCCCCGTGCTCGTCATCGACGGCATGGTCGCCGGGATGTGGCGCCGGACCGGAACGTCGGGCCGGGTGCGGATCGGCGTCGAGCCGTTCGCCGAACTGTCGAAGCGGCGGCTCGCGTTGCTGAAGGCGGAAGCCGAACGGATCGCCGCGTTCCTGGGCGGAGACGCCAGCCTGTCGATCGAACGGTTCGGCCAGGCTTAGCGGCCGGCCACCTCCGGCCCCTCGGGCAGGAACCGCTGGAACCAGGTCGCGGCGAGCCATGCGACGGTGGCCAGGGCGCCGGGCTCCTCGAAGAGGTGGCCGGCGCCCGGGACGATCCGGATCTCGGCCGGGCACGTCAGGCGGGCCTTCGCCTCCTGGTTCAGGTCGATCACCGGACCGTCGGCGCCGCCCACGATCAGCAGCGTCGGCGCGACGACGGTCGGCAGGCAGTCGCTCGCCAGGTCCGGGCGACCGCCGCGCGAGACGACGGCCCGCACGGTGTCCCCGCCGGCCGCGGCTGCGCACAGAGCGGCGGCCGCGCCGGTGCTGGCGCCGAAGTAGCCCACCGGGAGGCCACCGCACTCGTCCAGGTCGCGGACCCGGCCGGTGGCCGCGATGAGCCGTTCGGCGAGCCGGCCGATGTCGAACACGTTCGCCCGGTCCTCCGCCTCGGCCGGAGTGAGCAGATCGAACAGCACGGTCGCCAGGCGCGAGTCACGGAGGCGTTCGGCAACCCAGATGTTGCGCGGGCTGAGCCGGCTGCTGCCGCTGCCGTGGGCGAACAGCACGACGCCGAACGCCCGGTCCGGGCGAACGAGCGTCCCCTCCAGGACCGGTCCGCCCGGAATGCGAATCGCCAGGCGGACGTACTCGCTCACGACGTGCCCTTGTAGTTGGCGATCCCCCGCAGTTCGTGCAGGACCTCGACCAGATCGGCCTGGTCCGCCATGACCACGTCGATCGGCTTGTAGGCCTCCGGGTGCTCGTCGATCAGGTCGGCCGCGAAGCCCGCTTGCCACGCGCGGCCGGCCATCGCGGCGCGCAGTGACTCCAGAGAGAGCGTCTTCCGCGCGGCCGTCCGGCTGAGCCTTCGGCCCGCGCCGTGCGCGCAGGACTCGTACGCGTCGGCGTTGCCGCGGCCCCGGACGACGAAGGAGCGGCCTCCCATGGCGCCGGGGATGAGCCCGACGTCGTTCGTGCCCGCCCGCACGGCGCCCTTGCGCGTGATCCACACGCGGATGCCCTCGTGGACCTCGAGCTGGGTGAAGTTGTGGTGCGAGTTCACGCGCTCGGCTTCAGCGACGCCCGCCGGGCCCGCTTCGCCCGCTGCGCCCGCCGGGCCGGCCGCGCGGACGAACGCAGTCAGCGCGGCGTCCATCATCATCGACCGGTTCTGGGCGGCGTACGCCTGCGCCCACAGCATGTCGCCGACGTACGCCTCGAACTCCGGTGTGCCCTCCTCGAGCCACGCGAGGTCGCGGTCCTCCTTCGAGCCGCGCAGTGAGAGGAAGTCGAAGTCGCAGGTGCTCCGCGCGATCGACATGTGGTGGGTGGCCAGTTGATTGCCCACGCCGCGCGACCCCGAATGCATCAGGATCCAGATGCGGTCGCGCTCGTCGACGGCGACCTCGAAGAAGTGGTTCCCGCCGCCCATGGTGCCGAGTTGCACGCCGGCCCGCTTCATCTGCTCCTGCGTCAGTCGCGGGTTCGGGTGGTCGCGGAGCCACGCGAGCGCGCCCGGCTTCGGCTCGCCGTGCCAGCGGCCCAGGCCGGCCGGGACGACGCGCTCCAGTTCGTCGATGAAGGGATCGAGTGAGTCGGGCAGCCGCGCGGCCGTGAGGGTCGTGCGCGAGGCGATCATCCCGCAACCGATGTCCACCCCCACTGTCGCCGGGATCACCGCACCCTTCGTCGGGATCACGCTGCCCACCGTGGAGCCCTTGCCCAGATGCGCGTCGGGCATGAGCGCCACATGACCGGCGATGATCGGCAGCCTGCTGAGCGCGTCGGCCTGCTCGCGGGTCTGCGGGTCGAGGATCGAAGCCCAGCTGTAGAGGCGGTCCGACAGGCGCTCCATGGGCGCATCGTATGACCGGCCGGCCCGGCCGGTTCCGGGCGGCCCGCACGGTGACGTAGGCTCGCACCGCACGGCCACCTGCAACCGGACCGGAAGGGACGTTCGTGCCCGGCGCGCTCCTCACGGATCTGTACGAACTGAACATGGCCGCGTCGTACCTGCGCCGCGGCATGACCGGCAGCGCGACGTTCAGCCTCTTCGTACGGAGGCTTCCGCCGGAGCGTGGGTTCCTGGTCGCGGCCGGCTTGGAGGACTCGCTCGACCGCCTGGAGCGGTTCTCGTTCGATGAGACCGACCTCGCCTATCTCCGCGACGGCCTTCACTTCGACACGGAGGCGATCGAGGCGTTCCGGCGACTCCGGTTCACGGGCGATGTTCATGCCGTACCCGAGGGGCGGATCGTGTTCGCGAACGAACCGCTGCTCGAGGTCACGGCGCCGCTCCCCGAGGCTCAACTGGTGGAGACGCTCCTGCTGAACGAGATCACGTTCCAGACCACCGTGGCCACCAAGGCCGCGCGCTGTCGGATCGCGGCGGCCGGCCGCGACGTGGTGGACTTCGCGTTCCGGCGAACCCAGGGCATCGAAGCCGCCATGGAGGTGGCGCGCGCCTCGGCGATGGTCGGGTTCGTCGCGACATCGAACGTCGAGGCCGCGCGCCGGTTCGATCTGGTGGCGGCCGGGACCATGGCGCACTCGTACGTGGAGGCGTTCCCCACCGAGCGCGAGGCGTTCGAGGCGTTCGCCTCCGACTTCCCGCACCGGACGACGTTCCTGGTGGACACCTACGACACCGCGCGCGGCATCCAGACGGCGATCGACGTGATCCGCGATCTGGGGCTCCGCGAGCGGCTCGGCGTCCGGATCGACAGCGGCGATCTGGGGTCGCTTGCCGTCATGGCGCGGCGGATGCTCGACGACGCCGGCCTCCCGGAGGTTCGCGTCTTCGCGAGCGGCGGACTGGACGAATACGACATCGAGGAACTGGTCCGCGCGCGGGCGCCGATCGACGCGTTCGGGGTCGGCACGCGGATGGGAACGTCCGCGGACGCGCCGTACGTGGACTCGGTCTACAAGCTGGTTGAGTACGCGGGCCGGCCGGTGCTCAAGCTCTCCGCGGAGAAGGTCACCGAGCCTGGCGCCAAGCAGCTCTTCCGGTTCCGGGACGGCGCCTGCTTCACCGCGGACACGGTCGGCCTGCGGACAGAGGAAACGCCGTCCGGCGCCGAACCGCTGCTGCAGCCGGTCATGCGAGGCGGGCGCCGGTTGGTGCCCCGCGGATCGCTGCCCGATCAGCGCGCCAGGTTCGAAGCCGACCTCGCCTGCCTGCCCGAGCCCGCCCGGGCGATCCGCGAGCCGGTGGCGATGGTCGCGGAAACGTCAGCCGGATTGACCGAACTCACGGAGCGCGTCCGCCGCGAACTGAGCGTCCAAGCGACCGTAGCCGAATGAATCACCTCCTTCCGGTCGTGGATCCGGACGAGCAACTGGTGCGCCGCGCCTACGCCGCCTTCAATGTCCGCGATACGGCAGCGCTGGACGAGCTGCTCGCGGACGACATCGAACTGATGGTCGGCGGAGTTCACGCGGTCGCCGGGATATTCCACGGGAAGAGGGAGGTGTTCGAGTGGCTTGCGAAGCTCGCCGCACTCACGCACGACACCTTCTGGGTCGAGCTCCGTCACGTCCAAGCGGAAAGGAGCAGGGGCATCACGACACTCGCGGGGGTGCATGCGGAGCGCGACGGCACCAGGCTCGAGGACGCCAATAAACACTGGTTCGAGATCGTGGACGGCCGTATCACCAGGATCGTCGTGGCGGGGGGAAACGACCGCGCGCAGAACGAGTTCTGGAGCGATCGAACGGAAACCGCGTAGGCCGTCCGGGCGTCCTCACATCCCCATGGATGGGGCAAACCCGGGCGCCACGCCGCCGACGAACAACGCGAGGAGGCCCACGCCGATCATCGCGGCGCCCAGCCAGCGCGTCAGGGCGATCCCGTGAGCCCAGACCTTCTCCAGCGCCACGGCGAGGGCGACCGCCGCCATGAGCACGACGCTCGACATGCCGACAGCGACCAGCACGGCCATCAGGCCCCAGCAGCACGCCACGCAATACGCGCCGTGATGTAGGCCCACCCGCAGGTCGCGGAGCCGTGGCCCGAACGCCGAATACTTGAGGAACAATCCGAACGGCGCGCGGCACTTGACCAGGCACGCTCGCTTGAGCGGCGTCAGCTGATAGGCGCCGGCGACCACCAGGAGCCCGGCCGCGACCGGCCGGCCTTCCAGCGGGCTCGTTCGGGCCAGGCCGGAACCGACGACCAGGAGGGCGAGCGCGCCGACGCCCACGATGACCCAGCACAGCAGGTAGCCGGACACGAACTCGGCCATTCGAACCACCCTGCGGACCCCGTCGTCGGTCTCGCCCCGGATCGCCCAGAGCCACAACCTGGCTGCCGGGGTCACCGACGGGAGCATCATGGCCGCCATCATCACCGTCCACGCGACGACGAACGCGACCGCAGCACCGGGCCTCCAGTCCGGTGAGGGCATCGCGATGCCGGAGTCCCGGGTGAGGGCGATCGTGATCAGCCACGCGACCGCCGCGACTCCCAAGATCGCGCCGGTGACACGCGCCTCCGCTGCGGCGATCGCCGCGCCGGTAGGTCGAGGACCAGCCTCCGCCACACGCGCACTGTAACCGGGCGGCTGAGCGTCTGAATAGCCTCAATTGGATTCGGGCGATGTCAGAGGGCAATGTCACGATGACACGCAGTCCTCTCATTGCGGAAGGTGGGAGCAATGAACGAGCCACATCAGCCGATCGTGGTCCAGGACCTCGCAACTGTGGACATGCGCCCGGCGCGTTCGGACGTCTATGACCGAGAGATCGCCCTGAGAGTGCTCTACGAAGACCCGCGGACCGGGGCCGAGCACTATCTCATCCGCTATCCACCCGGACTTCGGACACGACGGCACCGTCACACCCACGCACACACGATCGTGGTGCTCTCCGGCATGTTGGACATCGGAGACGGCCGCGTGATCGGGCCGGGGTCATACGTCCATTTCCCCGCGGGCGCTCCGATGACGCACGCGCCGGCGGGCGGAGAGGCGTGTCTGTTCGTGATCGTGTTCGACGGACCCGTCGACGCGGAGGTGATCGCCGGCTGACGCCTCAGCGCAGGAGGTTCACCGCGCGCGCCACCACCAGGATCCCGATCACAAGCGAGATCAACTGCTCGGCGATCATCATCAGCTTGGCCCAGGGCTTGATCGCCGAAACGTCGGTCGGGCTGAACGCCAGCGCCGTGTTGAACGACAGGTGCAGGTAGTCGATGAACGACGGGTACCAGCCGGCCCGGACCAGATCGGGATTCGACATCTCGGGGAAGACGAACGCCGGCGAGATGGGCAGCCCGTTGGCGCGAGCCGCGGCGCCGCCCCGGTCCAGGTCCCAGTACCAGAGGCCGAACGCGATCGCGTTTGTCAGCCAGATCACGGCGCCGCTCGTGAGCAGCAGATGGGCGTTGCTCGTGAACGACTCCTCATTGTAGATGGCCGCCACCAGTCGGATGGACGAGCCTCCGTTGGCCAGCGTGATGATGCCGATCAGCGTGCCGGTCAGGACGCGGAGCCACGTCTTCTGCCGGTCGATGCGCCCGGGGTCGCCGATCATCAACACGACGACCAGCCCGACGAGCACGATGAGCATCAGGTCCTTGGCGTCCCGGACCCGCAGTTGGGCCGGCAGCGTGACGCGCATCAATCCGGTGACGAGCACGGCGACGGCCATCGGCCATCGAGGCTCGCCCTTCAGCTGCTGCTTTGGGACCGGCTCAGGATTCGTGCTCACCGCCGACCGCACTGTACCCCGGTCTACCAGGAGCCGCCTCCACCGCCGCCGCCCCCGCCGCCGGAGAAGCCACCACCCGAGAAGCCGCTGCCGCCCGAGCCGGCGGGCGTGGAGGCGATTGCGCCGGTGGTCGACGTCGTGAAGTGGTCCATCGACGAGGAGAACGCCGCGTACGAGAACGGATTCGGCGAGATGTACCAACCCGTCTGCGGCGGCGCGGTCGAACCGGAGAGACGTTCGAAGACCTTCGCCCACTTCTCCGTGACACCGAACACGATCGCGTAGGGCAGGTAGTCGGAGAACAGGTTCTCCTTCTCGGCGAACTTCGCCATGGCGGCCTCGGTGCCCTCGGAGATGAAGGTGCGGAACCCGAGCGTGCGTCGGAGCAGCCCGGTGCCCTTCGCCGTGCGCGAGGGCATGTGCTTGGCGCCGACCAGCATCACCAGCCCCAGGACGATCAGCGGCACCGGCAGCAGGCCGAGCTTCGTCGACCGGACCGCGAGGAACTCCAGGACGATGCCCACGATCAGCACGAACCACGCGCGCCGGTGCCACGAAACGCGGATCTTGTCCGGCCTGCCCCGGAACCAGCCCTGCTTCTGCGCATCGTCGTAGAGCGCGTTCTCGACCGACAAGAGGTCCCTGCTGAACTTCGTGCGCAGCTTCGAGAGCAGCACCGTGGTCCTGCCCTGGTCGTCCTCGTCCGACTCGGTCGCGAAGAGGCTGGTGAGGAGCTTCGATTCGTAGGTCTTGAGCGCCGGGTCGGCCTCCTTGAGTCGCGTGAGCTTCCAGTCCGGCTTGCCGAACAGACCGTGCTTCGGGATCTCCTCGATCGTGAGGTAGCCGCGCACGGCCAGATCGACGATGGTGGCGCTGATGTCCAGGGGGCCCGCCACCTCGTCCACGAGCGTCCCGACCTCGCCCGGCCGGAGGCCCTCCGGAGGTTCGAACTCAACCGGTGAGTCCGATCGCTCGAACAGCGGCACGGCCTGGACGTGATCGGGCTGCTCGGGGGCGTTCGCCTTGGCGTCCGCCGGTCCGAACGCCACGTCCACCGCGGACCCGACGTAGCGCCGGTCGCGGCCGGTCCGCCACGCCAGGACGCCGAACAGCGCCAGGAGGCCGATGAGCAGGACGGACGATCCGCCGACGGTCAGCGGGTTCAGCGTGAAGGCGCGGGCGAACGTCTGACGGTCGACCAGGATCGGGGCAGGCTCGGGGTTCACGGCCCCCTTCGGCATCCCGACGACCACCGTGAGCCCGCCGTACGGCTCCAGCAGCTCCTGGGCGAACTTGACCGATTGGGAGGTGGAGCGCTCCGCGCTGTCGCACGGAAGCGACGAACCCTCGGGACCGGCGAAGCAGGTGAACTCCTGGACCGATCCGGGGATGGTGACGTTCACCCTGGCCTGTGAGATCGGGACCGACCACTCGGTACCGATGGCGTTCCAGTACAGCTCGTCGTGATTCGGGAACGCGTTCAGCGCGCCCTCGACCGTGTAGGCGATGTCGTATGTGTGCGCGCCCGTGACCGTCCGGTTCTTGTCGCCGATCTTGATGACGACGTTCGCGCCCTGTTTCGACACGTCGGTCTTGTCCGACGCGCCGCCGGTGACGCTCACGCTGTCCACGTGGAGCTTGTAGATCCGGTTCTGCTTGGCGTTGTAGCGGTAGACGACCGGGATCGTCCGGAAGATGCCGTGGTGCTCGGTGCTGTCGCCGAAGTCGTAGGCGATGCGCTCGTCCACCGCCAGGTCGCCGTTCGGCTGGACGGCGATGGTGACGTCGTAGGAGGTGATGCGCTCCGACTGCGCCGAGGCAGGCCCCGCGACGGCCAGGACCAGCCAGGCCGATGCCGCGAACGCGAGCCCGGCTGCGATCGCCGCCCTGCGCCTCATGACGCCACTCCGGCGCGCATCGGCACCGGCCCTGCATGCGACCAGCGGGTCGCGAACCGATGGACCCGCCGGTTCCGCCGCGAGCGCTCGTGCGCCAGCGGCGCCGTTCCCGTTCGATGCCTGAAGAAGTACGCCACCCCCACCTCCGCGACCGCCAGATAGGTAACGATCATCGCGCACAGAATGAGCAGGAACGAGGCAGGGAGCGGAACGAATCCGAGCGGCCCGGCGAGCGGGGTGTAGGGCAGGACGACCCCGACCAGGGCGCACGCGCCGACGGTCACGATGAGCGGCAGGCTGGGTTTCGACCTCCAGAACGGCACACGCCGCGTCCGGATGACGAAGATCACGAGCGTCTGGGTCGCCAGCGACTCGACGAACCACCCCGTGTGGAACAGCTTCTCGCCCGCATGGAACCCCCAGAGCATGACGCCGAACGTGACGAAGTCGTACGCGGAGGAGATCGGGCCGAAGAAGGCCATGAACTTGCGGATGAACCTCGTGTCCCAGTGCGAGGGGCGCTCGAGCAGTTCCTGGTCGACGTTGTCGGTCGGAATCGCCGTCTGGCTCGCGTCGTAGAGGAGGTTGTTCAGCAGGATCTGCGTCGGGAGCATCGGCAGGAAATCCAGGAACAGCGACGCGCCCGCGGCCGAGAACATGTTGCCGAAGTTCGACGATGTGGCCATCAGGACGTACTTGATCGTGTTGGCGAAGATCCGCCGCCCCTCCATGACCCCTTCGGCCAGGACCCCGAGGTCCTTCTCCAGCAGGACGATGTCGGCGGCGTCCTTGGCGACGTCGGCCGCGGTGTCCACGGAGATGCCCACGTCCGCATCGTGAAGGGCGACGGCGTCGTTGACGCCGTCGCCCATGAACGCGACGTCCTCGCCGATCGAACGCGCGGCCTTGATGATCCGCGACTTCTGTTCGGGACTGACGCGCCCGAACACGGTGGTGCGCTTCACCGCCTCGGTGAGCGACGCGTCGTCCATCGGTTCCATCTGCAGGCCCGTGAGAACGCCGTCTACCTGAAGTCCCAGGTCCCGGCAGAGCTTCGCGGCAACCACCTCGTTGTCCCCGGTCACGATCTTCACGATCACGCCGAGCTTCGCGAGCATCGCCAGCGACTGCCCCACGCCCTGCTTCGGCGGGTCGTTGAACGTCAGGAAGCCGGCCAGCGCCAGACCAGATTCGTCATCCTGCGTTACGACCCCTTGGGCCTGAGCCGCGGCCTTCGTGGCGACCGCCACCACGCGCCAGCCGTCGGCGAACAGGCGTTGGAGTTCGTCGTTCGACGCCGGCGGCACGTTCACGCAATGCCGCACGACCGACTCCGGTGCGCCCTTCGTCACGATGGTCCGTGTCCCGTCGGCGTCGACCAGGACGGTCGACATCCGGCGATCGTGATCGAAGGGGATCGACGACAGAACGTGCGCGGCCTTCGCCTTCGGCAGGAGGTCCGCCGCCTGCGGTGCTCCGACCAGCGCCCGGTCCAGCTCGTCGCCTCCCACCGAGCCGCCGGTGCCGGTCGCCACCGCGTTGCAGAGCAGCCCAAGCCGCAGAACCTCGTTCGATGCCTGTCCGGCGAGGTCGAACGCGCCCGCGAACGTGATCCGGCCCTCGGTGAGCGTCCCGGTCTTGTCGGTGAACAGGATTTCGATGTTGCCCAGGTCCTCGATGCTCACCAGGCGCTTGACGACCACGGAACGCTTCGCCAGACGGCGCGCGCCGGTTGAGAGGCTGACCGTGACGATCGCCGGCATCAGTTCCGGCGTCAGACCCACGGCGATGGCCAGCGCGAACAGCGCCGCGTCCAGGACACCGTGGCCGAGCGCTGCGTTGATGATGAAGATCGAGACGGACAGGATGAGCGTCACCGCGACGAGCAGCCGGGAGAAGTCCCGGAGGCCGGCCTGGAACGCGGTCTCGGCCGGCCGGTCGCCCAGACGCATGGCGATCCGGCCGAATTCCGTCGATGTGCCCGTGTCGACGACGACCGCCGTCCCGTCGCCGTCCTTGACGACCGTTCCCATGAACGCGCAGGACGTGAGGTCCAGCGCCGATCCGCGCTTGTCGGCGGGCTGTGCAGCGGCCGTCTTCGCCGCCGGGAGCGACTCGCCCGTCAGGACGGCCTCGTCGCACGTGAGGCCGTTCGAGTCCAGGATCCGGACGTCCGCAGGAACCACGTCGCCGACGCGCAGGCGGACGACGTCGCCGGGAACCAGCCCGGTCACGTCGACGTCGGCGGACACGCCGTCGCGGAGGGTGACCGCCGTGTGCCGGATGTGCGAATGCAGCGCCTCGACCGCCTGTTCGGACCGGAACTCGTTGACGAATCCGAGCGCGGTGGAGATCGCGACGATCACCAGGATGATCACCGCGCTCGCCCGATCGCCGACGAACAGCGAGATGACCGCCGCGGCCATGAGGATCGGCAGCAGCGGATTCTTGACCTGACGCACCAGGACCGCCAGCGGGCGCGCGCCGTGGCTTCGGATCACGTTCGGACCGAAGGTCGTCAGGCGAGCCGCCGCCTCGGTGGAAGTCATTCCGGAGGGCGTCGAGCCGAGCGCAGCCAGCACATCGGCCGGTTGCATCGACGCGGCGTGCGGAAGGTCCAGCGGTGCAGGCTGGAAGGCGGGCGCCGTCGGCGACGTCACGATCACGCCGCGTATCTTGCCTCCCCGGTGGGGCGAACGCGGTCAGGTGATGTCCGAATGCAACACGCGGCGGCCACACAGCGGCCGCGGCCTGCGCGGCCGTCGCGGCCTGCGCGGCGCTACGCGACGGTTTCCAGGTGCGGAGGCAGCGCCTCGACGGCCGGGTGGTCGAATCCGGCCTGGCCGACCGACGCGGCGCCACCCGGCGAACCGAGGCCGGTCACACCGGCGGTGAAGAACTCGCGGTCGATACGGGCGTACCCCGACCACGGCGCCGGAAGGTCTTCCTCATGGAAGATCGCCGACACCGGACACACGGGTTCGCACGCGCCGCATTCGACGCACTCGTCGGGCTGGATGTATCCCTTGCGCAGGCCGTCGTAGATGCAGTCCACCGGGCACTCCTCGACGCAAGCGCGGTCGTGGACGTCCACGCAGGGTTCGGCGATCACGTAGGTCATTGCTTCGCTCCTTTGGTCTCCTGCTCGACGCTACGCGCGCACCGCCCATCCCCGGCCCAGGCATCGGTCATGGTTCGGCAACGGTTCCCTGTGAAAGCCGAACGGCCCCCGTCCGACGGGCCGGACGGCCCTCCCGGGGTTCCATGCCCGGCCGTACCGTCGGGCAACGGGAAGGACGAACGAGGAGGGTTCGGCCATGGCGACGTGGCAGGAATTCCGGACATGCCCGGGGTGCGGGCTCGACCTGGCCACAGGCGAAGGCGACCGTGGCTGCTCGTGGGCCGAGTGTCCGTACATGCCGAGCGACCTGGACGTGTACTGCGAGCAGTGCCGGTTCAACTTCTACTCGGGAGAGGGGAACCCCCCCTGCGAGGACCCCTGGACGTGCGAATGCGCGGCCGAACCGCTCGCCCACGTGGAGAACGTGAAGCGCTGGCGGGAGGCGCACCTTCGCGCGGAGGCCGCGCGCACGGCTCCCGACGGGGGCTGACCGGCGCGGCACGACGGCCGCTCCCGGCACCGAAGCGGTAGCGTGGCCCGTGATCGATCGATCCGGCCACGGAGGGGGATCCAATGCGCACGGTGCTGAGGGGCGGGAAGGTCTTCGACGGCACGGGCGCGGATCCCGCGCCCGCGGACCTGGTGATCGAGGACGAGCGCATCGTCGAGGTCGGCCCCGGCCTCGACGGCGACGATGCCGTCGACGTCACGGGCAAGACGTTGCTTCCGGGGCTGTTCGACTGCCACGTCCACATCGGCTTCCGCCACGAGGACTTCGACCTCACGCGAACGCTGCATGAGCCGTTCACCTACCGCTTCTTCGGGATCGCACAGATCCTCCGCTGGTACCTGGACCTGGGCATCACGACGGTCCGGGACGCCTCGGGCGCGGACGCCGGAGTCAGGAAGGCGGTCGCGGACGGCACGCTGCTCGGGCCGCGCATGCAGATCTCGGTGAACATGCTGAGCATCACCGGTGGCCATTCGGACGAGTGGCTGCCGAGCGGGGCGCGGTGGCCGTACGGTCCGCCCTACCCCGGGATGCCGGACGGGGTCTGCGACGGAGTGGATGGCGTTGCGGCGAAGACCCGCGAGATCATCAGGGCCGGGGCGGACGTCATCAAGATCGCGTCGAGCGGGGGATTCCTCTCACCGGGCGACGACCCGATGGCGCCGCACTTCTCCGAGGCGGAGGTCCGCTCGATCGTGGAGGCCGCGGCCGACCTCGGCCGGCCCGTCATGTCGCACGCGCACGGCGCCGAGGGCATCAAGCGAGCGGTCCGTGCCGGGGTGCGCTCGATCGAGCACGGAACGTTCCTGGACGCCGAGGGGGCCGCGCTCATGGTCGAACGCGGAACGTGGCTCGTGCCGACGTTGACCGCCGGGGACACCACCGACGAGATGGCGGCGGACCCGAAGGTCCCGGAGCCTGTTCGCGACAAGCTCCGAACGCTCGGCCGCCCCGAACTGGACGCGTTCCGCCTGGCGGCCGAGGCCGGCGTGAAGGTCGCCCTGGGCACCGACTGCCCGGTGGCGCCGCACGGCACCAACCTCCGCGAACTGGTCCTGATGGCGGAGAACGGCTTCACGCCGAAGCAGGCGCTGGTCGCGGCGACGTCGAGCGCGGCGGAACTCACGGGCCTCGAGGGCGAGCTCGGCACCCTCGAGAACGGCAAGCGGGCCGACGTGGTCGTCGTCGACGGCGATCCGTTCGAATTCGAAACGCTGCCCGACCGGATCGCCGCCGTGTACAAGGACGGCGTCCGGGTCGCCGGCGACGGGTAGGAGGGCCCTCGCCTCCGGCGGCCCGGTTGCCGCCGACCGCGTCCGCGGGACCGATCCCGACGAAGGTCGCGCCCTTTCAGGCGACCGCGTCGACTGCCGGTTCGATCACGCGCACGGTGACATCCGGCTCGAACCGGATCGAGTTGTGCACGGTGCAGTGTTCGACCACGCGCTGGAGCGCCGCCATCCGGTCCGCGGGTATCGGCGCCGGCGGGATCACGCGGAGCTCCACCGACGAGACGCGTGGCGGCTTGTCCTCGGCCATCGCGAACGACCCCTTCACACAGAGCCCTTCGTCCGGCAGGCCGTGTCGCCGGAGGTACCGTTCGGCGTAGAAGCCGACGCACCCGGCCAGGCTCGCCACGAACAGCTCCGTCGGCGTCGGGCCGAGGTCGTCACCGCCCGCATCCTTCGGCTGGTCGACGACCACCCGGTGATCGCGGATCCCAAGGACGAACGTGTCCTCGGTGAGGTGCTCCGCCCGGATCTCGACAGCGTTCGCACTCATTCGCCCGTCCTTTCAGATGAAGAGGGTGATGGCGTCCTTCGCCGCGAGCAGCGCGGTCGTCGCCCCCGCCGGCTCCTCGAGCCCGTCGATCAGGTCCTCGCGCGTCAGGCCCATGAGATCCATGGTCATCTGGCACGGCACCAGGTGGACGCCCATGTCCCGCGCCATCTCGAGCAGCTCGGTGCACGAGGCGACCTTGTGGTCCTTCGCGAGCTTCTTCATCATCGCCGGGCCGGCGCCCATGAAGTTCATCTTCGACAGGCCGAGGTGGTCGGTACCGCCCCGGTTCATGACGGCCATCATCTTCTGCATCCAGTTCTCGCCGGTGATCCGGACGTCGTTCTTGACCAGCGGAAACAGTCCCCAGAACGTGAAGAAGATGGTCGTCTCCATGCCCATCGCGGCCCCGGTGGTGGCCAGGATCAGCTGAGGCCACACGCGGTCCAGATCGCCGCTCCAGGCGAAGATCACGAGCTTGTCTTCCGTCTCCTCGTCGGCCTCATGCACGGCGAGGCTCTCAGGTGCCAGGTCCTCCTCCTTGCAACACATCGATCTCACCTCTTCCGAAGGACGAACCGGTACACGCCGCCGTCCTCGGTTCGCTCGACCAGCTCGTTCCCCGTGGACTTCGACCACGCGATGAAGTCCGGCACCGAGCCGGGATCCGTCGCGAGCACCTCCAGCACCTCGGCCGATGCCATGGTCTTCATCGCCTGGGCCGTCTTCACGATCGGGATGGGACAGCTGAAACCCCTCAGGTCCAGCGTCTTCGTCACCGTCGTCTCCATGTGAAACGCCTCCTTCGATTCAGGCCGCCCGCTCGGGGATCCGGCCCTGCGGAACGGTCTCCCAGTAGAGGCGGTTGAACATCCACTTCGCCGAGTGCCACAGCACGCTCGGCTGCGGCGGCGTCGGCGGGTGCTCGTAGTCGAATCGCAGCGCGGTCGCCTTCCGGTTGCCGGTCTCCAGGAAGCACATGACCCGGCCGCCGTAGTTCGCCTTCGGTGCCGTGCCTCGAATGAGCGACGCGATGCGCGAGGCGACGACCGGCGCCTCGAAGTGCGCGGTCGAACCTGATTTCGAGATCGGAAGGTTCGTCGCGTCGCCGATGGCGAACATGTTCTCGCATCCGCCTGCCTGAAGGGTGGCCCGATCGGTCGGCACCCAGCCCCCGGCGTCGCCCAGTCTGGACTCCTCCACCACCTGTTGCCCGCGGTGGGGAGGCACCAGCACCAGGAGGTCGTAGTCGAACTTCTCGCCCTCCAGGGAGAGGACGGAGCCCGCCGATGGATCCACGGATTCGACGTTGAAGAACGTCTCCAGGCGGATGCCGCGCTCGTCCATCAACGGCTGCACCAGCTTCGACGCGGACTCGATCGTGAACGCGCGGTTCAGCGGCGAGAGCAGCGTCACCTCGGAGCGCTCGCGCAAACCGCGCTTGCGCAGGAGCTCGTCGACCATGAACACGAACTCCACCGGCGCCGGCGGGCACTTGTACGGGATGCCGGCGATCCCCACGGCGATCCGTCCGCCTCGGAACGTCCGCAGTGCCTCTCGCAGGCGGAGCGCGCCGTCCATCGAATAGAAGTCGAACGATCCTTCGATCAGGCCCGGCACGCTGTCGCGGACCAGCCGCGCGCCGGTCGCGATCACCAGGTGGTCGAACGGGATCGATCCACCGTGCTCGAGCGCCACGGTTCCGGCGGAGAGGTCGGCACGGGTGGCGGCCTCGACCGCCAGTTCGACGTTTCGCCGAAGCAGGGTCCGCTCGTCACGAGCGAGCCAGCGACCCTGGGCCTGGCCGAGCGCCAGGTACAGGAAGCCCGGCTGGTAGACGTGCATGCCGGTCGGGTCGACGACGGTCACGTGAACGTCGCGGCCCAGCTCCTTGTCCAGCAGGTTCGCGGCGAGCGTCCCTCCGACGCCGCCGCCCAGAACCACCACGCGCGCAGGCATCGTCAACCTACCTGACTTTCCGCACGACGAACCGGGCGTAGCCGTCCTCGTCGAGGACCTCGACCAGTTCGTGTCCCGCCTTCGCGACCCAGGCGGGGATGTCGGTCTTCGAACCCTCGTCGCTCGAAAGCACCTCGATCACGTCGTCGACCGCGCCCTGGCGGATCGCGCCGATCAGGGACATCAGCGGGCCCGGACACGGCATCCCTCGCCCGTCGATCGAGGTGGTGATCTCCACGCTGGCCGTCATCGCCGCTCACATCCCTTCGTCTAGATGAAGACCATCTGGTCGCCCTCGGAAGCGAGGATGAACGACACGACGCCCTCCACCCCGTCGACCATCGGGTCCAGGTCGTCCTTCGTGATCCCGAACAGGTCCATCGACAGCGCACAGGCCTGGATGTCGACCTCGCCGATCTCCCGCGCCAGGCGGAGCGTCTGGCTCCAGTGCTGGTAGCCGGGCACCTCCGTGCCCTTGCGGAGCCAGGCGTGTCCCTCGATGCCGGCCTCGGCGCTCGCGCCGTGGTCCTTCTCGATCCGGTCCTTCATGAACGCCTCGAGCGCCCAGTACTGCAGCAGCACCCGAACCGGACGGCCGAGCGCCGCCGCGCCGGAGGCGAGCACCGTCGCCGCGGTGAGCTTGTCGTCGGTTCCGGAGAACAGGACGATCGCCAAGCCCTTCGTGCCGTTCGATTCCATGGCCGCCTCCTCCTCGCTCATGCCTGCAGCGTGGCATCAGGGGAGCGGCGAACCCGGGGCCGACCGTCCCGGAACGGCCGGGCGGGAGGACCCATATACCCCCCGGGGTACCGTCCGTACGATCCCGGCATGCGATTCGACAACGACGCGGTTCCCGAGGCGCTCGACAGGCTCCGCCGGGTGCAGGGTCAGGTCGGCGGGGTCGCCCGGATGATCGAGGAAGGACGTGACTGCGCGGATGTCGTCCAGCAGATCGCGGCGGCGCGCGCGGCGCTCGGCCGCGTGGGTCTTCGGCTGATGTCGACCCAGCTCGAACGCTGCCTCACCAGCGAGCCGCCCGGCGGTGACGCGTACGACCCGGAGCAGTTCGAACGGCTCTTCCTGCTCCTGACCTGATCCGGCGGCGAACCGACCGCTGAATCAGGCGGCTGGAACCCGGCCCTCGATGCGTGCCGCTGCGCGCTCGCCGACGGTGGCCGCCCATTGCTCGGCGTGCGCGGGCTCGCCGTCGACCAGCCGGTTCTCGGTGGTCACGAAGAACGACTCGGGACCCGTGATCAAGTCGAACCCTGCGTGGTTGAGGCGCCGGGCGATCCCGCGCGCCGCGGAGCCCGTGAGCGCGACCGGCTTGTCGAACCTCGTGTCGAACGCGGCCGCCATACGCCCCCGACCGTCCGGCAGGTCCTTCATCCACTCACGCAACCCGGGCTCACCCGTCGGGCTCGCGTAGGCGTTCTTCTTGTCGTCGATCCCGACGCGCCGGGTGCCCGCACGGCTCATGCCGTGCGCATGCGTCGGCCCGCCGATCACCAGGAGGTCGACCGCGCATGCGTCCTGCGGCACGACGGCGCTCGCGGGAGAGCGTTCGACATCGAACCCGCGTGCGCTCAGCGTGTCCGCGATCACCCCGCCGATCTCGGCGGTATTCCCGTACATCGACTCGTAGACCACGAGCGCCTTCATCGTCGGCTCCCTTCCACGTGTGATCACGCGTCGATCGTCCATCTTCACGGCGGCGACGATGAAGTCCGAAGGGCCCGAGTCGGGGAGGCCGCTCCTCCCTTGGCCGGCTTCGTCAGGGCAGCGTCCGGCCGGGCACGAACAGGGCGACGACGAACGCGAGGCCGGCGACGAGCACCGTCCCATACGAGATGACCCGCAGCCGCGCGGCCCGGGGCCGCTCGCGAGGAGACACCTCCATGCGCCGGGTGTCCATGCGGCCCAGGAGCCAGATCGCGGCCCCGAGCACGAGGATCGCGACCCCCGGAACGGGCGCCACGCGGATGACGGCGCCGCCGAGTCCCATGAACGCGAGGCCGGTCCGGCTCCATGCCAGCAGGGTCCGCTCGGCGGCGAGCGCCTCGTCGAGGTCCTCGAACTCCTCGGGCTCGACGGACCCTCCACCGTGTCGGCCTGGTTGCGACATCGGCCCGCTACGGTCCCGGCTCGTGCGACACCAGGACGAAGACGATCGCGATGACGGCCAGCAGCGCGATGGCCACGGCGAGAATGCGTGGCAGCAGCGAACGCGGAAGAGGCTGGCCCGTCCGCAGCGCGTGCTGGTTCGCCTCCCACTGCCGGAAGCTCACGAACGCCAACACCGCGCCGAGCGCGATCAGCGGCAGACCGACGACGCGCCGGCCACCGGTGAATGCGAACGGCGGCAGGAGCTGGGTGATCGCCAGTCCCGCCACGATGAGCGCGATGGCGGTGCGGATCCACGCCAGGAACGTGCGTTCGTTCGCGAACGTGAACCGCGCGTCGGGCTCGGCCTCTGCGGGGAGCGGGTCCGCGGCGTAATCGGCGCGATCAGGCTCCGGACCGGTCGGTCGATCCATCTCAGCACTGTGACGCGGGAGACCACGGCCGGCTGCGTGAGATACGACCCTTTGAAGTCCCGGACGAAGTCGGGATCGGACCACGTGCGGCCGTTGTCACGGCGCTCATTCCCACCGAGCCCTCAGGATACTGCCGCCCTCGAGGGCGACATGCGCTCGCGGTCCGCCCAAGCGGCGCCGGATGCAAGCCCTCCGGCCCAGGCTCCACGGGCCCATCGGACCCGTCTGCGTCATCCACCGCGGTCTACGTTCCGACCGACAAGCCAAGGAGGCGATGTCCGATGGGTTCGTATCTCGAACAGTTGATGGACGATGTGATCGCCAGGAATCCCGGCGAGCCCGAATTCCACCAGGCGGTCCGCGAGGTCGCCGGCTCCGTCGAGCTGATCTTCGAGCGGCACCCCGAGTACCGCGATGCGAGGATCCTCGAGCGCATCATCGAGCCGGAGCGCGTGCTCATGTTCCGCGTCCCGTGGGTGGACGATCACGGCGAGATCCAGGTCAACCGCGGCTACCGCGTGGAGATGAACAGCGCGATCGGCCCGTACAAGGGCGGCCTTCGTTTCCACCCGAGCGTCTATCTCGGGCTGCTGAAGTTCCTGGCGTTCGAGCAGGTACTCAAGAACGCGCTCACGACGCTCCCCATGGGAGGCGGCAAGGGCGGGGCGAACTTCGACCCTCACGGCAAGAGCGACGCCGAGGTCATGCGCTTCTGCCAGTCGTTCATGACCGAACTGCAGCGGCACATCGGGCAGTTCACGGACATCCCGGCCGGGGACATCGGCGTCGGCGGGCGGGAGATCGGCTACCTGTTCGGCCAGTACAAGCGCATCAAGAACGAGTTCACCGGCGTGCTCACCGGCAAGGGCGTCCAGTGGGGCGGCTCCCTCATCCGGCCGGAGGCGACCGGGTACGGCGCGGTCTACTTCGCGCACGAGATGCTCTTCACCAGAGGCGACTCGCTGGAGGGCAAGGTATGCCTGGTGAGCGGCAGCGGCAACGTCGCCCAGTACACCGTGGAGAAGCTCCTGCAGATGGGCGCGAAGCCGGTGACGTTCTCCGACTCGGGCGGGTTCATCCACGATCCGGACGGCATCGACTTCGAGAAGCTCGCCTGGGTGATGGAGCTCAAGAACGCGCGGCGCGGGCGCATCCGCGAGTACGTCGAGCGCTACCCGCGGGCGACATTCACGCCGGTCGACCCGGCGGCGGATTCGAACCCGCTGTGGACGGTGCCGGCCGACTGCGCGTTCCCCAGTGCCACCCAGAACGAGATCGACGAGAAGGACGCGATCAACCTGCTCTCGGGCGGGGTCTTCGTGGTGGCCGAAGGCTCGAACATGCCGACGGTTCCCGAGGGGATCCAGCGATTCCTGGACGCCGGGATCCTGTTCGGGCCCGGCAAGGCGGCAAACGCGGGCGGCGTGGCCGTCTCCGGCCTCGAGATGTCGCAGGACTCGCTGCGCCTGACCTGGGAGCGCGAGGAGGTCGACGCCAGGCTCAAGGACATCATGAAGGCGATCCACCGGCAGTGCTTCGAGACCGCCGAGGAATACGGAACGCCGGGCAACTACGTGAACGGGGCGAACATCGCGGGCTTCGTCAAGGTGGCGGCCGCGATGCTCG
Organism: Actinomycetota bacterium; assembly: GCA_040414485.1. Taxonomy (GTDB): domain Bacteria; phylum Actinomycetota; class UBA4738; order UBA4738; family UBA4738; genus JBEDUK01. Next base: position 31,164 of record JBEDUK010000063.1, read on the forward strand.
ACCAGGGGATCGTGTAGGGACCGTACCGGCTCGACACGACCCGAAGAGGGGGCGGCGGACCGCAGACCGCCGCCCCCCTCGCATGGTCGATGTGGTCGCGCGGAGGGGACGTTCGACCCACGACCTGCGTGCCGTTCGACCGCACGCGACCCCTTCCGTGCGGGCCAGCATCGCTTCGATCGTCGTTTGCAGAAGGAGGTGCGCGATGTGTCTGGGCGTGCCCGGCAAGGTGGTCGAGATCGACGGCGAGGACGACCTTCAAATGGGAGTGGTCGACTTCGCGGGCATCCGGCGCAAGGCGTGCCTTGCCTACGCCCCTGAGGTCCGCCTCGGCGACTATGTGATCGTGCACGTCGGCTTCGCGATCTCGATCGTCGACCAGGAGGAGGCCGCGCGCTCGTACGCGCTCCTCGCGGAGATGGGCAACCTCGAAGGCATCGACCAGCCCGACGAGATCGAAGGCGTCCGGCGATGAGGTTCCTCGACGAATACCGCGACGAACGGATCGCGCGGGCGCTGCTCGACGACATCCGCGACGCGGCCACCAGACCGTGGACGGTCATGGAGGTGTGTGGCGGTCAGACGCACACCCTGGTTCGACAGGGCATCGACCAGCTGCTGGAGGGCACCGTGGAACTGGTGCACGGACCCGGATGTCCCGTGTGCGTCACCCCGCTCGCGCTCATCGACGAAGCCATCCAGATCGCCAAGCGGCCGGACGCCATCCTGTGCTCGTTCGGCGACATGCTCCGCGTGCCGGGTTCACGCGAGGACCTGTTCATGGCCCGCGCCGCGGGAGCGGACGCGCGGGTCGTCTACTCGCCGCTGGACGCCGTCGAGGTCGCCCGCAGGAACCCGGACAAGACGGTCGTGTTCTTCGCCGTCGGATTCGAGACGACCGCGCCCGCGAATGCCATGGCGGTGAAACAAGCTGCGGCCCTGGGACTTTCGAACTTCGTCGTGCTGGTTGCCCACGTCCTGGTTCCGCCGGCGATGACCGCCATCCTGACGTCGCCCGGCAATCGCGTCCAGGGGTTCCTCGCGGCCGGCCACGTCTGCACGGTCATGGGGTGGACCGAATACGAACCGATCGCATCCGGCTTCCGCGTGCCGATCGTGGTGACGGGATTCGAACCGGTCGATCTCCTGGAGGGCATCCTCATGCTCGTCCGGCAGCTGGAGGTGGGGCGCTTCGAGGTGGAGAACCAGTACGTGCGGAGCGTCCGGCGGGAGGGGAACGCCGCCGCCCAGGCGGTCGTGTCGGAGATCTTCGAGCCGGCGGATCGCGCGTGGCGCGGGATCGGCGTGATCCCGCGGAGCGGCCTTCGACTGCGCGAGCCCTACCGATCGTTCGACGCGGAGGTGCGGTTCCCGCGCGCCGGGACGCCGGCGTCGGAGTCCGAGGTCTGCATCGCAGGCCGGGTGTTGCAGGGCCGGGCGAAGCCCTTCGAATGCCCGGCCTTCGGCGACGCATGCACGCCGGATCACCCGCTCGGCGCGCCGATGGTGTCCTCGGAGGGCGCGTGCGCCGCGTATTACCTGGGCGGACGCCGCAGGGCAGAGGCCGGCATCGGCGGAGAGGGGGCGTCGCTGCGATGAGCGCCCAGCGTGCGTTCGCGATGGCATGCCCGGCCCCGCTGCCGATGGGCGACGCGGTGCTCCTCGGGCACGGCAGCGGCGGCAGGCTCACGAACGACCTCATCCGGTCGCTTCTTGTTCCCGCATTCGCCGGTGACGGCGGCGAGCTCGCCAGGCTCGGCGACGCGGCCGTGGTCCGCGTGGACGGGACGCGCCTCGCCTTCACCACCGACGGGTTCGTGGTCACGCCGAAGTTCTTCCCGGGTTCCGACATCGGGGCGCTGTCGATCTTCGGAACCGTGAACGACCTGGCGATGATGGGGGCAGAGCCGCTGTTCGTCTCCGCCGCGCTGATCCTCGAGGAGGGCTATCCCATGGAGGATCTGCGGCGCGTGATCGCGTCGATGGCCGGCGCGTGCGCGACAGCCGGGGTACGGCTGGTCACCGGGGACACCAAGGTCGTGGAGCGCGGCGGCGCCGACGGTCTGTTCGTCACGACGGCGGGCATCGGCCTGATCCCCGACGGCGTGCAGGTCGGCCCGGAACGGGCACGTCCGGGCGATGCGGTGATCGTGACCGGGCCGGTCGGCACGCACGGCGTGACCGTGATGTCCCGACGCGCGGGGATCGAGTTCGATGCGGACCTGAGGAGCGATTCGGCCCCGCTCACCGGACTGGTCAGGGCCATGCTGGCGGCCGGCGACGTGCACTGCCTGCGCGATGCCACCAGGGGCGGGATCGCGAGCGCGCTCAACGAGCTGGCTGATGCCTCCGGCGTGGGCATGACCATCGTCGAGGGCGACGTGCCCGTCCTGGAGGCGGTTCGTGGAGCCTGCGAGATGCTCGGTCTGGATCCGTTCTACGTCGCCAACGAAGGGGTGTGCGTGGCGATCGTTGCCGCCGATGACGCCGAGGCGATCCTGCGCGCCGTTCGCCGACAGTCACCCGGGGAGCACGCAGCGATCGTCGGGATCGTAAGGGAACCTGACGATCAGGGATTGTCGAAGGTCCAGGTTCGTTCCGGCCTCGGCGGGACGCGACCGCTGCTCATGCTGGCCGGCGAGCAGCTGCCTCGGATCTGCTGAAAGCGCTCTGGACGCCGAGCCGCGGGTCGCCGACCCGGTGATCCGTTGCCTTCGACCGGTTCGGCCGCGTTCTACGCGGAGCGCGCCGCCAGTGCGTGCGCCCGCTTCCGGATGGACTCGGCCTTCACGCTCGGCGACGCCTTCGCGAGAAGGTCGGCCATGTCCCGGACCAGCTCGGCCAGGTCGGCCACATCGTCCCCCGCCCCCGGCAGCGAGATCTTCGAGAAGGGGAACGCCACGGTGATGCGGTTGGTCGGCGCGATCACCTTCGCATCTCCAGGGTCTTCGGCGCCCCTGGAGGCATCTTTCGCACGCTCGATCATGATCCTCACCTCCGTGGCGATCCTGGGTGTGCGCCTCAGCGCCTGACCCGGCCGTTCGGCACGGCGACCTCGGGACGTGCACCCGGGGCGTCAAAAGCGAGGTCACCCCGATGATCACCGCACGATTCGGCCGGGCTACACTCCGCGCGACCATGCGACGGACCACGTGCCGGACGTCATCGAGGTGAGACCCGGTACCGACGATCCACGCGGCTGACGCGGGAGATTGGATCGGTGGCCCGTTGACGCTGGCGATCGTGATGGCGCTGGTGCTCGCGTTCACCAATGGGTTCCACGACGCCGCGAACGCGATCGCCACGCTCGTCGCCACAGGGACCGCGACACCCGGCCGTGCGGTGGCTCTGGCCGCCGTCTTCAACTTGCTCGGGCCGCTCATCATCGGCGCCGCGGTCGCCAACACGATCGCGAGCATCATCGACGTCCCGCCCGACGAAGTGGCCGCCGTCATCGGCGCCGGGCTCACCGCCGCGGTGGCCTGGAACCTCTTCACGTGGTGGCGAGGCCTGCCGTCCAGCTCGAGCCATGCGCTCATCGGCGGGCTCGTCGGCGCGGCATGGCTCGCCGCGAGGTCGCCGAGCGCCGTCAACTGGGGCCACTTCGAGGGCTTGCACGTCAACGGCGTGATCGGGGTGCTCGCCGCCCTTGCGATCGCGCCCGTCCTGGGACTGACCGCCGCCTGGTTGCTCGAACACATCGTCCGTCGCGCGTTCCGGCGGGCGACGGTGCGCGCCAACCGACTCGTCCGCGGCGGTCAGTGGATCGGATCGGCGTGGCTGGCGTTCAGCAACGGGTCGAACGACGCCAACAAGGCCGTCGGGGTCATCGCCGCGCTGCTCGTGGCGAACGGGACGATCACATCGGTGCAGGCGGTGCCGCAATGGGTCGTCTTCGCGTCGGCCGCGCTCTTGACGGCCGGCACGGCGCTGGGTGGGTGGAGGATCGTTCGAACGATCGGACGGAGGATCTTTCGCCTTCGCCCCCTCGACGGTATGGTGAGCCAGGCCGGCTCCGCGGCGGTGATCTTCGGGGCGTCGCTCGTCGGCGCGCCCGTCAGCACCACCCATGTCGTCGCGTCGTCGGTCATCGGCACGGGAGTCGGGCGGAAGCGGTTCCGCCACGTCTCATGGGGGATCGTGGCGGAGATCCTCATCGCCTGGGTGACGACCCTTCCGGCGACGGCCTTGATGGCGGCGCTCGTCCTGCCGGCCTGGAGGTGGATCGCGTGAGCCCGCCCAACCGATGGTTCCTCCCGGAGTCGCCGGACGTGCTCGGCATGCTGCGCGCGCAGGCCATGGTGACAATCGAGGGGATGGATGCGTTGCTGGCGTGGGCGGCGGGAGATCCGGGCGCGACGGCGGCCATCCGCGAAGCCGAGCACAGGGCCGACGATCGCAAACGGGAGTTGCGTCAGGCGCTGACGATCGCATTCACCACGCCGATCGACGCGGAGGACCTCTACGTCATGTCCTCCATCCTCGACGAGGTGATGAACGCGGCGAAGGATGCGGTGCGCGAGGCCGAGGTCATGGCCATCGGGCCGGACGATCACATCGTGGCGATGGCCGGCCTCCTCGCCGACGGGGTTCACCACCTGGCGGAGGCGTTCGACTCCTTCGCGCTGCCCAAGGGCAAGAGCAAGGATGGGGAGCCCGAGCCGACCGACCACGCGGATGCCGCAGTGAAGTCGCAGCGGCAGGTGGAGCGCGTCTACCGGGCGGCGATGTCCTCATTGCTCGATGAGGAGGATCTGCGCCAGGTCATGGGCCGCCGCGAACTGTACCGGCGCTTCTCGCGCATCAGCGAAGTGGTCATCGCCTGCGCCGAACGCATCTGGTACGCGTACGTGAAAGAGGCGTAACGGTCCCATCCGGCCAGGACCCCAGGGTCCCGCAGTTCGGGCCGGACGGCCCGCCGCCCACGGGACGCAGGACCCCAGAGCGTTCCCCCCGCATGCCCGAAGGTGTCCGCAAGCGCGAACGGGTCGCGCGAAAGAGCCGGTACGAAG
>JBEDUK010000064.1:0-21464 GCA_040414485.1 Actinomycetota bacterium
GAGGCGCACTCGTCCTACCGCGGGGCGGACGGCCGGATCGTGGAGACGCCCAACGCCGACCGGCTGGTGGTGCTCGTGTCGCATCACGGCGCGGACATGCTCACGAACCACCGCGCCGGCGCAGCGGACCGTGTTGGGAGGGCCGACGTGCTCTCGTTGGTCCACCGATTCGGCAACGTGATCCTGTGGGTCAACGGCCACACGCATGCCAACGAGATCCGGCCGCGCCCGCGGCAGGCAGCGCCGGGCCGGGGGTTCTGGGAGGTCACCACCAGCTCCATCGTCGACTGGCCGTGCCAGGCGAGGCTGATCGAAGTGTTCGACGAAGGCGACGGGATGCTCGGCATCGCCTGCACGATGCTCGACCACGACGGCGCCGTGGCCGCGTTCCCGCCCGTGCCGGCAGCCGGGTGGCGCGGCCGCGATCTGGCCGGGTTGCACCGAGAGCTGGCGGCGAACATGCCGTGGGCCGGCGCCGACTCGGTGCGCGCCGGACGGCAGCTGGATCGCAACGTCGTGCTGCGGGTGCGAGCGCCGTTCCCCATGGATCGGGCGATCCGATAGCCGTCCGCGCCGGCGGATCCCCTCCCACATACGCCGTCGATCAGGACATACGATCGGTTCGGCGGCTCCGGACGAACCGGACGAAACCGATCCGACGAGGGGAGGAGGGCCACGGCCGAGCGGAGCGAATCGTTCCCGGCCGCGCTCGATCCCGCGCGCCACAGGGATCTGGAAGGGCGCGGCGGCTCGGACTGGTTCCGCCGCGGTGCGGTGCTGACGCTCGCAGCGATCGTCGCGCTCGCCGTGTTCGACGTGTTCGGCCAGTGCTCGAAGACCGACGTTCAACGCGGCGCTTCGGCCACCCTGGCCGTGGATGCGCCGAACCGTCTCCGAGGCGGCCTGGTGTTCACCTCGGAGATCGTGATCACGCCGTCGGCCGGCCTCCGTAACGCCAGGGTCTTTCTGGCTCGGGGATGGTTCCAGGGGATGTCGGTCAACACGATCGAACCCTCGCCCGTCGGCGAGACGAGCGCGGGCCCGTGGGTGATCCTCTCCTTCGGGCCGCTGCACCCCGGGCGCAGCTTTCATCTCTGGCTGTCCCTGCAGACGAACCCGACCAACGTCGGCGCCCACGATCAGGACGTGTCGCTGTACGACGGGCCAACGCTGGTGGCCGCCATCCATCGAAACCTCTTCGTCTTCCCGTAGCCATGGACCTGGTCATCCGAGCCGCCGTCATCTACGCGATCATCCTGCTGTTCACGCGGATCCTGGGACGCCGGGAGCTGTCCTCACTCCAGCCCTTCGACCTGATCCTGCTCGTGGTGATCGGTGACCTGATCCAGCAGGGCGTCACGCAGAACGATCTGTCGGTGACCGGCGTGGTGATCATCCTGTCGACGATCGGTGTGCTGCAGGTGCTGGTGTCGTGGGTCGTCTTTCGTTTCCGGAGATTGAGGCCCCTGCTGAACGGAGAGCCTGTCGTGGTGGTGCAGGACGGCAGGCCGATCGAACGGAACATGCGGCGCGAGCGCATCACGGTCGATGACATCGCCGAACAGGCACGCCTGAATCAGATCGAATCGCTCGAGGAGATCAAGTTCGCCATCCTGGAGACGTCCGGTCAGATCAGCTTCATCAAGAAGGGTGAGGACTAGCAGGCGACAAGCCTGCTGCGTACGCGTCCAGACGGCCGGCCTCATCGCCGTGGTCTCGGCCCCGGTTGCAGAAGTGGGGTGCGTCTGCCTAGCATCGAGTGGTCGATCGAACGCCGATGAGGAGGGCATCGTGACCTCGCCGGAGATGATCGAACTGCAGCGCGACGGCTGTCGCTGCGCCGAATCAGACCCGAGGGCAGACTCCGCACCCTCCACGCTTCCTGCTTCTGCTGCCTAGTCCAACGCGCGCAAGTCGGACGCGCAGGAATTCGAGAGGAGACGTCCACAAATGGAATTCGTCCGGAACCTTCCCGCATCCATGGCCGCACCTGGGGTCGCCCGGCCATGGGTGGGTTTGGCGGCGACGGGCCGGGTACCCGATGCGGCCGTCGACCAGGTCCGTGACCTCACCGGGGCGCTGCTCGTGCACGCCGCCGCCCGCCTCGATCCACGAACAACGCTCGAGCTCCGTGTGCTGCCGCGAAGGACCGCCGTCCGCGTCGAGGTGCGATGGGGCACAGGTCGAGAGGACGAAGGCGACGACTCGAGTCGCGACCGTCGGCGGCGTTCCTGGGACAAGGTTCGTCGTCTCGCCGACAGCTGCGGGGTGACTCGGGAAGAGGACCGCTCGTGTGCCTGGGCGGAGTCGGGCGCAGCGTAGATCTGATCATCGCTCACCCTGAACGGCAGAAGACGCCAACACGCCGAGGGAGCCACCCCGCATCGCCGCAGGCGGTCGGCGGGGTGGCTCGCCTTGAGTTCCACATGCGGGTCGTTCAGGAAGACGTACGCCGAGCGTGTGCGTGTTCATACGCATTGACCGTCTGCGCCCCCGCAACGAGGTCCGAGAGCGCCTGCTTCACCGACAGCTCGTGTTCGTAGGCATTGGCCGTCTGCGCCCCCGCGACAAGGTCTCGTCCTGCGCTCGCCGTCGCGGCCCCGGCCGTCGGACCGGGGCCGACGAGGCTGACGGCGCACGCCACGATCATCGCGATCAACGGTGAGACGAGCATCCGCAGGGTCCGCGTCCGATCTTCACGTTCATCGTCGATCCAGACCATCGTTGGTTCTCCTTCCACGAGGGGTGAGCCACCGGCGCGGGCGTTCGGAATGACGACGCCCGTTCGCCGTGCTGGCTCATCGGATGGCTGGTCCGGACCACGCCGTTGTCTCGATCGGGCGAATCAACCCGCGAGACGGGCGTTGCGTGTAGGCGCCCCCTCGGATGGGTGCTCGTCGCGCACTCTTGCCAGAGCGCTACACAAAAGTGGGTGCCACGGGGTTGAATCCCGATGATGACCGACCGAGTTCGCCTGCAGGCCCGGGCCACCGTTGCCACGCCGGTAAGCGACGAGGCGTCGGTCAACTTCGAGGAGTTCTTCGAGGCCGAGCGCGACCGCCTGTTTCGCATGCTGTGCGTCGTCACCGGCAGCCGGCACGAGGCCGAGGAGCTCTCCCAGGAAGCGTTCCTACGTATCTGGCAGAGGTGGTCGACCGTGCGTGAGATGGCGGAGCCGGCGGGGTACCTGCACCGGACGGCCATGAACCTGTTCCGTAAGCGCTATCGGCGTGCCGCGCTCACGATGCGGAAATCGGTGCGGCTGGCGTCCCAGCACGACGTGTTCGAGCAGGTCGACGACCGCGACGAGATCGACCACGCCCTTCGGTCGCTGACGCCTCGCCAGCGAGCCGCATTGGTCCTGACCGAGATGCTCGGATACTCCCCGGAGGAGGCCGGGTCGATTCTCGGGATCAAGGCCTCGACCATCCGCGCTCTCAACTTCCAGGGAAGAACCGCGCTCCGTGCCGGACGGGAGGTCGCTGATGCCTGACTCCAGACCACGCAGCCCCGTCGGCGAGGCGATCGATGAGCGCATGGCGCGGATCGGGCCTGCGACGTACTCGTTCGACGATCTCACCAGGCGGCGGGCTCGAAAGCAGCGGAATTCCCGCCTGGCGTCGGCGGTCGTCGCTCTGGCGCTGGTGCTCGCGGTGCTCGTCGCCCTTCGCGGGCTTGCGGCCGGGTTCGGCGCCGGCGAGAGGGTGCCGGCGTCCCCGGTCATCACGGCACACAACGCGAACGGGTTGGCGCTCGCGTGGGTCGCTTCGTCGCCGTCGCTCGCCTACGCGTTCGCGGTCACCGACGGGGACGGACGTGTGTACGCGGGGTTCGCCGATGGGACCGTGAAGGCGTTTCCAGCCTCCTGCGGCTCGGACCGATGCGCGCCGATCTGGTCCGCGCCGACGGTGGGGACCTCCCTCACCCGGCCGACCGTGGCCGATGGCATCGTGTACGTCGCCTCAGGAGGAGGGACCACGAGTTCGACGGCGCTGCGCGCTTACGCGGTCGGGTGCGGATCCGGCGGTGCGACGTGCCGACCGCTCTGGTCGGGCGTCATGCACGGGTATCAAGACAGCGATGCCGCGCCGCTCGTGACGGCGGATGCAGTCGTCGTCGCGTCCGGCGGACTCTTCGCCTTCCCCCTTGACTGCGCCGCGCCGACCTGCTCGCCGCGGTGGGTCGCGCCGCTCAGTCACAGCATCGCCGGCTGGCTCGGCTCGGTTGGAGTCCCCGCCAGCCTGGCCACGGATGGGCGCACGATCTTCGCCGCCGGAGGTGCGAACCTCGAGGCGTTCGACACCGATTGCGCTTCCAACGGGAACGTCTGCCATGCGCTGTGGACGCATCGGTTTCCTTCGCCCATCATGCACTCGCCGATGCTGGCTGACGGCATCGTCTACGTGGACTCCGGGGGCAGCATCTTCGGATTCCCCACGGCGTGCTCCACGCGTTCCTGCGACCCCATGCAGACGACGAGCGTCGGCGCCACGAACGAGGACCCCCTAGCTTCCTTCGCCGCATTCGGCAACCTGATGGTGGCCGGGCGCGTGAACAGCGGGATCGTCGCCGTGCCCGCAGGGTGCGGATCCGCCGGGTCGAAGGCGTGTCGCCCGGTCTGGACGGCAAAGACCGGTGGGGCACCTGTCGTCACGGTGGCCGATGGGTTGATCTTCGCTGCCGCCGCGGACGGCGTGTACGCGTTCGATCCTCACTGCGGGTCTGGGGGTGCCACCTGCGAGCCTCTGTGGTTCGAGCCGATCAGGGGCGCCGCACTCACCGTGGGGAGAAACGCCGTCTACGTCGGATCGCCGGACGGCAGGCTCGAGGCGTTCACGGCTGCGGGGAAGTAGCAGCGGTTCGGCGCGCGGGCTCCGTGGGCTCAGTCGCCCTGGCTCTTCCCCTCGGCCTCCGCCTCCATCTTGCTGAGCCGGGTGTAGTAGTCGGGGAACTCGTTGAGATGAGCCCGCGCGATCTTCGCCGTCATGATGGCGTCATCGCCGGTGACGTTCGTCTCCGGATCGATCGTGCCGTGTTCGAGCTCCACGTCCATGCCCATCCGGAACTGCTCGAGATCGAACGGGGCCGCGTCCCAGTCGATGCCGATCCGCTCGCCTGCGGCACGGGCCTCGTCCAGCGTGAACCTTGAGCGGGAAGTCATGCCCTGATCGTAATGCTCTCGTCGGCGTCCTTGCTCGCGACTCACGATAGGGCGAGGGCCCGGAGCAGTGCCCCGGGCCCTCGCGTTCTTCCCCCTCCCGGATTTGCCTACTTCTTCAGGAGGCTGACCGTCGCTTGGCCTGTCCCTCCGAAGGTGTAGACCACGGTCGACTGAGGGGCAGTGACCCCCTTCAGGACCGATGGGTTGTACTTGACCCCGACGATGAAGTCGCCCGTCGAGGGGAGCGTCCCCGTCGCCATGCCCGTCGCCGGGTAGTCGACCTTCCACTTCAGCACCGCGCAGGTGCTCGCGTTGTAGAGAACGACCTGCTTCTGGAGGATCGGGATGGCGAAGCTCGGGCCGGCATCGTTGCTCTGCGTGATCGCCACCTGGTCGCCCTGGTGACCGGAGACCTTCCCGTAGTAGAAGAACACGCCGGGCGAGACCGCGTTGATGGCCTTGCCCTTCACGCTGTAGGTGAGGGACCCGAGGTCGGGTGCCGCTCCGTCCCGGTACTGCTGACACGTGGTCTGGGTCGGAGCGATCTTGCCGACCGGAGTCGCCGGCGCGCCGCATCCCCCGACGATCTTGGCGTTGTCGATCGGCAGGCCGAAGATCTCCTGGTCGGAGAAGTAGCCGTACCGGTTGCAACCCACGTCCGCGATCGGGTCCGCCGTGATGTCCCAACTGGCGACCGCGGTCGAGGTGCCCACTGGAATGATCTCCATCAGCACGTCGAGGTGGCCGTTCTTCTCCGAGAAGGAGTGCTTGAACGTGTACCAGCCGGACTTGTCGACGCACTGCGGGTTGTAGTTGTCGATGTTCGGGTTTGCGTTGATCCGGTTCACAACCGTCTGGCCGGTCACCTTGAAGCCGTCGCAGCCGTCCCCTTCGTATCCCGTGCTGACGTTGAACCCGAAATCGCGGAGGTGCTGGGCATCGCCGTTGCCATCGGGGGTGGAGCTGTTGATCGCCGACGTGTAGTCGAAGCGGGTGCCGCGGACGTTGGGGTCCGTGGATCCACCCGGCGCGGTGAGCTCCGCGAGTTTCCCGCTGTAGGTGTCGGGGTTCGCGTTGGCGTAGGCGGTGTCGAGGTAGATGTCCACCTGCGTCGTGTAGGGCCCGTGCCAGGTGTAGCTGTTGAGGTTGCCCCAGTCCGTGTACGGGCCGTAGCACTCAACGGCGTCGCCGGAGCCTCCGGTCTGCGTAAAGCAGTCTCCTCGACCGAGCCCGGCATAGTGGCTTCCCGCGGCGGCGGGAATGCCGACAGCGTAGTTGCCCGGGTTCGAATACGAGGAATCCCGCTGGGTGATCGAGCTACCGTTGAAGACGGACCACCCGGCCGTGTCGGTCTCGAAGCCGTTGCTCGAAACGCCAGACGGCGCGGCCGATGCGGGCAATGCAAGGATCCCCAGAACGAACAGAGATCCGAGCATCACAACAATGACGCGTCTCATCATGCGAGTTCTCCCTTCTGTGCGGATGAGCCCGCCGCGCGCAAGACAGCACTTGAATCGTCGCGAAAACCCACTGTTTGCATCGACCCTGCTTGTCGAATCGGGCTCGGGTGGGGGAAATCCCCACGCGAACAGGATGACGGACCCCCTGTTTCGGATGGAGGCCCATGGTCCCGTTCAGTGAAGGACGTTCGGACCCGAGGGTCCCTCACCGGCGAGAACGAAGCGCCGTCAGTTCCGAGCCGAAGGGGCCACGCGCGGTCGCTCGGTCGTCATCCACGTGTGTGAATCCGGCCTGGCCACAATCGAACGGGCTGCCGGCGTCCTCTTGACGGGTGCATGCGGGCCGAGGATCGTCGTGTTCGTACCCCAGTCGGCGTACTCGTTGATCGTGCCGGTCTTCGTGTACCGAACCGGGTTCGATCCATCCGCGTGCATGACCCAGACCTGATACTGCGGTGCGCGGGTGCTCGTGAACGCGACCATGGACCCGTCCGGGGCGTACGACTGATCCCCGTCGAACCCGGCGACGTGGGTGAGCTGCGTGAGGTCACCGGTCTCAACATTGAGTGTCCAGATCTCGACGTCACCGGTTCGGTCGCTGCCGAACGCGATCAGGTGCCCGTCCGGCGACCAGCTGGCCCCTCCGTCGCTGGCCGCGTTGTTGGTCTTGTCCTGCACTCCGGACCCGTCGGCATTGATCGTGTAGACGTCGAAGTTGCCGCTTCGGTTCGAATCGAACGCGATCTTGGAGCCGTCGGGGGACCACGACGGATATTCATTGACCGTTCCCTTGAACGTGTACTGCCTGGGCGTGCCGGTGTTGAGATCGACGGTCCAGATCTCCATGGGGCCGGTCCGATCCGACTCGAACGCCAGGGTGGACCCGTCGGGTGACCACGATGGGTCGCCGTCGAACTTCGTGCTCGCGGCCACGCGCTTCAACCCGGTGCCGTCGGCGTTCATGGTCCACACGTCGTATGTGCCGGAGCGGTCGCTCGTGAATGCGATCTTGCTGCCATCGTGCGACCAGGCGGGGTCGAAGTCGTCGGCCGGATTGTTCGTCAACTGCTTGATGCCCGACCCGTCCGCGTTCAGGGTGAAGATCTCGTAGTTGCCGGTGCGGTTCGAGTCGAACACGATCTTTCCGTTCGCCACGACCAGCGTGTCCGCCGCCGCGGACGATCCCTTGTGCCCCTGATCTCCGTCGAACACGGCGTCGAATTGGTACGTGCCCACGTCCTGGAGCGGAGGCGTCGTCGCCTCGTACGCTCCATCGGCGTCGGTGACCGGCGACCCGATCTCCTGCTCGGACCCGCCGGGCGGCGTCTCGTAGACGTGGATGGTCTGTCCTGCGGCGCTCGAGCCGTCGGCGAAGGTGAGCGAGCCTGACAGTTCGACGGTCGAGCCGGGCGGCGCCGAGGCCGGTGCCGTCAACGTCAGCGATGACGTGGACAGCGTCGGGCCGTCGAACTCGTCGAGTGAGAGATCACCGCCGCTCTCCCCGTTGACGGCGAACAGCATCGTGTCGTGCGCGGCGAAACGGAGTCCGCCGGGCGAGATGCAGTGGTATGCCGAGCCGGTCGTCAGGGACTGCTTGATCTTCTGGCTGCCGGTCGGGAACACGAAGATGTCGGGTGTGTCGCCGGAGCTTGCGCAGAGTCCGAGTGCCACGCTCGACCCGTCGGCCGATGCGGCAACGGCCGAGGCAAGGTGGGTGCCATCGCCTGGATACGAACCGTCCGAGGAGAAGTCAGACATCTTCAATGCGGTCACGTTCTGATCGTTCTGCAGTGTCAGCAGGAGATCCTTGCCGTCTCCGGTGATCCCGATGTCGGTGGTGTCGTAACCGCTGCGCGTGACGAGCAATGACGGGTGCCCGCTGCTCACGTCGTACTCGTACAGGTAGATGTCGGAGGCGACCACGAAGACGTTGCGATTGGCCGGATCACCGGCGAAGCGCGCCGACAGGCCGCTCGGGAAGTCTGAACCGTGATACAGGACGACCTTGCCGGTCTTGAGCTTCAATAGCCCCAATCCGGGACAGACATATCCGTTGCACATCCATTGGGCCGCGAACCAGACGTTCGTACCGATCTGCAGCAGGTCGAATACCTGAATGTCACTCGCACCGGGCGCGCTGAGCACGTAGCTCTTCTTGATCTGCAGCGTGGCCGTGTCGATGACGTAGATCGTCCCCCCGGACCCGACATACAGCCTCCCCGCCTTCTGATTCACCGCGAGTCCGGAAGACGACGGCCCGGTGTCGATCGTCGAGACCACAGCGCCGGAGTAGTCGACCGCGAGCACCCCGCTTCCCGAGTCGAGCTGGCCGGTCATGAACAGGTGGCGGTGCGCCGTGTCGACGGCCATACGAGAGAGGAACTTCAACGGAATCTGGCCGGAGGAGTCCGCTCGGGCCGCGTGCGGGGAGGCCGACAGGGTGATGGCGAGGATGGCCACGATCAGGAGGATGCGCTGCGACACCGTGCGCATGTCTTCGTTCGCGACGGTCGTGACGAACCTCTGGCGTCCGTCCACGCTCACCCCTCCTCAAGCGGAACCGGCGAAGTATGCGCTCCGTCGTGTGACTGCGCCAGCCCGAATTTGAGGCGCTCGGCCGGCAGACCTATCCGTCCACGCTGTCCCAGATCGCCTGGTTCTCCGTCTGCGGATCCATCAGGTCCGGACGGGAGAAGTCGCCGGCCGCCGACCAGCCCGACATGGAATCGCCCTTCTTGTTCGTCGCCCACAAGGAGACCTCGGGCGGGCGGACGTCGAACGGGGTGAAGTCGGGCGTATCCGTGAACGCCGCCGTCATCGGCGTGGCCGCCCAGTCGTACTGCGTCATCGCACCGACCCCGAGGATCATCTCCATCGTTCGGAGCGCCGACGCGGTCGAGTACGCGGTGGAATCCACCGTGCCGGTCTGCGTGTACGGGCTGACCACCAGTGCCGGCATCCTGTGGCCGCTGACGTGATCCGGTCCGTCCTGGGTGTCGTCCTCCACCACGAAGATCGCCGTGCTCGACCAGAATGCCGAATGCGACACCGCGTCCACGAGCCTGCCCAGCGCGTAGTCGTTGTCCGCGACATAGGCGGTCGGGCGCCGGGCGCCGGGCGTGGTCGCCCACGTGTGATCGCTCGGCAGATAGACGAACTGCATCGAGGGCATCGCCCCGCGCTTCACGTAGCCGCGGAAGACGCGCAGCCACTCGGTGATGCGATCCTGGTCGGGAACCTGGAGGTCCCAGCCCGGATACCGCATGTCCGTGTGCCCGAGCAGGCCGGGCATGGAGTCCACGGGGTCCGGCGGGTTGTCCATGAAGAACCCGAAGTTCTCATAGGAGACGCCGGCCGAGTTCAACAGATCCCACAGATATGACTGCCCGGGCTTCTCGCCCGGCTGCCCGGCCGTCTCGTTGTTGCCGAATCCGCCGAAGTCCTCTGGACGCCCGTACCGCCCGTAGTCGAGCGGCCAGTTCCGTTCCAGATAGTCGTTGGCGAACGCGCCGTTCGACCAGCTCCAGCCGTCCACGGACACGTCGCCGTCGGATGAGAAGTCGTCCAGCGTGACGAACTGCCTGGCCAGCGCATGGGTGTTCGGCGTGACCTTCTGGCCGAAGATCGCCAACGACGGGTCGCCATCGCCACGGCCCAGATCCCCGAGGAGCTGGTCGTAGGTCCGGTTCTCCTTCATCACGTAGATCACGTGCGTGATGGGTGACGGGGCGCCCGGCACGGCCGGGATCACGTTGCCCGGCCGCGACGCCGGCCCTCCGCCGAACCGGTCGTTCTGCGCCACCTGGGCCGTGTACTCGGCCAGTTGCTGCGCGTCCGGCACCGGGATCGTCGAGAGCGTCCCACGCATCGATGCGATCCAGTACGCGTAGTTCGGCTTGATCCCGCCGGACGGCTTCCAGTTGCCGTGGTTGCGTCGCTTCGTGGCCGGCTCGACGCCGTGGCCGAACATGTTCGGGACGAACAGCGTTGCGCCCGTGGGATCCAGCGCCACCCCGCTCGGCCACCAGCCGGTCGGGATCAGCCCGAGCACGGTGTCGCCGCCGGAGGATCCGGGTGGACCGAGCGCGACAACGGCGATGTCGTTGTCGCCCGCGTTCGCCACGTACAGCGTGGAACCGTCCGGCGAGACCGTCAGCGCGACGGGGCTAGCGCCGATCGGCGCCGCCAGATACGGATGCAGGTCGATCGAACGAAGCACATGGTGCGTCGTCGTGCTCAGCACGCTCACGGAGTCCGAGTCGGCGTTCGCCACGTAGATCTCGTCCCGCGACGGGCTGGCCCCGATCGCGCTCGGATGCAGGCCCACGCGAACCGTGCCCTCAACCTTCAGCTTCGCGAGGTCCACCACGGAGACCGTGTCCGCGCCCCAGTTCGAAACGAACGCCGTCGTCCCGTCCGCGTCGAGGGCAACGCCGTACGGAAGGTGGCCGACCGCCACCGTGCCGACGACCTTCCGCGTCGAGGGGTCGGTCACGATGAGCGAGTCGTCCAGATTGCCGGCGACCAGAACGCGGCCGCCGTCGGGCGTCACGGCGATCCCCGCCGGCCACGGTCCGCCCTTCTTCCCGCCCAGACCGATCACCCCGTCGGCGGCCAGGTCGGTGCCCTGGACCGCGTACCTCAGGATCGCGCCACGGGGGGAGTCGGACGCGTACAACGTTCGTCCATCGGGGGAGAACGCGAGTCCCACGTAGAACCCGTGCGCGTGCCCGGCCGAGTACTGCCAGGCGTTGTGCTTCGACTTGCCGCCCTTGGCCGCGATCGTCTGGGTTACCGTGCCGGTCGCGGCATCGACCACCATCAGTGAATGCTCGACATAGCCGGCATTCGCGACGACGACCAGGGAGCCGTTCGGGCTGACCGCGACGGCCTGGGGCCCGGCCCCCACATCCGTCTGGCTACCGGCCGGCGTGAGCGCCCAACCCTGGGACGTCTGGCCGGACTTCGCGAGCGGCCGGGCGGATGCCGCTCCGAACGCCATGACCGGTGACAACGCCGCGAGCACCACGAGGGCGATCGCGGCCGCCCATCCCGCCCGTCGCGCGGCTACGGCCGGATTCGGAGCCATGGCGCAGTTCCCCCCTCGATCGCGGTGTCTCTTCGAGATCGCGGGAAGCATCGCACCCGGGCATGGGCGCGCGCGAACTGGCCGGACCGCGGCGACGGTCTACGCGATTCGGGACGAGAACCCGTCGGGACTGGGCGGCTCGGACCCGCGTGCCTGTTGAAAGGGCCTCACCCGGGGCACCGGGATCGCGCCGAGCAGCCTGATGGTCGAACCCTGGCTCACCCAGACGGTCCCGCAGGTTCGGCAGAGGCGCTCGCCATCCACGTCCACAACCAGGACGACCGCCGATCCGCACCGTGGGCAGGCGACGGCGCGAGGTCCTTCGTTCCTCGTGCTCCGCATGGCTCCTGCACCGTATCCATGCGCGGCGCGCGAACGAAAGGGAGGGACGGCCGTCAGCACGGAACCGCGACACGGATGCAGCAACCTCGACGCGAGACGACCGGCCACACACGCCGCCCGGGGGCGCGAGATCAGAACTCGACCTGATGCTTGGTGTCGAACAGTTCGGCGTGCTCGACGGCAGGCTGGCCCCGCAGCTGACCCAGGACCTCCAGCGTCGAGGAGTTGCGCTTCGGCCGCACCCCATAGGTGAGCTCCATGCGGTTCCCGTGGCCCACCGCGCTCAGCAGGTGCCACGAGTCGGTCGTTCGGCGAAGGATCGCCTCGTAGCCCTCGGCGTCCACGGGCCCCGAGTCGGGCCCGATGCAGTTGAGCCGGATGATCGACTCGTGGTTCGCCGTCAGGCCGAAGTTCACCCTCGTCAGCACGAGGATCACGGCGGACACGATGATGGTGACCAGCGCGGCCAGGAAGTACAGCTTCGCGCCCATCGCCAGGCCGACGGCCAGGACGAACAGGATGTACGCCATGTCCTTCGGGTCCTTGACGGGCGTACGGAAGCGGATCAGTGAGAAGCCGCCAAGGATCCCGACAGCCGGAAGGATGCCCGTGCCCGCGACCATCATGATGCTTGCGCCGAGCATGCCGAGGAGCACCAGCGAGAACTGGAACGACTGCGAGTAGCTCAGGCCCCGGTGCGTCCACTTGTAGACCGAAGCGATCAAGAGCGTCATCACGAGCGTGCCGAGCAGGATCCCAGTCACGGTGATGGGGTGGGTCCCGGAGAGGCTGGTCGGATCCGGGAGCGTGGCCGAGACGGTGGTTGCGATCATGACGTTCCTCCCTTTGTGAAGTGCGGCATGCAGTCCTCGGAGACATGCGGCATCAGGGTCGAGACGGCGAGGTAGTACTTCGAGTACGCGGTCCGGCGGAGTTCGAGGTCCTGCAGCGCCTCGTGGAACCAGGCCGGGACCATGTTGTCGCACTTCAGCTCCAGCATTCCGTACCGGCCGGAGATGGCGTCGGTCCCCTGGGCCACGACCGACCCGATCGACCGCATCGGGATGACGCCGCAGACGTACGGCGGCTTCCACGACGCCTGCAGGTCCACGTCGATCGTCACCCGCGTTTTGGGGTTGTCCCGCCCGACGTAGGCGACCCGCCGGTATCGGACCAGCGCGGTCGGCTGCAGGTTCAACCAGTGGGCCATCATTCGGGCCTCCTGGTAGGTCTTGCTCTCCTTGTCCTCGCAGATGTCGAGCAGGTGGGGAAGAAGCCTGCTCGGCGGACGGTCGTCATCGATCGCGGCCCCAAGCGCCAGCCGGTCCTTCAGGACCACCGCGTCGAGGCGGCGCTTGATCTCCATGAACGCCGGCGTCTTCGGTGAGAACTCCATCTCGTAGGTGCGGAGCCGGATCTTCCGGCGCAGGAGCAGGCCGTCTGCCTTCTCGTCGAACGCCTGCAGGTCGTAGGAGTCGAAGTACAGCGACGTCACCGGATACCAGTTGCGGCCCCGTCCTTCCTTCACCAGGTACGGGTCCACCACCGTGTAGGCAGCGAGGCGCTCGAGGACGTATGGGATCAGCCGGTCGGGGATGAAGTACTTGAGTTCGATCCGCTTGAAGTGCAGCGGCGGGCGGGGGCGCGCGCGGCGATCGAGCGCATCGGGGTAGGGGGTGGCATCGAGTTCGGTCGACCGCCGCACCAAGCGATGCATGACCGGCGGCCGACCGAAGGCCCAGTTCTCCTGCCGCGTGTCCCGCTGAGGCGTGTACGCGCGGCGCATCGATCCTCCCAGTCCAGCGTCAGCAGAACTTCGGGCTCGGCTCGCCGGCCGCCCACGAGCACGTGGACACGGTCGTTCCAGCGCCGGTCTTCAGGGTCGCGGTGTCCGAGTCGTCCCCCCACACGAAGTACGTCAGGTGCCAGTACAGGTCGGTCTTGCTGTTCGTTCCCGCGCCCGTGTGGACACGCACGGAGGCGCCCGCCGCGAGCGAGAAGGCCGGGAACTTGTAGACGTGCGCGGCAGTCCCCGGACGCGGCAGGTCGCGCAGGGTCCAACCGGTGATCGTCACCGTCGTCTTGCCCATGTTCCGGACGACGATGTACTCCTTGTTCAGATATGGGTTGGTCGGTGGCTTCGGCGCGCCGTCGACCTGGAAGTACGCAGCCGTCACCTTGACCGCTGGAAGCGTTGCCTGCGCCGCGCCGGCCGAGGCGAGCACCATGCCCAGGGCAACGAGTGGAACCGCCAGCGTCGCGACCCGTTTGAGGATCCTGTGGTTCACCGCCGTTCCTCCTTCGTTCACCGTCCGTTTGCTTCCACGTTCGTTGAAAGGTCGGTACCTGAGGGACCGTGGCTGTAGGCGGACCAGGGCTTTTCGGTCTTCCGGCGGATCGAACAATCCGTGAACAGCGGGATGACCTAGGCCGTTCGCCGGAGGGAACCGGACGACGGGACCTTCAGCAGTAGGGGAACGGTGGGCAGGAATCGATCACGAGTTGCGTGCTCGGGATCATGTACATCGCGATCGTGGCCTGTCGGGCGCCAAGCCGGGCGCTGATGGTCCACTCGCCCTGGGGGCTCGGCGGCGACTTCGACACGAAGGTCCACCCGTTCGTCACCATTGTCGCTCCGTAGAATGCGTACACGCGGCCGGACATCTCCGCGGTGAACGCGTCCTTGGGAGCCTTGGCGCGCTTGGCGCCCAGAGATCCCTTCGCGCTCTTGGCGAACTGCGCGGCCGGCGAGGCTGGTAGGAACGTGAACTCGCCCTTCGGCGCCTTCTTCGGGTTCGGTCCGACCAGCAGCGATGCCGGCGGAAGCGGGATCTCGGTGTTTGGAAGGAGCGGAACCACCACGATATGCCGCGGGCTCGGCGCCGCGTTCACCGGCGCTGCCTGGAAGGGGTCCTGGAGCAGGACGGTCGTCCCGATGGCACCGAACAGGACGGCGACCGCGATGAAGACCTCCTGGTGGACGCGAAGTCGCCCCGTTGTGTGGAGTCGCCGCTCGCCGATCAGATGCGGGTGCACCGCGAGCTCCGTTCGCCGTCGATCATCCGATGAGCATCGGCGCCGAACCCCGCTCCCTTGACGAGGGCGTCGTCGATCGCCCCGGCCGGGTGGTCCGCCGTCTTCGCGACACCGTCAGTGGCATGAGCGTGCACCGTGGTCCGAGAACGTGCCGCCGGCCACCGGGGCGAAGGACCAGTCGAAGCCGTCGGGCCGGAGCGTCAACGCGAGCACGCCGAAGGTGTCGGCGTTCCTGACGACGCTGTTCGGTTCCGGCTTTCCGCTGAAGGACCCGTGATCCTCGCCGCCGGTGCCGACCACGAACTCGGTGATCCCGTTGATGACCGGCGTCCTGTCGGGCGCCTGCGGCGCGAAGCGCTCGTAGTCGTGGTCGTGTCCGTTCAGGACCACGTCCGCGTTGAACCGGTAGAGGTCCTCCCAGAACGCGGAGTAGTGCTTGTCGTTTCCGTTCGATCCCGACGAGAAGCGTGGCTGGTGCCAGAACGCCAGCGTGCACTTCGCGTGATCCCGCTGGAGGTCGCCCTCGAGCCAACGCTCCTGCTCGGACCCCTTGCCGCAGCCGTCGACGGCTGAACAGTTCGCGTTGAGGGCGATGAGGTGCCACCCACCCAGGTCGAAGCTGTAGTAGCCGCGTCCGGGCGGTCCCGCTGCCGCGCCGAAGTAGCGGAAATACCCGGCGGCCTGCCGGCTCTGGTCGCAGTCCGTCCCGCCGCTCGTCCCGTACTCCTGGTTCCCCGGCACCGCGTACGTGATCCGCTGTAGCCGGCCCCACGATGGTCCGTACGAATGGACGAATGCCTGGTAGCCGCCACATTCGTACTGATCGTCCCCGAGGGCGAGCACGGCTGCGGGCGACAGGCCCGCGGCGAGCGCGGCGGTTGCGAACTCCTGGCAGTGGTTCGTGGCGCCCCTGCCGCCCGAGAAGTGCGCGTCGGCGGGATCGCAGGCGATGTCGCCGGCGGCCACGACGAGTGGTCCGGAGCGCGACCAGGGCGCCGCGACCCCGATCGGTGCCGCGCCGGCCCGTCCGCCGCAGGCGGCGAGCGCGACGGCCGCGAGCGCCGCCGCCAGCGCCGGGATGATGTGCTTCGTCCTTGGATACATCACATCCGTCGATTCGGCACGCTCGCAGCGCGCATTGAGGTGGGATTCGGCGCCGTGACCGGGCGGTTCACGGTAATCGGCCGGGTGCGGTAGCGTGATGGACTCAATCGGCAACTGGAGAATTCCGATACAGCCAACCATGCAGGCCCCCGAGGAAACGCGCGTGCCGTCCACGCAGGGCGCCGACGAGCTGCTGCCCGCGCACGGCAACTGGCGTCGCATCGCGGCGAACCTGCTGCCCGGCGTGCTGCTCCCCGGCCTCATCTACTACGCGGTGTCCCGCAGCCAGCCGAGCCTGGTGGCGCTGGCGGCTGCATCCGCGGTGCCTGCGCTCGACGCCGTGGTCCGGATGATCCGGCGGCGGCCCCAGAGTCCCTACGGCGTCTTCTTCCTGGCGGTGACCGGGCTGTCGATCAGCCTGGCCATGTGGCTTCGATCACCGATGTTCATCCTGGCGAAGGGCGCCGTGCTCACCGGCCTGATGGGGATCGCGTTCCTGGTCTCGGCCGCGGTGCGGCGTCCGCTGACGCGGACGCTCGCCCTGCTGCTCTCCGAGGAGTGCCGTCATGCGCGGCGCGCGAAGGCGCTGGCCTGGGCGCATCCGAAGGTCACGACCGTCTTCCGCGTTCTGGCGGTCGGGTGGGCGGTGCTGCTGCTGGTGTCGGCGGCCCAGCAGGCAGCGCTGATCCTCACCGTGCCTCCGGGCACGGTAATGGCCGTGGAGCCTCCCGCGCAGCTGGCCTTCACGCTCGTGGGGATCGTGCTCTCGATCCGGTACGTGCGCCGCGTCCAGCGCGCGCACGCCGAGGTTCGCCTGATCCCCGCCTGACCGGTACGGCTCAGCCCTGACCCGCTCGTTCGGACGGTACGGGCGCTACGTGGCCCAGCTTGTCCGGATTGACCACCGCGTAGATCCCGACGACCCGGTCGTCGGCGACGTGGATCGCCATGACGGTCGCGACGCTTCCGTCAGGCCAGTGCATGACCGCCCCCGGTTCGCCGTTGACGACCGCGGGCGCCATGTTCAGTCCTTGGCGGTTCGCCGCTCGGGCAAGTCCCGCCATGAACCGCGCAACGCGGAGCGCGCCGCTGGCCGGAACCACGAGGGCACCCCGGCCTCCGCCGTCGCCGACCATCACCACGTCCTCCGACAGCATGGAGACCAGGCTCTCGACGTCCCCCGCGTTCGCCGCGGCGAAGAACCGTCCCGCGAGCTCGTTCCGCCGCTCCTGTGAGACCTCGAACCGCGGGCGACGGTCATCGACGTGCCGGCGCGCGCGCACGGCGACCTGGCGGCAGTTCTCCGTGGACCGCTCGACGAACCTGCCGATCTCCTCGAATTCGAACCCGAAGATGTCGTGAAGCAGAAACACCGCCCGCTCCACCGGCGAGAGCGTCTCCAGGACGACGAGGAACGCCATGGAGAGGGATTCGCTGAGGGCGACGCGGTCGGCCACGTCCGGCTCGGGCTCGAGATCCGACAGCAGCGGTTCGGGCAGCCACTCACCCACGTAGCGCTCGCGGCGGACGCGGGCGGACCGCAGGTGGTCGATCGCCAGGCGCGTGACGACCTCGGCCAGATAGGACTTCGGCTGTTCGATAAGGGTGCCGCCGGCGACCGCCCGGTGCGCCCGGAGGTACGTCTCCTGAACCAGGTCCTCGGCGTCGCCGACCTCGCCGACCATTCGGTAGGCGATCGAGAACAGCAGCGGACGGTACCGCTCCAGCTCGTCGGTGATCGTCGTGGCGTTCGGCCGGCTCATGTGGGCGTGTCTGTCACGTGGGGCGCGCCTGTCTCGTCCCAAGGGTATGCAAAAGGAGAGCCGAAGGGAGGTCTCGACATGAACGTGTTCATCGCAGGCGCCACGGGCGTGGTCGGTTCCAGGCTGGTGCCCTTGCTCGTCGAACGGGGCCACGCCGTGACGGGGACGACCAGGACCCCGGCGAAGACCGAACGCCTCCGTGCGCAGGGGGCGACCCCGGTGATCCTGGACGCGCTCGACGCGGCCGCGGTCAAGGAGGCGGTCGTCGAAGCGGAGCCGGAGGTCGTCGTCGTCCAGCTCACCGCCATCCCGGCGTCGCTGAACTTCCGGCATTTCGACGAGCAGTTCGAACCGACGAACCGGCTCCGCACGATCGGCACGGACAACGTGGTCGCGGCTGCCACCGCCGTCGGCGCGCGGCGCCTGGTGGCGCAGAGTTACGCCGCATGGCCCTACGAGCGGCGCGGCGGCCCTGCGAAGACCGAAGAGGACCCGTTCGACGCCAACCCGCCCGAGAAGGTCCGGTCGACGATGGACGCGTTGAAGCACCTGGAGTCCGCGGTCCTCGATTCGGGCCTCGAGCCGATGGTGCTGCGCTACGGCGGGTTCTACGGTCCGGGGACGTCGCTCGCGATCGGCACCCCGATGATCGAGATGGTCCGGCGCAGGCGGGTGCCCGTCGTGGGGTCCGGCAACGGCGTGTGGTCATTCGCGCATGCCGACGACGTCGCGTCTGCCACGGCCATTGCGGTGGAGGGCGGCGAACCGGGCGTCTACAACATCGCCGACGACGATCCCGCGCCGGTTCGGGAGTGGCTCCCCGCGCTTGCCGACGCGATCGGCGCGCCGAAGCCGAGGCACGTCCCGGTCTGGCTGGCCCGCCTGCTCGTCGGCGAGGCCGGCGTGGTCATGATGACGGATATCCGAGGAGCGTCGAACGCAAAGGCGAAGCGTGAGCTCGGCTGGACGCCGCGGTACGCCTCGTGGCGAGACGGGTTCCGCACCGGATTGGGCGCCGTCGAACGGTAGCGCCGGCCGCCGTCACCGCGGGTTCAGCCATCTCGCGCTGGGTAGGCACTGGGTGTCCGGACAACGCCACGACACCGAATGTGCAAGGAGGCACGAGATGGCTGAACCACGCATGGAGAACCCTTCGACTGCCGGATTGCTCCAGGCCAAGGGCTTCACCGTGGCAGATCCGAACGGCGAGAAGATCGGCAAGGTGGACGACATCTTCACCGGCCGGGACCGCCGGCCTCGATACCTCGCCGCGACGATGGGCCTGTTCGGCACGAAGATGACGTTCATCCCCATCCAGTTGGTCACCGACGTCGACATCGCCGAGAAGGTCGTGGTCGTGGCCGTAACGAAGGACACGGCGAAGGATGGGCCGGTCTTCGATCGGGACCACGAGTTCATCTCCGAGGACGAGACGGCGATCTGGGACTACTACGGGCTGGGCGAGCCCTCATATGTGATCACGGAGATCCTGCTGTGGGAGGAGGCCAGCTGAGTGCGGGACCTGACCCGTCATGCGGCCCCGCCCGACGGCGGTCGGGTGGGTTCGTCGAGGAATGGGATCACGGCTTGCGAGAGCGCGGGCACGGCGTTGATGTCGTAGTGGGTCACGCCGGGGAGGATCGCCAGCCGGTGGGGCGTCATGCCGGAACGGTCCCAGTTCGCGTCCCGCTTTCCGCCCCCCAGGAGCCCAAAGAACTCGACCGCATGTGAGGGCGGCAGGCCGTCGGCGTCGCCGGCCACGATCATTGTCGGCATGGTGAGGCCGGGGACGTCGGCCGACCAGTCGTAGTCGATCTTCACCACCTCGGTGACCTGCCGGATCAGGATCGGCCAGTCATCCACGCGTGGCGCGACGGCCGCGTATCCCTCGTAGATCGGCGTCTGGCGGAGGAAGTCGGCCATCTCCGGACCCTGCGCGTCCATGCCGGCGCGCATCTCCGGGTGCCAGCCCTCGCGCTTGGACGGCGTCGAGACCAGGACCAGGTGGTCGACCACTTCGGGATGCTGGATGGCGATTCGAAGAGCGACGCCGCCGCCGAGCGAGAAGCCCATGACCGTGGCCTTGTCGAACCCGAGAGCGGGGATGAGCGCGGCGATGTCGTCGGCCATGGTCTCGAAGCGCATGGGGCGGTCGACCGCGGACGTGCGGCCGTGGGACTGCAGATCCACACCGAAGACCTGGCGCCCGCGCGCGAGGAGGTCGAGGTTGGGCCCGAACATGTCCGCGGTGCCGTAGCCGCCGTGGAGCAGGATCAGCGGCGCGCCCTCTCCGAGCGTCATGTAGCCGAGTTCGATCCCGTTCACGCTCGCGCGGTGGGTTTCGTGGCTCGATGGCATCCGTTCGCCTCCTTCGTCGACCCGGTCGTCCATCAGGTCCCAGTCTGCAGGACCGGCGAGGTTCGCGGCGTGACAAGCGCGGGTAGGGCTTGGGAGTGGAGCCCGTCTCCTGGGCCGGGCTTCGCCAGGGAGGTGTGCACCATGTACAGCAGGCTGAAGATTTTCGGCCATCCGATCCACCCCATGCTCGTCGCCTACCCGATCGCGATGTACACGGCGACGCTTGCGGCGTTCTGCATCAAGGCGGCTGGGAGGGGCCCATTCTGGATCAAGTTGGCGATCGCCACGAACATCGTGGGCGTCGGGATGGCCCTGGTGGCGGCGATCCCTGGGTTCATCGACTGGGCGACGGGGATCCCGCGAGGCATCCCGGCGAAGGCCACCGGATTGCGGCACATGCTGTTCAACGTGGCGGCGCTCGGCCTGTTCGGGGCGACGCTGGCGCTGTACGTCTCGCACTGGAACGGCCCGTTCAAGGTGAACGTCTGGCCGGGGATCATCCTGTCGGCGCTGGGCGTCCTGTGCACGATCGCGGCCGGGCTCTTCGGCTGGACGCTCGTGCAGGACCATCACGTCGGCGTGAACATGACGAGCGACCACGCAGCGTTCCGGCCCGAGCAGCCGGGCGATCTCCGTCGAGCCGGTTGATCCGGAAACTGCTTGGCGGGGTGGCCGGTCACCGAACGCTCCGCTTGGTCGTGCTGGCCCAGTCGGCTGTCTACGTCACGACGGGGCTGTGGCCGCTGGTGCATCTTCGAAGCTTCGAGGTGGTGACGGGCCGGAAGCGCGACGACTGGCTGGTGCGCGCGAACGGAGCGATCTTCGCCGCCATCGGCCTGGGTCTCGGCCTGGCCGCCGTCCGTGACCGGCTGACGCCGGAGTGGCGAGCGATGGCCGTGGCGTTGGCGTTCGGCGTGATCGGTGTCGAGACGACGAACCTGGTCAGGGGCCGGATCTCCTGGGTCTACGGGCTCGACGCGGCATTCGAAGCGGGGATGGCGACGGTGTGGCTGGCGGCCGGGCCCCGCGCGGACGGCCGGGCGTCCGGCGGTCCGGTAGCATTGGTCGATACCGCGCCGGTAGCTCAATCTGGATAGAGCATCTGACTACGGATCAGAAGGTTGGGGGTTCGAGTCCCTCCCGGCGCACTC
>JBEDUK010000065.1:0-9477 GCA_040414485.1 Actinomycetota bacterium
TGGCATGCGGCGACACTGAAGACGGCGCTGTCGCCGTATACCTGGCGCCTGTGGCGGTTCGAACCCGACGCGCCCCTCCTGTCCGGCGCGGGCTCCGTGATGGTTCGTGCCTACGACGGAGCCGGGGCCGTGCAGCCGGCAGAGCGTCAGGACCCGTTCCCGAACGGTTCGGGCGGCTATCACACGGTGGCGCTGAAAGGCTGACCGCCTCACACGGCGTGGCGAACCACGAACACGTACTCCGAGCTGTCCTCCGTGAACGGCTCTCCGGAGAAGCCGCCGTACAGCGCCTCCACCTCCAGACCGGCCACGTCGATCAGGCCGAGCCACTCGTTCTTCGTCGCCCACCAGACCGACGCACCGGCGCCGTCATCCAGGACGAGGTCGATCCGGTTGTCGCCGACGGCGTACCGGACCGTGTGCGGAACCGGCTCGTCGCTACGCCGACCGTCCAGCGTTGCGGCGATTCGATGGTCGAACGCGAACGCGTTCCACGCGAACCGCCCTTCCGGCCGGAGCGACTCCGCGACGCGCTCGAACGTTCTGCGACGGTCCGCCCAGGTTCGAAGGTGCATCAGCGCGCGAAAGGGGCAGTAGACCAGCCCGGCCGGCTCGTCGAGTGCCAGATCGCGCATGTCGCCGAGCCGAAGATCCAGGTCGACGCCCGCCTCGGCCGCGCCGACCCGTGCCTGCTCCAGCATCGCGGGCGAGGAATCGATGCCGACGACCGGGCCGCCCGTCGCCTTCGCCACCGGGATGGCGACACGTCCGTTCCCGACCGCGAGCTCGACCAGCGGCCCCTCAGTCGCACGGGCCAGATCGACGTAGAACGGAATGTCCTCCGTCATGGACGCCGACCACTCCTCGTAGCGGTCGGCGAAGCCTTCGTCCCAGCTGGTATCCAACGTCCGCTCGCCCGTCGTCAGTTCGGCGGAGCCAGTCGATTCCGCAGCCGGTCGATCTCGAGGCCCGGATCCGGGTAGCGCGGGTCCATCTCGGCGAGCGTCTCCACGAGCATGGCGCCGATCGCCCAGTTCCGATACCACTTGCGGTCCGACGGAACCACGTACCAGGGCGCCGGCTGGGTCGAGCATCGTTCGACGGCATCGCTGTACGCCGCCTGGTATTGGGCCCACAGGCGGCGCTCGCCGATGTCGCCCTCCTTGAACTTCCAGTGCTTGTTCGGATCGTCCAGCCGCGCCAGGAGTCGCGACCGCTGCTCGTCGTAGGACATGTGGAGGAAGCACTTCAGGATCGCGGTCCCCGACGCCGCGACCTCCTCTTCGAACCGGTTGATCTCGATGTACCGCTTCTGCCACACGGGCTCGGGAACCAGGGAGTGCACGCGGACCACCAGGACGTCCTCGTAGTGGGAGCGGTTGAAGAGCCCGACCTCGCCCGGATGCGGAAGGGCGCGCCGGATGCGCCACAGGAACGCGTGGCGCTGCTCCTCGGGCGTCGGCTGCTTGAAGGCCGTCATCCGCACGCCGGCCGGGTTCACGCCGCTGAAGACGTGCTTGACGGTGCCGTCCTTGCCGCTGGTGTCCATGCCCTGGAGGACCAGCAGGACCGAACGCGTGGACTCCGCGTACAGCCGCTCCTGGAGTCCCTCCAGGCGCCGGAGGTGCTCGGCCATCTGCGGTACTGCTTTGGATCGGCTCTTGACGCCCGGCGTGGCCCGCGGATTCCGATCCTCCAGGGCCGCCGGTTCGCCCGGCTCCACGCGCAGCAGGTCGCGGACGCTCGTTCCCTTCGCCATCCTCATCCCCCTTCGCCGGGCGGCCGCCCGCTCGAGCCGTCGGAGCCATGCGCGCCTGCCGGATCGACCAGCAGGTCGGCGAACGACGACGACGACTTGCCGAACTCCCACCACCCGTGGACCCACGGCTTCACGATCGCCAGGCTCCGCCCGTACAGGAGCGGGATGACCGCGACCCGGTCGGCCACCGCCATGCGATCCGCCTCGTGGAACAGCTCCAGCCGGAGCCGGTCGCTGCGCTCGCGCCGCGCCCGTTCGATCAGGTCGTCGAACGGCTCATACGCGAAACCGCCCTCATTCGTCCTGCTCTCCGAATGGAACAGCAGGCGCAGGTAGTACTCGGGGTCCGGGTACCCCGGCAGCCAGCCGGTGAAGTAGATCGGGCCGTACTCGGTCGGCTTGCTGAGCGCCGCCCTCGCCGAGACGGTCCAGGTGTTGAGCCCGGCATCCAGGCCGAGCACCGCCCGCCACGACTCGACGACAGGACTGAGGACGGGGCGGTCGTCCTCCAGACAGCCGAGGGTGAGTGCTCCGCCGAACCCCGACCTGGCCAGGTGCTCCCGGGCGCGATCGGGATCGAATCTGGGGACGATGTCGGGCGTGTGGCCCTGCAGGGCGGGCGGGACGATGCCGCCGTTCGCCACCACCATGTTGACCGGCATCGCCGCGCCCAACGCCTCGCGGTCCACGGCGTAGGCGAGCGCCCGGCGCAGTTCGAGGTTCGATCCGACCGGCCCACGGTGGTCGAACGCCAGGTAGCCGGACCACGCCGCGGGGCCCAGCGCCGCATCGGACACATCGGCCGGCATGAGGTCCGCGAGCCGCGGGGTGTACCGAACGGCGACCATGTCGAGCTCGTCGCGTTCATACGGTTCGATCGCGTCCGCCACCGCCGTCCGGATGTACTCGATGCGTGCCAGGTTGCCCGGCCGCGAGCTGGAGGAAGCGTCCTGGCGAACGAGCACCAGCCGGTCCGCCTCGCCGGTCGGCTCGATCCGGAAGGGACCGCTCACCACCTGCCTGGCGGGATCGGCCCATCCGGCGCCATCCCGCTGGATCACATGCCGGGGCTGCGGCCCGCCGTCGGGTCGATTCATCACGCTCATGAAGTACGGCGCGGGCGCGATCAGGCGAAATTCGATGCTCTGATCGTCCAGCGCGCGGACGCCGATGGAGCCGGGATCCGTGACGCGGCCCAGGTGATAGTCCTGCGCGTTCTCCAGCACGAAGTAGATCGCCACCGACGAGCCGGGCGACGCCGGATCCAGCACCCGCTTGATGCCGAACTCGACGTCGTGGGCGGTGAGCCGCTCGCCGTCCGACCAGCGCACACCGTCCCGCAGATGGAACACGTACCGGAGGCCGTCGTCGGAGATCTCCCAGCGGTCGGCCAGCGACGGCACGATCGAACGTTCGGGCCAGGCCTCCACGAGACGGTCGAACAGCTGCATGCAGAGCTGGATGTTCGGCCACGCGATGGCCGACTTCGGATCCGGATCGTTCGGCAGGAACGACGTCGCCAGTCGAAGCGTCCGGTCGGGCCGGTCGGGAGGATCGAACGGCCTCGTCCACAGTTCGAACGCCCGCTGATACGTGTCGTTCGCCTCGCTGAACCGCATGGACACGTGGAGCGCCAGGGCCAGCTTGAACAGCACCACGGCCATGTCCTGCTTCTGCCCGCGGCGCTCGAGGATCGGCAGCAGCGCCCGGTAGTGCTTCACGGCGGCGTCCAGCGCGTACTCCTGCCGGGCCCGGTCGCCCGCGCGGGTGAGATACGTGATGGCCTTGTCCTCGTCCTGCGCCGCCATCCAGTGGTGGGCGAGCTGGCCGGCCACCTCGTCCTCTCGGCCCGTGTAGGTCGACTCGAGCCATTCGGCGGCCCGCTTGTGGAGCGTGCGCCGCTGCTCGGAGAGCAGCGTCCGGTAGGCGGCCTCCTGGATCAGCGCGTGCTTGAAGCGGTACTCGGGCTGCGGCCACCGGCGCCCCTCGCGCAGGAGGTCGAGCCGCTGAAGCTCGTGGAGCGCGGTGCGAAGGTCTTGGCTGGCCGCGACGCCTTCAAGAAGGGGAAGCCCGAACTGCTTGCCGAGCACCGAGGCCGCGGTCAGCACGTGGCGGCGGTCCGAGGAGAGCCGGTCGATGCGCGCCAGGATGACCTGTTCGACCGTCGGCGGGACGACCACGGGGACGTCGTGGTCGAAGCGCCAGCCCCCATCCGCGTCGTGCACCAGCGCGCCGGCGTCCGCGAGCGAGCGGATCAACTCCTCAAGGAAGAAGGGATTGCCTTCGGCGCTCGCCACGAGCCGGTCCTCTAGATCGCGCGGCAGGGTCCCTTCGCCGATCAGCGTGTGCAGCAGTTCGCGGTCGGCGTCGCCGGAGAGCGCATCCAGGGGCAGCTCCTTCGTGCGGTGTGGGAACTCGCGTGCGGCTGCGTCGCGCAGGCCCCACGCGGCCTGGTCGCGTTCGGGCCGCATGACGAGGATGAGGAGCACGGGCGACTCCTCGGTCACCGACAGCAGGCGGTCGACCAGTTCCACGGAGGTGGCGTCGGCCCAGTGAAGGTCCTCCAGCGCGACCACGAGCGGACCGTCGGCCGCCAGCCGTTCGATCAGGGTCCGAACGACCTCGAACGTCCGGTACTGAAGGGCCTCCGGGGAGAGCTCGGCCAGGCGCGCCGCCGCGTCGGGCTCGAGCGCCAGGCCGAGCATCGCGCCCAGGTACGGATAGATCTCCGGGCTCCGGTCGCCGAAGAGTCGATCGATCGAACGCCTCAGCGTGACCCGCACCCTCAGTTCCTGTTCGTCCGAAGCAACCCCCAGCCAGTCCCGGACCAGGTCCCGGAACGGCCAGTACGGGATCGATTCGCCGAACGACACGCACCGGCCTTCGATCCAGCGGGCTCGGCCGAACGGCGAAGGGGCGCGTTGCAATGCCGCCTGCAGTTCCGACACGAGGCGGGTCTTGCCGATCCCGGGCTCTCCGGTGACGAACAGGATGCCGCCGGCGCCTCCCAGGACCTCGTCGAGCGATCCGCGTCCCTCGGCCAGTTCGCGCTCCCGTCCGACCAGCCGCGCCGGAGCGTCCTCCAGGCCGTGCCGGCGGCCCGGCTCGCCGCTGACGCCGAGGGCGACCCGCGTCGCGACGGGCTCGGCCTTTCCCTTGAGGGTGAGGAGGCGCTCGTCGCCCCAGAGGAACCGTTGCTCGACGAGCCGCACGGTCGCGCCGCCCACCAGCACGGTTCCGGGTTCGGCCTGCGCCTGCAGCCTGGCGGCGATGTTCACCGCGTCGCCCGTCGCGCCGTATTCGACGCGGCTTCCCGCGACGACCGGGCCCAGCACGACCGGTCCGCTCTCGATCCCAACGCGGACGTCGAACCCGGCCACGTCCCAGCCGGCCTCGACGTCGTGGGCATAGCCGGCGATCTCCTCGACGACCCTCAGTCCCGCCAGCACCGCCCGTTCGGCGTCGTCCTCGTGCGCGACCGGGGCGCCGAACAGGGCCAGCACGCCGTCCCCGGCGAGGTCCTTGACCGTCCCGCCGAACGCCTCGACGGCGGCGCCGATCCGGGCGACCGCCTCGCCGACGATCAGCCGCACCTCCTCCGGGTCGAGGCGTTCCCCCAGCGGGGTGGAGCCGACGATGTCGGCGAAGAGCGCGGCGACGACGCGCCGCTCCTCGCGCATCGCGGCCTGCGCTTCGGTACCGCCCTCCCGAAGGTCTCCGTGCATCCGCGCATGGTCGCATCCCGCGGGGGTCGTTGCACTAGCGAGCCCTCTTCGAGGCCTCTCGCGAGGCCTGCGGCGCTGGACCCCGAGGTCCAGTCAAGCAGCGGCGAAGCAGAACCGGATGCGTCCAGAGCGCCTCGCCCTGGGGGCGCTCATTGGCATATGCATCACTGGTTCGGCGTTGCGGCGCTCACATCCGCGAGCGGGGAGGTCTCGTCCCGTTCGATCGCGAGGTCGCCCATCGACAGGATCCCGACGACCTTGCCACCATCGACAACGGGTACGCGCCGAACGGCGTGGTTACGGACCTTCGTCACGACGTCCTTCAGCGGGTCGTCCGGCCCGACCGTCACCACGTCCCGGCTCGCGTGCGTGCCCGCCCGCTCGTTCGAGAGATCGGCGCCGTCCGCCACCGCTCTGACGACGATGTCCCGGTCGGTCAGGATGCCGACAAGCGCCTCATCGCTCGTGACGAGCACGTCGCCGATCGCGCGCTCACGCATGAGCCGCGCCGCATCGGTCAGCGTCGCCGACTCGGGCAGCGTCACGAGGTCGGTCGACATGAGTTCTCCGGCGGTCTCCACCATGATGGTCATCCTCCCCTCGACTCACGATCGCGGGTCTGGCAGGCCAGAACTGACAGGTCTCATTGAATCGATCAAGAACGTGAATCAGCCGACGAGGCGATTAGGCTGCGTCGCGGAACCCTGGCTCGTCGGGCCGATCGAGCGATGCGCGCCGACGACGGGCGACCATCCGGTTCACCAGCCACACGACCGCGGCGATCACCGCGACGACGACGATGGCGATGATGACCCAGTAAAGAGCGGAGTAACCGCCGCCGCCTCCTCCGCTCCCGCCGCCGTATTGCGCGAGAAATGAAGACAGGACAGCAAGCATGCACGCCACCTCCTCTCGATAACCGTTGCCCAACCTCCCGGGCGCCGAAACACCGGCCATACTCAAGCGTCATGGAGACTTGGGATGCCATCCGCGCCCGCCGGAACGTTCGGAACTACACCGACGAGCCGCTCACCCAGGCGCAGCTCGACCGGATCCTCGAGGCCGGTCGGCGCACACCGTCGGCCGGGAACTCCCAGCCGTGGGACCTGATCGTGGTGACCGATCCTGCACAGCTGGGTGATCTCGCCGCCGTCTGGCGGGGAGCCGGCCACGTCGCGCGTTCCGCCGCGACGATCGCCATCGTCGCTCCCATCGTGAAGGACGAGCGGCAGGCCGCCTTCATCGAATACGACCTGGGTCAGCTCACCATCCAGATGGCCATCGCCGCCGCCGACATGGGCATCGCGAGCGGACACTCCGCGGTCCGCGACCAGGACCTGTTCCGGCGCCTGCTCGGCGTGCCGGACGGCTACCGGGGCGCGGCACTCCTTGCGCTCGGCCATCCGGCGGATCGGCCCCTTGCGCCGCTGGAGCGCCCCGACCGGCGGCCGTTCGACGAGGTCGTGCACCGGGGACGCTGGTAACAGGCCCGACGAGTCGTCGGCGGGCGCATCCGGGGGGCAGGCCGAACGGCTAGCATGGCCGGTGCACGCCGACATTTCGATTTCATCGCAGGCGCGGTCGGCGATCACGTCGTTCGACGGCGCATGCGTTCCGGCGACCACACACGGAGGTTGGGGCGATGGCACAGGGCTTCAGGGTCACGTACGCAACGATGGCCGCGGACAGCGAGGAGCTCCACCGGGCGTTCGACGAGGGCCTCACGGTGGCGGACTCCTGGCTCGGCAAGAGCCACCCGTTCTACGTGGACGGCGAGGCGCGCTGGAACAAGGACGTCGAGGTCGAGCACTCGCCGATCGACAAGGACCTGAGCATCGGGGACTTCTCGCAGGCCACCCGGCAGGACGCGAAGGACGCGGTCGCCGCGGCGAAGGCGTTCGCGCCCGAGTGGATGAACACGCCATGGCAGGATCGGAACAAGGTCATGAGCCGGGTCGCCGACCTGATCTCGGAGCACCGCAACGAACTGTCGGCGCTGCTCACGATCGAGGTGGGCAAGAGCCGGCTGGAGGCGCTCGGCGACGTCGAGGAGACCGCCGACCTGATCCGGTACTACATCCACCAGATGGAGGAGAACGACGGGTTCTCCGTCAAGATGGGGCAGCTCTCGCCGAACGAGCACACGCGAAGCGTGCTTCGTCCCTACGGCGTCTGGGCGGTCATCTCGCCGTTCAACTTTCCGATGGCGCTCGCGGGCGGCCCGGCGGGCGGCGCGCTGGTCGCCGGCAACGCCGTCGTGTTCAAGCCCTCGCACCAGGGCTATCTGACCGGGCTGAAGCTCTACGAAATGATGATCGAAGGCGGTGTTCCCACGGGCGCCTTCCACATCCTGACCGGGCCGGGCGGCGAGGTCGGCGACGAGCTCACCAGCAACCCCGACGTGGACGGCCTGACGTTCACCGGCTCCTACGCCGTCGGGATGGGCATCTACCGGACATTCGCCAAGGACTATCCCAAGCCCGCCATCTGCGAGATGGGCGGCAAGAATCCCGCGATCGTCACCGCGAAGGCCGACCTCGACAAGGCGACCGACGGCGTCATGCGAAGCGCGTTCGGCTACAGCGGGCAGAAGTGCAGCGCGTGCTCACGCGTGTACGTCGAGCGGCCGGCCTATGACGCGTTCGTGGCCGAACTGGTGCGCAAGGCCGGCGGCCTGAAGGTCGGCGATCCGCGTCAGAAGGACACCTACACCGGCCCGGTCATCAACGAGAAGTCGGTGGAGACGTTCGAGCAGGCGGTCAAGGACGCCGTGGTCGGCGGCGGCGAGGTGCTGCTCGGCGGCCAGCGGATCACCGATGGCGACCTTGGGCGGGGCAACTTCGTCCAGCCGACGGTGGTCGCGGCGCCGCTGGACAACCGGGTCTGGAAGGACGAGCTGTTCGTGCCGTTCGTGGCCGTGGCGCCGTACGACTCCCTGGACGACGCGCTGACGCGGGCGAACGACACCGAGTACGGCCTCACCGCCGGGTTCTACTCGGAGGACCAGGGCGAGATCGACCGGTTCCTGAGCACCATCCAGGCCGGCGTGGTCTATGTGAACCGCCGCGCGGGCGCGACCACGGGCGCGTGGCCGGGCGTGCAGCCGTTCGGCGGGTGGAAGGGCTCCGGGACGACCGGCAAGGCCGGCGGCGGGCTGCACTACGTGCAGCAGTACCTCCGCGAGCAGAGCCAGACGGTCATCGAGGACTGACGGAGGCCTTCGGCGATGGCGACGAGCACGCGGCGGGAGGCCTTCGAGCGCGCCGAGCGCTTCTATCACGAGATGCGGGAGCCCATCGACGGCCCCTCGCACGACGAGCTGGCGGCGTTCACCGAACCACGACTGGTGACCGAGGTTCCCGGTCCGAAGGCCTCGGCGGTGATCGAGGCAGATAGTAAGGTCACTTCACCGTCTCTGCCACGCGCCTATCCGCTCGCTCCGCGACGCGGGGCCGGCGCGATGGTGGAGGACCTGGACGGGAACGTGTTCCTTGATTTCAACGCCGCGATCGCGGTGTGTTCGACCGGCCACGCCCACCCGAAGGTGGTCGGCGCGATCCAGAAACAGGCCGAATTGCTGCTCCATTATTCGGCGAGCGATTTCTACCTCCCGATCTATTCCGAACTGTGCGCGCGACTGGACGAGATCACACCCGTGCAGGGCGACGCGCGGACGTTCCTGACGAACAGCGGCACCGAGGCGGTCGAGGCGGCGCTCAAACTGGCGCGCTCGTACACGAAGCGGCAGTACGTGATCGCGTTCCTGGGTTCGTTCCACGGACGCTCGTACGGCAGCGTCACGCTGACCGCGTCGAACGCGAAGTATCACCACGGCTTCGGGCCGCTGCTGCCGGGGGTGCTCCACGCCCCCTACGGCGCCGAGGACACCGACCGCTACATCGAGGAGGTCATCTTCAGGCGGCTGATCCCTCCGGACGAGATCGCGGCGATCGTCGTCGAGCCGATCCAGGGTGAGGGCGGCTACGTCGTGCC
>JBEDUK010000066.1:0-41182 GCA_040414485.1 Actinomycetota bacterium
GGGATTTTGTATAGGCATGCGACTCCCACGCCAACAGTCAGATAGTTCTCCGCGGTCCACGCGATAAGGGCTAATGTAATCGCGAGTGCGAGGCGCTCCCAGGAACCCTGTTGTACGATCGTGTGACTCAGGGCAGAAGCAACAATGACACCGAGCGCTGTGTTTGCGCGATTGTTGAGACCTCTTAGGGCGTTCCTAGGAGTCCTTAGCTCTCGGATGCTCCACGATGCGACAAAGGCAATTGCACCGGCTGTGAGCGGCGAAAACAGGAGTGCGATAGCAAGCAGAATGGGAACGTCTGGGACAAGCGGCTGGCCGCGCCAAGTGGATACTTCCATGGCGCTCAGGATCGCGAGAGCCACCGTCCAAGAGATCAGCCGGTACGAGTCGGCTGCCGCACCGACAGAGACTGTGTGCCAGGTCAAGATAGCGATGACTGGAACCGCGATTGCAAGCGTCTCAATGACAAATGCTTGATTCGCTTCACGAGGCCTGCCCAACTGCTGATGGGTGCCCTGCTCGGCTGCCATCATCTATCCCCTCCCCAAGCGGCACGTCGTGCGGCAGGTAGTGGCTTGGGCCTCATTCCGCGACTCCCAACGGCCGAGCGTACGCGGTCTTCTAGCGCAGAGTTACAGAGGAGCATCCCGCCGAGATTCTGACCGAGTACCGGCCTGGCGGTCAATGCAGCGACTTCCCCCTGATGGGGGGTTTCTGCATCCCCCATTCGGGGGATTCGCGAGGCCCGGGCGGCGACTCGAGCTCCTGACCACCCGCTCTTCTAAAGGTCTGGACATTTAACCGCGGCGGGGCTACGGTACGCGGCGAAGGTGGCGGCCGGGATCCCGGTCGAGCGAGGAGGGGGCCTGAGCAGCGGAGGGGGACGCTCGGTGCGCTGATCGCGGTCCGGCGGTTGCCGGCCGCCACGCGTTCAGCGTCGAGGGTTCTCGGTCTGCTGGGAGGAGGGTTCGGGGATGCCAAGCGACGAGTCCACCACGACCACCACCGTCGAGGATCGCGATGCCGCGGACCTAGCGAAGTTCGGCTACCAGCAGGAGCTGAAGCGGAGCCTCGGCGTCTTCTCGAGCTTTGCCGTGGCGTTCTCCTACATCTCGCCGTCGACCGGCATCTTCACGCTCTACTTCCTCGCCCTCTCGATCGGCGGCGTCATGTTCTGGACGTGGCCGGTCGTCGCGCTCGGGCAGTTCTTCATCGCCCTGAACTGGGCCGAGCTCTCCAGCCACTACCCGGTAGCCGGCTCGGTCTTCCAGTGGACGAAATACCTGGCGAACCGCCACTATGCGTGGTTCACCGGCTGGCTCTACTTCTTCGCCGGCATCATCACGGTCGCGGCCGTCTGCGCCACCCTGCCGATCGCGCTTCTCCCGGCCCTGAACGACATGTTCGGCTGGCACCTCAACAACACGCTCGGAAGCACGGACCAACTGGTCGTCGCGCTCATCACCCTTGCCGTGGTCACCATCCTGAACATCTTCGGCGTGCGTCTGGTCTCGATCGTGAACAACACCGGGGTCATCTTCGAGATCCTCGGCATGGTCGTATTCGCCTTCGTGCTCGGCATCTTCCACAACCACAACGGCGTCGGGGTTGTCTTCCAGAGCTGGGGGGCGAAGATCACTCCAAGCACGTTCCTCGTCGCGATGTTCATGAGCTTGTTCGTGATCTATGGGTTCGATACCGCGTCGACCCTGGCCGAGGAGACGAAGAACCCGAGACGAGAGGCGCCCAAGGCTGTCCTTGCTTCGATCATCGGTGCCTTCATCATCGGAGCGATCTTCCTCTGGGGCACGCTGATGGCCGTCACCGACAAGAAGGCGGCGATCAACCCGGCGAACTTCGTCGGACCGCAGAATGTGATCCAGGCGAACCTGAGCAAGGGGTTCGCCACGGTGTATCTCCTCGTCGTGTCCGCCGCGATCTTCGTCTGCTGCATGTCGATCATGACCGCGACGATCCGGCTCTGCTTCGGCATGGCGAGGGATAACCAATTGCCGCTGTCGAAGGGCCTGGCCAAGGTCAACCCGAAGCTTCACACTCCGGTCTGGTCGTGCATCGCGGTCGCGCTCGTCTCGGCGATCCCGTTCATCCAGTTCGCCGGCGCCACGATCATCGCGGTCGCGGCGACGGCCATGATCTACCTCTCGTGGTTCCTCGGAGGGATGGCCGTGCTGAGGGCCCGGGCGAAAGGTTGGCCGCGAACCAAGGCGCCGTTCGGCCTCGGTCGTTGGGGGATCCTGGTCAACATCCTCGGGCTGCTCTGGGGTGCCGCGATGCTGGTCAACTTCCTCTGGCCCGCAACGAGCGCCACCTCGTTGCGGGTCTATTCGAACCCAAAGGCGGTCCAGACCGGGGGCTTCGTCAACTTCCACATCGGGTTCCTGAACCACATCCCGGTGATCGAACTCGTGATGATCGTGGTCATCCTCGTCGGCGCCATCTACTACCTGCTCGTCCAGCGGAACAAGCCGTACACGCCGCCGGTGATCCCACCGGACGTCGACACGGAGGCGGCGCCGGCCGTGTCCGCCTAGCCGAGCCGGCGACCGCACGTTCCCAACGGCGGGACTGTGTGATGCCGGGCAGCGCCGAACAGGATCCTGCGAGAGGTCAGACGCGCGGAGGCCGCGGCTTGAGGCGGCTGGTCCGGTCGCTCGATCGCGGCGGCGGTCCCGCCTACGCGCAGATCGAGGATCGCGTGGCTGAAGCGATCGCCGCCGGCGATCTCGAGCCCGGAGATCGTCTTCCACCGGAGCGCGAGCTCGCCGGCCAACTCGGCGTGAGCCGGATGACGCTCCGCCAGGCGCTGCAGACACTCGAGCGCCGTGGACTCGTGAGGCGCACGGTCGGGCGCCATGGGGGAACGTTCGTCGCCGAACCGAAGTTCGAGCACGATCCGACCGCGCCCGCCGGCCTCACCGAGCAGCTTCGAAAGCAGGGAAGGCGGGCAGGGGCGCGCGTGCTGTCGACTCGCGAGGGCCCGGCCAGCCGGAGGACCGCCGAGGCGCTCGGTATGCAGTCCGGGGAGCCGGTGTTCGAGGTGGTTCGCCTGCGCCTGTCCGACGGCGAACCCGTCGCGCTGGAGCGGTCGCTGTTCCCGGCCGACGCCTTCCGCGGCCTGCTCGACGAGTCACTGGACGGCTCACTGTACGAGTTGCTCGCGGAGCGATTCGGTGTCGAGGTGGAGCGGACGGTCGAACGGTTGGAGCCGGTGGTCGCGTCGGCCCGGGACGCCGAGCTGCTCCAGGCCGCGCACGGTGCGCCGCTGCTCCTGGTGGAACGCACCGCCTACGGATCGGGGGACCGTGCCATCGAATACGCTCGGGACCTGTTCAGGGGCGATCGCACGAAGGTCGTCGTCGAGTCCAGGTCCCGACGCTCGTCCGGCGAGGGCCCGTGAATGGCCGCCGGTGAACTAGATGGGCTCGACCCAGATCAAGCCTCCGACGTCCACGCCGATCGGCCGTGTCTGGCCGCCAACCTCGACTGCGAGCGCGCCGACGGACCTGCTCCCCTCCGCCACCGCGACCGTGGCACCCGTGACGAGTCCGAACGCGTCGAGTTGGCGAAGGAGGTCCGGTGCGTCGTGCTCGGCGACCTCGGAGATGCGCCGAACGACGGCCGGCGCGCCGGGCGGCAGGTCCGCGAGCGCCATGAGCTCGCCGTAGGGCGGCGTGCGGCCGGGGATGACATTGCCGTGGGGGCATGTGGTCGGATGGCCGAGCGACTCGTCCAGGCGGTCGGCGACACGGTCTGACACGCCGCTCGCCAGCAACTGTGCCTCCTCGTCCGCGGCAGCCCAGTCCAGCCCCAGGGCGTCGGTGAGCCATCGTTCGAGGAGCCGATGAACACGGACGGTGCCGGCGGCCGTCGCCTCACCGATCGGGGTCAGCGAAATGCTCCGGTCACGTGCGATCACGACCCACCCGTCCCGTTCCAGACGCTGCAGCGTTCCGGTAACGGTCGGGGCGCGAACGCCGAGCCATTCGGCCACCCGACCCGGCCGGACACGACCTTCCTCGTGCCTGATGTAGTAGATCGTCTCGAGGTATCGCTGGACGGTCTCACTTCGTGGCGCGTGCGAAACGCCGGACGCCCCTCGCCTCTGGGACGGTGCGTCGCTCCTGGCCTCACCTGGCTTGGCGTTCGTCGAGGCGGACACCGGGGGATTGTAGAAGCGTCGTGTGACAGGCTCTTTCGGCTCGCCTAACCTTGAGATTCGAAGAGGCTAACGCCGCAGCCGGCCCGCACGAAGCATGCTCGCGGCTCGAACAGGAGACCACCGTAACAGTGTCGACGGGACAGACAGTGCTGCTCGGCGCCATCGCCGGGTCCACCATCTTCCTCGGGCTGCCGATGGGCCGCATTCGCGCCGGCGGCCGCGGGCTGCGCATCTTCCTCAGCGGCCTGTCCGCGGGGATCCTGCTGTTCATCTTCGTCGACGTGCTCTCGAACGCTGCGGAGCCGATCGAGCGGGCACTCGACACGGGGAAGGCGACCGGCGATTGGGCTCGCTTCGCGCAGCTGTGCGCCGTCTACGTCGTGGGTTTCGGCGTCGGGCTCTTCGGGCTCTACTACGGCCAGCGGGCGTGGCGCCCTCGGCGGACCAGCGTGGGGCCCGGCGCGATGGCCGTCACCGAAGCGAGCGGCGCGCGGCCGGATGCCCTCCGCCTGGGCATGACGATCGCGGCGGGGATCGGCCTGCACAACTTCTCGGAGGGTTTGGCGATCGGGCAGTCGGCCGCTTCGGGCGCGATCTCCCTGGCCGTGCTCCTGATCATCGGATTCGGCCTGCACAACGCGACCGAGGGGTTCGGCATCGTGGGGCCGGCGGTGGCGGAGGGCGTGAGGCCCAGCTGGTCCTGGTTGGCCCTCGCCGGAGTCATCGGCGGGGCGCCCACGTTCCTGGGAACGATCGTCGGTTCGCTCTGGGAGTCGCCCGTGCTCTTCGTCAGCTTCCTGATGCTCGCCGCCGGAGCGATCCTCTTCGTCGTGGGGGAGCTCCTGGCGGCCGGGCGTCGCGCCTCATGGGAGATCACCCTGTGGGGCGTGTTCGTCGGGTTCCTCGTCGGGGTGGCCACCGACCTGATCCTGGTCGCGGCGGGCGTCTGACCCCGATCAACGATGAAGGGGCGACCCGACGGGCCGCCCCTTCATCTCGTGGTGCGCGTGCCTCGCAGTCGCTTGCCTAACCCTCCTTCTGACCGGCCAGGGCTGCGTGCTGCACCGCGTTCAACGCGTTGAGGCGACCTTCACCGAACACGTCGTTGTCGTCGGTGGTACCGCCGCAGGTCGTGGAGTTCACGTCCCGCCCGGAGTTGTCCAGGATGGTCCGCAGCTGCGAGATGTTCCCCCGCAGCGACGGGTTCTTGCTGATGATCAACGCCACGGTGCCGGCCACGTGCGGGCTGGCCATGGACGTCCCGCTGAGCGTCCCGTAGGAGTTCGTCGGGATGCTGCTTCGAACGTTCACGCCCGGAGCCGCGATGTTCGGCTTGATCTCGCCGCCGAACGAGGACGGCCCGCGGCTTGAGAAGTTGGCGATGGCGTTGTTGATGTCGTACGCGCCGGCCGAATAGCTGTTCTGGTAATCGCCCGGCGAGCCGGACGTGTGGCAGCTTGGTCCGGAGTTCCCGTTCGAGAACTGCGGGAAGATCCCGGCCGACACCCAGGCCGTCACGTACGACTGGTACCAGGAGTCCCCGCCGCCGCCGCCCCATGAGTTGTTGACGACGTCGGGCCGCTTCGAGGGATCCGGGTTCTGGCCGTTGAGGTCCGTCGGGGCCGTGATGAACTGCGCCGAGGACGTCAGGGAGCTGGAGGAGCAGCTGTTCGACTCGCAGCCCTTCGCGGCCATCCATTTGGCCTGCGGCGCGACGCCGATCTTGTTGGCGCCGTCGAGCCCGACCATGGTGCCCATGGTGTGGGTGCCGTGCTCGACGTTGTCGCACGGCGTGTTGTTGCCGCAGACGTGCGCGGGATCCCACCAGTTGTAGTTGTGGTTGAAGGTCCCGCCGCCGAGGTTCCCGCGGTACTGGTTCACCAGAGCCGGGTGGTTGTACTGCACGCCCGTGTCGATGCTCGCCACGACGGTGCCGGCGCCCTTGTCACCGAGCCGCTTCTGGACCTTGTTGGCCTTGATGTTCGAGATGTTCCATTCGAACCCGTCGGTGCCCGCCGGGATGCGCGTGCCGACCGTGTACTTGCTGACCGTCGCGTGCCAGTCGGCACGGACGCGCGAGACCTCCGGACGCGCGGCCGCGGCGCCGGCGATGGCGGCGGTGCCGCCCTTGATGTAGATCCCGTTGACGATCCAGAAGGCCTGGTAGTTCACATGGTTCCGGTCGAGGAACGAACGGAAGCCGCGCTGGCTTGCGTTCGCCGTGCTCGTGAGGTGGTTGTAGACGTACCAGCCGCGCGCGTCCCAGCTCTTGATGGACGTCGCCGCGGACAGGTTCGTCTTGGCGCTGAACATCACCCAGAAGTTGGCGGTGCCGCGCGCCTGGAGTTGCTGGGACAGCTTGAGGTCGATCTTGCCGGAGAACTCCGGCGAGGAGAACGCGGTGGGCGCGACCACCAGCACCCCCACCGTGAGCGCGACGCACACCGCCACCAGACGCGTGCGCGAACCAAGCTGAGCCGCTCGGCTCATGCGGGAACCCCCTTCCCTGGTCGACCGCCGCCGATCTCACATCTCCTGGACCGACAAGCGGCATCCCCACCCTCCCCG
This sequence comes from Actinomycetota bacterium, assembly GCA_040414485.1. Classification (GTDB taxonomy): domain Bacteria; phylum Actinomycetota; class UBA4738; order UBA4738; family UBA4738; genus JBEDUK01. The sequence goes on from JBEDUK010000066.1 coordinate 6,749, forward strand.
ACCAGGCCGGAGGTCAGGGGGGTCGTAGGCGCATCATAGCCCGAAGCCGGCATCCGTTCGAACCGGCACGAACCTCGCGATTCAGGACGGGCCTGGCCGAGCGTTGCACGGAGCGTGCCCCTCGGGCTAGATTGGTCCAGACCAAATGAAGCCTTCCGCTCGGGCCGTCGTGATCGGTGGTGGCGTCGGCGGCGCGTCCGTCCTCTACTGGCTGACCAGGCTCGGGTGGGACGACGTGGTCTTGGTGGAGCGGTCGGAGCTCACCAGCGGCTCGACGTTCCACTCTGCCGGCCTGGTCGGCCAGCTCCGCGGTTCGCTCTCTCTGACGAAGATGATGATGCGGTCGGTGGACCTGTACCGGCGCCTCGAGGCCGAGGTGGGCGTCAAGACCGGATGGCGTGAGGTGGGGTCGCTGCGGCTGGCCTCCGGCCCGGAGCGGATGCAGGAGCTTCAGCGACAGGCCGGGTGGGCGAAGACGTTCGGACTGGGTCTCGAATTGGTCTCAGCCGACGAGGCGTGCCGCCTGTTCCCCCCGATGTCGGGGGAGGGCGTCCTCGGTGCGGCCTACCTGCCCACCGACGGGTACATCGATCCTTCACAGCTCACGTTCGCGCTGATCGCCGGAGCGCGGAGCCGTGGGGCGGACGTCGCGACGAACACACGGGTGACGGCGATCCCCGTCACCGGCGGACGGGTCCGTGGCGTCGTCACCGACCGGGGGCCGATCGACGCGGAGGTGGTCGTGAACGCCGGCGGCATCTACGCGGCCGAGATCGGCGCGCTCGCCGGCGTCACGGTGCCGTTGATCCCGATGGCGCACGAATACCTGATCACGAAGCCGTCGGGCATCCCGGTGGACCTGCCGACCATGAGGGACCCGTCCCTGCTCGTCTACTTCCGCCCGGACGCCGGCGGTCTGGTCGCGGGCGGATACGAACGCAACCCTGCGCCGTGGGGCCTCGCCGGAATCCCGGGCGACTTCAACTCGAAGCTGCTGGAGGAGGACTGGGATCGGTTCGCGCCGCTCATGGAGAACGCGGTGCGGCGCGTGCCGTCGCTCGAGCACGCCGAGGTGGTGAAACTGATCAACGGCCCCGAGGCGTTCACGCCCGACGGCGAGTTCATCCTCGGCCCCACGGACGTGGGCGGGTTCTGGGTGGCGGCCGGGTTCTGCGCCCACGGACTGGCCGGAGCCGGCGGGATGGGCCAGCTGCTCGCCGAGTGGATCGTGGAGGGCCAGCCGGGGTTCGACGTCTGGCACATGGACTCGCGCCGATTCGGCGCTCAGTACGCCAGCAGGGAGTACACGCTGGCACGCACCACGGAGGTGTATTCGACCTACTACGACGTGCGGTATCCGAACCAGGAGCGGCTGGCCGGACGGCCGCTTCGGGTTTCGCCCGCCTATGCGCGTCTGTGCGACCTGGGGGCGGTCTGGGGCGAGAAGTCGGGCTGGGAACGGCCGAACTGGTTTGAACCGAACGCGCCGCTCGCCGCCGACGGTAGTAAAGACACCTTACGACCCGTTGGGTGGGCAGGCGAGATCTGGTCGCCCGCGATCGGCGCGGAGCACATCGCCTGCCGTGAGCGGGCGGCGCTGTTCGACGAGACCTCGTTCGCCAAGATCGAGGTGATCGGGCCCGACGCCGAGGCGTTCCTGCAGCGGCTCTGCGCGAATGACGTCGGCAGGCCGCCCGGCACGGTGGTGTACACGCAGATGCTGAACGAACGCGGCGGGATCGAATGCGACGTCACCGTGACGCGCTTGGACGAGGAGCGGTTCCGCATCGTGACCGGGACGGCCTTCGGCAGGCACGACCTGTCGTGGATCAGGTCGCAGGTCCGGGAGGTGGATCGCGTGGGCGTGCGGGACGCGACCTCTTCCCTGGCGTGCTTCGGCCTGTGGGGGCCGGTCTCGCGCGAGATCCTGCAGCCGCTGGCGTCCGCCGACCTCTCGAACGACGCATTCGGCTACCTCCGGGCGCGCGAGCTGACCATCGGCGCCGTGCCGTGTACGGCGGTTCGCGTGACCTACGTCGGCGAGCTGGGGTGGGAGCTCTACGCTCCGGCCGAGTTCGGGCTGCGGCTGTGGGACACCCTGTGGGAGGCGGGCCGGGCATTCGGAATGGTCGCCGGCGGGTACCGCGCGATCGATTCCCTTCGGTTGGAGAAGGGCTACCGGGTCTGGGGCGCGGATATCACGCCCGACGAGTCGCCGTTCCAGGCCGGCCTCGGCTTCGCCGTGAAGGTCGACAAGCCCGTTGCGTTCATCGGGCGGGAGGCCGCGTGGATCGCCCGCGAGCGACCGCCCGCCACGCGGCTCGCATGCCTGGTCCTGGACGATCCGCGGTCGGTCGCCCTTGGCTCGGAGCCGGTGCGGGTCGACGGGACGATCTCCGGCCGGGTGACGAGCGGCGGGTACGGGTACTCGGTGGAGCGCTCGATCGCGTACGCGCATCTGCCCGTGGCCGCCGCGGAGCCGGGCCGGCGGGTCGATGTCGAGATCTTCGGGCGATGGGTGCCTGGGGTGGTTGCGTCGGAGCCGCTCTACGACCCGGAAGGGAAGAGGATCCGGTCGTGAGCGAACGCCGAACCGCGACCGAAACCGGGTCCATCCGCATCGCGCCTGTCTCCGAGGAATCGTTCGACGAGTTCCTGCCCCTGATCGCGGACTACCAGATCTTCTACGGTGCCGAGCCGGACGACGACCACAACCGTGCCTACTTCCACTCGTTCCTCGCTCCCAGCGCGCACGGACTCCTGATCGGCGCGTGGGACGGCGACCGACCGGTCGGCTTCGCCTGTCTGTACTTCACGGGCAGTTCGGTGATCGCCAGGCAGATCGTGCTGCTGTCCGACCTGCTCGTGGTCGAGTCCCACCGCGGCCGGCGCATCGGCGCCGCGCTGATCGAGGCCGCCCTGGAGGTCGGTCGCGAGCGGGGAGCGGCGCACGTCGAGTGGCTCACCGCGGTCGACAACCGGCGCGCGCAGCGGCTGTACGAGAGCATCCCTGGAGCGGAGCGCTTCGCCTGGTTCGGCTACGAGGTGCCGCTCGGCGGCCGGGCGGCGGCATCCGCCACCGGCCAGGATGATTCGCCCTCTCCTGATTCGCCGACTCAGGATTTGACGCCGAATCATTAGGGTGCTAATGATGTGCCCACGATGCGTTATGTGGGCAAGCTGCTGAAGTTCACCGCGAAAGAGGGCTCGGAGGTCATCGAGCGCCGCCTCCAGGCGACGGGCGGATCGCTCGTGACCTGGCTGATCCTCCAGACCCTCGGCGAGCAGGAGGGCGAGCTCCAACGGCAGCTCGCGGAACGGCTCTGCATCGAGGGGCCGACCATGACCCGGCATCTCGACCGACTCGAGGCCGATGGCCTGGTCGAGCGCCGGCCGGACCCGGCGGATCGCCGAGGCACGCGAGTGCATCCCACCGAGCTTGGGCGCCAGCGCCTCCACGCCATGCGCGACGTGATGGAGCGGAGCGAAGGGGACCTGCTGCAGGGCCTGACCGACGACGAGCTCGATGAGTTCGAAGACCTCCTCCGGCGGGTCCGGGAGAACGTATGGCGCGCGGCGGTGGCGGACGCGCGCGACGCGGGGCGTCCGGAGCCGCCTCACCCGATGCGGATGGAACAGCGGCACCTGGCCGACACCATGGCCGGGGACGCCTGAGAGAACGAGGGGACTTCACGGTCATGTTCAAGGACAACGGTCGGACGAAACTCCTGACGCTCCTGGCCATGTGTTTCGCGCTGTTCATGGCCATGCTCGACAACACCGTCGTGAACGTCGCCCTGCCGAAGATCCAGTCCAGCCTGGGCTCTGGCGTGAGCGGCCTGCAATGGATCGTGGACGCCTACGTCCTGATGTTCGCGTCTCTGCTGCTCACGGGAGGGACGCTCGGCGACATCTACGGCCGTAAGCGGATGTTCCTCGGCGGCCTCACGATCTTCACGGTGGCGTCGTTCCTGTGCGGCGTCGCCCCGAACCTCCTGTTCCTGATCCTTGCGCGCGGCCTGCAGGGCATCGGCGCGGCGGCGCTCCTGCCGGGGACCCTCTCGATCCTCACGCACACCTTCCCGGACCCGCGCGAGCGCACCCAGGCGATCGGTATCTGGGCGGGCGTTTCGGGCCTGGCACTGGCGCTCGGACCGGTGGTGGGCGGCGCGCTCGTCGACGCCCTGGGCTGGCAGTCCGTGTTCTTCCTGAACGTCCCGATCGGGATCCTGGCCTTCTTCGTGGTGACCCGCGTGGTGGCGGAATCGAAGAACCCCGAGGGCCGCAACGTGGACCTGGCCGGCCAGATCCTGGCGATCGGGTGGCTCGGCTCACTCACGTACGCGCTGATCGAAGGGAACGCGAAGGGCTGGACCTCGCCCCTCATCTTGACGCTGCTGGTGGTGGCGGGCATCGGTCTGATCGCCTTCCTGCTGGTCGAACGAAGCGCGAGGAGCCCGATGCTCCAGCTGTCGTTCTTCCGTGACAGGACGTTCGCGGCGGCGAACACCGTGGCCGCGATGATCTCGTTCGGCATGTTCGGGATGTTCTTCTTCCTCTCCCTGTTCATGCAGGAGATCCTGGGCTACTCGGCGGTCGGTGCCGGCGTGCGGTTCCTGCCCACGACCGGGGCGATCATCATCACGGCGCCGCTCGCCGGACGGCTGGCAGGCCGGATCGGTTCGCGGATCCCCATGACGATCGGGCTGCTGCTGTGCGGCACGTCGCTGCTCGTGCTGCACGGCGTGAGCGCGACGTCGACCTACGCCGACTTCTGGTGGGCGCTGCCGATCATGGGGATCGGCATGGGGCTGACCATGACGCCGATGACGGCCGCGGTCATGTCGAGCGTCCCGCCGCAGCGTTCCGGCATGGCGGGCGCGACCACGAACGCCTCGCGCGAGGTCGGCGGCGTGTTCGGCATCGCGCTGCTCGGCGCGATCCTGACGGCGAAGATGAAGTCGTCGTTGACCGCGTCGCTGGCCGCCCTGGGGCTGCCGGCTTCGGCACAGGCGCAGATCGTCGACAAGGCGACGCACGGCGGCGCGTCGCCGGGGGCGAACGTCCCGCCGGCGATCACCGAAGCGGTGCACAGCGCGTTCGTGACCGGCATGCGCTCGGCGCTGCTGGTCGCCTCCATCGCCCTGTTCGCCGGGTCCGTGCTCGCGTTCACGTTCGTGCGGAGTCATGTGGGCGAACGCCGGCCGGCGGAGGTTCAGCCCTCCGACGTGGCCGCGACGCAGGAGCCGCCGGCCGAGGAGGCGGCCGTGGCGCTGGCCTGATCAGTCCTTGCGGAAGCGCTTGACGTACGAAGGTGCGGCGACCTTCACCGTGAGGCGCTCATCCGGAATCGGTGGTGAGGCGGTGAGGGCGAGGGGGACGACGCCGGCCCAGATGGGCAGCTCGTAGTCCTCCTCGTCGTCGATCGGCCCGCCCGTGCGGACCTTCGCCGACGCCTCGCTGAGCGGGATCTCCAGGATGAGCGTCGCCTTGAGTTCCTTCTGCATGATCGGGCGCAGGTCGTCCCAACGTCCGGGGATCAGGTGGTCGACGAGCATCTTCATCGCGTGCTGCTTCCGGTCCGGGTCGAGGACCGGCGTGGCGGTTCCCAGCACGACGACCGATCGGTAGTTCATCGACGAGTGGAACGCCGAGCGCGCCACGACCATCCCGTCCACCAGCGTGACGGTGACGCAGACCGGCACGCCGCCGGAGACGGTTCGCAGCATGCGGCTGGCCGGAGATCCGTGGATGAACAGCGAGTCACCGTCCCGCGCGAAGCCGGTGGGGATGACGAACGGCTGCCCGTCGTGGACGAATCCGACGTGGCAGATCAGGGCCTCATCAAGGATGGCCTCGATCGCCGACCGTTCGTAGACGCCGCGAGCGGGCAGCCGTTTGACCGTCGTTCGTCTGGTCCGGAGCGCTCGTTCGGCCGTCATGACGACCGGAACGATAGCGCCCCGATTCGACTCAGTGCGCCATCGCCTCGATCTTGCCGAACAGGCCGTGCGATTCGTCGTCCGGCCCCGCGGTGAAGAACAGGCTCGTGGTTGGACCGGATGGCCCGCCGTTGCCGAACTCGAGGGCCCACAGGCCTTCGATCCGAAGGGCGGACCCGTCCGGCGTCTTGAGCATGCCCTCGCGGCGGAACTCCTGGTCGTGCTTCGAGAAGGCGTTGATCCTGCCGTTGCCGAAGTTCCCGACGAGAAGGTCGCCGCTGAAGCGCCCGAAGTCGTCCGGCGCCATGGCCAGGCCCCACGGCGAGTCGAGCAGGCCGCGCGAGGCGACCCGGCCGATGAGCTTCCCCATGGGCGTGTAGGCGTCGATGAAGCCGTGGCCCAGGCCGGGCACGTCGTCCTCGGCGTCGGCATCCTGCTTGGCGTAGGTCACGAACAGTGTGCCGCCGATGTTCTGGATGCCGAACGGCGCGTAGTGGCCCGGCAGGCTGTGGTCTTTGAACGACCCCTTCGGGTTCACGAGCTTGAAGTTGCCGTCGAACATGTCGATCCGGTTGTTGTGGAAGTCGGTGGCGTAGATGAAGTTCCCGGCCTGCCCGGTCGACATGGCGAGGCCCTTGTAGATGGCCCCGTCGGACCGGTGGGCCACGACGAACGCCGTGGTTGAGCCGGGCGGGACGTTCGGATTCCACCCCAGGATGGCCCCGCCCTCCGTGGAGAACAGGAACTTCGAAGGACCGGAGTTCCCGTTGCCGTCGCTGACGACGAAGTCCGTCGTCCCGTTGAAGACGGTGCCCGTCGGAGCGCCATCGACGGTGACGACGAGCGGGATGATGTTCCCGTCCCCGTCGTAGAGCGTCGACAGGTTCGTGCCGTTGTCCGAGACCCACCATGGCGTCGTCGGCCCGGCCGTCAGGCCCCAGGCGTTGACCAGATTCGGATCCGTCGTCATCGCCTGCCCGGGCTGGTCGGAGACCAGGTTCGTGATCGTGTACCGGTTGCCGTTCCTGTCGGTATGCGCGGGGTTCGATGTCGAAGCGAGCGCCGTGCCGCCCATGAGCGCAAGGAGCGAGCCCAGGGCGAACACGCTGATGCCCTTCCTCATGTGAACCTCCTGGTTGGAGTCGATCAGATGACGTGACGGCCGGCGGACCGGCGCGCCGCGGCCGCACCGAGCCTGCCCCCACTCGCGGGTACTACGCGCGACGAGTTGGGGCGGTTTGCCGCAGGACGGGCGAACCTCGCCGATCGGGGCGAACGGGACGGCGTGCCCGCGTCCCGAGGCCTCGCCTTAGAACGTGATGGTGTAGCGTGCCACCTCGAGCGGCCACTCGCCGAAGGTCTCGGTCTTCACCGAGCCGTCGGCGCGCCACCCGCCGGCTTCGTAGAACCGGCGCGTCCGTTCGTTCGAGGCGAGGACCCAGAGCGACGCTCGCGGGAACCCTCGTCGTCGGAAATCCTCCGTCGCATGCACGAACAGCGCCCGCCCCGCGCCGGTGCCCACGTTCGCCGGATCCACGTAGATCGTGAAGATCTCAGGGGTGCCGGGGGGCGCATCGTCATCGCCCGTCGGGCCCGTGCTTGCGAAGCCGATCAGCGTGCGGCCGCGCTCGGCGACCCAGACCCGGAACCCGGAACCGTCGGCGTCCGCTCGGATGATCTCGTCCCGCCAGAAGGCCGTGCGACGTTCCACCGACAGCGCTGCCAGGAGCGCGTCGGGGACCAGTCCCCGGTAGGCGTCGCGCCACGACCCCACGTGGATCGCCGCGATCGCCCCGGCGTCCTCGGGAACCGCCGCCCGGACGGTGGTGTCCATGGGCCCTATCTTGGCGGCTTTCGATTGGGAGGGTGAGATGAGCGTTCGACTCTCGAACGTCGAGGGCCTGGCCGAACCGCCCGGCTACGCGCATGTGGCCGTCGGCGCCGTGCCGCCGGGCTCCCGCCTGGTCTTCACGGCCGGCGGCGTGCCGCTCGACGGCGACGGGACGCTTGTCGGGCCGGGCGATCCAATGCGCCAGGCCGAGCAGGTGATCCAGAACCTGCTGGCGGCGCTGGAAACCGGCGGCGCGACGCCGCGGGACCTGCTCAAGACGACCGTGTACGTCGTCGGGCCGCACGAGTCGTTGACTCGAACCTGGGACGTGGTTCGTGCATCAGCCATCGGCCACGCGCCCAGCACGCTCCTCGGCGTGGCGCTCCTGGGCTACACCGGCCAGTTGGTCGAGATCGAGGCCGTCGCGCTCGTCGAAGGCGACGGGGACGGTGACGGTGAGTCGGGCAACTGACGCGCCCTGCCCGTCAGCGCAGCGTCAGTCCGCGCCGCACCCGCAGACGGCGGTCGATCAGGCCGAAGATCACCAGGTCGACGACCATGCCGATGGCGATGATCACCAGCAGGATCGCGATCACTTCCGCCGCCTGGTCCTGCCGCTGCGACCGCACGAGTTCCTGCCCCAGCCCGACCGCCCTTGCGGCGTGGGTGACGAGCTCGCCTGCCAGCAGCGACCACCAGCAGTAGCCCCACGCGAGCTGGATGCCGCCCACGTAGCCGGGCACCGCGGCCGGGAAGACGATGCTTCGATACAGCGTCCACCCGTGCGCGCCGAGCGTCTGGCCGGCCCGGTGCAGGAGGGGCGGCACCTGGCGGAGCGAGTTCGACGTCGCGAGCGTCACAGACGGGAATCCGCCGACGATGGCGACGAACACGACGGCCTTCTCGTTCAGACCGAACCACACGGCGGCGAGCGGCAGCCACGCGATGGGGGGCACGGCGCGCAGCGCGACCACCAGCGACCCGATGCTCCGCCGCGCGAGCGACGATGCCGACAGCCCGATGCCGAGCAGGGTGCCGACCACCAGCGCGATGCCGAACGCGACCACCAGCCGGAGCACCGTCTTGGCGGTCGCCGTGGGAATGGTCCCGTCCCTGACGAGCCTCCAGAACGTGGACCAGACCGTCGCGGGCGACGGCAGCGACGACGTGCTGACGGCGCCGGTTGCCGAGATGATCGCCCAGATGACGAGGACCACGCCCAAGGTGAGGAGCACCGGCCAGGCCTGACGCCACACCCAGCGTGCGTTCGTGGCGCCCCTGGAGGCGACCGCCGGCTGCCCGTCGCCCTCGGGGCCACCCGCGCCACCGGCGCCACCGGGGCCGCCGGTCCCGTCACCGGGGCCGGCCGGCGGCGGGGCGTCAGTGGCCGATCTCACGGGCCACCACCTTGTCGACCTCCTCCACCAGATGCTCGTGGATGTCGGCCACGACCTTCGCGATCAGCACGTCCTCGTAGTTGCGCGGCCTGGGGGTGCGGATCCGCTGTTCCTCCAGGAAGCGGCCCGGCGGCGCCGACATGAGGAGCACGCGGTCGGCAAGGAACACGGCTTCGCGCACGTTGTGGGTGACGAACACGAACGTCTTGCGGTTCTCCGCCCACACCCGCTGGAGCTCGTCCTGCAGCAGTTCGCGGGCCTGCGCATCCAGCGACCCGAACGGCTCGTCGGCAAGCAGCACCTGCGGGTCGCACGCGAGCGCCCGCGCGAGCGCGGCGCGCTGGCGCATGCCCGCGGACAGCTCGTGTGGCCGCGCGTCGGCGAAGCGCGTCAGGTGGACCTTCGAGAGCCAGGTCATGGCCCGGTCGGCGCGTTCGCCCGCCGGGACCCCGATCAGCTTCAGCGCGAATTCGACGTTGCCCCGGATCGATTGCCAGGGGAACAGGGCCGGCTCCTGGAACAGCATGGCGCGGTCGGGGCTGGCGGGCGGGATGGGCTTGCCGTCCATGAGCGCCTCGCCGGACGTCGGCTGCACCAGCCCTGCGAGGATGTTCAGGACGGTGGTCTTACCGCAGCCGGACGGGCCGAGGATGCAGACGAACTCCCCGGGGGCGACGTCGAACGTCACGTCCGCGACGGCCTGGACCGGTTCGCCGCGCGCGCTGAGGTAGGTCTTCGACACCCGTAGGAACGAAAGCTTCGGCGCCGCGACCTCCGGCGGGAGGGGGTACATGACGCCGCTTTCGCCGACCTGTCCCCAGCGGCGGTGAGGCGCCTGGCCGACCGGCACGGGCGTGTCCTCGTCCGTGTTCATCGAAGCCTGAACTTCTCGGCCATCTCGATCTGCACGACCTTGCCGTCCTGCACGGAGAGGACCACGGTGCCGAACTGGATCCGTTGGAGGATCTCGGCCACCTTCAGCAGGACGGCGCGCTCCTCGACGCTGAGCCGGCTCCAATCGGCCGCGCCGGCCTCGTTGCGCTCAGTGTTCGATGGCGCTTCGTCCGGTGCCGTGCGCCCGGCCGCGGCAGCGGCCTCGGGCGGGGGCGTGCGCGCCGCGCGGTTGTGCGGCGGCTGGGCGGGCGCCTCAGCCATGGGAGCGCTCCGCCGAGACCGTCCGCAACCACCGTTCGAACTCCTCGTCCTCGGCCGTCCTGCGGAGCCGCCCGAAGTGCTGGTCCGCGTACGCGACGAAGTCCACGTCCAACTCCGAGATGCCCTGCTGCACGACGCCCCACATGGCCTCGCGGAAGTCCGACATGAAGCGCATGAGCCGAAGCGACGCGAGGTCCTCCTCCCGTGCTCCGAGGGGGTCGAAATACGACGCGAGCAGCACGACGTCCTGCTCGAGCCCGAACTCGTGGTTCACGGAGAAGTTCGCGAGGTCGAAGAACCGGTCGCCCATGCCGGCGTACTCCCAGTCGACGATCCTGATCGCGCCCGCGGAGTCGAGCAGGAAGTTCGCGTTCAGGAAGTCGTCGTGGCACGGCACCAGCGGCTGCGGGCCGCGGGCGCGTTCGATCCGGTCGGAGATCTCGTGCGCCCAGGCGTACGCGTCCGGCACGACGACCCCGTGGTCCGCGGCGGTCTCAGCGTAGACCTCGACGACGCGGTGGGAGTCGAAGCGTCCCGGGATCGCGGGCGCGTCGTGGATCCGCCGGATCGCGCCGGCCGCACGGGAGGTCATGTCGGGTTCGCGCATGCGCTCGATCGGGACGGGCTCGCCGTCGATGAAGCGCGTGACGAGGTACCCCTCTGGCCGCACGACGTCGACCACCTCGGGGCCCACGCCGGTCCGCGCGGCCATGCGCGCCGCGGCCTCCTCGGTCGAGCGGTCGATCCCCAGGAGTTCCGTGTCCTTCCCGCCCACACGCAGGACGAACGCGTCCCCGGCGACGGTCACCTTGAAGTTGTGGTTCGTGATGCCGCCGCCGAGCGGCTCCACGGCGACGCCGGAGCCCTGCCCGGGCCACACCCGTTCCACGATCGCCTGGGGATCCACGGCGGGTCGATGGTATATGCGACCGGTCGGCCGGTGTGGACGTACCGGTGCGGCCGGGCTCAGTCGAGCGCGGCGGCGTGCGCCTGGTCGACGACCCGCGGCTCGCCGATCGAGGTCGGGTCCTCCACGGCCCGCAGTCGAGGCCGGGCACTGGTGAAGTACGCGATCGCCGCCACGAACCCGACCCCGAACAGGGCGCCGGCCGCCTGCAGCCCGATCCACAGCCGGCGGGACAGGCCGGTGACCGCCCATTCGTGGCCCGGCCTCGAGGCCGCGTCGGCCGCGCCCCAGAGCGGGAACGCGACCACCAGGCCGCCGAGCATGACCCAGCCGAGCGTCTCCGTCGGCACGCCGAGCAGCCGAAGGGCGGATGCCACCAGGACGAACACGATCGCCCCGCGGATCAGGCCGTCGGGCGCCCGCGAGGAGACCCTTGCGCCGATGTACACGCCCGGCAGGCTTCCGATCAGGATCGATGTCGTGAGGCCGAGTTCGAACTGCCCGAACAGGATCTGCGCCAGCGCGGCCGAGGCCACCAGCGGCACGGCCTGAACGAGATCGGTGCCGACCAGCTGAGAGCCCCGGAGCATCGGATACATGAAGGAGAGACAGATGATGATCAGCGATCCCGAGCCCACCGAGGTCATCCCGACGATCAGGCCGCCCACGATCCCGACCGCCACCAGCCCCACGGGTCGAACGACCAGCGGTCGCGGCGACGTCGCGGTCCCCAGCAGCGCGGCCTGCTGTCGGCGGCGGCGTTCGACCGTGCTCATGTACAGACGCAGCGTCATGCCGGCCGCGGCGACCAGGAGCACCGCCCCGAGGATCAGCTTCAGCCGGTCCTGAAGCTGCTGCGTGTCGCCCAGCGCCCGCAGGATGAACACGCCCGCGAACGCAGCCGGAACCGACCCCACCACCAGCCAGGTCACCAGCTTCCACTGGACGGTTCGATGCCGGATGTGGACCGCCGCACCCACCGGCCGCATGAACAGCGAGGCCACGATGTCGCTGGACACGGCGGCGAACGGCTGGACCTTGAACAGCAGCACGAGAACGGGCGTCATCAGGGCGCCACCGCCGGTTCCGGTCATTCCGACCGTGAAGCCGACGATCAGCCCAGCGAGCGCGACGTACAGATCGAGGTGCACCCCGGCCTTCCTCCAGCGATTGCCACCGCGTCGCGCGGGCGGCCCGGCCGAACCGGCCGTCTCCGTTCACCCCGCATCACCTGCCGCGGGGGCAGGACAGGCGGGCGACGCTAGCAAGCCGTTCGGCGGGGAGTCAACCGCGGAAGGACCCGATCCGCGAACCGTCGCTATTCGACCGAAACCGGGACCGGCTCGAGCTCGAGGTGGTCTTTGGTTCCCTCGGCGACCAGCCGCTTTCGCACGCTGCCGAAGTAGGCGCACGCCGCGGCGAAGCCGACCCCGAAGAGCGCCCCGGCGCCCTGCCAGCCGATCCACGATCGGCGGCTCAAACCGGTCTCGGCCCACTCGACCCGGGGACGGCTCGCCGCATCGACGGCGCCCCAGATGGGGAGCCCGATCAGGATGAACGCCAGCAGGATCCAACCGAGCGTCCCGGTCGGGACGTTGAGCAGCTTCAGGCCGGAGGCGAGCAGCACGAACACCAGCGCCGGCCGGATCACGCCGTCGGGCGCTCTGGAGGAGAGCCTGGCGCCGAAGTACACGCCGGGGATGCTCCCGATGAGGATCGACGTCGTGAGCGCGAGCTGGAAGTCGTGGAGGATCAGGATGTGGCCGAGCGCCGCGGCGGCGACCAGCGGGATCGCCTGCACCAGATCCGTGCCGACCAGGTCCTTCCCCTTCAGCCTGGGGTAGAGCAGCATCAGCAGCACGATGATCAGCGACCCCGAGCCCACCGAGGTCATGGCCACGATCGTCCCGCCGAAGAGCCCGACCAGGATCGTGATCAGAGGCTTCGAGGCGAGCGGCTTCTCCTCGATCACGCCGCCCGCCGCGATGTACTGACGCTCGCGGAGGTTGCGGCGCCCGTTCAGCCAGGCCCGCAGCACCATGGTGGCGGCGGCGAGCATCAGCACCGAGCCCAGGATGATCTTCATGTCGAACTCGACGTTCGCGGAGCTGTCGCGAAGGGCCTTGATGATCAGTGTCCCGAAGAGCGCACCCGGCACGGATCCGATGCACAGCCACTTGACGAGGCTCCATTTCACCGTGCCGCGGGCCATGTGCACGCCCGCCCCCACCGGCTTCATCACCATGGCGGCGACGAGGTCGCTGCTCACCGCGGTGCCGACGTCGACCTTGAACAGCAGGACCAGGATCGGGGTCATGAGGGCACCGCCACCCATCCCCGTCATGCCGACCACGAATCCGACGATCAGCCCGGCGAGTGCGACGTACGGGTCGAGGTGCATGTGTGGCTTCCTCCTCGGGTCCGGCGGCCCGGTCCCTGTCGTCCTGCTCCCGGAAAACAACGAAGCCGCGACGCGCCGAACGGCGTCGCGGCCTCCAGTTGACTGGTCAGCTGCTGCAGGAACGCTAGCAGCGCCTCGGGGAGGGCGTCAACAGGACCTTTGGTCGATCCCGACGTGGACGGGAGCGGCGGGGGAACCGCTCCCGTCCTCGCGGGCGGCCACGACCGGCTGGGTGATCGCGGCCATCCGCTCGGCGCTCGCGCCAGAGCGCGCCAGTGGTCCGCGGGGCTCGATGGGCAGCGGACCGCGCTCCGGAAGGGTGCTCGAGCCGGCCGAGCGGGATGGTGACGGACCGTTCATCACGGGACCTTCAGTTCGCCCACCATGCCGAGCGCCTGGTGGTACTTGCAGAAGAACTCGAGGAATCCGGACTTCGGCAGCGTGACGGACACGTCTTCGGTCTGTCCGGGCTGGATGTCCTTGTCGATGCTCTGGGCGGTCAGGCTGAAGTTGTGGAGGGCGCTTCCTTCGTTCTTCAGTTGGAACGTGACCTTCTGGCCGGGCTTGCCGTTGATGACGGTCGGGTTGAAGAAGAAGTCGCCCAGGGCGACCTCGGCGCTTGACGCGCCGGAGACGCTCTTCGAGCCGTGGTTGTTCGCGGTGTCGTTCCCGACCTTGATGGTGCCACCTGCAGTCTGCGTCGCGGACGGCGACTCGGTTGGGGTGGTCGCAGGGGTCGTCGGCGCGGCCGTGGTCGGCGCGGCCGTGGTCGGCGCGGAGGTGGTCGCCGTCGTCGACGAAGCGCTCGATCCGCCGCCGCACGCCGCCGCGACCACAGCCAAGGCGGCGAGTCCGATCACCCACGTCGTCATCCGTCGTTGCGTCGCGTTCATGGTCGAAGCTCCTCTGTTCGAGTCCCCCGCGCGGCGTTCGTCGCCGCTCGGGCCCTGATCAGCGAGTACTACGGCCGAGCGGCGCGGAGGGTTTCCGGCGTCGGGGTCGCTCGCGTGTCGGCGGCGGTGGCTACGATCAGGACGCGATGGCCGACGCCCACCTCCCCGGCTTCACGACGCTCGCGCGCGACTGGTTCCAGGGTGCCTTCGAAGGACCCACCCCCGCGCAGGAGGGCGCGTGGGACGCCATCGCCTCCGGTCAGGACGTGCTGGTCGTCGCCCCAACGGGCTCGGGCAAGACGCTGGCGGCGTTCCTCTGGGCGCTCGACCGGATGGCCGCCGCGCCCCCGCCCACCAAGGGCGAGCGCCTGCGCGTCCTGTACGTGTCCCCGCTGAAGGCGCTCGCCGTCGACATCGAACGAAACCTGCGGGCCCCGCTCGCGGGCATGCGCCAGGTGGCGGCCGCGCGCGGTCTCCCCGCGCCGGATGTGGTCACCGCCATCCGGACGGGCGACACGCCCGCCGAGGACCGCCGGAAGTTCGGACGCGAGCCGCCGGACATCCTCATCACCACGCCGGAGTCGCTCTTCCTGATCCTGACCTCTGCGGCGCGGGAGGCGCTGCGCCACGTCGACACGGTCATCGTCGACGAGGTCCACGCGGTGGCCGGAACGAAGCGCGGCGCCCACCTCTCACTGTCGCTCGAACGTCTGGACGCGCTGCTCGAGCGCCCGGCGCAGCGGATCGGCCTGTCCGCGACGGTCAGGCCCCACCAGGAGGTGGCGCGTTTCCTCGTCGGCGCGGGCCGCGCGGTCACGATCGTGGCGCCCCCTTCGGCGAAGGAGTTCGACATCTCCGTCGTCGTTCCCGTCGAGGACATGACGGCCCCGGCGCCCTTCCCCCTGGATCAGGCCCGGGTCGAGCTCGACGGGCCAGGTTCGGCGGAGTCGGATCTCACGCCCAGAGAGCGGTCGAGCGTCTGGCCCGCGGTGGAGGAGCGGATCGTCGACCTCATCGAGGCGAACCGTTCGACCATCGTCTTCGCGAACTCGCGGCGGCTCGCCGAACGGCTCTGCGCGCGCCTGAACGAGATCGCGATCGAACGCCGGACCGGCGACGCGCCGGCGGAGGCCGATCGGGCGCCGGCCGAGTACATCGCCCAGGGGGGCGTCGGTCTGGGCGCGCCGACGGAGATCGCGCGGGCGCACCACGGCTCGGTCAGCCGCGAGCAGCGCCTCCTGATCGAAGAGGACCTCAAATCCGGCCGCCTCCCGGCGGTGGTGGCAACCTCGTCGCTCGAGCTGGGCATCGACATGGGCGCAGTCGATCTGGTCGTCCAGGTCGAGTCCCCGCCCTCGGTCGCGAGCGGGCTCCAGCGCATCGGCCGCGCGGGACACCACGTCGGCGCGGTCAGTGCGGGTGTGCTGTTCCCGAAGTTCCGCGGCGACCTCGTCGAGTCCGCGGTCGTGGTGGAACGCATGCGCGCCGGCCTCATCGAGGAGCTCCGGTATCCGCGGAACCCGCTCGACGTCCTGGCCCAGCAGATCGTCGCCATGACCGCCATGGACGAATGGACGGTGGCGGACCTGGCCGAACTGGTTCGCCGAGCCGCGCCGTTCACCGAACTGCCCGACAGCGCGCTCCACGGCGTGCTCGACATGCTGGCCGGACGCTATCCCTCGGACGAGTTCGCGGAGCTCCGGCCCCGCCTGAACTGGGACCGCGCCACCGACCGTCTGACCGGCCGGCCGGGCGCACAGTGGCTGTCGGTCACCAGCGGCGGAACGATCCCCGACCGCGGCCTGTACGGCGTGTTCCTGGCCGGCGACCGTCAGACGCGGGTCGGCGAACTCGACGAGGAGATGGTCTACGAGTCCCGGGTGGGGGACACGTTCGTGCTCGGCGCGACCACGTGGCGTATCGAGGACATCACGCGGGACCGCGTGCTGGTGACGCCGGCGCCCGGCCAGGCCGGCCGCATGCCGTTCTGGCACGGCGACGCGCCCGGCCGGCCGGTCGAACTGGGCCGCGCGCTCGGCGCCACCGTCCGCGAACTGGCCGCCATGGCCCCGGACGACCGCGTCGAACGCCTTCGCGTCGCAGGACTGGACGAGAACGCGGCGTCGAACCTCCTGGCGTACCTGGAGGAGCAGCGCGAGGCGACCGGGGTGCTGCCCGACGACCGGACGATCGTGGTCGAGCGCTTCCGCGACGAGATCGGCGACTGGCGCGTGTGCATCCATTCGCCCTTCGGCGCGCCCGTCCACGCGCCGTGGGCGCAGGCGATCGAGACGCGGGTCACGGAGCGGCTGGGGCTCGAGGTGCAGACCATGTACTCGGACGACGGCATCGTCGTCCGGCTCCCCGAGGCCGACGAGGCGCCCAGCGCCGAGTCGATCCTGTTCTCACCGGAGGACGTCGAGGACCTGGTGCTGGCGCGCGTGGGGACCTCGGCGCTGTTCGCCGGGCGGTTCCGCGAGGCGGCCGCGCGTGCCCTCCTGCTCCCGCGCCGAAGGCCGGACCGTCGCACGCCGCTGTGGCAGCAACGCCAGCGCAGCGCCACCCTTCAGCAGGTCGCGTCGAAGTACCCGGCGTTCCCGATCGTGCTCGAGACGTACAGGGAGTGCCTGCAGGACGTCTTCGACCTGCCCGCGTTGGTCGAACTGATGGCGTCGGTGCAGCGCCGAGAGGTCCGGGTGGTGGAGGTGGACACGCCGGCGGCCTCGCCGTTCGCGTCCTCGCTGCTGTTCGGCTACGTCGCCGCGTTCATGTACGAGGGCGACGCGCCGCTCGCCGAGCGCCGGGCGCAGGTGCTGTCGCTGGACCGCGCGGTCCTGGCCGAACTTCTGGGCCGCGAGCAGCTGCGGGACCTGATCGACCAGGCGGCGCTCGCCGAACTGGAGCTCGAGCTGCAGCTGCTGACCGACGAACGGAAGGCGACGTCGCCCGACCAGTTGCACGATGCGCTCAGGCGGGTCGGCGACCTCACGGTCGCGGACGTGGGGGCACGGAGCCTCTCCGGCGCCGACGTCGAGGCGTGGCTCGGCGAGCTCGCGGCCACCCGAAGGGCCATGCCCGTCCGGATCTCCGGTGAGGAGCGGTGGGTCGCCATGGAGGACGCCGCCCGGCTCCGGGACGCGCTCGGGGTGGCGCTGCCCGTCGGCGTGCCGGCGGCCTTCCTGGAACCCGTGCGCGACCCGCTGGGGGACCTGATCGCGCGGTTCGCCCGCACGCACGGGCCGTTCACCGCGGACGCTCCGGCCAGGCGGCTCGGCCTGGGCGTGGCCGTCGTCGAGGACGCACTGCGCCGGCTGGAGTCGGAGGGCCGACTGGTCGAAGGCGAGTTCCGGCCGGACGGAACCGGCCGAGAATGGATCGAGGCCGAGGTGCTCCGGCGGCTTCGGAGCCGTTCGCTCGCCGCGTACCGGCGCGAGGTCGAGCCCGTCCCGCCGGTTGCCCTGGCGCGGTTCCTGACGGCATGGCAGGGCATCGGGCCCAGCGGACCGCGTCGCGCGAACGCAGACGCGGTCTTCGGCGTCGTCGAGCAGCTCCAGGGCGCGCCGGTGCCGGCCTCGGCGCTGGAGCGCCTGGTGCTTCCCGTCCGGCTCCCCGGCTATGCGCCGGCCATGCTCGACGAGCTCTGCGCGTCGGGCGAGGTGGCGTGGGCCGGCGCCGGCGCCCTCGGGACCGACGACGGGTGGGTCGTGCTCTGCACCGCGGACGCCGCGCCGCGGCTCATGCCGGAGCCGGTGGAGGCCGATCTGTCCGAACACGCCGCCGCCCTTCGCACCGTGCTGGCCGAGCGCGGCGCGATGTTCTTCCGCCAGATCTCCGACGCGCTCGGTCCGTCCGTCATGGATGACGACGTCGTGCCCGCGCTGTGGGAGCTGGTCTGGGCGGGTCTGGCCACGAACGACACGCTGGGCCCGCTTCGGGCGCTCGTCGGAGGTGCGGGCAGACGCCGCTCGGGAGGCCGCCGGAGGCGGCCGGGACGCGGGCCGGCGTTCCCGTCGCGCTTGGGGCCGCCGGCGGCCGCGGGCCGGTGGAGCCTGGTGGGCGTGAGCGAGCCGGATCCCACGCGGCGGCTGCATGCCCTGGTCGAACAGCTCCTCGAACGCCACGGCGTGCTCACGCGCGGCGCCGCCGTCGCGGAGCACGCGCCCGGCGGATTCGCCTCCGTCTACGCGGTGCTGAAGGCGCTCGAGGAATCGGGGCGCTGCCGCCGCGGGTACTTCGTCGAGGGCCTCGGCGGCGCCCAGTTCGCCGCCCCCGGCGCGGTCGATCGGATGCGGCGGCTCGCGGACCCGGGCCCGCCCCAGGGCGGCGGCGGGACGGTGGTCCTCGCGGCGCCCGACCCGGCCAACCCGTACGGTGCGGCGTTGCCCTGGCCGGCCCGCCAGACCGAGCGCCCCGGTCATCGGCCCGGGCGGAAGGCCGGTGCGGTCGTCGTCCTGGTGGACGGCGACCTCGTCGTCTACGTCGAGAAGGGCGGCCGGTCGCTCCTCACGTACTCGGAGGACCTCGAGGTGCTCCGGCCGGCGATCGATGCGCTGGCGCTTGCGGTCAGGGACGGTGCGCTCGGGCGTCTCGACGTGGAACGCGCCGACGGTGAGGCGGTCTTCGACACGCCGCTCGCCACGGCGCTCGCCGCGTCCGGCTTCCGGCCGTCGTCGCGCGGGCTGCGACTTCGAGCCTGAACGAAGCCCGCCGGACCCGCTCGGCTGCCCAGGGTGCGTTCACGTTTCCCTCAGCGGGCGGCGCGGGGTAGCCTGCGAGATCGGCGGGCGAGAGGAGGTCGCATGCTGAAGGGGTTCAAGCAATTCATCCTGCGGGGGAACGTCGTCGACCTGGCCGTCGCGGTGGTGATCGGCGCGGCGTTCGGCGTGCTGGTGACCTCGTTCGTGACGAACGTGATCACGCCGATCATCGGCTCGATCTTCGGCAGCACCAGCTTCGCGACGCTGCACATCCACCTCCGCGGCAACAACTACATCACCTACGGCGCGTTCCTGAACGCGATCATCACGTTCATCGCGGTTGCCGCCGCGGTCTACTTCCTGGTGGTCGTGCCCATGAACGCCCTGGCCGCACGCAGGGCGAAGCAGGAGGAGCCCACCACGCGCCCCTGCCCGTATTGCACGACCGAGGTCGCCCTGACGGCCACCCGATGCCCGGCGTGCACCTCGGAACTGACCGCCTCGGCCGCGCCGACGCAGACCTGAACGGCTGCCCGTCTGGGGTGAACCCATGCCCGAGGGCGACACCGTGCTGGTGGCCTGCGCCCGGCTGCACGCGGCGATGGCCGGCCGGGTGCTGACCGGGACGGACGTCCGGGTGCCGGCCTTCGCCACGTCCGACCTTTCCGGCCAGGTGCTGCGAGAGGTGGCGGCCCGCGGCAAGCACCTGCTGTTTCGAACCGACGCGGGCTTCACCATCCATACCCATTTCCGGATGGACGGCCGCTTCGAGCTCCGGCGTCCGGGGCAGCCGCCGCCCGGGCGGATGCACCAGATCCGGCTCATCCTGCGCACCGAGCCATGGGTCGCGTACGGGCGCCTGCTGGGGTTGCTCGAGATCATCAGGACGGACGAGGAGCAGGCGACGCTCGGCTACCTCGGACCCGACGTGCTGGGCCCGGATTGGGATCCGGAGGAGGCGCTGCGACGGTTGAGCGCCGACCCGTCCCGGCCGATCGGCGAGGCGCTCCTCGACCAGCGCGTCATGGCCGGCCCGGGCAACGTCTACAAGTCCGAGATCCTCTTCCTCCGCGGCGTCGACCCGTGGACCCGGGTGGGGGACGTCCGGGACCTGCCGGCCCTCGTGTCGTTGACGAAGCGGGTGATGGAGGTCAATCGGACGATCGGGGAGCAGGTCACCACCGGGGACCCCCGACGGGGTCGATCGCGCTGGGTCTACGGACGAAGGGGGGAGCCGTGCAGTCGCTGCGGCACCCCGATCCGCTCGGCAGAACAGGGCCGGGAGACGGAGGAGCGGATCACGTACTGGTGCCCCTCGTGCCAGCCGCGAGCCGCCGGGGTCGCCGAGCCCCGGTCCTAGAGGCCGCGGATCGAACGGACGGGCGCGCGGGGGCCGAACCGGGGCGCGCTCATCCCCGCGGCCTCGAGGAGCCGGATCACCCGGCCGCGATGACCCGCGTTCGGCGCCAGCATTTCGAGCATGCGTTCGTCGGTTCCACGGGCCTCGCCCGCGAGTGCCCACGCGACCATGTTCGGGATGTTGTAGTCGCCGACGGGCACGGCGTCCGGGTCCCCGAGCGCAACGCCCGCGACTTCCGCGGCCGTCCATGGCCCGACCCCCGGGAACGAACGCAGCACCGCGTAGGCGTCCGGAAGCGGCACGACGGCCGCTCGCTCCAGGCGGCGGGCCCCGGCAGCGAGCCCTCTGATCACGTTGGCCCGCCGCATCTCGACACCATGAGGGTGGAAGTCCTGATACGGCAGCGCACCGAGCACCTCCGCTGACGGCGGGAGCACCAGGCCGGCCTCCGGAGGGCCGGGGGCCGGTTCGCCGAAGGCGCGGACGAGCGACGCCCACGCCCGTCCGGCCTCCTTCCCCGTGACCTTCTGCGCGAGCACGGTCGGGACGATCGCGTCGAACACAAGGCCGGACCTCCCGATGCGCAGTCCGGGCATACGGCGATGGAGTTCGAGGATCAGACCAACCGGTTCGAATCCGTCGAGCGAATCGTCGGCGCCGATCCACCCGGATGCCGCGGTGGTCATCCAGTCGGCCCCGTCGCCCCACGCGTGCACCGCGACACCATCCCCGTCCTTCGAGAATCGCGCCGTGACCGGCCCCTCGGGCGTCCGCGCGGCGCGCCACAACGCGCCGTCGGTCGCGACACGCGAGACGGCTGTGCGGCGGCCGCGGGTGCCGCTGCCGCCGGACATCCGAAAGGATGGCCCGAGCGTGAGACGCAGGTCGACGGGAAGGCGGGTCCGAACGCGCGTCACCACAGCCCCTGCGGTCGCGGTGGACACACCGTCGGTCATCGAGGGCCCCTGATCGCGGCCGGCGGGCCGGGTCGCGCCGCCGGATCGGAGTCGATGCCCACATTCATGACGGCTGCTAGCATGCGCCCGCGACCGACTACGAGGCCGGAGGTTGTGTCGATCCACGAGGTAGCCACACTGGCATCGGTGCTCGCCGCGCGTGCCACGCCCATCTCGGGACATGTCGCGGGCGCCGGACAGTCCCACCGAACGCTCATCCTGACCGTGGGGCTCGTGATCGGCATCATCATCGTCATCCTGGCGATCCCGCTTCTGATCAAGAAGGTCAGGCCCAACAGGGTCTACGGCCTGACGTTCGTGCTCGCCCAGGAGTCGAACCGTACCTGGTATGCGGCCAACCAGTTCCTGGGCGCATGCCTCCTGATCGCCGGGCTCATCACGGTCGTGGGCACCCTGATCATCTGGGGGGGCAAGCTCTTCCGGTCGAGCAACAAGACGCTGTTGCTGATCGAGGCCGCGCTCGTCGTCGTGCCGGCCGTGATCGCGTACATCGTCGCGGCGGCGCGGTTCCGGAACCGCTGACAGCGCGAGGGGCGCATCGGATGGAGATCAAGAACGCATTCCAGGTGGACGCGCCGATCGACCGCGTATGGGCCTACATGCTCGACGTTGCGAAGGTGGCCCCGTGCATGCCGGGCGCCGAGCTCACCGATACCGTCGACGACACCACGTGGAAGGGCAGCGTGACCGTTCGGCTCGGGCCGGTGAAGATGGGGTTCGGCGGGACCGTCGTCATGACCGAACGCGACGACGCCGCACACCACGTGGTGCTGAAGGCCGACGGCAGGGAGCAGCGCGGTCGGGGCGCGGCCTCGGCCCTGATCACCACCGACATGTCCGAGGCGGACGGCGGGACGAAGGTCGAGTTCGTCACGGACCTGACGATCACCGGCGCGGCCGCGCAGTACGGCCGCGGGATGATCCAGGACATCTCCTCGAAGCTGACGAACGAGTTCGCCGGGTGTCTGAAGGAGAACATCGCCGCCGAGGAGTCGGCACGGCAGGCCGCACCGGGCGGCGAGGAGGCGGCTTCGACCGGCGACCAGCCAGCCCCATCCGGCGACCAGCCGGCTCAGCCCGCCCCGTCCGGCGAGGAGTCTGCCCCGGAGGGCGCCGCGCCCGCGCCCGCGGCGGAAACCTCCTCGGCGGATGCCCCCACGGGTGGCGTGACCGCGCCGGAAGCGCCCGCGGTCGCCGCCCCCGAACCCGCGCCGTCGACGCCGCCGGCGCCACAGCCGTCCCGGCCAGCCCCGGCCCCGGGCGCCCGCACCGCCAAGCCGGTCGGCGGCATCCGCCTGGGCCTCTGGGCGCTCTGGAAGGCCGTGGTCCGCTTCTTCCGCCGCCTGTTCGGTGGGAAGAAGGACTAAAAGCAGGACTCCGCCGACGCCGGGCGGAGTTGCGCTGAGCACGTCCTGGCAGTAGAAACATCCGGCGGTTCGCCCGACTCGTACATCTTGCGGTAGCACCGGTTTTCACCATTTGGGGGGAAGGAGGCAAGGTGCTCCCTGCTCGGTTCGACTATGAACGCCCTTCGTCGCTCGCCGACGCGCTCTCGCTTCTGGAGCAGCACGGTGAGGACGCGAAGGTGCTCGCCGGCGGGATGAGCCTGATCCCGCTCATGAAACTGCGGTTCGCCGCGCCGGCCGTGCTGGTCGACATCAACGACCTGCCGGACCTGAACGGCATCGCCGAGTCCGACGGTTGGCTTCGCATCGGGGCGCTGGTGCGCCATCACGACGTCGAGCAGAGCGACGTCGTCCACTCGCGATATCCGACGCTCGCGGCCGCCGCGCCGCTCATCTCCGACCCGCTGGTGAGGAATCGCGGAACGGTCGCCGGGTCACTGGCCCACGCGGATCCGGCGGGCGATTGGGGAGCCGTCATGCTGTCGGTCGGTGCGCAGGTCGCGGCGCAGAGTGCCGGCGGCCTACGGGTGATCCCCATCCAGGACTTCCTCGTGGACACCTTCACGTCGGCGCTCGAGCCGAACGAGGTCGTCACCGAGGTTCGTGTGCCAGCACCCACCGGACGGAATGGCGGCGCGTATCTGAAGATGGAGCGCAAGGTCGGGGACTTCGCCACCGTCGCCGTGGCCGTCAGCCTGGCCATGGAGGACGGGCGTATCGCACGCGCCGGGATCGGCCTCACGGCGGTTGGTCCGAAGAACATCCGCGCCGCCGACGCCGAGGCGTCGCTGGCGGGCGCGGAGCCCACCGCGGAAGCGTTCGCCGAGGCGGGCCGTCTGGCGGCCGCGGCCGCCGACCCGCAGTCGGACCTTCGTGGCAGCGCCGACTACAAGCGGAACGTCGTGTCGGTGTTCGTGCAGCGCGGGCTCGCACAGGCGGCCGCGGCGGCTGCGTCCGCGAACTGAACGCCTGGTCCTTCGGACACGCAGATAGTAAAGGGGACTGACGATATGGAAGTCACTGTCACCGTCAACGGTGCGGAACGAACCGCCGACGTCGAACCCCGGATGCTTCTGGTCCATCTGATCCGCGAGGGGTTTGGCCTCACCGGCACCCACATCGGCTGCGACACGTCGAACTGCGGAGCGTGCACGGTCCTGCTGGATGGCGAACCGGTGAAGTCCTGCACGATGTTCGGCGTGCAGGCCTCCGGGCATTCGGTCACGACGGTGGAGGGCCTGGCTGCCGGCGGGCTCGACCCGATCCAGTCGGCGTTCAAGGAGGAGCACGGACTCCAGTGCGGGTTCTGCACGCCGGGCATGATGCTGGTGGGCAAGGCCCTCCTGGAAGCGAACCCCTCGCCGTCGGACGACGAGGTCCGCTGGGCGATCTCCGGCAACATCTGCCGCTGCACCGGCTACATGAACATCGTCAAAGCCATCCAGGCGGCGGGCCACGCGATGTCCGCGGACACCACCGACGAATCGAGCGCCGCGCCCGCCGCTGAGCCGGCTGCGGCGGTTTCCTAGAGGGGACGGCGAGCGATATGGCGACCGAAGCAGAGGAGATCCGCGGTCTCGGCCACAGCGTCAAGCGCAAGGAGGACGACCGTTTCATCCAGGGTCGCGGGACCTACGTCGACGACGTGAACCTGCCGGGCATGCTGCACATGGCGATCCTTCGCAGCCCGTTCGCGCACGCGAAGATCAACGGGGTCGACACCTCGCGCGCGTCGGCACTGCCGGGAGTGATCGCGGTGGTGACCGGCGATCTGATGGCGCAGCACAACCTGGCATGGATGCCGACCATGTCGTACGACACACAGGCCGTTCTGGCCACGGACAAGGTTCGGTTCCAGGGGCAGGAGGTGGCGGCGGTCGTCGCGGAATCCGCGTACATCGCGAAGGACGCGCTCGAGCTGATCGACGTCGACTACGAGCCGCTGGATGCGCTCGTCACGCCGCAGGCGGCACTCGCGGACGGCGCGCCCGTCATCCGGACCGACAAGGAAGGCGTGACCGACAACCACATCTTCCACTGGGAGGCCGGCGACAAGGAGAAGACCGACGCGGCGTTCGCCGAGGCCGAAGTCGTTGTGTCGCTGGAGACGCACTACCCGCGTTCGCACCCCTCTCCGCTGGAGACGTGCGGCTGCGTGGCAGACGTGAACCCGGCGACCGGGCAGGCCACGATCTGGATGACCTCACAGGCGCCGCACGCCATTCGGACCGTGTTCGCGCTGGTGGCGGGCCTGCCGGAGGAGAACATCCGGATCATCTCGCCGGACATCGGGGGCGGGTTCGGCAACAAGGTCCCCGTCTATCCCGGCTACGTCGTGGCGACCGCCGCCTCTCTGCTGCTCGGCCGCCCGGTCAAGTGGATCGAGGACCGCACGGAGAACCTCATCTCCACCGGCTTCGCGCGCGACTTCTACATGACGGGCGAGATGGCGCTGAAGAAGGACGGAACCATGCTCGGCCTGCGCGCGTCACTGCTCGCCGACGAGGGCGCGTTCCACGCGGACGCACAGCCCTCGAAGTTCAAGGTGGGCCTCTTCCACATCGTGAGCGGCTCGTACGACCTGCCGGCTGCGCACGTGAGCGCCGACGGCGCATATACGAACAAGGCGCCGGGCGGAGTCGCGTACCGATGCTCGTTCCGCGTGACGGAGGCGTCCTATCTGATCGAGCGCCTGGTGCAGAACGCCGCATACGAGTTGGGGATGGACCCGGCTGACATCCGCCGGAAGAACTTCATCAAGCCAGAGCAGTTTCCCTATGAGAGCGCCACCGGGTTCGTCTACGACTCGGGTGAATACCAGCGCGCGCTGGATCTGGCGCTGCAGAACATCGGCTACGCGGACCTTCGCAAGGAGCAGGGCGACGCGCGCGCCGAGGGGAAGCTGTACGGGGTCGGGCTGGCGTCGTTCACGGAGATCGTCGGCGCCGGCCCGCACAAGGATTACGACATCCTCGGCCTGAAGATGAGCGACGGTGCCGAGCTGCGCGTGCACCCGACCGGCAAGGCGATCCTGAAACTGTCCGTACAGACGCAGGGGCAGGGCCACGAGACGACGTTCGCGCAGATCGTGGCCGAGGAGCTCGGCATCCAGCCCGAGGACGTCAAGGTCATGCACGGCGACACGGACAACACGCCGTACGGGCTGGGCACCTACGCGTCGCGTTCCACGCCGGTGTCCGGCGCGGCGACCGCGATGGTTGCGCGCAGGGTTCGGGACAAGGCCCGGAAGATCGCCGCGCATCTCCTGGAGGTCTCCGAAGACGACGTCGAATGGGTGAACCACCGCTTCTCCGTCAAGGGCGCGCCCGATCAGGCGAAGACCATCCAAGAGGTGGCGTTCGCCGCGTACACGAACTTCCCCGACGGCATGGAGGCCGGGCTCGAAGGCGTGTACTACTACGACCCGCCGAACCTGACGTTCCCGTTCGGCACCTACGTCGTGGCGGTCGAGGTCGACCCCGACACCGGCGAGTGGCACGTCCGGCGCATGGTCGCTGTGGACGACTGTGGTGTGCGGATCAACCCGATGATCGTCGAGGGCCAGATCCACGGCGGCCTCACCGAGGGATTCGGCATCGCGAAGATGGAACTGATCACGTTCGACGAGAGCGGCAACTGCATCGGTTCGACCTTCATGGACTATCTCCTGCCGACGGCGTGGGAGACGCCCAGGTTCGAACTCGACGCCACCGTGACGCCGTCGCCGCACCACCCGATCGGGGCGAAGGGTGTGGGCGAATCCGCGACCGTCGGGTCGCCGGCGGCGTTCGTCAACGCGGTCATCGACGCGCTGCAGCCCTACGGGATCACGAACATCGACATGCCGCTGACCAGCGGGAAGGTGTGGGAGGCCATCCAGGCGGCGAAGGCGAAGCAGTCGCCCGCAGCGCCGGCCGGCTGAAGGGACTCGCGTTCCCTGTGGGAGACTGCTCCTTGTGACGGAGGGACTCGACGGACTGGCCCGCGAGATGGCGAACCGTGGCGAGCCGTACGTGCTCGCCACGGTGGTCTGGCGACGATCGCCATCGTCGGGCCAGGTGGGGTCGAAGGCACTGATCACCACCGACGGCCACGTGCGCGGCTGGGTCGGCGGCGCCTGCGCGGAGCCATCGGTCGTCGCCCAGGCCCGGGCGGTCCTGAAGGACGGCGCGCCGCAGCTCGTCTTCCTCGGGTCCCCCGAGGAAGTCGACATGCACCGCCGCGACGGCGTCGTGGCCCTGCCGATCACCTGCCAGAGCGAGGGCGCGCTGGAGATCTACGTCGAGCCGGTGTTCCCATCCCCGCATCTGGTCGTAATCGGGCGCTCGCCCGCGGTCGATTCGCTGGCGCGCATGGCGTCGGCCCTGGGCTGGCGGACCGTGGTGGTCGACGATCGGGGCTCGGCCACCGATCATCCGGGCGTCGACACGGTCGTGACGTCGCTGGATCTGGCCGCCGCGGGCGTCGGGGACCGCTCGTTCGTGGTCGTGGCCACCCAGGGTCACTACGACGAGGACGCCCTCGAGCACGCGCTCGAGTCCTCGGCGGCGTACGTCGGCCTGGTGGCCTCGGACCGCCGAGCCGAGGGCGTCCTGACGTTCCTGAGGGATCGCGGCGTGACGGAGGACCAGCTCGCGCGCGTGCACGCGCCGGCGGGGCTCGATCTGGGCCACATCGCACCGCAGGAGATCGCGGTGGCGGTGCTGGCGGATCTGGTGCAGCGGCGCGCGTCGGGAGCGTTCGCGGCCGGGCCCACCGCCCCGGCCGTTGCGACGTCCGAGGTCCACGAGGCGCTCGACCTCGTGTGCGGCATGACGGTGGCCGTCGCCACCGCACGGTACCGGGCCGTCCACCATGGCCTCACCTACTACTTCTGCTCGGCCGGATGTCAGGCGAAGTTCGAAGCCGACCCGCAGCCGTATCTGGCATCGTCGACGACGACATGACCGACGCCGCCGACGACGAACGCCTGTTGCGGCGCGCGGAGAAGGCGCTGACCGAGATCAAGATCAACCAGGGCCTTTCCGACGAGCACGCGTCAGTGCTCGCGGCGCTCCGGATGCGGCTGACCGGCGATCCCGGGAAGTCGCTCGAGGAGATGCTCGAGGCCGCCGGTGATCTGGGCGGGCCGAGCCTGGACGACCTCATGGAACACGGAGCGCCCGGGTCGAAGCCGAAGCCGTCGTTCGACGACGTGCTGCAGCGCGAGCCGAAGAAGAAGCCCTCGCTGGACGACCTGCTCGGCCAGGGCTGAGGCTCCTCGGCGCAAGTGGCGAGCGCCTAGAATCCGGCGATGGACCTGCTGGAACGCGGTTCCTTCCTGGACGCGCTCGGCCAGTACGCCGCCGACGCCTCGGCCCGCAACGGCCGTTTCGTGCTGGTCTCCGGCGAGGCGGGCATCGGCAAGACCTCGCTGATCGAAGCGCTCGCCGAGCGGCTCGACGATGCCCGATGGCTCTGGGGCGCGTGTGACGGCTCGTTCACGCCAAGGCCCCTGGGTCCGCTGTTCGACATCGCCGATGCCGCCGGAGGCGATCTGAGGGAACGAACCGACGGAGGCGCTCCGCGACAGGAACTGTTCTCCGCGTCGCTGCGGGCGTTCGACGATCCGACGCGACTGACCGTCGTCGTCGTGGAGGACATCCATTGGGCCGACGAGGCCACGCTCGACTGGCTTCGGTACGTCAGCCGCCGCGTCGCCTCCGCGAGGGCCATGGTCGTCGTGACCTACCGGGACGATGTGATCGGTGAGGATCATCCGCTGCGCGTGGTCATCGGTGAGCTCGCGACCCAGCGCGCGACGCGTCGTATGGGCGTCCCGCCCCTCACGGTCAATGCGGTGCGCACGCTCGCCGGGGACGTCGGCGTCGATCCGGAGCAGTTGCACGCCCTGACGGGCGGAAACCCATTCTTCGTGAGCGAGATCCTCTGCGATCCGAACGTACCGGTGCCCGCCACCGTGGTCGACGCGGTGATGGGTCGCATCGCCCAACTCCCCGACGACGCCCGGCAGGCGATGGAGGCGGCGTCGGTGATCGGAACGCGCATCGAGCCGTGGCTGCTCGAGCATGTGACCGGCGCCGGCGGGACGGACGGGATCGACCGCTGTCTGTCCTCCGGGTCGCTCATCACCGACGGCCACGTGTACCGCTTTCGCCACGAGCTGACCCGCCGGGCGGTCGAGGATTCGATCCCCGCGCATCGACGGGCCCGGCTGCATGCGACGGTCCTGTCGGGCCTCGAGCAGCGCGGCGGCGAGCTCGACCATGCCCGACTGGCCCACCACGCCGAGGCTGCCGGCGACGCCGACGCCGTCCTGCGCCATGCGCCGGCGGCCGGCAGGCGTGCAGCGGAGTTCTGGGCGCACAGGGAGGCTGCGGCGCAGTTCGCACGAGCGCTCCGGTTCGGCCAGGGTCTCGGGGCGGATGTTCGTGCGTCGCTCACAGAGGAGCTCGCGCGGGAGCTCTCGCTGATCGATCGCTGGGAGGACGCCGCGGCGGCGTGGCAGGCAGCGCTCGACCTCCGCCGCGCGCTCGATGAGCCGGAGGCCGTCGCCGACGATCTGCGCTGGCTTTCACGTTCGCTCTGGCGGCTCTGTCGCGGCGAGGAATCCAGGCGCCTGGCCCGGGAGGCTGTCGCGGTCCTGGAGGGAAGGCCTCCCAGCGCGGCAAAGGCATGGTCGCTCGCCAACCTCGGTGCCGGCCTCAGCCTGGAGCTGGTGCTCGAAGACTCCTTGAGCCTGTCGGAGGTCGCCCGCGAGATGGGCGAGGAGCTCGGGTTGCCGGACGTCGTTTCCTACGCGCTGAACACCATCGGGTGCGTGCGCCTGTCGAATGGTGAGGATGGCTGGGGCGACCTCGAGCGCGCGCTTCGTCTGGCGATGGAGGCGGGCGCGGAGGACACGGCCGGTCGCGGCTTCGCGAACCTGTACCAGTTCGCCGTCGACCGCTACCGGGTCCACCAGTACGAGTGGTGCTACACAGAGGGGATCCAATACACGGAGGACCACGAGATCGGGACCTTCGGTGTGTGTCTCCTCGGCGGGCGTGTCGACGCGTTGCAGCGCCTCGGACGGTGGGACGAGGCCACGGCGATCGGGCGGGAGGCCGCATCCGGGATCGTCTCGCCGGTCAACCGCATGCACCTGCTCGTTCCGCTCGCGACGATCGGCGCACGCCGGGGATCCGAGGGCACGTGGGATCTCCTCGACGAGTGCGCTGCCCTGGCGGCCGGGGTCGACGAACCGGAGTGGACGATCGCGGTGGCCACCGCACGCCTCGAGGCGCACTGGCTCGCCGGGAGTCCCCGTGTGGGGGTCGAGGGGGCCCGGACGGCATTCGACATCGCGCTGCGAACCGGCGACGCCTGGTCGCTGGGACCGCTCGCGCTGTGGATGCGCCGGAGTGGCGCGCTCGATGTGGCGCCGACCGGGCTGCCCGAGCCGTTCGCGCTGGAACTGGCGGGGGATGCGCTGGGAGCCGCCGAGATCTGGCAACGGTGGGACGCGCCGTACGAAGCGGCCATGGCGATCGCGTCGGCCGGCGACGAGGCCTCTCTTCGAGACGCGCTCGACCGGCTGACGGCGCTCGGGGCGGAGGCCACCGCCGCGGTCATCCGGCGCATGCTTCGCGACCTGGGAGCGCGGTCCGTTCCGCGCGGGGCGCGCGCGGCCACACGGGCCAACCCGCACGGGCTCACGCCGCGCGAGACGCAGGTGCTCGCGTTGGTCGCCGAGGGCTTGGCGAACTCCGAGATCTCGAAGCGGCTGTTCATCTCCGAGCGGACGGTCGACCATCACGTCTCCAACGTGCTGTCGAAGGTCGGCGTGGGCAGCCGGACGGCCGCCGCGCGCGAGGCCGAACGACTCGGGATCAACGCCGCGAGCTAACGAGCTAAGGCTCGCCGGGTTCGACGCGCCCGCGTTCGATGCCCTCGGGCTGGCACGCCGGGCAGAAGTAGGTCGTGCGCCCGGCGGCGACGGTTCGCGCCAGCGGCGTCCGGCATCGCGGGCACGCGGCGCCATCTCGGCGCACCGGGATGAGCCAACTTCCATGCGCCATCGCCGCGTCTCCGGACGCAGCCAGCGCGCGCACGACCGTCCTGACGCTCCTGCCGAGCCGCACGCGCTCGTCCGTGTCGAGCGAGTCGAGCCGGCGCTTCGGATGGATCCGCGCGCGCCACAGGATCTCGTCGGCCAGAAGGTTCCCGATACCCGCGATGAACGCCTGGTCCATCAGGGCCGCCTTCGCCTGGCCGCGGCGCCCGCCCAGCATCCGCGCGATCCGCGGCGCCGGGAGGTCGAGCGCGTCGGGCCCCAGCCGACCGAGGATCGTCGCAACCTCCGCCTGCCCGTGGGCCAGCCAGATCCCACCGAGCTTGCGCATGTTCCGATAGCGAAGCTCGCCGCCGCCTTCGAACTCCAGGGTCAGCCGGTCCCAGCGGTGGCGGTCGGGCTCGTCCGCAGACCAGACGAGCGTCCCGGTCATGCCGAAGTGAAGCAGGAGCGCCGGCCCGTCGGTCCAGCAGACCAACCACTTGCCGTGCCGTTCGGGCTGCGCGAATCGCCGGCCCCGGAGGGCGTCACGAAGGACGCTCTCCGACACGTCTCGGAGCATCGACGGGTCCGTCACGACGTCGCGAACCACGCGCCCAGCGGCGTGCTCGGCGAAGAACCGCCGGTACGCCTCGACGTCCGGGAGCTCAGGCACCCCGAGCCGTCCCTACCCGGCGGAGACGGTCTGGGCGAGCGCCTCCAGGCTCTCCAGGTTGTGTCCCGGCAGGAAGACGTCGATGTGGGGAAGGGAGACGGCCATGCCGCGTGCGAGCGGCTCGTACCGCGGCGAGCCCTTCAGTGGGTTGACCCAGACCAGCCGGTGGACCAGCCGTCTGAGCCGCGCGATCTGCTTCTGCAGCAGTTCCGGATCGCCGCGCTCCAGGCCGTCGGAGGCGAGGATCACCACGCTTCCCCGCAGCGCCGAGCGGGCGGACCATTCGTCGAGCAGCTGCTTCAGCGACTCGCCGATACGCGTGCCGCCCTCCCAGTCCACGACCGACTGCCCGACCGCGTCGAGCGCCGCGTCGGGGTCGCGCGAGCGCACCAGCCGTGTGATCCTCGTCAGGCGCGTGCCGAACACGAACACCTCGACCTTCCGGCCGGCCTGCGCGGCGGCGTGCGCGAACTCCAGGAGCGGCCGGCTGTACGGCGCCATCGAGCCGCTCACGTCCAGGAGGAGCACCAGCGGCCTCGGACGAGTACGGCGGTCGCGCCACGCGCGGTCGAACGGCTCGCCCTCGGTCTTCAGCGAACGGCGAAGGGTTCGCCGCATGTCGAAGCGCGCGCCGCGGGGCGACGGCCGAAACCGCCGGGAGGAACGGTGCGGCGCCTCCAGGACCAGCCGCCGGACCGACCGGAGCATCGCCCGCCGCTCCTCCGGGGTGAGCTTCGCGAAGTCCTTCGACCGGAGGACCTCGGTGGGGCTCGCCACGAGCCGGAGCGCGGCCTCCTCGTCGAGCTCCTCGTCCGGCGCGTCCGAGGATGACCAGGAGGACGCGGCCGGCATCGCTTCGGCATAGAGGTCGTCGTCCTGCCGGTCCGGGTCGGCTGCGCCGGCCGCCTGCGCATCCGCCGGTTCACCGGACGCCGCGTTCGGGGGCGCTATTCCCGCGCCGAAGTACCGATCGAACAGGCCGTCAAGCTTCGGGAAGTCCTCGGGTCGCGAGACCAACGACGCCCGCGCGGCGGCGTGCAGTTCGGCGCGGTCGAAGGGGTCGAGCGCCGCCGCGGCCCTGGCGAACGTGAGGATCCGCCCCGTGCCCACGGCCATGCCGTTCGCGCGAAGGAACCGGCCGAAGCCGACCAGCCGGTCGAGGACCTGGGCGGACGAGGGGCTCGGAGAGCCGTCCACGTCCGGCGGGGTCACTCGGCGGGGGCCACGACGTCCGCAATGGCCGCCCGGGCCATGTCCAGGTCGTCGTGATCCTTCAGCACGGCTCCGAGCGTCGCCGAGCCGGATGCGCCGTCGAGCTGGTCGACGCCCAGGAACGCGAGCGCGTTCGCCCAGTCGATGGCCTCGGCGACCCCGGGGCGTTTGGCCACGTCCATCTCGCGGAGTCGCGCGACCGCGTGCGCGACCTGCCGGGCGAGCGACGCAGGGACCTCCGGCGCACGGACCGAGATGATCTCGATCTCGCGTTCCAGCGTGGGGTGGTCGATCCAGTGGTAGAGGCAGCGCCGCTTCAGCGCGTCGTGGAGCTCGCGGGTCCGGTTGGACGTGATCACGACCGCCGGCGGTCGCGCGGCCGCGATGCGCCCGACCTCCGGGATCGTCACGGCGAACTCCGAAAGGACCTCCAGGAGGAATGCCTCGAACTCGTCGTCGGCACGGTCCAGCTCGTCGACCAGGAGGACGGCCTGATCTCCCGCCCGGAGGGCTGCCAGCAGCGGGCGCTCGACCAGGAATTCCTCGGAGAACAGATCGTCAACATGCTTTACTGCTTCGTCGTCGTGCATGGCACGGACGGCGAGCAGCTGCCGCGAATAGTTCCATTCGTAGAGCGCCTGGCTGGCGTCGATGCCCTCATAGCACTGGAGGCGGATCAGGCGGCGATCCAGCGCGCCGGCCAGCGCCTTGGCGACCTCGGTCTTGCCGACGCCTGCCTCTCCCTCGAGCAGGAGCGGCTTGTCCAGCGCGGTGGCCAGGTAGATCGCCGTCGCCAATGCCCGATCGGGGAGGTAGGCCTGGTCGCGCAGCCGTTCGTCCAGTTCGTCGACCGAACCGAACGGAGCGGTGCGCACGCCTGCGTCGCCGGGGTTCTGCGTCATGGGTCCATCATCGCAGAGGCTCCGCCCACGACAGGGCGCACGCGGCACGGCGCCGCGGCACGGCGCCGGCGGCGCGTCACGGCTGCCGCACGATGAACTCGGCCATGCCGGGCACCGTGAAGGCGATCGATCCGCGGTCCGGTGCGTAGATGAGCCCCTTTCGGATGAGCTGGTCTCGCGCCACGGAGACGTCGCTGGGCCGCCGACCGAGCCGCCGGGCGATGTCGGCCGAGGCGCTCGCGCGCTCCTCGCGGTCCTCGGCCATCGCGCGAAGATACGCGCGCTGCGCGGCCGTGGCGCGCTCCCAGCGGCTGCCGTAGAAGCCGATGTCCAGTTCGCGCCGGGCCACCTCGATGCCGGCGTCGGCGTCGGCCGAGCCGATCGGCGGTCCCGCGGCGTAGTCCCACGTCGCCTTGCCGAAGGCCTGCAGGAAGTACGGGTAGCCTCGCGCCTCCTTCAGCACACGCGTCAGCGCGACCTTCGTCCACTGCACGTCCAGCGCCGCCGCGGGAACGACGAGCGCGTCTCTGGCGTCGTCGTCGCCGAGCGGCCCGAGCGAGCGGTAGGAGAACAGGCGCTCCGCATAGGACTTCGCCGACGTCAGATCCGCGGGAAGGCTCGGCAGGCCCGCGCCGACGACGGCCGT
>JBEDUK010000067.1:0-28112 GCA_040414485.1 Actinomycetota bacterium
TGTGGGACAGTGCGCCACGGAGGTGCCCGTCTCGGCGAGCCGCGCGATGTCGCCGTCCGAGAGGTGCACGCAATGGGCGAGCCAAACGTCGGACCCGAGATACCCGAGTTCGTCCAGCAGATCGACCGGACGCATCCCGAATCGCTCCCGGCAGTAGCGCTCTTCGTCGGCGGTCTCGGCGATGTGGGTGTGCAGGCGCACGCCCCGCGACCGGGCGAGCGCCGCCGACTCACGCATGAGACCGGGGGAGACGGAGAACGGCGAGCACGGCGCGACGGCGATGCGGACCATCGCGCCAGGTGACCCGTCGTGGTGTCGTTCGATGGCGGCGTCCGTCGCGGCCAGGACATCCTCCGCCGCTTCGACCACATCGTCCGGTGGGAGTCCGCCGGCCGAGCGCCCGAGGTCCATCGAGCCCCGGCAGGGGTGGAACCGCACGCCGACCCGCCGCGCGGCCTCGATCTCCGCGTCCAGAAGGTCGCCGGCGCCCGTCGGGAAGATGTAGTGGTGGTCGGTGGAGGTCGAACATCCCGAAAGGGCCAGTTCGGCGAGCCCGACCGACGCGGCCGCATGCACCCATTCCTCGTTCAGCCCGGCCCAGACCGGATAGAGCTCGGTCAGCCAGTCGAACAGCCCCCGGCCGAGCGCGCGGACCCGCGTCATCGACTGGTAGAGGTGGTGGTGGGCGTTGACCAATCCCGGGAGCGCCACTGTCCCGCGCCCGTCGAGCACCGTCGCCGATTCAGCGGCCGTCGGCGGCTCGCCGGAGCCGACCCACTCGATCCGGCCGTCCACGAACAGGATGGAGGCGCCGGCCAGTTCGCTCCCGACGTCGTCCATGGTGACCACGACGTCGCAATCCCGGATCAGCGTCCGCCGTCCGTCGCCGACGCGAGGCGGCCCGCTCACGGCGAAACCTCCCGCCGCCGCTCGGCGGCCAGCGCCACCGCGTCCAGGATCTTCTGGTATCCGGTGCACCGGCACAGGTTGCCCGAGAGCGCCTCACGCACCTCAAGCTCGCTGGGAGACGGGTCCCGGTCGAGGAGGTCGGTGACCGCGACGATCAGGCCCGGCGTGCAGAACCCGCACTGCACCGCGCCGGCGTCGACGAACGCCCGCTGGACCGGATGGAGATCGCGTTCCCTGCCGGTGCCGCCGCCGCTGCCATCGGAGAGCGCCTCGACGGTCCGTACCTCCCGCCCTTCGGCCTGCGCCGCCAGGACCAGGCAGGAGCAGACGACGTCGCCGTCCAGCCAGACCGAACACGACCCACATTCGCCCTGTTCGCAGGCGTTCTTCGATCCGTAGAGGCCCAGCCCGTCGCGAAGCATGGCCAGCAGGCTGGAGCCCTCCCAGACGTCGGCCTCGCGCCACTCGCCGTTGACTCTCGCGCGGATCAGCATTCGTCAGGCACCTTTACCATTGGAAGAACGGTCCGACAGCGCCCATCGCAGCGCTCGGGCCGCGAGGACCCGGCACGCGTGTCTTCGGTAGGCGGCCGACCCACGGACGTCGTCGATGGGCCGCGCCGCGCCCGCGACGCGCTCGGCGAATTCCGCGACGACGTCGTCGGCGAGGCCCGCAGCCGCCTCGTCCCAGGCTCCTGCCTCCGAAAGCGCGCGGGCCGCGAGCGATTCGGCGTCGGTCGCGCGCAGGACGGTGGGCCCCACCGAGCCGAGCGCCACGCGCACTTCGCGCCGATCCTCATCCAGCGTCAGGCAGAGGCCGGCGACCGCGATCACCATCGCGTTGCGCGTCCCGATCTTCGAGAACGATCCGACGCCTCGGGGCACACGCCATTCGGCGCCGGCGATCAGCTCGTCCGGCTGTGCCGCCGTTCGCTTCACGCCGACCAGGTACTCCGAGAGTGGCAGCCGTCGCTCGCCCCGTT
Source organism: Actinomycetota bacterium (assembly GCA_040414485.1). Classification (GTDB taxonomy): domain Bacteria; phylum Actinomycetota; class UBA4738; order UBA4738; family UBA4738; genus JBEDUK01. The sequence continues at coordinate 1,892 of JBEDUK010000067.1, forward strand.
CGGCGCTCGCCAGCACCACGTCCGCCTCGTAGCAGGCCAGGACGGGGAGTGCGTCGCCCGCCGGGGACGCCGTGCCCAGGTTCCCCCCGACCGTCCCCCGATTGCGGATCTGAGGCGAGCCCACCGAGCGCGACGCCTGGACGAGCGGTGCCAGCGCCGGGTCGTCAAGGCCGCCGAGCTCGCGCACGATCCGCGCATAGGTGACGCCCGCGCCGAGACGGACCGTCCCGTTGCTCCGCTCCCACGCGCGCAGTTCGGGGAGCGACGAGACGTCGATCATGGCCGAGGGCCGCAGAACGTCGAAGTTGACCGCGACCATGACATCGGTGCCGCCGGCGATCGGAACCGCCTCCGGCCGATGGGCCTTCATCTCCAGCGCCTCGTCGAGAGCGCGGGGCAGCAGAACGTCCGTCGCCCGACCTCCCAAGCCTCGTTCGGCCAAAGCCTACGTCCTCGGCTCTGGACGATCACGCGGCGCCGTGGCTCCCAGGGGTGCCCATGGTCCCGCTTCGTGGGGACCGAACGGCGGTGCGGCGACGTGCGGCGCAGCGCAGGTTTGCGCGGTGGGCCTCCGGTGCGTACGGTTCGCCGGGGGGACGTTACAGGAGCCCGCGCGCCGATCGGCCGTCGCCCGGCGGCGCGGCACGGTGGCGAGTGAGGAGGTGCTGGTGGACTACGAGGAGTTCCTACGGCGCGTTCCGAAGGTCGAGCTGCACTGTCACGTCGAGGGGACCGTCCGTGCGGAGACCGCGGCCGACCAGGCGAAGAAGCACGGCGTGTCGCTCCCGACCGACGACGTCGACAAGCTCTACGACTACGACACGATCTACGACTTCCTGAAGATCTACGCGCTGGTCACGACCACGTTCGTCGATCGCGACGACTTCGCGCGCATGTCCTACGAGACGCTCGAGGACGGCGTGAAGCTCGGCAACCTGAAGTATCGGGAGATGTTCTTCAACCCGACGCTGCACACGAAGCTCGGTATCCCGTACGCGACGGTGGTCGATGGCCTGGTGGACGGCATCAAGGCGGCCGAAGCCGACCACGGCGTCCGCTGCCGGCTGATCGCGAACGTCTACCGGCAGGACGACCTCGCCACCGCCGAGCAGATGCTCGACGAGGTGCTCGAACATCGTCCCGACGAATTGATCGGCTTGGGCATGGACGCCGCCGAGGCGCCGGACCCGCCGGAGAAGTTCGCATCGGTGTTCCAGCGCGCCGGCCGCAGCGGCCTGCGTCTGACCAGCCACGCCAGCGAGGACGCGCCGCCGGTGAACATCACGACCTGCCTCGATCTGCTCGGGTGCGAGCGGATCGACCACGGGTACCACATCCTCGAGGACGAGGCGGTCATCCGCCGGTGCCGCGACGACGGCATCTACTTCACGTGCTGCCCGACCTCGACGGCCATCGTGTACGGATGGCCCGACCTGACCAAGCACCCGATCCGGGACATGGTCGCGAACGGCATGCGCATCATGCTGAACTCCGACGACCCGACGATGTTCCATACCGACGTCGGCAAGGAGTACGTCGATCTGTGCACGGCGCTCAACTACGGTCCGGACCGCGTTCGCGAGTTCGTCATGAACGGCGTGGAGGCGGCCTGGCTGAGCGACGACGAGCGAGGCGCGATGCGCTCGGCGTTCGAATCCGAGTTCGACGGCCTGCTCGACCAGGTCGAAGGGCAACATCCGGGGAAGGGCTCGGGAGCGTAAGCAATGCGGGGGGACGAAGGGCCCGGCGGTGGGGGGTCGGATGGCGGCGGGGTGACCCGCGGCCGACCGTACGGTGCTACTGTCCCGCGGACGGGGTGGAGAGGGAGGCGCAACATGTCGTACCGGCGTCGTTCGTTCTGGGGTGCCGCGGCGCTGTCGGCCGTGCTCGTGCTGGTCGCGGCCGCCTGTTCGTCGAACAACAACAGTTCCAGTGGTGGCACGCCCTCCTCGGGCAATGGGGGGAGCAGCGGCTCGAAGCCGTTCGTGTTCGGCATGCTCCTGGTCGGACCGTACAACGACCACGGGTGGTCGCAGGCCAACTACGAGGGCGGCAAGTATGTCGAGCAGCAGACCGGCGCGAAGATGGTCTACCTGGACAAGGTGAACTCCGCGGACCGGCCCTCGGTCAAGGCCGAGGACGTCATCTCGAACATGATCGAGAAGCAGGGGGCGAAGCTGATCTTCGCCACCTCGGACGACTTCAAGGACGCGATCCTGGCCGCGGCGGCGGCGCATCCGGACGTCCCCATGATCTGGTCGTCCGGCGACAGCGCCTGGCAGCAGGGCCAGGACTACCAGGCGAACCTGACGAACCTCGGCAACTACTACATGAAGATGGAGTACACGCAGGAGATCGCCGGGTGCGCGGCGGCATTGACGACCCAGACGGGCAAGATCGGGATCGTCGGTCCGCTGATCAACGACGAGACGCGGCGGTTCGTCAATGCGGCGTACCTGGGCGCGAAGTACTGCTGGACGAACTACCGTCATGAGACGACCCCGATCGGCTTCAGCGTCAAGTGGATCGGGTTCTGGTTCAACATTCCGGGCACGACGCTCGACCCGACCCAGGTCACCAACGACCTGATCTCGTCCGGCGCGGACGTGGTCATCGACCACCTGGACACCACGGAGGCGCTGACGCGCACGGAGCAGCTGTCGAAGGCCGGCCGCAAGGTCTGGGCGGTCGGGTACGACTACAAGGACTCGTGCAGCGTCGCGCCGTCGGTCTGTCTTGGCGTGCCGTACTTCAACTGGGGACCGGGGTACCTCTCGATCGTGAAGTCCGTGATGGACGGCTCGTACAAGGCGCAGTTCCAGTGGGCGAACCCGGACTGGTCGAACCTGAACAGCGTGTCGACGTCCCCCGTCGGCTTCGCGAACGGGCCGGCGCTGTCCTCGACGAACGCCGCGACGCTCGACACGTTCATCAAGGGCCTCGGCGATGGCAGCATCGTGCTGTTCAAGGGTCCGCTGAACTGGCAGGACGGCTCGACGTACCTGACGGACGGCCAGACGGCGAGCGACACCCAGATCTGGTACTCGCCGCAGTTGCTGCAGGGGATCGAGGGCGCCAGCAAGTCCTGAGGTTCCGCCGGGGGAGAGCCCGGATCGTAGGGAGGAGCGCCGAGCGGCCGGGGAGTGGGCGACCTTCCCGGCCGCCCCGCGCCTGGGGCCGGTGGGGAGCGACGCACGGTGGCACTCGAACTGCGTGACATCCACAAGTCGTTCGGCGACACGAGGGCGAACGACGGCGTCACCCTGACGCTCGAGTCGGGCGCGATCCACGGCCTGCTCGGCGAGAACGGCGCCGGCAAGTCGACGCTGATGAAGATCCTCTCGGGATACATCGGCGCGGATTCCGGCGAGATCGTGCTCGACGGCACGCCGCTGCGGCTGAGCGCCCCCCGCGACGCGATCCGTGCGGGCATCGGGATGCTCCACCAGGACCCGCTCGTTTTCCTGCCGTTCACGGCGCTGGACAACCTGCTCCTCGGCGCACCGGCCGCATCAGCGAAGGACCGCAAGGGCGCGCGTGCCGAACTGGGCCGGGCGCGGGAGCGCTTCGGATTCGCGCTGGATCCGGATGCGACCGTCCGCGGGCTGACCGTGGGGGAGCGCCAGCAACTGGAGATCACCCGCCTGCTCTGGCTGGGTGCGCGGATCCTCATCCTGGACGAGCCCACCACGGGCATCTCCGCGGACCAGCGGACCACGCTGTTCGAGGCGCTGCGCTCGCTCGCCTCCGAGGGCATGACGGTGATCTTCGTGTCGCACAAGCTCGAGGAGGTCGAGGACATCTGCGCGGACGTCGCGGTGATGCGCCGCGGACGCGTGGTGGGCACGTCGGCCATGCCCTGCCCGAGCGACCGCCTGGTCCAGATGATGTTCGGCAAGGTCCTGGTCGAAGCGGAGCCTCCTGCCGTGGAACCGGGTGAGGTCGTGCTGCGGCTCGAGGACGTCACCGTTGCCGACAGGGGCCTGGCGACGACGGACCTGACCGCTTCGGTGCGCGCGTCCGAGGTGATCGGGCTGGCGGGGCTGGAGGGAAGCGGCCAGCGGACGTTCCTCCGGGCGTGCGCCGGACTGGTCCATCCCGAACACGGCCGGATCCTGCTCGGCGACCGGGACATGACCGGTCGCGGGCTGGAGGCGTTCCTCGCTGCCGGCGTGCACTACATGCCGGCCGGACGCCTGGAGGAGGGCCTGGTCTCCGGCCTGACGATCGCCGAGCACGTGGCGCTCGTCACCGGCAACGGACGGTTCGGCATCGACTGGAAGCAGGCGACGGACGAGGCCGACCGGCGCATCGAGCGGTTTTCGATCCGGGGCTCGGCGTCGTCGCCGGCGGACGCGCTGTCGGGCGGGAACCAGCAGCGCCTCCTGCTCGCGCTCATGCCGCCGGACGTCCGGCTCCTGCTGATGGAGCATCCCACCAGGGGCCTGGACATCGAATCCGCGGACTGGGTGTGGACCCAGCTGATGGAGCGGCGACGACAGGGAACGGCGATCGTGTTCGCCTCGGCCGATCTGGACGAACTGCTCCGGTACAGCGATCGGATCCTGGTGTTCTTCTCGGGTCGGGTGCTGCGGACGCTCGACGCGCGTGGCACCTCCGGTGAGGAGCTCGGAGCCCTGATCGGCGGCAAGGAGGCGGTCGCATGAACACGGCGGAGGCGGCGCGCCGGATCGGCACCCGGTTGACCACGAGCCTCATTCCGATCCTGCTCGCCCTGGCCGTCGTCGTGGGCCTGCTCGCAGCCGTGGGCGCGCCGCCGTTCACCGCGCTCGGGTACGTCTGGAGCGGCGCCATGGGCGGATCGAGCCAGGTCGGGGACACCCTGATGGCCTGGGTGCCGCTCACCCTGGCGGGCGAGGGGCTGGTGATCACGTTCGCGGCCGGCCTCTGGAACATCGGGATCGAGGGCCAGATCGTCATGGGGGCGATCGCGGCGACGTGGGTGGCGCGGATCGGCCCCGACATGCCGTTCGTGATGCTGCTCCTGATGTTCCTGGCAGGCGCCGCCGGCGGCGCGCTGTGGGCGCTGCTGGCCGGCGTCCTCAAGACAAAGGGCCGTGTCAACGAGATCTTCGGCGGTCTGGGGCTGGACTTCGTTGCGGCGGGACTCGCCGTCTACCTGATCATCGGGCCATGGAAGCGCGAGGGCATCGCGTCCACGAGCGGCACCGAGATCTTCCGTCCGTCCGCGAACCTCCCGGTCGTGGGCACCACGCGCTTGTCGCTCGTTGCCGTGGCCGTCGCCATCGCGAGCGTCGTCCTCGTCTGGTTGCTCATGCGCGGCACCATGTTCGGGCTTCGGCTCAAGGCGGTGGGCCGCAACCCGGCGAGCGCACGCCTCATGGGGATCCGCACCGACCGGTATCTGCTGGGGGCGTTCGGGCTCTGCGGGGTGCTCGCGGGCATCGCCGGCACGATCCAGGTCGCCGGCGTGTGGCACAAGCTGGTGCCGTCGGTCTCGGGCGGCTACGGGTTCCTGGCGATCCTGGTGGCGCTGCTCGCGGCGTTCCGCGCGCTGCGGGTTCCGCCGATCGCCCTCTTCTTCGCGATCGCCTCGGTGGGAAGCGCGCAACTGACGTTGCTGCTCTATTTGAACTCGGCGATCGGCGGCGTGCTCCAGGCGGTCGTCGTGCTCTTCGTCATCCTGGCCGGCGGCTGGCAGCTGCGCCGGCTGTCCAAGCGAAGGTCGGCCGCCGCGGCGGAGGCGGGAGCGCCGGCCACCGTCGCCGAGTTGCAGGCGAGCGGACCGGCGGCACCGGTCGAGACGTCGGGCACAACGGGGGTCTGAAAGCGCCGTGAACGACACCTTCGCATCGATCGTGTTCTTCGCCAGCCCGCTGGTGTTCGCCGCCGTGGGCGAGACGATCAGCGAGAAGGCCGGTGTGGTGAACCTGTCCATGGAAGGCCTCGTGGCGCTGTCGGCCGTGATCGGCTTCATGGCGGCGACCGTGACCGGCAACGTGATCGTGGGCTTCCTGGCCGGTATGGGCATCGGCGCAACCATGGCGGCCATCGTCGCCGTGTCCAGCATCGAGCTCGGCCTCAACCAGATCGCCGTCGGGTTCATCCTGGCCCTCCTGGGAGTGGCGCTCAGCTCGTTCCTGGGCGACCCGTACGTCGGCCGCGAGGGGCACGGGGTCCCGCACCTGGCCATCGCCGGACTGTCGAAGATCCCGTTCATCGGTCCCGTGTTCTTCAACCAGGACCTGATGGTCTACGGCAGCTACGTCGCCGCGATCGCCGCCACGTTCTTCATGTTCCGAAGCCGGCGCGGACTGGAGATGCAGGGAGTCGGCGAGCGACCCGAGGCGGCGTTCGCGCGGGGCATCGCCGTGAACCGCATGCGGTACGTGTACACGATCCTGGGCGGCGCGCTGGCCGGGATCGGCGGAGCGGCGTTCTCGCTCGACGTGAAGTTGGGCTGGCAGAACGGCCTCACCCAGAACTACGGCTGGATCGCGCTCGCCATCGTGATCTTCGGCGGATGGAACCCGGCGCGCGCGGCGATCGGGGCGTACGTGTTCGGAGCCCTGCAGATCATCGCGCTGAAGATGCAACCGCACGTGCCGAGCCTGTCGCAGGTGCTGGGGCTCACGCCGTTCGTCGTGATGATCCTGATCCTGGTGGTGATCTATCTGCCGACGTTCCGCCGGGCGGCGGATCGGCATCCGGTGGTGCGGCGCATCTTCGCCGGCGATCCGCCGTCGGCCCTCGGCACCGTGTTCCGCAGGGAGTGATCCGGATGATGGCGGACCGGGAGAGCGTGTCGCCGGGCTTCGTCCGCGGCATGCCGAAGGCCGAGGTCCACGTCCATCTCGAAGGGTGCTTCGAGCCCGACGAGCTCGAGGGCTCCGGTGGGGGCTTCGCGGATCTGTCTTCGTTCCTGAACGTGCTCGACCGAGCCTGCGCGTCGGTGGAGACGGCCGCGCAGCTGGCCGATCTCGCGCGGCGCTTCGGGCTCCGTGAAGCGGAATCCGGCGTCCGGTATGCGGACCTGATCGTGAATCCGGCCCACTGGCCGGCCTGGCGCGGACGCCTCGCCGAGTTCCTGGACGCGATCGACGCTGGCCTGCGAGAGGCCGAGGCGGATGGCGGGGCGGCCGTCGGGCTTTGTCCGAGCATCTCGCGGACCGCCTCGGGCACGGAGGCGTGCGCGTTCGCGGAGTCGCTCCTTTCGGTCCGGCACCCGAGGGTCGTCGGCCTGTCGATCGACGGGGACGAGGCGGCCGCGGGACGGACCGGGCCGCGGTTCGCGGATGCGTTCGCGCTGGCGCGCCGGGGCGGACTGCGGCGGACGGCGCACGCGGGGGAGTCGAGCGGGCCCGAAGGCGTCCGCGACGCCGTCGAGGTGCTCGGCGCAGAGCGGATCGACCACGGCGTCAGGGCGATCGAGGACCCCGAGCTGGTACAGGAGCTCGCGGGGCGGGGGATCCCGTTGAGCGTGTGCCCGCATTCGAACGTCCTGCTCGGGCTCTTTCCGGACCTGCGCGGGCATCCGATCGATGCGCTCCGGCGAGCCGGCGTCCGCGTGTCGATCAACACCGACGATCCAGGCGTCATGGGGACCAGACTCGACGAGGAGTACCTGTCGGTGGCGGAGGCGTTCGATTGGGACGAGTCGGTGGTTCGAGGCGTCGCCCGCATCGCGATCGAGGCGAGCTTCGCGAACGAGGACATGAAGGCGGGCCTGCTCCGCGAACTCGATTCGTACTCGGCCGGCGCCGACGCGCCGTTGACAACGTGACAGAGCCCGGACCAGCATGTTCGGCAGGCCCGGGCGTGAGGAAGGGAGTGCGTCCGTGGACTTCACACTGAACGACAAGCCCGTTCGAACCGACGTCAGGCCCGGCGCGAGCCTGCTCGAGGTCCTCCGGGAGGGCGTCGGCCTCACCTCCATGAAGGACGGCTGCGCGCCCGAGGGTTCGTGCGGCGCGTGCACCGTCATGGTCGACGGCCGAGCCTGCGTGTCGTGCGCGCAGCCGGCCGAGCGGGTCGCCGGCAAGCACGTGACCACCCAGGAGGGGCTCTCGCAGGAGACGCGGCACCTCTGGGCCGAGGCCTTCGTCGCGGCGGGCGCCTCCCAGTGCGGCTTCTGCTCGCCCGGCATCGTGATGAAGGCCGAGGCGTTCCTGGCAAAATCCCCGTCGCCGACCCGGGAAGAGATCTCGCGGGCACTGGCCGGCAACCTCTGCCGCTGCACCGGCTACGTGAAGATCGTCGACGCGATCGGGCTCGTGGCAGGCGCCAAGCGCGGCGAGCCGCTCCCCACCGTCGACTGGAGCGGCCGGGTCGGCTCGCGGACCGGCAGATACCAGGGAGTCGAATTGGCGCTCGGCGACAAGCCCTACGTCAACGACATGAAGGCACCTGGGATGCTCTTCGGCGCCATCCGCTTCTCAGATCACCCGAGGGCTCGCGTGGTGCGGATCGACACTTCGAAGGCGGCCGCGCATCCGGGCGTGGTCGCGGTCACGACCTGGACGGACGTGCCGGGAGCGCGGATCCAGGGCGCGATCACGAAGGACTGGCGTCAGTTCGTCGCGGAGGGCGAGGTCACGTCCTACGTCGGGGACATGCTGGCGGCCGTGGCCGCCGAGACGCGCGTCGCCGCACGCGAAGGGGCGGCCCTCGTCGAGGTCGAGTACGAGGTACTCGAGCCCGTCACCGACCCGTTCGACGCGCTGGCCGAGGCGGCTCCACAGTTGCAGCCGGACTGCCCGGGCAATCTCCTGTCGCTGTCCGTGGTGAAGCGGGGCGACGTCGACGAGGCGCTGGCGTCGGCCGCCTACGTCGTGACCGAGACCTTCCGGACGCAGTTCATCGAACACGCCTTCCTCGAGCCCGAGGCATCGCTGGCGGTCCCGAACCCCGTGAACGGGGACGGACCTCGCGTGCACGTGTACTCGCAGGGTCAGGGCGTGTGGGAGGACCGTCACCAGATCGCGTCGTTCCTCGGGCTTCCGCTCGAAGGCGTGCGGGTGACGCAGGTTTCCGCCGGCGGCGCGTTCGGCGCCAAGGAGGACCTGAACGTCCAGGGCCACGCCGCGCTGCTGGCGTTGCAGACCGGCCGCCCGGTCCTGGTCGCCCTGTCGCGCAAGGAGAGCCTGGCGTTCCATTCGAAGCGCCACCCGCTGACCATGGAGTACACGGCCGGCTGCGACGCCGACGGCCATCTGGTCGCGATGCGCGCGCGGATCGTGGGCGACACGGGCGCATACGCGAGCGTGGGCGACAAGGTGCTCGAGCGCGCCGCCGGCCATGCGTGCAGCGCGTACCGGATCCCGAACGTCGACGTCGAGTCGCGAGCCGTCTACACGAACAACCCGCCCTGCGGAGCCATGCGGGGGTTCGGCGTGAACCAGACGAACTTCGCCATGGAGGGCGTGCTGGACATGCTGGCCGAGAAGGTCGGCATCGACGGCTGGGAGATCCGCTGGCGCAATGCCCTTGAATCCGGCGAGCGGTTCGGAACCGGCCAGCTGCTGGGTCCCGGCGTCGGCCTGAAGAAGACCTTGGAGGCAGTAAAGCAGGCTTACTATTCGTCCAAGTACACGGGGATCGCGTGCGGCGTGAAGAACACCGGCATCGGCAACGGGATGGCCGAATTCGGCAAGGTGGTGCTTCGGCCTGACGCCGATGGGACCGTCACGCTGTACCACTCCTGGACGGAGATGGGTCAGGGGTGTCACACGGCGCTCCAGCAGATCGCGTGCGAGGAACTCGGGCTGCCGGCCGGTCGCGTTCGGGTCGTCGTGGACACCGAACGCGAGCTGGACACGGGACAGACCACCGCCTCACGGTCGACCACGCTCGGCGGACGGGCGATCCTGGACGCGGCCGCGAAGCTGAAGGCCGCACTGAACGGGGGCGGTATCGAATCGCTGGCAGGACAGGAGTTCTACGGCGAGTTCAAGGCCGACTGGACCACCACGAACGACGCGCCTGAACCCGTGACGCACATCGCGTACGCATGGTGCACGCAGGTCGCGATCCTGGACGACGACGGCCGGCTGGTGAAGATGGTCGCCGCGCACGACGTGGGCCGGGCGATCAACCCGACGCTGGTGGAGGGCCAGGTGGAGGGCGCCATCCACATGGGGCTCGGGCACGCCCTTTCGGAGGAGTTCGCCGTCTCGGGCGGCCATGTGGTGACCGACTCGCTGAAGTCGCTGAACATCATCCCTCCCGCCGGGATGCCCGAGGTCGAGTGCATCCTGGTCGAGGAGCACCAGCCCGAGGGTCCCTACGGCGCCAAGGGCGTCGGCGAAGGGCCGCTGGTGCCGACCGCGTCGGCGGTCGCCGGTGCGCTCTACGCGTTCGACGGAATCAGGCGCACGAGGCTGCCGATGAAGGACTCGACGGCGGCCAGGCTGGCGGTGCCGAAACTGGCCTCCGCCCGGACGGGCGCGCACACGGACGCACGGGTCTCCTGAAGGACATGGAAGCGGCGTCCGCCGGCGCAGTCGCCCTCACGGGGGCGAGCGTGGTCACGTCCCTGGATCCGGTCGAGGTCGTGGTCGGCGATGTGGTCGCCCGCGACGGCCGCATCGTCTCCGTCGGACCGGGTCGCGCCTCCGCGTCCCGGGACTGCTCCGGGTGCGTGATCCTGCCGGGCAACGTCTGCGGTCACACGCACCTGTACTCCGCGCTGGCGAGGGGCATGCCGTACACGCTGGAGCCGGCGGCGAACTTCGTCCAGATCCTCCAGCGCCTGTGGTGGCGCCTGGACCGTGCCTTGGACGAGGACAGCATCCGGGCGTCGGCGCTCGTTGGTGGGATTGAGGCTCTGCTGCATGGAACGACGACGCTGATCGATCACCATGCGTCGCCGAACTGGATCGATGGCAGCCTGAGCCTTCTGTCCGAGGCACTCGAAAGCCTCGGGATCCGTTCGGTCCTCTGCTATGAGACGACGGACCGGGACGGCAGCGACCGCGCGAAGGCGGGCCTCCGGGAGAACGAGCGGTTCGCACAACTTCATGTCGCCCAAGGCGGCGGCGATGGACAGACGAGGGCCATGATCGGCGCCCACGCCTCGTTCACCCTCTCGGACGAAACGCTCGGCGGCTGTGTCGACGTCGCGAAGCGAACGGGCGCCGGGATCCACATCCACGCCGCCGAGGACGACGGCGACCAGCGCGACTGTGTCGCGAGATTCGGCATGCGCGTGGCCGAAAGGCTCGAAAGGGCGGGGGTGCTGACCGACGACGCGCTGTTGGCGCACTGCATCCATCTGGACGGGGAGGAAGCGGAACGGATCGTCGCTTCCGGCTCCGCGGTCGCTCACAACCCGACGTCGAACATGAACAACTCCGTCGGGCACGCCGACGTGCTCGCATTGGGAGACCGGGTGCTCCTCGGCACCGACGGCATCGGCGCCGACATGTTCGCCGAATCGAAAGCCGCGTACTTCCGCGCCAAGGACGGCGACGTGTTCTTTCCCTTCGGGTGGCCGCTGGAGCGGATGGCGGAAGGCGGCAGGCGGGCCGGGCGGATCTTCGGCGAGCCGCTTCTGGGCACGCTGAGGGAGGGAGCGCCGGCCGACCTGATCGTGCTGGACGCCCGGCCGCCCACGCCGCTCGATGCAGGCAACCTCGGCGGGCACTGGTCGTTCGGGTTCGATTCGCGGAGCGTCCGCGACGTGATGGTCGCCGGGCGGTTCGTCGTACGGGACCGGCGCCTCACCCTGGCGGATCAGGACCAGATCGCCGCGCAGGCGTCGGATGCTGCAGCGTCGATGTGGGAGCGCTACGAGGGGATCGGGGTGCACCCGTTCGAACCGGAAGGGGGATCATGACGATGGCGGTGTCGAGCGAAGGTCGTGTTGCGCTGTATCTGCAGGACAAGCACCCGATCAGGGAGGGCATGGAGTACTGCCGCTATGCCGAATCCCGCGGGTTCGAGGCCGTCTGGCAGGCGGAAAGCCGGCTGGTCCGTGAGGCCACGGTTCCGATGGCCGCCTACGCGGCGGTTACGGAACGGCTGAAGGTCGGGTCCGGCGTCGTCAACAACTGGACGCGGAACGTCGGGCTGCTCGCCGCCACCTTCTCGACGCTGGACGACCTGGCGCCCGGCCGGATCATCCTCGGGATCGGCGCGTGGTGGGATCCGCTGGCCTCGAAGGTGGGGATCACGCGGACGCACCCGCTTCAGGCGATGCGCGAGACGGTCGAGGTCGTCCGGCGGCTGCTGGCCATGGAGCGGGTGACATATGAGGGCGAATTCGTTCATCTGAACGATGTCGAGATCGACATCGTTCACGGTGATCGATCGCCGAAAAGCGTTCCGATCTACATCGGAGCGACCGGTATGAAGATGATGGAACTGGCCGGCGAGATCGGCGACGGCGTGGTCCTCAACTACATGGTGGGGCCGAAGTACAACGTGGACGCGCTGGCGGCTCTCTCCGCGGGCGCCGCGCGGGCGGGCCGAACGATCGACGACGTCGACCGCCCGCAACTGGTCGTCTGTTCCTTGGACGAGGACCGCGACGCCGCACTGGATCGCGCCCGCGAGCTGCTCACCCAGTACCTGGGCCAGCAGCCGCACATCATGAAGGCCAGCGGTGTCGATCCGGCGCTGATCGAGGAGATCAACAAGGAGCTGACGTGGCCCGCGGAGGCTGAGGACATCCGGCGCGTCATGCACCTGGTGCCGGATGAGGCCGTGCAGATGATCTCTGCGTCTGGAACGCCGGACGAATGCCGGGCGAAGGTTCGCGAGTACGTCGACAACGGCTGCACGTGCCCGATCCTGTATCCCCTCGGCGACGACGTGAAGGCCATGATCGACGCCTTCGCCGGAGGCGAGTTCTGAGGCCTCTGACTTCTGGCGACGCTGCCGAAGGGGCCGAACGGCTCGACCCCGGAGGTCCGAGTGGCCCGGAAACCGCGCGGTGCCGTCGCGGTAGGCTTCAACGGTTCATCTGGGAGGGGGAACCATGCCGGGTGGTGGGCTGGAACACGACCTGATCGAAGGCGAGGCGTACGACCGGGCGCTCGACCGATTCCGGCGCGATCGGATCGCGCTGCCGACACTCGCCGAACTCGCCGATCCAACGACGATCCCGGACGGCATCCGCGCCGCCCTCGCGGAGGTTGGCCCTGACGAGCCGCACCCGCTGAACCTGTTCCGCGTGCACTGGTTCAACGGGTCCGACCGGCGGACGCTGGTGGACGTTCCGGAGCACGTCGTGCTCCCGCCGGAGCTCACCGGCGTCGAGGCGCGAATCGTCGTCGCGCTGGGTGACCGTTTCCCCATGATCGGCGCGCACAAGGTGCTGGCGGCCTACGGCTGCCTCGCGCCGCGGGTGGTGACCGGGCGCTTCGATCCAACGCTCGCGCGGGCGGTGTGGCCGTCCACCGGCAACTACTGTCGCGGCGGCGTCGCCATCAGCCGGCTCATGGATTGCCGCGGCGTCGCGGTCCTCCCCGAGGGCATGAGCCGGGAGCGGTTCGAATGGCTCGAGCACTGGGTGACCGACCCGTCGGACATCATCCGGACGCCAGGGACGGAGAGCAACGTCAAGGAGATCTACGACAAGTGCGCCGAGCTCGCGATGGAGCCGGACACCGTGATCCTCAATCAATTCGCTGAATTCGGAAACCACATCATCCATCGGCTGTGCACCGGTCGCGCGCTGGAGCGGGTGTTCGAATCGCTCCAGGCCGAGGAACCGTCGCTGTCGCTGCGGGCGTTCGTGTCGGCGTCGGGGTCGGCCGGGACACTCGGCGCGGGCAATCACCTGAAGGAGCGGTTCGGCTCCCTGACCGTCGCCGTCGAAGCGCTGGAGTGTCCGACGCTCCTGTACAACGGGTTCGGCGAGCACAACATCCAGGGGATCGGCGACAAGCACGTGCCGCTGATCCACGACGTCATGGGCACCGATGTCGTGACGGCTGTCTCGGATCGCGCCACGGACCGGTTGTTCATCCTGTTCAACACCGACGAGGGTCGCGCTTACCTGCGTGACCGGCGCGGCGTGAAGCCGGACGTGCTCGACGGGCTGAAGTCGTTCGGCCTGTCGTCGATCTGCAACGCCGTGGCCGCGATCAAGACCGCCAAGCGGCTCGGGCTCGGTCCGTCCGACGTGGTCGTCACCGTCGCCACCGACGGCGCCGCGATGTACGGCAGCGAGCTGGACCGTCTGATGCCGAAGCACTTCCCAGGCGGGTTCGACGCCGTCGCCGCCGGCGAGGCCTTCGGCGAGCACCTGCTGGGGATCACCGACGACCACCTCCTGGAATGCACGTCGCGCGATCGGCGCCGGATCTTCGATCTGGGCTACTACACGTGGGTCGAGCAGCAGGGCTTCTCCGTGGACGAGTTCAGGGAGCGCGCCGACCGCGGGTTCTGGGACGGCCTCATGGACCTCGTGCCGAAGTGGGACGCCCTGATCGGTGAGTTCAACGAACGAACGGGTGTGCGCGAGGCGCTCGCGTGACCGACGGGCCGGCGGCCACGCTGCGCTGCTCCGGTTGCGCCGCCGAGGTCGGGTTCGACCGGCCGCTCCAGTTCCGATGTCCGAACGCCACTCCCGGGGACGACATCGATCACGTATTGGTAAGGCTGCTTGACCATAAGCGGGTGGCTCGTGTCGCCCACCAAGGTCCGTCGGAGAGCCCGTTCGTCCGGTACCGGGACCGGCTTCGTCCCTATCACCTCGCCACCCAGGCGGGGATGGCCGATGAGGCCTGGCTCGAACTGGTAACGCGGCTCGACGACGCGGTGTTCGATGCGGACGGACGTCGGTTCACCGTCACGCCCTTCGGCCGCGCGGGCCGCCTGAGCGAGTTCCTCGGCTTCACCGAGCGCGGCGGCGTCTGGGTGAAGGACGAAACCGGCAACGTGTCCGGCTCGCACAAGGGCCGGCACATGATGGGCCTGATGATCCACCTTCGGGTGGTCGAGCAGCTGGGCCAGTTGCCTTCCGGTCGGCCCGACCTGGCGATCGCTTCGTGCGGGAACGCGGCGCTCGCCGCCGCCACCGTCGCTGCCGCCGCACGGTGGCCGCTTCGGGTGTTCATCCCGGTCGACGCGGACCCCGTCGTGGTCACCCGGCTCAAGGAACTGGACGCCGACGTGACCGTCTGCGCGCGGGAGGAGGGGGTCCCCGGAGATCCGACCTACCACGCGCTGCTCCGCGCCGTCGACGATGGTGCGATCCCGTTCACCTGTCAGGGGAACCTGAACGGCCTGGCGATCGAGGGCGGCATTCCGATGGGTTACGAGATGGCCGACGCGGGCCTGTCGCTCGACCGGGTCGTGGTCCAGGTCGGCGGCGGAGCGCTGGCCAGCGCGGTGGCCCAGGGCCTCTCGGAGTCGGCCGCGCTGAACAGCATCGGCGAGAAGCCGGTGCTCGACACCGTGCAGACCGAAGGCGCCGCGCCGCTCGCTCGCGCGCACCGGCGCGTCAAGGAGCGGATCGAATCCGGCGAGACCGTGGAGGACGCCCTCCGATATGCGGCGACGCATCGTTCGGCGTTCATGTGGCCATGGGAGACGGAGCCCCACAGCATCGCGCACGGGATCCTCGACGACGAGACCTACGACTGGCTGGCCGTCACGCGCGCGATGCTCGAAACGCGCGGCCGCCCGCTCGTGGTCGACGAACCCACGCTGCGGCGTGCGAACGATCTGGCCCGCCGGCTGACCGTGATCGACGTGGACCCGACGGGGTCCGCCGGCCTGGCGGGACTCATGGCCCTTCGTGAGGCGGGCGTCGTTCGGGACGACGAGCGCGTCGCCGTGCTGTTCACCGGGGCGCGGCGATCAGGCGAGGACGAGCACGACGCAGGAGAGGAGACAGGGAGATGAGAAGCTTCGCGGGACGCGACATCCTGTCGCTGAAGGACTTCGAGCGTGACGAGTACCTCCACGTGTTCAACGTGGCGGACCGGCTCAAGCACCATGCTCAGGAGCGCCGCAACGGCGACCTGCTGAAGGAGAAGACGCTGCTGACGGCGTTCTACCAGCCATCCACGCGGACGCGCCTGGCGACGGAGGCCGCCATGCACCGCCTGGGCGGACACGTCCTGGGGTTCTCCGACGCGAAGATGACCCGTGCCGGCGACTTCTATCAGGAATCGATCAAGGACACCGTGCACATGCTGGAGTACTACGGCGACGTGATCGCGATGCGCCACTTCCAGCAGGGCGCGCCCGCAGAGGCGGCGAAGTGGGCGAGCGTCCCGGTCATCAACTGTGGCGACGGCTGGGGCGAGCACCCGACGCAGGTTCTGACGGACCTGTACACCACATGGCTCGAGAAGGGACGGCTCGACGGGCTCACCTTCCTGCTCGTCGGCGACATGCGCATGCGGACGATGCATTCGATCCTGTACGCGTTCTCGCAGTTCGACGTGAGGTCGTTCGTCGTGGCCCCGGACGAGATGTCACTGCTGCCCGACTTCACCGAGGAGCTCGACGAACGAAACGTCCGCTACGAGGTGGCCGACAGCGTCGAGAAGTGCATCGCCGAGGCCGACGTCATCTACATGGAGCCCGTGGTTCAGGCGGACTACACGAAGTCCAGGGACGAGCGTGGCGGCGACTCGGAGGTGGGCCGCACGCCCGAGGCCTACCGGGTCACGCGGGACCTGCTCCGCGATCGAGCGAAGACCGACGCGATCATCCTGCACTCGCTCCCGCGAATGGACGAGCTTCCGGCCGACGTCGACTCGACGCGCCACGCGCGGTACTGGTTCGAGGCGTTCAACGGCGTGGTGATGCGGATGGCGTTGCTGTCGCTGGTCCTCGGGGCCGTCGAGTAACTCGGATGGCGGACAGGGTCGCGGTCGTCGCCATCGGCGGCAACTCGCTCATCAAGGATCGCCTCCACCAGACGGTTCGCGATCAATACATCGCGGCCGGAGAGACGTGCTGGCACATCGCGTCGATGATCCGGGACGGCTGGAAGGTCGCCATCACGCATGGCAACGGCCCGCAGGTCGGGTTCATCCTGCGCCGGTCCGAGCTCGCGGCCCACGAGCTGCACGAGGTGCCGCTCGACGCCTGCGGGGCGGACACGCAGGGCGCGATCGGGTACGCGCTTCAGCAGAACCTGCAGAACGACTTCGCCCGCCTGGGGATGAAGAAGGACGCGGTCACCGTCGTGACGCAGGTCGAGGTGGCGGCCGAGGATCCGGCGTTCGGCAAGCCCTCGAAGCCGATCGGGTCCTACATGGACGAGGCCGAGGCCACGCGACGGCGCGACCAGGACGGATGGGACGTGGTCGAGGACGCGGGCCGCGGGTGGCGGCGTGTCGTCCCGTCCCCGGCCCCCATCCGGATCGTGGAAGAGGACTCGATCCGCGCGCTGATCGCCGCAGGCTTCGTCGTCATCAGCACCGGTGGAGGGGGCATCCCGGTGGTGCGCGACGCGAAGGGGAACCTGCAGGGCGTGGCGGCCGTGATCGACAAGGACCTCGCGGGCGCGCTCCTTGCGAACACGATCGGGGCCGAACTGCTGCTGATATCGACCGCCGTGGAGAAGGTCGCGCTGCACTTCGGGACGCCGGAGCAGACGTGGGTGGACGAGCTCACGCTGGCGGACGCGAAGCGCTATCTGGCCGAGGGTGTGCACTTCGCGGCGGGTAGCATGGGGCCGAAGATCCAGGCGGTGGTGGGGTTCCTCGAACGGGGCGGCCGCGAGGCGGTCATCACGAACCCCGAGAACGTCGAACGGGCGCTGGCCGGGGAGACGGGAACCCGGATCGTCGCGGCCTGAGCGGCAGGACGGCGGCGACGCCCCGGGACTGGGGGGTTGGTGATGGGGTCCGAGGAGTACCCGGCGTCGAGCCCGGATCCAGTGAGGGGCGCGCCGCCGGGGATCGCGGAGCTCACCCGGCTCGTCGCGGTGGCCAGAGGCGACGAACCGCCCGACCTGGTGCTCGCCGGCGCGCGGGTGCTCTCCGTGTTCACCGGCGAACTGCTGGACGCCGACGTCGCCATCACGGGCGGCCGCATCGCGGGTGTGGGCCGCTACGACGGTCCCGAGGTGTTCGACGCGCGCGGCCTGATCCTGCTCCCGGGTTTCATCGACGGGCACATGCACATCGAATCGACCAAGCTCATGGTCGACCAGTTCGCCCGCGCGGTGCTTCCGCACGGGACGACCACCGTGGTCATCGACCCGCACGAGATCGCGAACGTGTTCGGCATCCCCGGCGTGCGCGCGCTGATCGACGCCGCGTCCGGGGTGCCGCTCGACTTCGTGGTGATGGCGCCCTCGTGCGTGCCCGCGAGCGCATTCGAATCGAACGGCGCCACCGTCGGGGCCGCGGACATCGCCGCGCTACTGGAGGCCGAGCCCGCGGTGCACGGCATCGCCGAGATGATGGCCTACCCGTCGGTGGTGGCGGGCGACGCGGACACCCTGTCGAAGATCCTTGCGGCCGGTGGGCGGCGCGTGGACGGCCACGCGCCCGGGCTGTCGGGTCCCGGCCTCAACGCCTATCTGGCCGCAGGGGTCGAGAGCGACCACGAATGCACCGGCCTCGCCGAGGCGCTCGAGAAGCGCCGCCTGGGCATGTGGATCATGATCCGCGAGGGGTCGGCGGCGAGGAACCTCGAGGCGCTCATCCCGATGGTGCTCGAGCACGGTCCGGAGAACTGCCTGCTCTGCACCGACGACAGGGAACCCGATGAACTGCTTGCGGAAGGCCATATGAACGCGGTCCTGCGCAAGGCGGTCGCGTTGGGCTGCGCGCCCGAGCAGGCGGTCGTGATGGCCACTTTGAACGCCGCGCGTTACCACCGGCTCCAACGCCGCGGGGCGGTGGCTCCCGGGTTCGCCGCCGACGTCGTCGCGGTGCCCGACCTCACCTCGTTCCGGCCGGTGTGCGTCTGGAAGGCGGGCCGCCTCGCCGCCGCCGACGGCACGGCGGCGAGCATCCCGCGCGTCGCCGCGCCGGACTGGATGCGCGGGAGCATCCGGCTGGGGCACGTCGACGCCCGGACGTTCGAGGTGCCGGCGAACGGTCGCATCCGGGTGATCGGGGTCACGGCGGGCGAACTGACCACCGAAGCGCTCTCCGCCGAGGCCACCGTTTCGGCCGGCGCCGCCGTTGCGGACCCGGGCCGCGATCTCGCGAAGGTGGCCGTCCTGGAACGACACCGGACGACGGGCCGAGTCGGCGTCGGGTTCGTGTCGGGGTTCGGCCTTCGGCGCGGGGCGCTCGCGTCCTCCCACGCGCACGACGCCCACAACGTCGTCGTGGTCGGTGTCGACGACGCGGACATGGCAGCGGCGGTCAACCGCCTCACCGAGATCGGGGGCGGGCAGGTCGCCGTCGCCGCGGGGCACGTGCTGGCCGAGGTGCCGTGCCCGATCGGCGGGCTGCTGTCCGACGGGACCGCCGAGGAGGTGGCCGCACAGGTGGAACGGATGCACGAAGCGTCCCGGGACCTGGGGTCCTCGCTGCCCGCGCCGTACATGACCATGTCGTTCCTGGCCCTGTCGGTCATCCCCGCGCTTCGGATCACCGACCGCGGCCTGGTGGACAGCGTTCGATCCGAGCTGGTTCCGCTGGAAGCCTAGGGGCAGCGCCGGGGCCCGGCGCGGCCACCCGAACGGCGGCTGCGAGTATCGTTCGGGCCATGGCGCCCCGCCTCGAGGAGATCGAAGCTCGGTACGAACAACTGACGCGCGAACTGTCGGATCCGGCGGTCGCCTCCGACCCGGCGCGCCTGCGAGACCTGGGCAAGCAGCACGCCGAACTCCACCAGGTGGTGATGGCCAACCGCGCGTACGACGAGGCGCGGCAGCAGGCGGAGGAGTGGCGCGCGCTGGCCAAGGAGGAAAGCGATCCGACCACGGCCGAGGAGTTCCGAGCGGAGGCGGACGCGGCCGAGGCGCGGGCGGAACAGCGTCGAACCGAACTCGAGACGCTCATGCTTCCGAAGGACCCGAACGACGACCGCGACGTCCTGTTGGAGATCAGGGCGGGCGCCGGGGGCCAGGAGTCGGCGCTGTTCGCGCTCGACCTGTTCGAGATGTATCAGCGGTACTCCGAACGCCGGCGTTGGAAGTCCGAGGTGCTCTCCTCGAGCCCGTCGGACCTCGGCGGATTCAAGGAGGTCATCCTCGAAGTGCGCGGCGACGGCGCGTATTCGAGGCTGAAGCACGAATCAGGCGTCCACCGCGTTCAACGGATCCCGGTCACCGAGTCGTCCGGCCGCATCCACACGTCGACCGCCACGGTCGCGGTGCTGGCCGAGGCGGAGGACGTCGACGTGGAGATCGACCCGAACGATCTGGAGATCGACGTCTACCGGTCGTCGGGGCCGGGCGGGCAGAGCGTGAACACCACCGACTCGGCCGTGCGGATCGTTCACAAGCCGACCGGGCTGAAGGTCGAGATGCAGGAGGAACGCTCGCAGCAGCAGAACCGCCAGAAGGCGATGCGGCTGCTGCGCTCGCGCCTGCTGCAACTGGCCCAGGAGGAGCAGATGCGCCAGGAGGCGGCGGCCCGGAAGGCGCAGGTCGGGACGGGGGAGCGGAGCGAGAAGATCCGCACGTACAACTTCCCGCAGAACCGCGTTACCGATCACCGGATCCCCGGGCTGTCGGTGCACAACCTGCCCGCGGTGATGGCCGGCGACCTGGATCCGTTCGTCGACGCGCTGCTTTCGGAGGAGCGACGCCGCCAACTGGCCGGTGAGGACGGCGCCGGGCCGGCCTCGGGTTCGGATGCGGATGGCTCCTGAGGCGTCGGGGCCGACGATCCCCGAGGTCATCCGGCGTTCCACCCTGTACCTCGAACGTCACGGCGTCGAGAGCGCACAGGCGAATGTCGAGACGCTGCTCATGCACCTGCTCGGCGTGTCCCGCGCGGGGTTGTACGCGCGGCGCGGCGGGCTCGATACCGGCACGGCGCGCGCGCTGGGAAGGGCGCTTTGTCAGCGCTGCACCGGGATTCCTCTGCAGCACCTCACCGGCGAGCAGGAGTTCTTCGGCCTTCGGCTCCAGGTCGAACCCGGGGTGTTCGTGCCGCGGCCGGAGACGGAGACGCTGGTCGAAGCGGCGCTGGAGGCGCTGGACTCGAATGGGATCGAAGCGCCGCTGGTCGTGGACGTGGGAACCGGGACCGGGGCGATCGGCCTGGCCATCGCGTACGAACGGCCGCGCGCCGAGGTCCACGCGACCGACCTCAATCCGCGCGCGGCCTCCCTGGCCCGCCGCAACGCCGATGCGCTCGGTCTGGCATCGCGCGTTTCGATCCACCAGGGCGACCTGCTGGATCAACTCCCTGCCGGCCTTCGACGCCGGCTCGATCTCATCGTGAGCAACCCGCCATACCTCGAGCCGTCCGTCGCGGCGGACCTCCCACCCGAGGTGCTGGCCGACCCGGCCGAGGCGATCTTCGGCGGCACGGGCATCCACGAGCGCCTGGCGCGGGCCGCCCGTGACTGGCTGACGCCGGGCGGCCGGCTCATCGTCGAGATCGATCCGTCGCAGGCGAGCGACGTCCGCGGCCTTTTCGAGGCGAACGGCCTGGAAGCGGTGACGGTCCGCACGGATCTCGTCGGACGGGCACGCGTGGTTGGCGGTCGTCTGCCGGGCCGGTCATGACCACTGTTTTCGAACTCGGCGCGACGACCTCGTCCGACGAAGCCGCAGACGCCGCGGCCGAGGCACTCCGGGCCGGGCGCCTCGTGGTCTTTCCGACAGAAACCGTCTACGGCATCGCGTCGCTCGCCGCCGATCCCAGCGCGACGGCGGGTCTGTTCACCGCGAAACGGCGACCGGGCGGCCTGGCGCTTCCGGTGATGGCGGCCACGGTCGTCGCGGTCCTGCAGCTGGCCCAGGCGGACGATCGTGCTCGCGCCCTGGCCGAGGCGTTCTGGCCCGGCCCGCTCACGATGGTTCTGCCCAGAAGCGACCTGTCCAGGCCATGGGAACTCGGCGATCAACGCGACACGATCGGCCTCCGGGTGCCCGACCATGCCATCACGCTGGCGATCCTTCGCCGGACGCCGCCGCTCGCGGTCACCAGCGCGAACATCTCCGGGCACCCGCCGGCGGCGACGCTCCCCGAACTGGAAGACGCGTTCGACGACGCCGTTGCGGTGTTCGTCGTCCAACCGGAGCCGCTCCTGCAGGAGGACGGGCCGCCCTCCACGGTGGTCGATCTGACCGGTTCCGAGCCGCGCGTCGCGAGGGCCGGCCGGATATCGGAGAGCGCGATCGCGGAGGTCGTTCGGCACCCTGGGGCCCAGGGCACTGGGTAGACTTCTGGAGTCGTGTCTTCCGTCCTGCTGATCTGCACGGGCAACATCTGCCGCTCGCCCATGGCCGAAGGCATGCTGCGCGACCGGCTGGAGCAGCTCGGCATCTCCGGCATCAGCGTCGGCTCGTCCGGCGTCGCGGGCCTGGAGCGCTCGGGCGCCGTTCCGGAAGCGATCCGGGCGGTCGGCGAACTGGGCGTCGACATCTCAGGGCACGTGGCGCGGCGCTTCCACACCGAGCACGCCACCGACGCCGACCTGGTGATCACCATGACGGAGGAGCAGTCGGCGATCGTGAACCGGCTGGCGCCCCGAGCGATGGACCGGACCTTCGCTCTCAAGGAATTGGTAAACCTACTTGACCATATCAGGCAGCGTGGGCCGGCCGTGGACGGCTCGCTCCCGCCCCGCGACCGGCTCCGCTCCGTTGTTGCCGACGCCGACCGCCTCCGCGCCGAAGGGGCGGGGGCGCCCGCCGACGTCGACATCGCCGACCCGCTCGGGCTCGGACTGGAGGCGTTCCGCGCCGTCGCATGGGAGCTCGAACAGCTCACCGACCGACTGGTCGAGATCATCTTCCAGAACGAGTGGGCCGCCGCGGTCGCGGGCGGCGCGGTTGAGATCGGAGCCCCCGCATCCGTCGTGGACACGCCGCCCGACGGGGACGGCGCTGCCCATGACGCCGGCCGACCACCGGCGGGACACGGTCTGGTCGCCGACTGGAACGCGCTGGCCGCTGAGGACCCAGAAGTCGCGAACGCCGTCGCGAACGAGCTTTCCCGCGAGCGTTCGATGCTCCGGCTGCTCGCCTCGGAGAACTACACGAGCCCGGCGGTCCTGGCCGCGCTCGCGTCGACGTTCAACGACAAGTACGCGGAGGGCTACCCGGGCCGCCGCTACTACGGCGGCTGCGAGTACATCGACGAGGTCGAAACGCTGGCGATCGAACGGGCGAAGGCGCTGTTCGGCGCCGACCACGCGAACGTCCAGCCGCACGCGGGCGCCAGCGCGAACCTGGCGGCGTACGGCGCGTTCCTGGACCCGCGGGACGAAGGCCAGAGCGTGCTCGGGTTGGTGCTCGCCCACGGCGGCCATCTCACGCACGGCTCGCCGGTGAACTTCTCGGGGAAGTGGTTCCGCTTCGTCGGCTACGAGGTCGACCGCCGCACGGAAACCATCGACCTGGATCGGGTTCGCGACCTCGCACTCGAGCACCGGCCGCGCATCATCCTGGCCGGCTTCACGGCGTACCCGCGGGCGATCGACTTCGCCGGGTTCCGCACCATCGCCGACGAGGTCGGCGCGCTGTTCATGGTCGACGCGTCGCACTTCATCGGTCTGGTCGCCGGCGGTTCGTACCCATCGCCGGTTCCCTATGCGGACGTCGTGACGTTCACCACCCACAAGACGCTCCGCGGTCCGCGCGGCGCGGTGATCCTGTGCCGCGCCGAGCACGCGAAGGCGATCGACAAGGCCGTGTTCCCCATGATGCAGGGCGGCCCGCTGGGATCGGCGATCGCGGCCAAGGCGGTGGCGTTCCATGAGGCCATGCAGCCCTCGTTCGCCGAATACACGGATCGAACCGTGCGGGGCGCGCGGGCGCTCGCGGCTGCGCTCGCCGAACACGGCCTGCGGCTGGTGTCCGGAGGCACGGACTCGCACCTCGCGCTGGTCGACCTGCAGCCGATCGGCATGACGGGCGCCGACGCCGAGCGCCTGTGCGAGGAGGCAGGCATCGCGCTGAACAAGAACGCGATCCCGTTCGACCCGTTGCCCCCGTCAACGTCGTCGGGGATCCGGGTCGGCACGCCGGGACCCGCGACGCTCGGGATGGACGAGCCCGAGATGCAGGAGGTCGGACGCGCGATCGGTGGGCTCCTTCGCGCGCCCGACGCTTCGGCCGCCCGCGATCGCGTGCGTGAGTTCGTCCGGGCGCTGATGGCGCGGTTCGAGCCCTATCCGCCGGTGCCGCCGGGAGCTCCGCGTGTCACGGCGGCACCCGCGTCGGTGGGCGGGGCGCCCGGACACGTGGGCGCCGTCGAGGGCGCCGCCTCCGGCACCGGGTAGACCCATGCTCCCGTACCTGGGCGTGTTCCTGGCCACGGCCGTGGCCGTGTTCGCGCTCACGCCGCTGGTTCGTCTGCTCGCCAGGCGGGTCGGGGCGATCGTGCAGCCCTCTGCGCGGATGGTGCATACGAACCCGGTGCCGACGTTGGGCGGGCTCGCCATGGTCGGCGGCATCGCGATCGGCCTCGGCGTCGCCTTCGCGATGGGCGCGTTCAGGCCCCTGTTCCACGTTCCGTCCGAACTGGCCGGCGTCGCCATCGCGATGCTCGCCATCGCGGCGCTGGGGGTTGTGGACGACATCCGGGGCATCTCCGCTCCCGCCAAGGTGGCCGGGCAGATCTTCGCGGCCGGCCTGCTCGTCCTCTCCGGCGTCGAACTGCTCTTCTTCTACTTCCCGCAGCAGGGGACCGTGTCGCTCGGGCCCGACCTGGCGGTCCCGCTCACGATCGCCTGGGTCCTGATCGTGGTCAACGCGGTGAACCTGATCGACGGTCTGGACGGGCTGGCCGCGGGGATCGTGATCATCGCGTCGGTGTCGTTCTTCGTGTACGCGTCCACGACGCCCACGCTGTTCGGTGAGGCGAACGCGGCGCCGCTGTTCTGCGCGCTCGCAGCGGGCGCGGCGGCCGGCTTCCTGCCGCACAACTTCCATCCGGCGAAGATCATCATGGGCGACACGGGTTCGATGTTGCTCGGCCTGCTGCTGGCTGCGGCGACCATCTCGAACCTCGGGCAGACGACGCAGACGGCCGTCGGCGGCCCCACCGGGCACGATGTGGCGGCGTTCGCGATCCCGGTGCTGCTGCCCTTCCTGGTCCTGGCGCTGCCGCTGATGGACGTGGTGCTGGCGGTGATTCGCCGTGTTCGACGCGGTCAGAAGTGGTACGCGCCGGACAAGGAGCACATCCATCACCAGCTGCTGGAGATCGGCCACACGCACCGCCAGGCGGTGCTGCTGATGTACCTCTGGTCGGCCGTGGTGGCCGGGGCGACGCTCGCCATCACGTACGCTCGGAACAGGGCGACGGTCGCGTTCGTGGCCGGATTCGCGTTCCTGGTGATCGGCGTCACCGTGATCCCGCGCGTGGTTCGCGCCGCACGCCGTGGCCAGGCAGAAGCCCAGGCCGGCCACAGCGGCGGCGGGTAGCCCGCCCCACCGTTGCCCGGCGGGCTCGCCTGCGGCGATTGATATACTGCCCGCCCCATGGCCGGAGATCCCGATGGCGGGGGTGGCTGGGGGGATGCGGGCGTAGGTTGGTCCGCCCTCGCCACGCTCCTCGGAGGACTCCTGGTATGGGGAGCGATCGGGTTCGTCCTCGATCGGCTCTTCGGGTTCCGCGCACTGTTCCTCCCGATCGGGCTGGTCGTCGGCGCGATCGGGGGCACCTGGCTGGTGATCATCCGCTATGGGCGAAATGACCGAACATAAGGATCAGCCCGAACGCCACATGGCGGTTCAGGCGCTGATTCCGGGCGTCGTCATCGCCGCCGGCGCCCTGCTCATCGGATACCTCGTCGGCGGATGGGTCTCGGCCGTCTCAGCGTTCCTCGGCGTGGCCCTCATCTGCGTGACCTTCGCGCTGTACGTGTTGGCGCTGGGCTGGGCCCGCCGTACATCGCCCGGTGCATGGACGGGCGTGACGCTGTTCGGCTGGCTGATGCGGGTCGCCGTGGTGATCGGCTGCCTGTTCGCCGTGAAGGCGCTGAACGGCGACGTTGCGGCGTTCGGCATCGCCGCGATCGCCGCCGCGCTCGCGGTGGCCGTCTACGAGGCGTGGTACGTGCTGTCGGGCAGGCTCCACGTGCCGATGGACATGGACGCGGCGCCCGCGTCGCCGCCGACGCCGTTGCCCGCCGCACCGGTGAAGGGCGAACGCTCGTGGTAGGCGTGGTTACCGGGGTC
>JBEDUK010000068.1:0-74270 GCA_040414485.1 Actinomycetota bacterium
CGTGTACTTCGTCAGCGCGTCTCGGGTGCCCCCTCGCAGCCCGGCCATGCTCTGCAACATATCGGCCAGCGGCTTCTGGTCGGCGCTGAAGCCGACGAACATCGTGCCGTGGCGCGTGACGGTTCCGAACGCCATGTTCCGTCGGAAGATCTTGCCGAAGCGCTCCTGGTCCGTGGCGGCCACGGGCGAGTCCTCCGGCTTGTCCGCCAGTTCGACGCTGCCGGCCTTCGTTCGCCCCATCACGCCCTCCTGCTGCTCGACGGGCACCGCCTCCCACGCGGCCGCGTCGTGGAGCCACTTCTGCAACAGCAGCACCGTCCCGCCGGCGCCCGGCGCGCCATCCGGGACGAGGGCGACGTCCGGCGCATCAACCAGGGTGGGGTTCTCGGTGCCGTCGATGAACCCCGTGAGGTCCAGGTCGTGGTGGTAGGGCCAGCTCGACGTCTCCTGGGCGATCGAGGCGAGCGGCGCCAGCGCCGCGATCGCGCCTCGCGCGCTGTCGAAGACGACGTCGTAGGCGCTGCCCGAGAGCCACAGCACGGCGTCGTGCTGCGTCGCCGGCATCATGTAGCCGTCGAACCCGACCAGGTCGTCGTTGAACCCGACGACGTCCGCGGGTATGTCGCCGCCCATCCGCCGCCAGAGTTCCGGCCGGAACCCGGCGACGAGGTTGACGCCGCCCATGGTGGTTCGCGGCTCGCGAAGGGTCGCGATCGTGCGCACCAGATTCGGCGCGGCCGCCTGGTCGAGCGCGTCGAACTCGAGGTACGCGTGCGATGCCGTGCCGAGGGCGAAGATGCCGCTCTGCGGTCCGCTCACAGGCATAGCGTCGCACCAACCGTCTGACGACGCGAATGCGGTCGCGCGAGCCCGGCCGGGCATAGAATTCATCAAGCGTTGAATTCTCCATCGAGACGACCCGCGTGCTGCGGGCCGAACCGACCGGAAGGGGGCCGCGACCGATGTGGGCCATCGCGCTGAAGGAGTTCCGCCAGCTGCGCCGGGACCGGCGGACGCTGGCCATGATGATCGTTCTGCCGTTCGTGCTGCTGGTCGTGTTCGGCTACGCGGCGAGCTTCGACGTCACCGCGATCAGAACCGGCGTGTTCGGACCGCAGGCGAACGCCGCCGCGGGGCAGTTGAAGCCTCCGCTGGTCGTCTCGGACGTGCGCACCGACGCCGGCCGGGCCGAAGCCGAGGAGGCGCTCCGGAACGGGAGCCTCGACGTCGTCGTCCTGGCCGATCCGACGTCGCCGGCGATCCTGGTGGACGGCTCGCAGCTGTTCACGGCGAAGGCGGTCGTGGCGGCCGCCCGGACGATCCCCGGCGCGCCGGAGCCGGAGATCCTGTTCAACCCCGATCTGAAGACGTCGGCGTTCATGATCCCCGCGCTCATCGGGATCATCCTGGTGTTCGTCGGGACGCTCACCACGAGCCTCGGCGTGGTGCGCGAACGGCAGGCCGGGACGCTCGAGCAGCTGGCTGTCATGCCGTTTCGGCCCCGCGACGTGTTCGTCGGCAAGGTGGCGCCGTACTTCGTGGTCGCCTGCCTCGACATGGCGGTGATCCTGATCGCCGGCCTCTGGCTGTTCCACGTGCCGTTCAACGGGTCGCCGGCCGTGTTCGCCCTGGGCGCGGTGCTGTTCCTTTTCGTCACGCTCGGGATCGGTGTCCTGATCTCGACGGTGTCGGAGAACCAGGGCCAGGCCATCCAGTTGGCGATCATGACGCTGCTCCCGCAGGTGCTGCTCTCGGGCATGATCTTCCCGGTCCGGTCGATGGCGCCGGGCGTGCGGTGGATCGCGTTCGTCCTTCCGCTCACGTATTTCATCCAGATCGCCAGGGGCGTCCTCATCCGCGGCGCGCCGCTCAGCGCATTGGTGTTCCCCGTGGTGATGCTCGCGGTGCTGGGCGTCGTGGTGTTCACGCTCTCGGTCCTGCGTTTCCGGAAGGACCTCGTGGCCTCGGCGGGCGGGGACGCCCGAGCGCGCAGGGCGGCTGCCGCGGCCGAGCCGGCAGCGGCGGCGGCGGCCGGGTCGACGCCGTGAGGAGCCGCGCTGCGGACGCGGGCTTCGGCGTTCGAGATGTCTCGCTGCGCTACGGCCGCCGCCCGGCGCTGGACGGGGTCACGCTCCGTGTCGCGCGTGGTGCCGTAGCGGGCGTGGTCGGCGGCGACGGAGCCGGGAAGACCTCGCTCCTTCGGGTGCTGGCTGGGACGGCCTCGCCCTCGTCGGGGTCGGTCGAGCGGCCGCCGCGTGGCCGCATTGGGTACGTGTCCGCCGGCCCTGGGCTGTACCGCGACCTGTCGGTGACGGAGAACCTCTCGTTCGTCGCCACGGCGTTCGGGCTTGACCGGTCCACGTTCGTCCAACGGGCCGAACCGCTGCTCGCACGAACCGGCCTGGCGGAGGCGCGTGACCGGCCGGCGGGTCTGCTCTCGGGCGGGATGCGGCAGAAGCTCGCGCTCGCCATGGCGGTGCTCTCCGAGCCGGAGCTGCTCGTCCTGGACGAGGTGACGACCGGCGTGGACCCGGTCAGCCGCCTCGAGCTGTGGCGCCTGATCGCCGGCATCGCGGCGGGCGGGAGCGCGGTGGTGTTCGCCACCACGTACATCGACGAGGCCGACCGCGCGGACCAGGTCCTGGTCCTGGACCAGGGGCGATCGCTGTGGTGGGGCGCGCCGGAGGACCTGGTGGCACGGACCCCGGGCATCGTCGTCTCGGCCGCCACGCAGCCCGTCGGGCTGGACGTGTGGCGCCGTGGTGCCGGCTGGCGGGCATGGTCGCCTGGGGCGACGGTTCCGGCCGCCGCGACCGCCGTGGTTCCCGACCTGAAGGACGCGGTGATCGTGGCCTCCTTCGCGGCCGCCGCCAAGGCAGCCGCCCCCGGCGGGTCGTCCGCCGCGGCGGCTCGACCCGCCCCGGAAGCGCCTCCGGTGACTCCCTTCGCGGCGCGATCGGTCACCGCGGGCCACGCACACGCGGAAGTGATCGGCGTCGACAGGCGGTTCGGCGACGTGGTCGTGGTGGACGACGTCGACCTTCGCGTGGAAGCCGGCGAGGTCGTCGGGCTCCTCGGCGCCAACGGCGCCGGCAAGACCACGCTCATCCGGCTGCTTCTCGGACTCCTGGCGCCGTCGAGCGGCGTCGTCAGGCTCTTCGGCGATTCCCCTTCCATGGCGACCAGGCGGCGGATCGGCTACGTCCCCCAGGGCCTCGGCTTGTACGAGGACCTCAGCGTCCGCCAGAACATCGCGTTCGTCGAAGGGGCCTTCGGCGTCCGGCGCCCCACGTCGCTGCCCGCGGATCTGGAGCCGATCGCCGACGGGGCCGTGCGCGATCTGCCGCTCGGCACGCGCCGCCGCGCGGCGTTCGCGGCAGCGCTCGTCCACGAGCCCGAGCTGCTCGTCCTGGACGAGCCGACGTCCGGCGTCGACCCCCTGGGAAGCGCGTGGCTGTGGGACACGATTCGGTCTGCGGCCGAACACGGCGCCGGCGTCCTGGTGACCACGCATTCGATGGAGGAGTCCGATCAGTGCGACCGCCTGGTGGTCATGGCGGAAGGCCGTGTCGTGGCCGCCGGGACCGTCGAGCGGATCGTGGGCGGCGCGACCGCCGTCGAGGTGACGTCGGAGCGGTGGAGCGACGCGTTCTCGGCGCTCGACGCCGCGGGGATCCAGGCACTGATCAAGGGCCGCCGGCTGCGCGCGATCGGCGTGTCGCAGGATGCGGTCGAGGGCGTCCTCGGGCGCGACGGCATCCGCGCGACCGTGCAGACGGTGCCCGCGACGTTCGAGGAGGCATTCGTCAGCCTGACGCTCGCCGCGCGGGAGGCACGAGCCGCTCAGGGCACCGAGCGCCGATGAGGCCGTCCGCGCACGTGCGAACGGAGCCGGGCGAGCGACCCGTCGAGCAACGCGTCGAGCGACCCGGCAGACGCTCCGGCAGGCGGCCGGGCACGAGCGGCGCTGCCCGCAAGGCCATCCTGACGGCGGCCCGCCAGGGGTTCGCGGAGCGGGGCTACGACCGGACCACGATCCGGTCCGTCGCGCGCGAGGCCGGGGTGGACGCCGCCCTGGTGCACCACCATTTCGGATCGAAGGCCGACCTGTTCCAGGCTGCCATCGACCTGCCGGTCGATCCGTCCGTGATTGTTCGCGCCCTGACCGAGGGTCCTCGCGAGGAAGTGGGCGAGCGGGTCGTCAGCGTGTTCTTGGACCTCTGGTCGGCGGAGGCCGGCCGCTCGGCCTTCCTGTCGTTGCTCAGGGCTGCCGTCTCGAACCAGGACGCCGCGCGAGCGCTGCGTTCGCTGATCACCAGCAATCTGCTCGAGCCGGTCGCCCGCGCGGTTGGGCGCCGGGACGCGGCGCTGCGGGCGACGCTCGCGGCGTCCCAGATGGTCGGGATCGCCATGGCGAGGTTCGTCGTAGGCGTCGAACCGCTGGCGTCCGCGCCCCCCGAAGACCTGATCCTGGCCGTCGCGCCGACCATCCAGCGGTACCTCACGGGTTCGCTGCGCGATTGACGGAGGCCTTTGATAGGTTCGATCGAACCGCAGGAGCATCCGAGAGGAGGCACACATGGCCGGCCAACCGGTGCACTTCGAGATCCCCTTCGACGACACGGAGAAGGGCCGTGCGTTCTGGGGCGGGCTGTTCGGATGGCAGTTCGAAGGCTTCCCCGGGCCGTTCGAGTACTTCATGACCCGGCTCGGCGACCAGGCGGGCCTGGCGATCACGAACATGGAGCAGGGCAAGCGGAACATCCGGACGTACTTCGACGTGGACGACATCAACGCCGGCGTGGCGAAGGTCAAGGAGCTCGGCGGCGAGGCCGGCAACCCCGGATCGGTCCCGAACATGGGGTGGTTCGCCGTCTGCAAGGACCCGCAGGGCAACGACTTCGGCCTGTGGCAGAACGACACCTCGGCGCCGTACACGAGCACCGAGGGATAGTAAAGATACATTACGATTCTGAGCGGGGCGGGCCGGCCGGCGCCGCTCCCGGTGGCGTGGTGAACTAGAGCCCGAGCAGCGCCGGCACGTCCGCGACGGAATCGACGACAGCGTCCGGTTCGCCGTGTGCCCGGCTGAGATGTTCGGGCCGGAACTTCCCGGTCCGGACCAGCACGCCGGTCATGCCCAAGGCCTGCGCGGCGAGCACGTCGTACTCGACGTCGTCGCCGACCATGACCACGCCGCCGGCCGGCATCCCGAGCAGGTCCAGGCCCGCCTGGAAGAAGTCCGCGGAGGGCTTGCCCGCGACCGACGCGGTTACGCCCGACGCCGCCTCCAAGCCCATGAGGTACGCGCCGGCGTCCAGCGACATGCCGTCCGCCTCCATCCACGACAGGTTCCGCTGCATCGCCACGAGGGCAGCGCCATCCAGCACCAGCCGGAACGCGCGGTTGAGGTTGTCGAACGTGAACGCCTCGTCCGCTCCCGCCACGATCACCACGTCGGCCGTCCGCGCGCTGGGCTCGACGAGATCCACGCCCAGCATGTCGGTCGCCGCGCCGTCCACCCCGAGCAGGTAGCAGCGCGCGCCGGGGTGGTGCCGCCGGACGTATGCGGCCGTCGCCATGGGTGCCGTGAGGATCTCGTCGTCGGTCACGTCGATGGCGGCCCTGCGCAGGTGCGAGGCGATCTCGGCCCTCGAGGTCGTCGTCGTGTTCGTGATCAGCGCGAAGGGAACGCCGGCCCGACGAAGCGCCGCCATGGCCTCCTGCGCGCCGGGGATCGGCTCCCACGACACCGTGAGCACGCCGTCGATGTCGAGGAGCAGGCCGCGCGCCTCGATCACGGACCGGGTCGCTCCTGTTCGGCCACGGCGCGGGACAGGTCGCGGATCGAGACGATCCCGACCAGGTCGTCGCCGTCGACGACCGGGAAGTGGCGGAACCCGTGGGCCAGCATCCACTGCAGCGCCTCGCCGGCGTCGATGTGCGCCTCGACCGTCACGGGGTTTCGCGTCATCCAGTGCTCGATCGGGTCGCCCGCCGCCCCGAAGTCCGAACCGATCGCGCGGACGATGTCGCGCTCCGTGAAGATTCCGATGAGGCCGTCGTCGCCCATCACAAGCGCCGAACCCGTCAGGCTCTTGCCCATCTTCGTCGCCGCGTGGGCGACGGTATCGGTCGACTCGACCGTCACCAGATCGGTGGACATCACGTCGCGAACTCTCGCCATGGCGCGCCCCTCCGGTCCTAAAGGCCCGAGTTCGAGCTTGCGAGGCCCCAAAGGTTCGAGGGTCCTCGAGGTTCGAGTTGGTCCGTAGCGTACCCCGGCCGCCGGTAGGCTTGCGCGCCGTGCCGCTCCGCCAGCCCTTCGACGCCGCCCCGATGCGCGCGGCCCTCCTGCGCTGGTACGAGCCCCGGTCCGACATCTACCCGTGGCGGTGCGAACCGAGTCCCTACCGGACGCTGGTGAGCGAGGTCATGCTCCACCAGACGCAGGCGTCACGGGTGGCGCCTGCGTTCGATCGCTTCGTCGAACGCTTCCCGCACGTACGAGCGCTGGCCGCGGCGTCACGAGCCGACGTTCTGCGTGCCTGGGCGGGGCTGGGATACAACCGCCGGGCGGTGGCGCTGTCGGACGCGGCCCGCACGATCGTGCGTGATCACGAAGGGGTCGTCCCGCGCGAACGCCTTGCGCTGCAGTCGCTTCCAGGCGTCGGCCCGTACACGGCGGCGGCGGTCATGGCGATCGGGTACGGCGAAGCGGTGGCGGCCGTCGATGTGAACGTCGCGCGGGTGGCGAGCCGCGTGCTCTTCGGCGAGCGAAGCGTCGAACCGGCGCGCGTCTCGGAGGCGGCCGCGGCGCTGCTGGACGCGAACCGTCCCGCGGCGTGGAACCAGGCCGTCATGGACCTGGGCCGCGAGGTGTGCCGCCCGGCGCCGAGATGCGACGCCTGTCCGGTCGCGGAGTGGTGCGCCTACCAAGCCGGGCGTCGCGCAGCCGCCAACGGATCACCGAGCCGTATCGACCGGCGCACGCCTCAGGGACGGTTCGAGGGTTCGTTTCGCCAGGTGCGCGGAGGCGTCCTCCGGGTGCTGATCGAAGGGTCGGCGTCGGAGTCGTCGATCGCCACCGCGTTGCGCAAGGACCCAGAGGAGGTGCGCCGAGCGGTCTCGGCGCTCGCGGCCGAAGGCGCCGTCGAGGTCCGGGAGGACGGTCTGGTCCGCCTCGCCGAGGACGCATGAGGGCCGCTCGGGCGACCACCGGCGGGACCGGCGGTCAGGGGCTGAGCGCGACCAGATCCAGATGCCGGGCGCGGATTCCCTTGATGATCGCCGGGAGGGCCTTCAGCGTCGCGCTCCGGTCGCCTCCCCCGTCGTGCAGGAGCACGATCGAACCGGCGCGGATGTTCGACAGGACGCGCTGCACGATCGCCTTCGCCGTGATGCCCGGCGTCCAGTCCGCGGGGTCGACCGACCACAGCACGATGCGGAGGCCGAGCGACCGCGCCGCGTCCATCGTGGTCGTGCTGCAGGAGCCGCCCGGCGGGCGGAAGAGGGTGGGCCGAACACCCCCGAGGGCGAGCGCGTCGATCGGCCGCGAGATCTCGGCCCGTGTGCGATCGGCGGGCAGTGAGCCGAACGGGGGCACCTCCGGGTGGTCCCAGGAGTGGTCGCCGACCACCATCCCGGCCGCGACCTCCGCTTCGACCAGTTGCGGCGAGCGTTCGACCTGGTCCCCGATCGCGAAGAACGTCGCCGGGACGTGGAGGCGCGCCAGCACCGCGAGGAAGCGTTCGGTGCTTCCGGGCCACGGTCCGTCGTCGAACGTCAGCGCGACGGCGTTCGGCGTAACCATCGGACCCGTCTGACGGAAGGTAGACGAGAGGACGTCGCCGGACACGGCTCCCCGGGACACCGTGATCACCCCTGGCGCCGTGTCGAGCGTCCGTTGCGGATCGAACGGCGTCCCGGGCGGCACGGCGTGTTGCGTCACGAAGATCTGCTCGCGCCGGTCGCGGCCGTTGCGCACGAGGATGCGGTCGCCATCCGCAAGCGTTGCCGTCAGCCGATCCAGCGGCTGGGGCGACCCGTTCAGCAGGATCGCTCCCGGATACCGGTCGCGGGCCAGGACCCGGCCGCCGACGGAGACCAGATCTCCGTCCCGCGCGTGGAGGTGGAAGCGTTCGACCATCTCCTCGAACGAGGTGCCGGGCGGGACGTACTCGGCCTGTCCACGCACGTAGACGGTGATTGGACGCGGGAGGTCCCCGATCGCGGTGCTCGAGGTCAGCAGCGGGAGGAGCACCGCGACCGAGAGGATGGTCGAACCGGCGACCAGGCCGTGCCGAATCCGGCCCGTGCCCGCCCTGCTCCGTCCCGACCGACCCATCCGGCGACCCCTTCGGTGACCGCTTCGCTGACGGCACGGCGGCTGTCACCAGCCGCGGCGCCGCCACACCTCCACGTACGGGCGTTCGCGCCCGAGCGTCGTGTCCACGCCGTGGCCCGGTGACACGACGACGTCGTCCCGGAAGGAGAACAGCGCGTCCACGCTTCGCATGACCTGGTCGAACGCGCCATGGTCGCCCCGGGTGTTCCCCGGCCCGCCGGGAAAGAGCGTGTCG
This sequence comes from Actinomycetota bacterium, assembly GCA_040414485.1. GTDB lineage: Bacteria > Actinomycetota > UBA4738 > UBA4738 > UBA4738 > JBEDUK01. The sequence continues at coordinate 8,583 of JBEDUK010000068.1, forward strand.
CCGGTGAACAGCTGCACCGGCGTTCCGTCCGAACCGAGCAGCGCGTAGGTCGTGCTTCCCGGCGTGTGCCCCGGCGTGTGGAGGACGCCCACGACCGCTCTGCCGGCGGTGAACGTCTCGCCGTCGGTCACCGCCTGCGTCGGCACCGGCCAGGCGTCTCCGGGATGCGCGAGCACCGGGGCGCCGAGGCGTTCGACCAGCGCCGGGAGCGCCTGGACGTGATCGGGGTGCCCGTGGGTCTCCACGATCCCGACGACTCGAAGACCCCCGGTCTCCGCGATGATGCGCTCCGGTTCGGCCGCGCCGTCCACCACGATCGCCTCGCCGTCCGAGGCGATGACGTAGACGTTGTTGTCATAGGGCCCGACGGAGAACTTCGTGACGCGGACGCCCCCCTCGACCTCCGCATACACATGCGCAGGCCCGCCGGGGGTGACATGGGCGAACTCAGCGGTCAGCGGTGGGTGCGGCGTCTCGTCCGCGGCGCGCTGTTCGCCGGTGTGCTGTTCGCCGGTGTGCTGATCGTCGGCCATGGCATCCATCCCCTTCCGTCGTCTATTTCGACACGGTCGAGGACGATCATGAACGGCTTCGATCGCGCGCACAGGCCGGGCATGCGATCACGCCCGCCGACGTCGGGCCAGGTGCGGCTGCTACCAGTAGCGGGCGACGTCCTGCGAGGTGCGCTCCAACCGCGGCTCGGTGTGCCCCCCGTCGGCCTCGCCCGTGCCGGCGAGCTCCTCCGGCCGCCAGATCAGCAGGGGATCGATCGGTGCGCGGCTGCCTTTGGCCGCGCGGTCGAGCTCGGAGGCCCGGATCAGGACGCGCTCCTGCGATCCGTCCCGTACTCGGGAGGGGTGCAGGCGCCCGGCGCGCTCCCACAGCAGGATGGTCTGGAGGGTGACCTTCGCGCGGTCAGCGGCCTCCTGCCGCGTCAGCAACTGCTCGCCGATCGTGTCCATGGGGGGACAACCCTGACATGGATTGACAAAACTTGCATCGGACCTTCGGCCGATCTGGACGGTCCGGCAGGCCTAGTGCCCAGCCAGGTACGTGGAGAGGCCCTCGCGGAGCGGCGTGAGCCTGGTGTCGAACGCATCCAGCAGCGGTCCGGTGTCCGCCAGCGCGTCGCCCGTCAGGAACTCGACCGCGTCCGGCGACAGCGGCGGCTTCGGCAGCGACTGGAGCACGAGCCCGGCGAGCTTCGGGAGCGCGGCCGGAACGTGCACGAGCGGCCGCCGCCGCCCCATGACCGAGAGCATGGTTCGAAGCACGCCGTCCATGCTCATCACCTGGGGTCCGCCGATCTCGAACGTCCCGGTCGGGCCGTCTTCGGCCGCGCCGCGCGCCAGCACCTCCGCCACGTCGTCGATGAAGACCGGTTGCAGCCGCTGCCGGCCGTCGCCGACGACCGGCACGAATGGCAGCCTGCGCGCGAACGTGACGAACCGGTTCAGCGCCCTGTCCTCCGGACCGTAGATCCAGGACGGCCGGACGATGGCGAACGGGACGCCGGAAGAGCGGATGGCCTCCTCACCCTCCCACTTCGCGCGGAACCACACCTTGTCCGCGTCCGGCGCCGCGCCGGACCCGGAGCAGTAGACGAACCGCGAGACGCCGGCGGACGCGGCGGCCGCCACGAGCCGCGCCGTTCCCCGATGGTCGAACTCCTCGAAGGTGAAGCCCTTCGACCGCTTCTCGACGGGAAACGTCGGGAACGTCATGGCCTGGACGACGGCGCGGACACCGGAGACCGCGCGCGGGAGCGAATCGGGGTCGGTCACGTCGCCGGTGACGGGGGCGGCGCCCATGCGGCGGATGGCCTCTTCGGACCGCTGCGGGTGGGCCGTCATGACCGCCACGTCGGAGCCGGCCGCGACGAGGCGCCGGACCACGCCGCGGCCGATGAACCCGCTCCCGCCCGCGACGAGGATGTCGGCAGCCACGCTTCACACCGTACAGGCCGCATTCGTGCCGGCCGACCCCGCTCCGCCGCGCGCCTCAATAGACTCGGAAGCCGACCATGGTCTGTCCAACGTGTGGCGAACCGAACCCTGAACACGCCCGGTTCTGCTGGAACTGCGGCGCCCGTCTGGGCGCCATCGATCCGGTGCTGGAGGAACGCAAGGTCGTCACCGTGCTCTTCTGCGACCTGGTCGGCTTCACCGAGCGTTCCGACCAGGCGGATCCGGAGGACGTCAAGGCGACGCTTCGGCCGTTCCACGCCCGGCTCAAGCGCGAGATCGAGCACTTCGGCGGCACGCTGGACAAGTTCATCGGCGACGGCGCCCTGGGCGTGTTCGGCGCGCCGGTCGCGCACGAGGACGACGCCGAACGGGCCGTGCGGGCGGCGCTCCGGATCCAGGAGGCCATGGCGGAACTGAGCGAGCAGGCGCCGTCGATGGCGTTCATGGCGCGTGCCGGCATCGCCACCGGCGAGGTGGTGGTCGCCTACGGCGAGGGCCCACAGATCGGGGAGAGCGTCACGGGCGACGTCGTGAACACGGCGTCCCGGCTGCAGTCGGTGGCGCCCCCCGGGGGCGTCGTGGTCGCCGAATCCACCTACCGCGCAACGCTCCATTCGTTCGACTACGAGGAACTGCCGCCGGTGACGGTGAAGGGCAAGCCGGAACCCCTCGCCATCTGGCGCCCGCTGGCGGTCCGCAGCAGGTACGGCACGTCGATCGACCCGCGGCTGCGGCCGGCCACGCCGTTCGTCGGCCGCGTGGAGGAACTGTTCCTGCTCAAGACCGCGTACCGGCGGATGCTCCGCGAGTCCTCGGCGCAGCTCGTGACCATCACCGGCGAGCCGGGCGTGGGCAAGAGCCGCCTGGTGGCCGAGCTGTTCGCCTACATCGACGACCTGCCGGAGATCGTGCGCTGGCGCGCCGGCCGCTGCCTTCCGTACGGCGACGGCATCACGTTCTGGGCGCTCGGCGAGATCGTGAAGGCGCAGGCGGGGATCCTGGAGTCCGACGAGCCGGACGAGGCCGACCGGAAGCTGTCGCGATCGATCGAGCCCCTGTTCGAAGACGAACAGCAGCGCGAATGGGTCAGCGCACGCCTGGCGCCCCTGGCAGGCGCCAGCGGCGGCGCCGAACCGGGCACCGTCGACCGCTCCGAGACGTTCGCCGCGTGGCAGCGCTACTTCGAGGCGCTCGCGTCGCAGTACCCGCTGATCCTGGTGTTCGAGGACATCCACTGGGCCGACGAGGCCCTGCTCGACTTCGTCGACGACCTGGCCGGGTGGGCCGTCGAACTGCCGCTGCTGGTGATCTGCAACGCGCGGCCCGAGCTGTACGACCGCCATCCGGGGTGGGGCGGCGGGAAGCGGAACTCCACGACCATCCCGCTGCTGCCGCTCGACCGGCGCGAGACGGCGACGCTCGTGTCGGCGCTGCTGAACCGCACGGTGCTGCCGATCGAGACGCAGGAGGCGCTGCTGGTCAGGGCCGGAGGAAACCCCCTCTACGCCGAGGAGTTCGCCCGGATGCTCACCGACCGCGGCCTGCTCGGGTCGCGGGGGGAGCTTCGCGCCGCGGAGATCCCCGTGCCGGATTCCTTGCAGGCGCTGGTGGCGGCGCGGCTGGACACGCTGACGCCCTCCAGCAAGGCGCTCCTGCACGACGCGGCCGTGATCGGCGACGTGTTCTGGGACGGCGCGGTGGCCTCGCTCTCGGGGCTTGCGCCGGAGCGGGTTCGAACCGAGTTCGTCGTGATGGTGCGAAACGACCTCGTGCGGCGCTCGGCGGCGTCGAGTTTCCGCGACCTGGTGGAGTACTCGTTCTGGCATCCGCTGGTCCGTGATGTGGCGTACGGCCAGATCCCACGGTCGGCCAGAGGCGCGAAGCACCGCATGGCGGCCGAGTGGCTCGAGGCCGCGAGCGGAGACGGCCTGGGGGACCGTGCCGAGGTGCTGGCCCACCACTACGAGACCGCGCTCGAGCTCGCCCGGACCGCCGGCGAGCCGGTGTCGCGAGACCTCTGCGAGGCCGCGGCGCGCTCGCTGATCGCGGCCGGCGACCGGGCGCTCCCGCTCGACGTGCCGCGCGCCGAGCGCTTCTACCGGCGTGCGTTGGGGCTGGTGGATCCCGGCGGTCCCGAGCCGGTGGCGCTCAGCGCGAAGGTTCGGCTGGCGAAGGCGTTGCTGTTCGCCGGCCGCTACGAGGACGCCGAACGCGAGTCGACCGAGGCCTCCGAACGGTATCGCGACGCCGGCGACCTGGCCGGCGAGGCCGGCGCCATGGTGATCACCGCCGGCGCCACGACGAAGATCGGGCAGGGCGCCCGGTCGGACGCGCTGCTCGGGCGGGCGCAGGAGATCCTTGAGGGCCTGCCGCCGGGCCGGGAGCTGACCCGTGTCTACGGCAGGCTGGCGGGTTCGCGGCTCGTCGCCGGGCGGTTCGCCGAATCGCGCGACTTCGCGGAGAAGGCTCTGGCGCTGGCCACGGAGCTCGGCTTCCAGGACGAGGCTGTTCGCGCCCGGCAGTTCCGCGGCTCCGCCCGCACCGAACTGGGCGACGCGGGCGGTCTTGATGATCTGTGGGAGGCGCTCCGGGCAGGCGTCGACCTGGGCCTCGGTGAGGAGACGGTGCTCGCGCACCTCAACCTGGCGTATCAGCTCTGGCTGGAGGACGGCCCCGAGGTCTCGCGCCAGGTCTGGAGCGCGGGGGTCGAGTTCGCCGACGCCCGCGGCTTCAGCGGGCACGCCATGTGGGGCCGGGCGGGGCTGCTCGAGGTCCTGTTCGACCTGGGCGACTGGGATCAGGTGCTCGCCATCGCCGACGAGATCATCGCCTGGGACCGGGACTCCGTCTCCAGCGAGGTGAACGTGTTCGCCCGCTTCTACAAGGGCATGGTGGTCGGGTACCGACAGGAGCTCGAAGAGGCCGACGCGCTGGCTGAGGTGTTCCTCCCGGCCGCGCGGAGGATCGGCCATCCGGAGGCGCTCGCGCCGGCCCTGTACGCGGCCATGGTCATCGAGGGCGGCCATCTGAACTGGGACGCCGCGGCGGACCTCGCGCGCGAGTTCGGCGAGATCACCGGGGACCAGCCCGGATTCAGGGCGAACTTCCTTCCCGGGATCGCCCGGGTGCTGATCCAGGCGGGCCGCGTGGAGGAGGCACGCACACTCCTGATCGACGACGACACGGTGACCGCCAATCGGCACCGGCTGTGCCTGGCCGCGGCGCGCGCGCAGGTCGTCGAGGCGGAGGGCGATCCCGAACGGGCCGCCGGGCTCTACGAGCGTTGCGCGGACGACTGGCGGGAGTTCGGCTTCGCGCTGGAGCACGCCCAGGCGCTGCTCGGGCAGGGGCGTTCGCTGCGTGCAGCCGGCCGATTCGACGAGGCGCTCGGGCCGCTGGAGGAATCGAAGGAGATCTTCGTGCGGCTCGGCGTCCTCGGCCGGGCCGGACGGGTCGACGACGAACTGGGCGGCCTCGCCGCCCAGACGTCCTGACCCGGTCGACACCGGCTCGACGGCCCGCCTCACCGGAGCCGTCGCAGGCCGGGCATATCCTTTCGCGCATGACGTGTCTGACCTGTGGCGCCGATCTCCCCGACGGTGCGCGCTTCTGTCCTCGCTGCGGCTCGCCGGTGCAGCCGGCCGCGGAGGCGGTCGAGCGCAGGATCGTGACCGTCCTGTTCGCGGATCTCGTGGACTCCACGTCCACCGCGCGCCGGCTCGACCCGGAGCGCGCTCGCGAGGTCCTGACCGCGTTCTTCGACGCCGCCTCCGAGGAGCTGCTGTCCCTTCGAGGGGAACCCGAGAAGTTCATCGGCGATGCGGTCATGGCCGTGTTCGGCCTCGCGCAGGTCCACGAGGACGACGCCGTCCGCGCCATCCGGGCCGGGATCGCGATCGTGGATCGGACCCGCCGCCTCTGCCAGGAGCTCGATCTCTCCGAGCCGCTGGAGGTCCGGGTCGGGATCGAAGCGGGCGACGTGGCCACCGGCGAGGGCCCCGGCGGGCAGTTGCTCGTCACCGGACCGACCGTGAACGCCGCCTCGCGTCTTCAGAGCGCCGCCGTGCCCGGCGAGGTGCTGGTCGGGGAGACCGCGCGGGCGTTGACGCGCATGGCCGTTGCGTTCGGCGAGCCGAGGAAGGTCGACGCGAAGGGCTTCGACGGCGCGCTGATCGGCCACCCGGTCGTCTCGCTGACCACGCGTTCGGTCCGGCGCACGATCCCCCTGATCGGCCGCACCGCCGAACTCGCCGTCCTTCGGCAGATCGTGGACAGGGCCGCGGCCACCCGGCAGCCGCACCTGGTTACGCTGATCGGCGAGCCCGGGATCGGCAAGTCGCGCCTCACGCAGGAGGTCGTGGCCGGCCTTCCGGAGGGCACCACCGCGCTGGTCGGGCGCGTGCAGTCCTCCGAGTGGGGCGCCACGTTCGCGCCGGTCGCCGAGATGGTTCGAGACCTCGCCGGGCTGGACGATCAGATGTCGGCGAACGAAGCCCGGGCGCGGCTCCTCGAAGTCGTCGACGGATGCTGCGATCCCTCGGAGTCGGAGCGCGTGGCCGCGCGCCTGGCGCTGGCGCTGGACCTGGAGAGCGACGAGCCGGAGCAGCCCGCGTACGTGCAGGAGGTCCAGAGCGGGTTCATCGCGCTGGTGGACGCGCTCGCCCGCCGGGGTCCGGTGGCGCTGGTGTTCGACGACGTCCACGAGGCCGCCCCGCCGATGCTCGACCTGATCGAACGCCTGGCTTCGGTGGGTAAGGCGGGGCCGGGGCCGGTGCTGGTGCTGGCCGCGGCCCGCCCCCCGCTGTTGGACATCAGGTCCTCGTGGGGCCGGATGGCGGCGAACGAGTTCCGGATCCGGCTGGATCCGCTCTCGGCGGAGGAGAGCATGGCGCTTGCGCGCGAGGCGGCCGGCGGCCGGCTGGGGTCGTCGACGGCCCAACGGATCGCCGACCGGGCGGGTGGGAACCCGTTCTTCATCGTCGAGTCCACGGGGATGCTCCTGCACATGGAGGACACGCTCCCGCCGCACCTGTCGGCGCCCCTCCCGCCCACGGTCCAGGCCGTCGTGGCGGCACGGCTCGACAACCTTCCGCCGCACCTGCGCACCGTGGCCCGGCACGCGGCGGTCTACCTGTACTCGTTCGACATGGACGAGCTTCGCCTGGTCGCCCCGTCGGCCACCGAGGACGACGTCCAGCGCCTCGAGGACGAGGAGATCTTCGTGCGGGACGACCGGCCGAAGCCGCGCTGGCGCTTCCGACACCAGACCGTCCGGGACGTGGCGTACGCGAGCCTGCCGAAGCGCGAGCGCCTCCGGCTGCACGTGGCCATCGCCGAGCAGCTCGAACGCTCGTCGGGCAGGCTGGCGTGGGCGGCGGAGCATCTCGAACAGGCCGCGCGCGCCGCGATCGACCTCGACCCGAACGACCGGGGACTGCCCGACAAGGCCGAACGGGCGCTCGCGGACGCCGGGGATGTCTACAGGCGGCGGATGGAGGGCGCGGCGGCCATCGAGTACTACACGCGCGCGCTGGGGCTCGCGCCGCCGGAGGCCGGGTGGGGCAAGGTGGAGGGCAGGATCCTCGCCGGCATGGGCGAGGCGCGCTACTGGCGGGCCGAGTACCCCGAGGCCCTCGACGTGCTCCTGCGGGCCGAGGACGTGGCCGGGCGAGCCGGCGACCCCTGGGCTCAGTCGCTGGCACTCCGGTTCCACGCGGACATCGCGCTGAACGTCGATGGCGACATCGACGAGGCGGAGCGGCTGTTCGGCGACGCGCTGGCGGCCGCCGAGGCGTCCGGCGATCCGGGCGCGGTCGCCCGGACGCTCCTGTTCGCCGGCTGGACCGACTGGACGCGCGAGCGGTACGAGGACGCCATCGCGACGTGGCGGCGGGCCATGGACCTGGCGAAGGAGACCGGCGACCGGTGGGCGCAGATCCGGGCGGTGACCTCGATCTCCGTGGCGCGGGCCGAACAGGAGCAGTACGGGGAGGCGCGCTCGCTGGCGGAGGAGGCGCTGGAGGTGGCGCGGGACCTCGGCGACCAGTTCAGCGTGGCCGTCGCTTCGGTGCAGGTCGGCAGGACCCTGCGGTACACCGGCGAGGCGGAGCGGGCGATCGAGTTCTTCGACCGCGGCGTCGCCATCTTCGAGGAGTTCGGCGCCCGCTGGGAACTGGCGGATGTGCTCGGCGAGCGGGGCATCGCGTATCGGGAACTGGGAAGGCTGGACGATGCCGAGGCCGACCTGCAGCGGTCGGTCCGGATCTCCGAGGAGTTGGGCGAACGTTCGCTGCTCCCGTGGACCTGGCGGGCGCTGGCCAAGGTGGCGCAGCGACGTGGCGACCGGGCGGAGGCGGAGGAGCGGCTGCGCCGAGCGGCTGAGGAGGAGGCTCGGCGGCCCGGCTGACACGGCCGGGTGCGGAGCAGGGCGGCCGGTAGGCTAGCCCGTCGTGAACGACCGCTTCCTTCGTGCCTGCCGGCTCCAACCCGTGGACCGAACCCCGGTCTGGTTCATGCGCCAGGCAGGCCGCTACCTGCCCGAATACCGGGCCGCTCGCGGCGACGCCGACATCCTCGAGGTCTGCCGGACGCCCGAGCGCGCGGTCGAGCTGACGCTGCAGCCGCTGCGGCGCATGCTGCTCGACGCCGCGATCCTGTTCTCCGACATCATGGTGCCGGTCGCGGCGGCCGGGGTGGACGTCCTCATCGAGGCGGGCGTGGGACCGGTCGTGGCCGACCCGTTTCGTTCGGAATCCGATCTGCGGCGGCTCCGGGCACTGGAACCGGAGGCGGACGTGCCGTACGTCCTGGACGCCCTCCGGCTGCTTCGAAAGGAGCTCGACGTGCCGCTGATCGGGTTCGCCGGCGCGCCGTTCACCGTGGCGTCGTATCTGATCGAAGGAGGCCCGTCGCGGAACCACGAACGCACGAAGGCGCTGATGCTGTCCGAGCCGGGGCTCTGGTCGCGCCTGATGGAGACGCTGGGCTCGAACGCGCTGGCGTACCTGCGCGCGCAGGTGGACGCCGGCGCGCAGGCGCTGCAGGTGTTCGACTCCTGGGCCGGCGCGCTCTCGCCCGACGACTACCGGAACCATGTGCTGCCGACGATGCGTTCGGTGTTCGGCGGGCTGGCCGATCTGGGCGTGCCGCTGATCCACTTCGGCGTGGGAACCGGCGAGCTGCTGTCCCACATGCGTGAGGCGGGCGCGGACGTGGTCGGCGTGGACTGGCGGGTGCCGCTCGACGTCGCCTGGTCGCGCGTCGGGTCCCAAGCGGCGGTGCAGGGCAACCTCGACCCTGCGGCCTGCCTGGCGCCGTGGGAGGTGGTCGAGCCCAAGGCGCTCGACGTGCTGGCGCGCGCCGGAGGCCGGCCGGGGCACGTGTTCAACCTGGGCCACGGCGTGCTGCCGGCCACGCCGCCGGACACGCTGGAGCGCCTGGTCGAACTGGTCCACGGCTGGACGGTTACGGACCGGTAAAGATGCCTGACCATTCGAAGGACGAGACGATCGGCGTGCTGGTCATGGCGTACGGCACTGCGAATGGTCCGGACGACATCGAGCGCTACTACACGGACATCCGTGGCGGGCGGCAGCCGCCGCCGGAGCACCTGGCGGAACTGAAGGAGCGCTACGCAGCGATCGGCAACGTCTTCCCCCTTCTGGACATCACGCGCCGGCAGGCCGAGGGCATCGAAGGCGCGCTGAACACCGCCGCCCCCGACGGCGTTCGGTTCCGTTCGTACCTCGGGATGAAGCACTCGCCACCGTTCATCGCCGAGAGTGTCGCCCGGATGCGCGAGGACGGGATCGAACGCGCCGTCGCCATCGCCATGGCGCCGCACTGGTCCGGCATGTCGATCGAGACGTACATCGAACGCGTCCAGGCCGAGGTCTCCGAGCGGGGCGGACCTCGGTTCGGGTTCGTTCGGGGCTTCCACGACAACCCGGACTTCGTCGCGTTGCTCGGCAGCCGGGTCGAGAGGGCGCTCGCGACGCTGGAGCCTGCGACACGGGAGCGCGTGACGGTGGTGTTCTCCGCGCACAGCCTTCCCGTCCGAACCGACGACGACGGCCGTCGATGGTGCAAGTACTGCCGCATCTGCGAGGACGCGTGCAGGTACCCGATCGAGTTGCGTGCGACGGCCGACCTGGTCGCGATCCGGCTCGGCCTGGACGCGGCCGGCATCGCCCACACCACGGGCTGGCAGTCCGCCGGCCGGACGGCGGATCCGTGGTTCGGCCCGCCCGTCGAGGACCTGATCCGGGACCTGGCCGCGGGCGGCCGGACGGCGGTGGTGGTCTGCTCGGCGGGGTTCGTCGCCGACCATCTGGAGATCCTCTACGACCTGGACATCGAGGCCGCGGGCATCGCGAAGGAGGCCGGCATCGCCTTCGTCCGAACGGAGATGCCGAACGACGACCCGGCGTTCGTGTCGATGCTCGCGTCGGTGGTTCTTGAGCACGTGCCCGAGCACGGCGCGTGAACGGTGCCGCGCGTCTCTGGAGCGGGCGAGCGCCGCGCGTCGCGATCGTCGGCGGCGGCACCGCTGGGCTGGTGGCCGCCTATCGGCTGACGCGGCCGGATGCATCGAGCGGCCGCGCGCCGTTCGAGGTCCGGCTGCTCGAGCGGAGCGGCGCCGCCGGCGGGGTCGTTCGAACCGCGGACGTGGAAGGCCTGACGGTCGAGGAGGGACCCGATTCGTTTGTCGTCCGGAAGCCGTGGGCGGTCGACCTCTGTCGCGAGCTTGGGCTCGGCGGCGACCTGATCCATCCGGGCGCGTCCGGAGCGCTCGTTTGGACGGGCGGAGCGCTCGTTCCGTACCCGTCCGGTGCGGCGTTCGGGATCCCGTCGGACGCGGAGTCGCTGCTGCGATGGCCCGGGATGTCTATGCGCGGACGCCTCCGGGCCGTCACCGACCTGTGGCGGCCCCCGCGGCGAGGGGCGAAGGGTGGCGCCGACGACGAATCGCTTCAGTCGCTGCTGACACGACGGCTGGGGAGCGAATGCGCGAACGTGCTGGTCGGCCCGCTGCTGGCCGGCGTGAACTCCGGCGATCCGGCGCGCCTGTCGGTCCGCGCGACCTTTCCCGAGCTTGAGGGCTGGGAGCGAGCCTTCGGCAGCTTGATCCGCGGGTCGAAGGCCGCGCGGCGGGCGGCGGCCGGGGCGGGTGGGCAGCCGGGCCCGATGTTCGCGACGCTCCGCGGTGGCCTGGGGCGGCTTCCGGAGGCGCTGGTGCGCGAGGTCGGGCGTGACACGGTCGCCGTCGGCGCGGACGTCTCCGCGGTCGAGGCCTCCCCGGATGGTGGCTGGACCGTGCGCGCGAATGGCCAGGCGGTCGAGGCCGACGCGGTGGTCGTCGCGACCCCTGCGCCGGCCGCGTCGGCGTTGTTGGCGCCGGTCAACCCGGACGCAGCGGTGGACCTCGGGCGGATCGCGTACGGCTCGGCGGCGGTCGTGTCCATGGTCTACGGCCCGGGCTCGGGCGACCGGCTGCCGAACGCGACGGGCTTCATCGTCCCCGCCGGAGCGGCGGTGGCCGGGGGGCGGGTGGCCACGATCACAGCCTGCACGTGGGTGTCGCGCAAGTGGCCGGATCCCGCGTTCGGGGATCGTGCGGTGATCCGGGCATTCGCCGGGCGTGCCGGCGAGGAAGCCGTGCTGGGCCTCCCCGACGACGAGCTGGTGGCCGCGTTGGTGAAGGACATCGAGGCGATCTCACCGCTGGGCGACGTCCCCGACGCCTGGACCGTGAGCCGCTGGCCGCGGTCGATGCCGCAGTACGAGCTCGGCCATCTCGAACGCATCGCCGGGATCGAACACGCGCTGGCGCGCACGCCGGGCCTGTTCGTGACCGGTTCGGCGTATGGTGGGGTCGGCCTCGCGGACGTCGTACGGCACGCGGGCGAGACGGCTGAGCGGGTCCGGGCGCACATGGTCCGGATGCACGACGAAGCGCCGGCCGCGATCAGCGAGACACGGAAGGACTGATGATGGACGACCAGCTTTACGCGTACTACCCGGTGTTCAAGTCGACGGCTCGCACGAGCGCGATGGACTCGGCCGAACGCGACGCGGCGATCCACGAGGTCGAGCTCCTCCTCAAGGAGTGGGAGGACCGGGTCGCCGTCCGCGGCACGTATTCGACCGTGGGGTTCAGGCCCGATTCGGACCTGATGATGTGGCTGGTGAGCCCGACGCCGGATGCGGCACAGGACCTGCTCGTGGCGTTCCGCCGGACCGCGCTCGGCCGCTCCCTGGATCTCACATGGGCGTTCATGGGAATGGTGCGGCCGGCCGAATTCACGCCCGACCACTCTCCCGCATTCGTCCGCGGTGAGCCGCCGAAGCGGTATCTGTGCGTGTATCCGTTCGTGCGGACACCGGAGTGGTATCTGCTGCCGGCGGACCAGCGCCGTTCCATGCTCGCCGAGCACGGCACGTTCGGCCGCGAATTCCCCGATGTGCTGGCGAACACAACGTCGAATTTCGGCATCGGTGATTGGGAGTGGATCCTCGCCTTCGAGGCAGACGACCTCGGCCGGCTCGTCGATTGCATCCGCCGTCTTCGTGAGGCGGAGGCCAGGCGATTCACGAAGGAAGAGGTTCCATTCGTGACCGGCATCAGGAAGGATTTGCCGGAAGCATTCGCCGATCTGTTCTGACCGCCGATCATTGTTCGACTCAGGCGACGTGACTGCCGCCTGACCGACTCGTTCGTCACGAGGCGAGGCCGTGAGGACGAAACATCCTCCACATGGCGTGGTGTCGTACATTTCGGATGATGCGCCATGCTGGCGAGGCTCGCGTTCGCTCCGCTCTTCGCGTCGCCGTGATCGTCACGGCCGCTATGATGGCGTCCTGCACATCCGGATCGACCGACTCATCGCGACCGAGCACGACTGCACGACAAACCAGTCCGCAGCCGTCGTCACCGTCTGCTCCGGTCGTGGTTGGAGGGAACGGCACGGTCATCGCCTGGACCCCGTCGGACGTCGTGCTCAACGACGGAATCTGCGAGTTGGACTACGGGAATCACCCTCCGAACTGCAGCCCGCCGGAGGTCCGTATCCAGGGAGTCGATCTTTCGAAACTGCAGGGTCGCGGCACTTCACCCAAGGGTGAAGTCTGGGGCAGCGCGTACCTAACCGGGACCATTGTGGACGGCGTGCTTCATGTGACGAGCCAGGGTCCGCGTCGCACCGATCCTTTCTGGCAGCAACGTTCGACCGCTCCGCCGTGCCCGGCGCCGCCTGGGGGATGGAAGGATTACGGCGGAACGGGAGCTCCGCTGGCCCGGTACGTTCGCGAGCACCGCGGAGAGATCGTCCACAGCGACACCTCCGTGGTGGGGCACCACATCTACATCCTGACGATTGCCTCGACCGATCCGGCACAGACCAGGAAGGGCCTTGCGAAGGCCTATCCGAACGCGGTCTGTGTGGTCCGGTCGAATTACACATCGGACGAGGTCAGCCACGCCGCGGAGGTCGCCCGCTGGATGGTCACGCCGGAGAAGTCGGGACAACCACCGGATTGGGTGACGAGCGTCGAGGTGACCCTCACGCCCCAGGGGCAACCCCTGGTCCAGGTCTTCGTCACCTTCGACAATCCGGCCGTCCGCCGCGGAGTCGCGTCGCTGCCGGCCGAACTGGTCGAGATCGTGCCGTGGCTCAAGCCGGTCGCGAGCTAGCTGCTTCAGGTGACATCAACCAGCACTGGCATGGCTCACCGAACCGTTCCGGGCTCGTCCGTTGACTGGGCGTGTCGTGCCGGCTGAAGCAGCCGGAAGCCAACGGGGAGAGCGACTGCCCATGGAATCAACGGGACGTGCACCCACAAGGTCAACTCGTACGGCTACGGGTCAGGTCCTGGCCGACTCGACCTCCACGGCGTCGCCGGCGCGCTCGGCGGGGGCTCCGACGAGCGGCCCGACACAGAAAAGCTCCATGTGCCGCTGGGCGAGCCCGCTGTGAAACTCGCCGAACTCCGCCGTTGCGTCCTTGCCGCCGTACATTCGGGCGACGAAGGGGCCGCCCGGGTGGTGGTCCTTCCACTCGGTGAAGTCGTACACCTTGCCGCGGATCACGACCCAGCAGTCGTCGAACGTCGTGTGCTGTGCGAGTTCCTCGCGCGTGACGGGCCGGTCGCCGGTCCATGGCTTCGCCGGCTTCCACAGGCTGCGGGCGATCTCCTGGCGCGCGCTGATGAGCGCCTTCTCCCGGGACCGGAAGTCCCATGGCCCGAGCTTCCTGAGCGGCAACTTGTCACCGATCGCGCGCGCGTCGAACGCGTAGATCCAGGAGTCGTCGGTGCCCGCACGCTCGTTGTGATCGAACATGGGGTAGTCGCGCTCGTTGACCGCCGCGAGGATCGCCCGCCGCTCAGGCGAGTCCGGTGGCTCGAGGTGCTTGAAGAGGAACTTCGACGCGAACTGGAAACGCGTCGCGCGGTAGTAGCGCACGCGCTCGTAGTGGAGCAGCGCGCTGTAGATGTCGGCGCCGTGGAGCTCGAAGCACTTGCCCAACGCCGCGGCGTCCTCGAAGGCCTGCGCCGCGCCCTGGCCGTAGGTGGGAAGCATCGGGTGGGCCGCGTCACCCACTAGGCCCACGCGACCCTCCGTCCAGCTCTCGAGCGCGTCCCGGTCGTAGAGCCCCCACTTCGTCGGGCTCTCGATCAGGCCGGTGAGCGCGACGATGTCGTCGTGGCGAGGGTCCCCGGCGAAGGCCCGGCTCATGTTGCCGATCATCTCGTCGCGGTCGGCGGGGAACCAGTCGCCCTCTTCGCGCTCGAACTCCGCGGAGTCCGGCTCGTAGTAGGCGAGCCAGATGTTGAGCAGTTCGCCGCCGCGGACCCAGTACGTGAGGTGCTGCGCCGTCGCGTTCTCGCGGCTGTCCATCGACATCGTCTCGATGGGGTTGAAGTCGAGCGGGCTGCCGTCCGGCTTGCGCGCCGCGGCGACCTTGTCCCGCGAGGCCAAGCCGCGGTAGACGACCACCTCCGTCCAGCGCTTGGTCGACACGCCCGGCCAGACCGCCTCGAGCACCTGGGAGTTGACGCCGTCGGCGCCGATCAGCAGGTCGCCGGTCTCCGTCGTGCCGTCGGAGAACATCACGGTCACGGACTCTTCGTCCTGGCTGACGGCGTCCAGGCGCTTGCCCATGTGAACCTGGATCGGGCAGTCGGCGCCCGTATCCGGTGCGAACTCGAGGACCCGCTTGTGGAGGCACATCAGCAGGTCCATGCGGTGCATGTGGTGGAAGCCGGCGTTGTCGCCGGCCGACGTGTTGTGGTCGAGCGGCTTGCGCGTGATGTGGCCGTCCTCCCAGACCATCCGCGTCTCGCTGAGGATCGCCGCCCTGCCGCCATCGATCGCGCCGTCGGGGCCCTTGGGGTCGCCGCCGTCGAGGTCGACGCCGACCCACCGGCACAGCCTGGCGCCGTTCGGGGGGATGTTCAGGCCCGCTCCGGCGGTGCTCGGCGTGCTCGTCTGCTCGAAGACGTCGATCGCCGTGAAGACGCCCGACTCCCGCAGCGCCAGAGCCGTCATCAGACCCGCCATGCCTCCACCTGCGATAAGTGCCCGCATCAAGCCCCTCCACTTCCTCTCTCCACGGGTGGGTCAGACGGCGCCGTCGGCGCCGGCTGAACCGACCGCGCCGAACGCCAGTCTCGAGGGCGCTCGATCACGCCGTGTGTTGCTATGCCATCCGGCCCGGCCGCCGACGCATCGCTCACCGTTCCGCTTTCTCGCAACGAGATCCAGAGTCGAGGGTATCTGATGGCGGACAAGGAACCGAGGGCACGCTTCGTGACACGCCCCGCACGCTCGCATGGCCAAGACGAACCTCGATTCTCCTCGCGTATCACAATGCAGACGCATGCGCCGTCGGATGATCTTTGGTGCGGTCGGCCTTGCGTTCTTACTCGTTTTCGTTTGGATCACGCTCGCCTCGGGGCCGGCCGACTCCGCCACGGCCACTCGCGGCCGGGGGCAAGGGTTCGGCTCGAAGGATTTCTATCGGGCACCGGTGGCGAACCACGAAGGACACCATTGGCATGCCATGTCGTTGCGGTTGCTCACGGCGTGGATGTCGCGGGTGATTGGTTCTTCACGCGTCTCCTCAACGATCGCCAGAGTTATGCCGTCGCAAGAGGGATGCCCCCGGTGCTTACCGAGCCGGCGGTACCCACCTCAGCCGTGGAGCGTCTAGGGATCACCTGCGGAGAGTCGCACGCCGCTGACGCCGCGGAGTACGGCCGCATGTCGCTCCATACGGTCCTCGGTTAACCGTCGACACGCGGTTCGACGACGGCGAGAACCTGACCCGCCTCGACAACGTCGCCCGGTGACACCCGGATGTGCTGAATAGAGCCGGCCGTGGGCGCGGAGATGGTCGTTTCCATCTTCATGGCCTCGAGTACGGCCACGAGCGTGCCCGCTTCCACGTCCTCACCATCTGCGACCGCGACGCTCAGGATCGTGCCGTGCATCGGGGACACGATGGCGCCATCGGCTGCCCGACCGTCTCCCGATGCCGGCGAGGCCGCACGGATCGAACCGGCGATCGCTGGATGCCAGAGTCGAACCGGCATGCCGGCGATCATGGAAACAGCCTCCTCGGCCGACGCCTCCTCTCCGTCCTGAGGTTCGGCATGCTGAGGCGGTCGCGTTTCATCGGCGGCGAGCTCGTCGAGCGCGCCGTCGCCTTCGACCGTTTGCGTCGAATACGACCCGTCGACGAACGCGGAGTCCTGAAGCAGGACGCGGTGCGCTGGGATCGTCGTTCGAACCCCCTCGATCACGAATTCGTCGAGCGCTCGGAGCATCCGGCGGCGCGCCTGCTCCCGATCGGCGGCGCGCACCACGAGTTTCGCGACCAGGCTGTCGTACGTCGGCGTGATCTCGTCACCCTCTCCGAAGCCACCGTCGACGCGAACGCCCGGCCCGGCCGGTTCGGAGTAGCGCGTGATGGTCCCGGGCGACGGGAGGAACCGCCTTGCCGGATTCTCGGCGTTGATGCGGCACTCGATGGCGTGGCCCCTCGGCGCGAACCTCCCACCGTCCAGCAGGTCCGCCTGCGATAGCCCGAGCGGCTCGCCCGACGCGATCCGCAACTGACACGCGACCAGGTCCAGGCCCGTCACTTCCTCCGTGATCGTGTGTTCGACCTGCAGCCGCGCGTTGACCTCGAGGAAGTAGAACGACCCGTCCTCGTCGACGAGGAACTCGACCGTTCCGGCGTTCGTGTACGCGCACGCGTTCGCCACCCGAACGGCGGCGTCGCCCAGCGCCGGGACCAACTCGGGGAACCGCGACGGCGGCGTCTCCTCGACGAGCTTCTGGTGGCGCCGCTGCAGCGAGCACTCTCGAGCCCCGAGCCAGATCGCCTCGCCAGCCCGCTCGGACAGGATCTGGACCTCGACGTGCTTCGGACGTTCGACATAGCGCTCCAGATAGACCTCGGCCGAACCGAAGTACGCGGCCGCCTCGCGGGCAGCGCCGTCCAATGCGGCTTCGACCTCGCCCGCAGAAGAAGCGACGCGGAAGCCCCGCCCCCCGCCGCCGCCCGCGGCCTTCACCGCGACGGGATAACCGTGGCGCTCGGCGAACGCCGCAACCTCGTCGACGGACGTGACCGGCTCCATCGTGCCCGGCACCGTCGGGACGCCCGCGGATTCGGCCAGCCGCCGCGCGCTCAGCTTGTCGCCGACCGCCTCGACCGCGTCCGGCGACGGCCCGATCCAGACCAGCCCGGCTGCCGTGACGGCGCGGGCGGCGTCGGCCCGTTCGGACAGAAACCCGTAGCCGGGATGAACAGCCTCCGCGCCCGTCTCCCGCGCGGCAGCGATCACCGCGTCCAGGTTCAGGTACGTCTCCGTCGCAGCGGTACCGGGAAGGTGAACGGCCCGATCGGCGATGGCGACGTGCTTCGCGCCGGCGTCCGGATCCGAATAGACCGCGACGGTTTCAACGCCCATCTCGCGGCATGTGCGCGCGACGCGAACGGCGATCTCGCCACGGTTCGCGATGAGGATCCTTCCGAACATCGCCCGTGACGATATCGGCTGGAACACGCACCGGCGCGCCAATTACACTCCGGCGATCATGCGGACGGAGGGGGCGACCGCCGGAACGACGACCGAGGTCCGAACGGTCCTCCCTGCCCTGAACGCGCTGTTCGCTGTGGCGAGCGTCCTGGTCCTGCTGGCGACGATCCAGCTGTTCGTGATGTCGACTCGAACGGACCACTATTTCGCGTGGACCATCGGCGTACCGCTGACCGCTGCTGTGGACGGCGCGTTCTACCTGGCGTCGTTCGCGCTCCTGTTCCCTGCCGTCTGGGCGCGCGAGTGGGCCGATGTGCGGCCGCTGGCGTGGGGAGTGCTGACGATCTCCACGCTGAAACTGGTGGCGACGCTGCTGCACACGTCGCTGTTCCACTTCTCGGACCCGGATCTGACACCACGGATCGCCGCGTGGGGATGGCTCATCGTGTACATCGCGGTGCCGATCGTTCTGGGGGCGTTGATCCTTGCCCAGTACCGGATGCCCGGTGGAGATCCTCCCGTGGCACGGCCGATGCCGCCGGCGCTCCGGACGCTGACCGGCGCGCTCGCCGTCGTGCTGGTCCTGATCGGGCTGGCGCTGCTGTTCGCGCCGACCGCCACGGCGAAGCACTGGCCGTGGCCGCTCACGGCGCTCACGGCGCAGGCGATCTCCGCCTGGTTCGTGGGAATCGGGGTGCTCGTCGGGCTGAGCGTCCGGGACGGCGACGTGATCCGGTCTCGGAACGTCTGGATCGCCGCGATGCTCCTGCTGGTGCTGCAGGGGGTCGCGCTCGGGCGCTACTCGGACGTGTTCGACTGGAGTTCCGCGTCGGGCGTCCTGTACGTCGCGCTGTTCGCCGGCATCGGGGCGCTCGGCCTCTGGGGCTTCCTCGCCTCGCGTCCCCGCCGCTGATCGCGACGAAGCCTACCGAGAAGCGGGCGCGCGGGGTCCGGCCGTGCTGACCTTGCTGTCCGCCGAGTGCCCGACCAGGTCCGCGACCATGCGTGAGGCGGCCAGCACGGCATCGAGCCGCACGCCCGTTTCGATCCCCATGTCGTCCAGCATGTTGACGACGTCCTCGGTGGCGATGTTGCCGTTCGATCCACCAGGCGCGAACGGCGAGCCGCCCAGCCCGGCCACGCTCGCGTCGAACTCGGTCACGCCCATCTGGAGCGCCGCCAGGACGTTCGCCATCGCCGTCCCGCGCGTGTCGTGGAAGTGCATGTTCAGCCTGAGAACCGCCGGGTCGAACCGATCGTAAAGCAGGCTTACCATTGACCACACGCGCGTGGGCGTCGCCATCCCGGTCGTGTCACCCAGCGAGATCCCCCGCGCGCCCATGTCCAGCAGCCGAGCGGCCATGTCCGCGACCCGTGCCGGCGCGACGTCGCCTTCGTATGGATCGCCGAACGCCGCCGAGACGCTGACCTCCACGGGGACGCCGGCGCTCCGCGCGGCCGCGATGACGTCGGCCACGTCGCGAACCGCGTCCTCGACCGGCTTGCCGACGTTGGTCTGGCTGTAGCCGTCGGAGACCGAGACGAACGCCTGCAGCGAGGCGAACCCGCCGACCTCGAGCGCCGTCTCGGCGCCGCGGCGGTTCGGCACCAACGCCGAATACGCGACCCCGATCGTCCGGTGCACGCGCGCCCAGACGGCCGAGGCGTCGGCCATGGCGGGCACGGCCTTGGGCGAGACGAACGACACGGCCTCGATCTTCGGAACGCCGGTCGCCGACAGGGCGTCGATCAGAGCGGCCCGCGCCTCCACCGGCAGCGGCGCCTCCGCCTGCAGGCCGTCGCGCGGTCCGACCTCGCGGATGGTGACGCGTTCCGGAAGCTCGGCCGGACCCCGGTGGGCGCTCACAGGACCGGAGGGATCCTCCACGAGATCGTTCGCGCCGGGTCGCTCATCGCCCGCGCCAGTTCGGCTGGCGCTTCTCGTTGAACGCGGCGATGCCCTCGCGCCGGTCCTCGCTCGCCACGGCCCGCCGCCACGCCGCGTCCTCCAGTTCGAGGCCCTGTTGCATCGGCACCTCGAGCCCTCGGTCGACCGCCGCCTTGGCCTCGCGCACGCCGACCGGAGAGTTCGAGCAGATCTCGTTTGCCAGGGACATGGTGGTCTCAGCCAGACCGGCGCGCGGCACCACCCGCTGGACCAGACCGATGTCGCGGGCCTCCTCGGCGCCGATCCGGCGGCCGGTCAGGATCAGTTCCTTCGCCCGCGCCATCCCGATGCGTCGCGCCAGCACCTGCGTCCCGCCGCCGCCGGGAACGATGCCGACCCTGGTCTCCGGCAGGCCGAACATCGCCTCGTCGCTGGCCACGATGAGGTCGCACGAGAGGGCCAGTTCGAACCCGCCGCCCAGCGCGTACCCGAACACCGAGGCGATCGTCGGCTGCGGCACGGCGCGGATCGAGTCGAACATGGCCCGCATCAGGACGCGGTTGCGCATCCAGCCGGCGTCGTCCAGCGCGTTGCGCTCCTTGAGGTCGGCGCCCACGCAGAACGCACGGTCGCCCTCCGCATTGAGGACGATCACCCACGCGTTCGAGTCGGCGGCCGCGGCCAGGACCGCGCCGGCGAGCTCGTTCGCCACCTCGCCCGAGATCGCGTTCAGAGCCTCCGGGCGAGCCAGCGTGACAACGCCCACGTGACCATCGATGCGCCGCCTGACGAACGCCATGTCAGTTCACGTGGACGGTTCCGTCGCGGGTCTCGATCCTTCCGCGGCGCAGTGGCGCGACCCTGGTGAACAGCTCGTAGCCGCGATCGAGACCGGGGACCTTCTCGAATCCGGCCTGGGGTCCGCGCACCATGCGGCCGGTCGTCACGTCGTACTTCGCGCCGTGCCTCGGGCAGACCAGGCAGCCGTCGCGCTTGTCGATGCGCCCCTTCGCGAGGTCGGCGAACAGGTGCCGGCATCGGCGCGACACGGCGAACAGTTCGCCGTCCGAGTTGCCGACCGCCCACGGCCCCGCACCGACGACGGTCCCGGGGGGCAGCGACTCGAGCGGTCCGACTTCGATCTCGGGCATCCTGCTCCTATACCGGCGGCACGCCGTGGTGGCGTCCGCTGAACGTACGGTCCTTCGTCGCGGCCTGATCGAGCCGCTTGACCAGTTCGGCCCGGAGGTCGTCGGGCTGGACGACCGCGTCGATCACGTTCTCGGAGGCCAGGTGGACGAGGTCGATGTCCTCCTCGTACTCGCGCCGGCGCTCCGCGACGAATGCCGCCCGCTCCTGCGGGTCCTCGATCGCCTGGATGCGGTTGAAGTACACGGCGTTCACCGCCGGCTCAGGGCCCATGACCGCGATGCGCGCCGTGGGCAGCGCGAGCGTGGCGTCCGGCTCGAACCCGGGCCCGGCCATGGCGTACAGGCCTGCCCCGTAGGCCTTGCGGACCACCACGCAGAACTTCGGCACCGTGGCCTCGCTGACGGCGGTGATCAGTTTCGCGCCGTGCCGGATGATCCCCTGGCGCTCCACGGCGCTGCCGATCATGAAGCCCGGCACGTCGGCGAGGAACACCAGCGGGATGTTGAACGCGTCGCAGAGCCATACGAACCGCGCCACCTTGTCGGACGAGTCCACGAACAGCACGCCGCCCAGGTGCGCCGGCTGGTTCGCCACGATCCCGACGGCGCGTCCGTCCATGCGGGCCAGGCCGGTGATGACCTCCTTCGCGAAGTCCGGCTTGATCTCGAAGAACGACCCTTCGTCGACCAGGCCGGCGATCAGCGCGTACATGTCGAACGGCCGCGACTCGTCCTCCGGGACCAGGCCCGCCAGCGACCCGCGAAATGCGACGGTTTCCGCTTCGGCCTCCGGCGGAGCCTCGGCGAACGACTGCGGAAAATACGAGAGATATGCGCGGGCCGATTCGATGGCGGCCTTGTCGTCCGGCACGCAGAGGTCGCCGACGCCGCTCACCTCGCAGTGCATCCGCGCGCCGCCCATCTCCTCGAGCGTGACCTTCTCCCCGATCACCTCCTCTGCCATCCGGGGCGAACCGAGGTACATCGAGGCGTTCTTCTCCACCATGAACACCACGTCGCAGAAGGCCGGGATGTACGCGCCGCCGGCGGCCGACGGGCCGAACAGACAGCACACCTGCGGGACGCGGCCGCTCGCCTGGACCTGGTTGTAGAAGATCCGCCCCGCGCCACGGCGGCCGGGGAAGAGCTCGACCTGGTCGGTGATGCGCGCGCCGGCCGAGTCCACCATGTAGACGATCGGGATCGATCGCTTGCGGGCCGTCTCGATGATCCGGACGATCTTCTCGACGGTCCTCGCTCCCCACGAGCCGGCCTTGACTGTGGGGTCGTTCGCCATCACCGCGACCGGCCGGCCGTGGATCGAACCGACCCCTGTGACGACGCCGTCGGCGGGCAGGTCACCGGCCATCGCGTTCGCCAGCAGGCCGTCCTCGGCGAACGTGGATTCGTCATCGAGCAGCAGGCGCAGCCGGTCGCGAACGAAGAGCTTGCCCTGCTCGGCGAGCTTCGCGTGGTACTTCGCGTCGCCGCCGGCGCGCGCCCTGTCGGACGCCTCCGCGAGCACGTCGGCGTGCGCTCGAACCGTGTCGGCCATGGTCGGACGGAAGTCTACCCGTGCAGGGTCGCCGGGCTTCCATTCGGCGTGCGGAACACGGGCCGTTCGTCCCGCGGCAACCCGGCCACCAGCGGCAAGGATCGGGCCGAAGGCAGACTTCGCGAGGAGCGTGACACGTGGACGCCCAACCAGGATCGCACCGCTCTCGACACCCTTCCGTGGCCACGCCGACGCTGAAGCTCATCCCCGAGGTGCCCGTGCCCGCCCGCGTCCGCATGCCGTGGGGAGCCCGCGTGCTGGCCGGTCTGGCGGTGATCCAGGGGATCGGCGGACTGGTCGGGATGGCGATCCTTCTGACGAACGTGCATGGGAGTGCCGAACTGCCGGTCTCCTCGCTCCACGCGTTCGGCCTCCATTCGTATCTGGTTCCGGCCCTGGTTCTCGGCCTTCCGCTCGGGATCGGGGCGCTCGTCGCCGCGTACGGGTTGTGGCGGCGGCCGGCGTGGCGTTGGACGCGCCCGCTGGTCGGCTGGACGCGCGAGCACTGGGCGTGGGTCGGCGCCGCCGCGGTCGCGTGCGGCGTGATCGCGCTCATCGCGCTCGAGGTGTCGCTCACGCCGATCCGCAGCCCGCTGCAGTGGGCCTTCGGCACGGTCGCAGCGTTGATGGCCATCGCGGCCGCGTTGCCGTCGGTGCGGAGGCACTACGCGGAGCGCTGAGAAGCGCCGCCTACACGACGTCGGTGACGTCGAAGACGCGCCTGATCTTCCCGGTCTCCGACCGGGGGAGCGATCCCGGGTCTCCGCACGAGACCTCCACCCTGATCCGGAGGCGCTCCGCCAGGCGCTCGCGCAGACGCCGTTCGACCTCGTGGCGCATGGGCACGTCATCCCGCGTGGCCAGTTCGGCCTTCACCGTGATCTCCGCGAGCGTCCCGCGCCGGTCGACCCAGATCTGGTACTGGCCGCCGAGCGCGGCATCGTCCAGAACGACCGCCTCGATCGCCGACGGAAAGACGTTCACCCCTCTCACGATCAGCATGTCGTCCGTCCGCCCGGACAGCCTCGCCACGCGGCGGAACGTTCGCCCGCACGGGCACGGGTCGTCGACGAAGCGCGTGACGTCGCCGGTCCGGTACCGCAGGACTGGGAGCGCCTGCTTCGTCAACGTGGTCAGAACCAGTTCGCCCGGAGACCCGTCCGTCACCGGCTCGCCCGAGGCCGGATCGACGATCTCCGGCAGGAAGTGGTCGTCGAACACGTGCATCGCGCCCTTGCCCTCGCGGCACTCCATGGCCACACCGGGGCCGATCACCTCGGACAGGCCGTAGATGTCGCAGGCGTCGATCCCGCCCCACGCCTCCTCGAGCTTCGTCCGCATCGCGTCCGACCACGGCTCCGCGCCGAAAAGCCCGTAGCGGAGCGTCGAACGGATCGCGTCCATCAACCCGTCCTCGACGGCGCGCTCGGCGAGCAGCAGCGCGAACGACGGCGTGGCGCACAGGCCGTTGGCGCCGAGGTCGTTCATGAGCGAGATCTGGAACCCTGGGTTCCCACCGGACGCCGGCACGACCGTGGCGCCCAACCGCTCCGCTCCGTAGTGAAGGCCGAGCCCGCCGGTGAACAAGCCGTAGCCGTACGCGTTGTGCACGACGTCGTCCGGGGTCCCGCCCGCGCAGGCGATCGAGCGCGCGTTGACGTCGGCGAACAGCGCGATGTCCGACGCCGTGTAGGCAACCACGGTCGGCTTGCCCTTCGTGCCGGAGGACGCGTGGATGCGCACGCACGACGGGAGCGGCACCGTCAGCATCCCGAACGGATACGTCTCACGAAGGTCCGCCTTGACGGTGAAGGGCAGCGCAGCGAGGTCGTCAACGCTGCGGATCGAACCCGGGTCGACGCCGGCCAGCTTCGAGCGCCAGTAGGGGGAGTCCTGCGTCGCGAGCCGTTCGATCAGCGTGCTGAGGCGCTCGCCCTGTTCGGCGCGGCGCTGCTCCCGGCTCGCGGTCTCGATCTCGGGCTGGAACAGCATGGGGCGAGCCCCTTCCGCACGACTCCGGTCCGGCTAGTGCTCGGAGTCGGACTCCTCCGTCGCGCCCGCCGATTCGCCCTGCCGGGGACGCACGTCCGCCCCCATGGCGTGAAAGCCCCCGTCGACGTGCACGATCTCGCCGCTGATGCTCTTCGACCAGTCGGAGAGCAGGAACGCCACCGTTCGGGCCACCGGATCCGGATCGGTCACGTCCCAGCCGAGCGGGGCGCGGGTTCCCCAGATCGACGCCAGGTCCTGGAAGCCGGGGATGCCCTTCGCAGCCACGGTTCGAAGCGGACCGGCCGAAACCAGGTTCGTGCGGATGCTGAACTCGCCGAGGTCGCGGGCGAGGTACCGGGCGACCGACTCCAGCCCCGCCTTCGCAACGCCCATCCAGTCGTAGAGGGGCCACGCGAACGCCGCGTCGAAGTCGAGTCCGACGATCGCCCCCCCCTCCTCCCACATCAGAGGCAGGAGCCCCTTCGCAAGCGCCTTCAGCGAGTACGCGCTGGTCTGGAACGCCGTCGCCGCGCTCTCCCACGGCGTGTCGAGGAAGTTCCCCCCCAGTGCGTCCGTCGGGGCGAACGCGATGGCGTGCAGGAACCCGTCCAGACGGCCCCATCGAGAGGACAGTTCGCCGGCCAGCGCCTCCACGTGTGCCGGGTCGTTGACGTCCAACTCGAGCACGTCCGGGGTCGACGGCAGGCGCCGCGCGCTCTTCTGCGTGAGCGACATCGCCCGCCCGAACCCCGTAAGGACGATCTCGGCGCCCTGCTCCTGCGCGACCCGGGCCGACGCGAAGGCGATGCTCTGCGGGGTGAGCACCCCGGTGATCAGCAGCCGTTTCCCTTCGAGCAGCATGGGATCGCAGTCTACCCGTGCCCTTTTGCGGAAGTTCGGCCTGAACCCCGACGGGTTATATCCTTTCCTGTGATGGCACCGTGAAGACCGCCGGGGCGCCCGCTGCAAGCCCGGAGGCCGTCGAAGGACACGAAGCCGTCGCCAAGCGCATCAGGTCGCTTCCGAAGCGGTTCCGCTCGGAGAGCGTGAACGGGCTGGCGGCGGAGTGGGAACTGCGAATCGACGGCCGTGCGTTCGCCGTTTCCGTCCGCGACGGTCAGTGCGATGCGCGTGCGGGCGCCGCGCTCGCCCCGGCCGCCGTGATCACCACCGACGCACGCACCTGGCTCGCCATGGACGAGGGGAGCCTGGGCGGCATCGACGCCTTCCTGCAGCGCCGGCTCCAGGTCGCCGGGAACCTCGACATGGGCGTGCGCCTGCAGACGCTGTTCAAGCCGCACGGCCGCCGGGCCCGACCGACGGACCTCCAGGTGTCCGACGTGCCGGTGGACGGACTCCACCTGGCCACCTACATCGCGGGCAGCGGCGACCCGCTGGTGCTGCTCCACGGGCTCGGCGGGTCGAAGATCTCCTGGCTGCCACTGCTCTCGGTGCTCGCCGAGCACCACCGCGTGATCGCGCCGGACCTTCCGGGTCACGGCGAGTCCGACAAGCCGCGCGGAGTGGACTTCAGTCCCCGCTACTACGCGCGCGTGGTCCGAATGCTGATGGACGCGGTCGATATGGACCGGGCGGTGGTGGTCGGCAACTCCATGGGCGGCCGGGTCGCGCTGGAACTCGCCCTTCGGTCGTCCCGGCGCGTGCGCGCGATGGCGCTGCTCGACCCCGCGCTGCCGGGTCTGCGGTGGCGCTACGTGATGGGCTTCACCCGCGTCGTCCCCACGGAGTTCGGCAGGGTGTCGCTGCCGCTGCGGCGCCGGTGGACCGAGATGGCGGTCCGGCGCCTGTTCGCAGACCCGGGCAGGTTGCCGCCGCAGGCCGTCCGCGCGGCGGCGGATGAGTTCATCAGGATCTATGAAGACCCGGCGGCCAGGCTCGCGTTCTTCGCGTCCCTCCGGCAGATCGTGATGGAGCGGCCCGGTCCGTTCTTCGCGTCCATGCGGCGGGTGCGGCAGCCCACGCTCGTGGTGTTCGGCGACCGCGACCGCCTGGTGCCGGCGCGGCTGGGAACGACGCTCGCCCAGAGCCTGCCGAACGCCGAACTTCACTTCCTGCACGACATCGGGCACGTTCCGCAGTTCGAGGCGACCGAGCAGACGCTGGACCTGCTCAAGCCCTTCCTGGAGACGTTGGCGAAGGCCTGACGGCCTCGCCGTCCTCGCTGTCCTACGAGTCCGGCCGGAGCGCCTCGTCGAACGCGGCCAGCGTGTCGGCATCGAACAGCACGAAGCGAACCAGCTCGACCGTGCCGGCGGTCGCCGTCGCCTGCCTGACCGCACCGACCGCGACCGGTGCGGCGAGGTCCACGGGGTAGCCGTAGACGCCGGTCGAGATCGCCGGGAACGCGACGGAGGCCGCGCCCAGGTCCTCGGCGAGCCGGAGCGACTCCGTGTGGCAGCGAGCCAGGAGCGTGGCCGGATCGTGCTCGCGCGTGTAGACCGGCCCGACCGTGTGGATGACCCACCGCGCCGGAAGGTCGCCCGCCCCGGTCGCGACCGCCTCGCCGGCGGGCAGGCCATCCCGATACCGCGCGTCCTCGCTTCGGATCCGCCGGCATTCGGCCAGGATCGACGGGCCGCCGCGGCGATGGATCGCGCCGTCGACGCCGCCGCCGCCCATGAGGCTCGAGTTGGCCGCGTTGACGATCGCGTCGACCCGCTGCTCGGTGATGTCGCCTCGGACGGCTTCGATCCGCACGGCCCTAGGATGCCGCAATGCGCCAGCCACCGGCACGGTCGGCCGACAAGCCGTCCGGGCGACGGCGACGGCCGCCCCTGTGGATCCCGGTGCTGATCACTGTGGTGCTCCTGCCGATCGCCGCGGTCCGCCTGATGTCAGGCCAGGGCGGGGCCGATGGCCAGAATGCCGCGAACGGACCGACGGCCAGGTCGTCGCCCTCACTCACCCGCATGGTGGATGAGACGCCGGCCCCGTCCGCCTCCACCACGACCGCGACCGCGACGGCCGATGCCGACGCGCTCCCCACCTGCAGCGTCGACGACGACGTCACGCCCGACCGCGACGCGGACGACTGGCCCCGAACGCTCGTGGACACCGACCTGCGGTTGCCGGCCGGCTACGCGCCACCGGACCTGGTTCCGGTCACGCAGGCGGGCTTCGACGAGTCGAATCTGATGGTCCGGCGCCTCGTCGTGGACGACCTGGCCGAGATGCGGGACGCGGCCGAGGATGCCGACGACCCGATCGGCGTCATCGCCGCGTATCGCAGCTTCGCGCAGCAGCGACAGCTCTTCCGGGAACGGGTGCGGCAGTTCGGCCTGGCCAAGGCGTACGCGCATGTGGCGGCGGCCGGCCATTCGGAGCACCAGCTGGGGACCACCATCGACTTCGCGCCGCCGGATGCGGACGACGTCGACGAGTCGTTCGGCGACACCGCGACCGGGCGATGGCTCGCGGAGAACGCGTACCGGTTCGGGTTCGTGCAGAGCTACCCGAAGGCGAAGTCGAACGTGACCTGCTACGCGTACGAACCGTGGCACTTCAGGTACGTGGGCCGCGAGCGGGCCGGACGGGTCCGCGCCTCGGGACTCACGTTGCGCGAATTCCTCTGGCGGGAGGCGCATTCGGGCTGACCGCGGCCGGGGCGATCGACCCGAATGAGCCGGCCCGGGCACTTGTTGCATCCACGTTGAACCATCGCCCGATCGCGGACTTTCGCGGATACCATGAGGCCCTCCATGCAAAGCCCTCCGTCCGCACGCCCGCCGACACGAAGGCCGGCGCATCGTCAGGCACCGCGCGTGCGGTTTCCTGCACTGCTTCTGGTGCTCGTCGTGGTCACGGTGCTGGTGGTTGGATGGCGGACGAATGGCTTCGGGCGCTTCGCGTCCGGCAGGAGCCACGGCAGCACGCAGGGTCCCGTCACGACGGGCGGGTCGACGCCCGGCTCCGGCAACACGCCTTCGTCACCGACCGGAACGACGGGCGGGTCGACCGCTCAGCACACGCCGTCGGGCGCGCCGACCACGCCCGGTCCCATCAACACGAAGTACGCCGGCCTGACCACGTTCCGGGGCAACGCGACGCGGGACTACTACGGGGAGGGGCCGGTGCCGACCCATCCGGTGGTCCGGTGGCGGTATCCGACGAGCGGCGGGCTGTGTTCGACGTCCCGGGATCTGTTCGGGACCCGCGTGTGGTGCGGAACCGGCTGGACGGGCCAGCCGAACGTGATCCAGCACCCCGGCGGCGTCGTCGAAGTGAGGGAGGGCGCCTACGACTCCCACTACCACTTCCTGAACGGCCATACGGGCAAGCCCCTTCGCCCCGATCTGGTGACGGGCGATCTGGCGAAGGGTTCGGCGACCAGCGACGCCGACGGCTACCCGCTCTACTACGGCGGCTCGCGAGACAACTACCTCCGTGTCGTGGCGCTGGACCGGTCGACGCCCACGGTGCTCTGGAAGTTCAATTCGGACTCCCAGCCGGGCGCGATGTGGAACGACGACTGGGACGGCGCGCCGCTCCAGGTGGGCGACTATCTGCTGGAGGGCAGCGAGAACTGCTGGTTCTACGTGATCCATCTGCACCGGCACTACGACTCGCACGGCAAGGTGGCCGTCGATCCGCAGATCGTCATGCGCGTGCCGGGCTGGGACTCGCAGCAGCTGCGCGACCTTGGCGGGAACGACAAGGACGTCTCGATCGAGAACTCGGTCGCGTTCGACGCCGCGCGCGGGGTCGTCTACTTCGGCAACTCCGGCGGCCTGGTCCAGGGCTGGGACATCAGCGACATCCTCAAGGGCGGGTCCCACTACTCGCGCGTGTTCCGGTTCTGGGACGGTGACGAGACCGACGCGTCGATCGTGATCGACTCCAAGGGAGACCTGATCGTCGCGCGACACCGCACGGAGAACATCCCGTCGCGGCCGATCACGCGAGACGAGCAGGTCGGCGACCTCATGAAGCTGGATCCGACCAAGCCGAACGACCCGCTCGTCTGGGACGCCCAACTCGGTGGCCTGGAGGCGGAAGGCGGCATCCTGGGGACGCCGGCCCTGTACAAGGGGATCGTGTATTCGACCTGGAACGAGGGCGGCGTGGCCGCGGTCGACGCATCGAACGGGAAGATCCTGTGGAAGCACGACCTGCACGGCCCCACGTGGTCCTCGCCGGTGCCGATCGACGACCGGCTGATCGTGGCCGACGGCGTCGGCGTCCTGCACTGCTTCGACATCTCGAACCCGCAGGTGCCGCCCAAGACCGTGTGGACCGTGCAACTGTCGAAGAGCATCATCGAGTCGACACCGGCCGTGTGGCGGGGGTGGATCTACGTGGGCTCGCGCGACGGCGGGATCTACGGTGTGGCCGACCCGAGCACTCCCTAGAGCGCCGGGTAGGTCAGCCGGCGCCGGCGGTCGCCCCGCTCACCTCGTTCGCCGCCTCGGCGAACCACGCCATGTGCTTGTTCAGCTGTTCGCCGGTGATCGCCCCGATCACGCCGAAGTTCTCCACGCAGACCTGCGCGCGGACGGCCATCCGCTGGAACTCGTCCTCGTAGCGGATCCTGTTCAGCTCCTCGCGGTCGCCCCTGACCACGAAGAATCCCTCGAGGTCGCCGCCGTGCGGCTCGAGGAAGAAGGGCTCCACGGAGAACACCCGGCCGGACACGACCAGGCTGGTCAGGTACTTCAGCGACTGACTGAAGAGGCGAACGCTCTCGCGCTCCCGTCCGCTCGGGGTCGCGCCCCATCTGATGAACAGCGCTGAGTCCATGGTGTCGGCTCCCGTCTGGTCGTGGTCCCGGCCGCCGACGCGGCGACCCAGGGTTCGGGGTTCGAATCGAAGCATCCCACTGCAGGGACCGGTGTTTCAAAGCACGCGCTAGGCTCTGCCCGACATGGCACCGCTCGCGCCCGGGACCGCCGCTCCGCCCATCGAGGGGGTCGACGTCGGCCGCGAACCGCTGGCGCTGTTCTTCTACAAGGTCACCTGCCCCGTCTGCCAGATGGCCGCGCCGAAGGCCGACGTGCTGGGACGCGCCTATCCGGGCCACGTTCGCGGCGTCGGCCAGGATCCCGCGCCGCGGCTCGCCCAGTTCGCCGGCGACTACGGGGCCGGGCAGGTGGACCCGGTCGCCGACCTCGCGCCCTACGACGTCTCCAACGCGTACGGGATCGAGGCGGTCCCGACGCTGTTCGTCCTCGACGCGGACGGAACGATCGTCGAGACGATCGAGTCGTGGGACCGCGAGGGGTACAACCGGGCCTCGAAGACGCTCGCGGACCTCCTCCGCGAGCCGTACGTCGAGGTGTCGAACCCCGGCGACGGCCTGCCACCGTTCCGCCCCGGCTGAAGCTCGCGCAACGCGGACTAGGTGAGTCCGCGGATGGCGATCAGGTCGCCGGTCGCCTGAGCGCCATGAGGTGAAACACGTGCCAGTGCTTCGGCCCTGCGAACGAATCGCCGGGCGCGTCCTCCTCCTCAAGGTGGAGAACCTCGTACGCCGCCAGCAATGAGGTCAACTGGTCGCGGTCGACGAACGTCATCTCCGGATTCGGCGCCCACGAGTCGCGGTCGCCGAACAGCTGGCCGGCGAACAGACCATCGGGACTCAGGGCCTCGCCGATGCGATCCCAGACCTCCGGGAACCGATCGGGCGCGCAGAACGGGAGCGCGAAGCCGGCGTAGACGAAGTCCGCCGGCGGCAACTCGACGTCCTCGACCCTGGCCGTGACCACCTGAAGTCGCGATCGCTCCTCGGCCGGCAGCCCGCGCGTCAGGCCGTCGGCCGCGGTGGGCTCCACGTCCACGGCGAAGACCGACCACCCGCCGGCCAGGAGCCCGCGCGACTCGGTCCCGTCGCCGAACCCGATGTCGACCGCCGACCGGCCGCGCGCCGGGCCGAGGTGCTCGATCGCGCGGGCGAACAGCGGGCGGGGCTCACGGCCCGCCGTGAACCGGTGATAGGCGCTCCAGTCGGTCATCGACGGGCCAGGCTACGCCGCCATCGGACTGCGATGGGCTGCCCGGCCGGCCGCTGGCTAGACTGAGGCGAATGGCGGTCGTGACCCTTCGATCACCCCTGCGTGAGCTGGCCGAAGGCCGTTCGTCCATCGACGTCGACGGCGGCACCGTGGAGGAAGTCGTCAGCGGGCTCGAACGCGCCTACCCGCGCCTCGAGGGCTGGATGCGCGACGAACGCGGCCACATCCGCGAGCACATCAACGTCTTCGTGGGCGGCGAACGGGCGACCCTCCAAACCGCGGTGCAGCCCGGCGACCGCGTCCACGTGCTGGCTTCGATCTCGGGAGGATCCGTGCAGACGATGGAGCGCGAACAGTCTCTGCAGACGAACGCACCTGAGCAGGCCGAGCTCCTGATCGGGACCCGGAAGGGCCTGTTCGTCCTGCGAGGGCAGCGGGGCGGCCCCATGCCGATCGCCGAGCGGAAGTTCGAAGGCTCGGTGGTCGAGTTCGCCATGAAGGACGACCGCACCGGGCGGTACTTCGCCTCGGTGACCGACTTCTTCGGGCCGCACGTCTTCTACGCCGAGGACCCGGGCGGCGAGTGGCAGGAGGCGAAGGGCCCGGCCTTCCCGGAGGGTGGTGAGACCGCGCTGCAGCGCACCTGGGCGATCCGCAAGGGGATCGAGCCGAACGTCCTGTGGGCCGGTGCGGCCCCGGCGTCGCTTTGGAAGAGCGAGGACGGTGGGCTCTCGTGGTCGCTGAACGAGCCGCTGTGGAACGACCCCTCGCGGCCGTCGTGGAATCCCGGCGCCGGAGGACTGGCGCTGCACTCGATCTCTGTCTGGCCCGACGATCCGAACCGCATCGCGGTCGGTATCTCCGCCGCCGGCGTGTGGCTTTCCGACGATGGCGGCGCGTCCTGGCGCCGCGGCATCAAGGGCATCGCCCCGCGATACCTTCCAGAGGAGGCGCGTGAGGGGGCCGTGGATCTCTGCGTCCACAACATGCACAGAACCCCCGTGGAGCCCGAGACGATCTACATGCAGTTCCACGGCGGTGTCTATCGCTCCGACGACGCGGGGGAGTCCTGGAACGACATCGGGACCGACACCGGCCTGCCGTCGGACTTCGGGTTCCCCATGGTCGTCGACCCGCACCGCGCGGACCACGCCTATGTCATCCCGCTGGTCGCGGACCGCGACCGCGTCACGCCGGACGCGCGCGTGGCCGTCTATGAGACGACCGACCGCGGCGCCTCGTGGCATCCCCTGATCGCCGGCCTTCCACAGGAGAACGCGTATCTGACGATCCTCCGGCAGTCGTTCTGCCACGACGGCCGCCAGCCGCTCGGTCTGTACTTCGGAGCCGAATCGGGTGAGGTGTTCGGATCGGTGGACGGCGGCCAGACCTGGTTCACCGCGGCGGAGCACCTGGCGCCGGTGACCAGCGTTCGCTGCTCCTCATAGACAGTAAAGCAGCTTGACGAATCAGAGCCCTGGCAGCCTGCGGGGGGCCGGGTCGTGGTCTACGGCGCGGGCGAGCCCTGGGGTCCGAGCGGTCCGGGGATCGGCGTATGCACGATCTGGATCGGCGTCCCGGCGCCGTGGTGAGTCGCCGCGACGAGCCAGAGTCCGAGGAGGACGACCAGGACCACCGACGCGATCCCGACGGCCAGCGCGCCGCCGGTGCGTTCGGTGAATCCCAGGTCCCGCTCGAGGCTCCCGTAGTCGAATTCGTCGCCGGCGAACGGCGCGTCGGGCCCTTCGTCGGCGGTCTCATCGTGGGATCCGGTTGCGGCCGCAGCGGCTGCGACCGGTGCGGCGTCCGGCCAGCCGTTGCTCCACGCAACCGCTCCGGTTGCCGTCGTCGCATCGCCATCGGGGGTGCCGTCAACGGCGTCGTCGACGGCAGGCGGCGCGTACGCGGACGTCGGGACGTCCGCGCCGTCCGCGACCTCGGTCGCCACCTCGGTCGCCATCTCGGGCCGCATGGCGGAAGAGACCACGGGCGACAGGGCGCTTGGTGCCGGCGCGGCCGCGATGGTGCCCACGGTCGCGGCGCTCGCCACGGACGCCGCCACTGCCGGCGCCGGGTCCTTCCCATCAGCCTGGACCGGGAAGCCGTTCGTCTCGACCGCGGGCGCCACTTCCTCTTCGGCGGTCTCGACCGAAGCGCCGTTCGCCTCGACCCCGGCTGTCTCGTGTTCGAACCATTCGCCGAGGACCTCGTTCTCGAGCGGCGGGTCAGGCGCATGGCGGCGCCGCGTCGCGACGAAGATCACGGCGCCCACCGCCAGCAGCGCCACGGCGGCCACGACGATGGCCACCGTGATGCCGGGCAGCGCGGCGACCAGCACGCCCATGCCCAGGGGCCACGCGTGGTAGGGCCTGATCCGATCCATGGCGCCCAACTTTCCCATGCGAGCAGGCACTCCGCTGGGGACGCGGTCCGAATCGCCACAACTCGCTCGGCTCACGACGCCGCCCCGATCCCGGCCAGGAAGGCATCGAGCGCGCCGTTGAACGCGTCCGGCTCCTCGTGGAACGGCACGTGGCTGGACCGTTCGAACACCGTGAGGGTGGCTCCGGGAATCGCCGACGCGATCCACTCGCCCGCGCGCGGCGATGTCATCTTGTCGTCTCCGCCGAAGAACACCGCCGTCGGAACGGAGATCTCGGAAAGGAGCGGACGGTAGTCCCGCACGGTCTGGTTCACCAGGATCGTCGACGCGATGGCCGGCGGGCAGCTCGTGATCTCCTCTACCATCCAGGAGGTGGTTTCGGCGTCGGGTTCGTGCTGCATCAGGTGCGCGAGCTCCTCGGCCACCGCCGCGGGTGCCATCTGCAGCCCGGCGACGAGCTCGGCCAGGACCTCAGGCGTGATCGCCCCGAACTCGTACCCGTCCCACGCCCAATCGGAGGGCGGCTGGTCGACGATCACCAACCCCGCGACGTCCGACTGGCCGAACGCGCGGAGGTACTCCCACGCCACCATCGCGCCCATGGACCACCCGACCAGGACCGGGCGTTCGATCCCGCGCGCGGCGAACAGTTCGGCGAGGTCGACGGCGTAGTTCTCGACCGTGTGGCCGTGCAGGACCTTCTCCGAACGGCCGTGGCCGCGAAGGTCCGGGGCGACCATGCGCGCCTTCGCCGACACGTGAGCGATCTGCCGGTCGAAGAATCGCGAGCTCATCGCGACACCGTGGATGAACACCACAGGCCGGCCTTCGCCCTCGTCCACGAGATGCAGCGTCACGCCGTTCGCGAGTTGCTGCTCTGGCACCGCCCCGTAACCCCTTGCCCGCCGCCGTTCGAGTGAACGCGATCGATCCACGCCGTTCGCCGCGAGCATACGTCACGGGACCTCTGGGGCCTGGAATCGGCCGCTACAGATGGAAGGTGTTCGTGCGGTACGCGATCAGCGCCACCGCGATGAGCACCATGACCACGAACCCGGCGATCTGCACCGGGACGTCGTCGCGGCGGCCGCTGACACCTTCGGCGACGAATCCGGCGAAGAACCCGCCCACGATGCCGCCCATATGGGCGAAGTTGTCGATCCCGGAGACCGTGAAGCCGATCACGAGGTTGATCCCGATCCAGAAGAGCGCCCACCGGATCTGAGCCGTCGCGGCGGGCGAACCGCGCCGGCGGAGGTTGTACGCGACCCACGCTCCCAACAGCCCGAAGATCGCCCCGGACGCGCCGACCCCGGCCACGTCGGGTGCGCTGAACATGTACGAGGCGACGCTTCCGAACAGTCCCGAGACCAGGTAGATGGCCAGGAAGCGCTTCGATCCGAAGGCCGGCTCGATCACCGAACCGAGGACCCACAGCACGTACATGTTCAGCCCGATGTGCAGGATGCTCGCGTGCAGGAACATGGCGCTGATGAGCCGCCAGTACTCGTGCAGAAGCGCCACCCGTGCCGGCTCGAGCGCCCCCCACTGCACCAGGCTGCCGCCGAAGGTTCCGGTCAGCGACGCCCCCAACTGTGTGCCCGTGAGGATCTCCGCGATGAAGAAGCCGACGTTGACCACGATCAGCACCTGGGTGACGATCGGCCGCGTCTTCTTCAGACCGTGCTGGTACCGGAACCCGGAGGACCGCTCCTGCGCGAAGTCGTCAGGGCACTGGTAGCCGACGGCGGCCGGCCGCATGCACTCGACGCAGATCGCCCGTCCGCAGCGCGTGCAATGCACGCCGGTCAGCTGATCGGGATGCCGATAGCAGGGCTCGAGCCGAAGCCCCGCTCCCTGCGGCGCGGGCGATCCCGATCCGGGTGGCTGTGGTGGGTCTGGCATGCCCATTGCCGGAGGCTCTGGGGGTGGGGACTGTTGAGCCGGTTGGAACGCGGTTGCCTCGTGCGGTCCGCCCGGTTCGGCGGGGCCGCCCGCCGGCTGATCCATGCGCTCGATGGTACCAGCGGCCTCAGTTTGGACCGGATGACGGGATCCGCGTCTGGCCCTCGCGCAGCACGCCCTCGAGCGACAGGAGCGCGACCTTCCGTTCCAGCCCGCCGGTGTAGCCGCCGAGCCCTCCGCCCGAGTGCACGACCCGGTGGCACGGGACCACGATGGGGATGGGGTTCGACCCGAGCGCGTTGCCCGCAGCACGGGCACCGCGCGGGCTGCCCGCTTCCGCGGCGATCGTCCGGTACGTGATCACCTGGCCGAAGGGGATGCGCTCCGCAGCCTCCAGGATCCGGCGCGTGAATCCGCCCACGATCGAGAGGTCGACGTCCAGGTCGAACGCCTGCCGGGCGCCGTCGAAGTATTCGTCCAGCTCCCTTCGGACCTCGCCGGTGTCCCTCGGGGACTCCAGGACGCGCGGGGAGACGCGCCGCGCGAGATCCTCCAGAACCTCGTCGATCGCCTCGGTCGGATACGCCAGACGAACCAACCCACGGGCCGTCACCGCCACCAGCAGCGGCCCGAACGGCGAGTCGGCGGAGGCGTAGGCCACGTCCAGCAGGCCCTCCGCGCGGGCCGCGGCCAGGATGCTCTCCCGCGCCGAACCGGCGCCGTCGAGCGCCGGCGTCCGGAGCGAATCGCCGAGCCTCTTCAGGTTTCGAACGCTCGTCGTGGTCATCGTGCCTCTCCTCCTTCGGCCGCCTGTGCGCCTTCCGCCAGCGACGTTCGCAGTCGCATCAGGCCCTGGTGGACGTTCGCCCGGGCCGCCTCCTCCGTGCCGCCCATGACCGCGGCGACCTCCTCGTATGGCAGGTCGAGCACATGCCTGAGCACCACCGCCGTCCGCATGCGCTCGGGGAGCGAGCGCACCGCCGTCCAAGTCGGGTCCCGCGGATCGAACGCATCCTGGGCCGTGCCGCCACCGGAGACGGCGGAGACGGCGCCCGCGGCCGGGTTCTCCGGAAGCTCGGCGACGGCCACCGGACGGCGGCTTCGGGCCCGGCCCGCGTCGATGACCTTGTTCGAGGCGATCGCCATCACCCAGCCGCGCAGGTTGTCCGCGTTCCGCAGGTTCGGGTACGCGCGAAGGGCGGCGAGGAACGTCTCCTGAAAGCAGTCCTCGGCCTCCGCGCGGGGGACGCTCGCGACGAGGAACCGATAGACCGTCGGCCCGTGCTCCTCGTAGAAGAGCTGGAACGGAGGGATCGCGCGCCCGTCACCCATCATGCTTCATGGAACGAACGACGGCGCCATCCCGTGAAAGCCCCTGGACGGGCGCCTAGATCGGAGGCCACGGGTACGGTCGGGAGGACGTCGGCCGCGGATACCGCCCGGTTCGCGCCAGGCGCGCCGCCCGGCGGGCCGTGGCGTCCACCTCCGCCTCGCTCAGCAGCGGGAGCATCGAATCGCGGAGGTCGCCGCCTCGGAGTTCGCCCGCCACGCGCTCGAGATCCCTGTGCAGGCGCGACGGGATCTGCCTGCCCGCGAACTCCCAGATCACGGTGCGGAGCTTCGGTTCGGCGTTGAAGCACACGCCGTGGTCGACCAGCCAGATCTCGCCGCGCGGATCGACCAGGCAGTGCCCCGCCTTCCGGTCGGCGTTGTTCGCCACCACGTCGAAGGCGGCCACGGGCGCGAAATCCCGGAGCCGGGTCTGCCGCAGCGTCAGGTAGTGCGCCTCGGGATCGGCGTCGATGAACAGCTGCACCGAACCCGGGCCGTGCGGCCCGTCGCGCAGCACGGTCGGCGGGACGTTCGGCCACCCGAGCGCCTCCGCCAGCAGGTACGCCGCAACCTCGCGGTTGGCGAGCGTTCCCTCTGGGAAGTCCCACAGCGGCGCCTCGCCGCGGCGCGGCTTGTAGATGGCGAGCATCGTCGTGCCGCCGTCGCAGACCTCGGCCAGGAACGTGTAGTTCGACGCGCCCGGCATGAGCCCGAGCGGCTCGAGGCCGCCCGTCGACAGGACCGACAGCACCCGATCGATCGGCAGTGCCGGGCTCTCCGCGGTGCCGCCGTCGTCCTGGGAGGTCACTCGTCGTCGGCGGTCCGGTGGCCGTTCATCGCCGGGCACACGTGGCCTTCGGGGTCCATGGGCTGATCGCAGAACCGACAGGTCGGCCGCCCCCGGCTGGCGACCTCCGCGCCGTGGCGCGCGAGCGCGAGCATCTGGTCGCGCGTGGCCCAGAACCTGACCGAGCCGGCGTCGGTGGGCTCGCCGGAGTCGGAATCGCCCGACTCGCCGGCGATTCCCGAGTGGTCGTCGAACGGCTCGAGTCCCTCGAGCGCCGCGGTTCCCTCCGCGACGTCGCCGGGCTCCAGCGAGCCCTCGAGGTCGTCACCTTCGTCACCTTCGTCCTCGTCTTCCTCGTCGTCCTCGTCGTCGTCCTGGCCGGGGAGCAGTTCCTCGACCTCGAGCAGGATCACGTCCCGGTCCTCGACGTAGCTGATGGCAAGGCGCCCCACGCGCCACTCGGGGATGACCGGTTCCTCGAGCCCCATCTCCTCCTCGGGCGGGCCGTCGCCGGTGGGCTTGCCGATCCGGGCCAGGATCTCGACGATCGAGGCGGCGAGCAGTTGCACCTGCTGCTTCTCGACCAGGACGGTCACCAGCCGGTCGCCCGCGCGGCCCTGCAGGAAGAACGTCCGCTCGCCGGGCGGCCCGACGGCGTCGACGGTGATTCGCGTGACCGGATCGAGGTCGATGTCCACGTGCCTATCCTGTCACCGGCCGGCCGCGACCAGCGGGTCGCTTCGACGACGGCGCTGCGGCTCGCGGCACGGAGCGGGAGCGGGGAACCAGGTCCTCCAGCGATCCGATGTCGTTCATGCGAACGATCCGGGGGATGCGGTCGCCGAGCAGCACCGCCGACACGGAAGCCGGGCTCACGATCAGCCGCTGGAACAGATCGATGTGCGCGCCGGCGTAGTGGGACAGGGCCAACCGGATCACATCCGCGTGGGTGAAGGCGGCCACGATCCGCTTCGGGTGGCGCGCGGCGAAGCCATCCAGGTACGACACGACGCGTCGCTGCGCATCAGCGAGCGCCTCGCCCTGAGGGAAGCGCGCGGTGGACGGCGATCGCTGGACCTCTGCCCAGAGCTTCGTTCGCGCAAGCGCCTTGAGAGGCCGGCCGGTCCACGTTCCATAGCCGATCTCGAGCAGGTCCTCGGCCTCGACGACCTCCAGCCGGCGGCCGGCCGCAACCGGCGCCGCCGTCTCCGTGCACCGCTCGAGCGGGCTGGAATGGATCGCGGCGAGCGGGATGGGTCGAAGCCGCTCCGCGAGGCGTTCGGACTGCTCACGCCCGGTGGCCGACAGGTGCAGCCCCGGTGCGCGGCCGGCCAGGCGGGTCCCTGTGATCTCCGTGAGCGCGTGCCGGATCAGCAACACGAGTGCCATCGGCGGTGAGGATAGGGGGTGTCGGCGCGGCGGAACCGGCGCCGACGCTCCATGTTGCGATCGTGCGCGCTGCTTGGGGGGCCCACGGCCGCCCGTTAGCATGTGCCGCCGTGCCCGCCGCCCTTCCCATCTATCAGGCGATCATCCTCGGCATCACGCAGGGGCTGACCGAGTTCGCCCCGGTGTCCAGCTCAGGACATCTCATCCTGGTGCCGTGGCTGTTCGGCTGGTCGATCCTGAACGACCCCGCCCTCAACAAGACGTTCGACGTGGCGCTGCACCTCGGAACCTTCGTCGGCGCGGTCTTCTACTTCCGGCACATGATCGTCGAGCTGCTCGGTGCCTTCTTCCGTTCGATCCGCCACCGGCGTATCGAGCACACGGACGAGCGACTGGCGTGGTTCCTGGTCATCGGTTCGATCCCGGGCGCGCTCATCGGGGCGGCGTTCGAGAGCACGATCGAGGACAAGCTCGGCCAGCCCTGGCTGATCGCGGTGATGCTCGCCGTGTTCGGCGTGATCCTGTACGTGGTGGACCGCATCGCGCCCCAGACGAAACGGATGCGGGACCTGACCTGGCCGAACGTGCTGATCATCGGCGGCGCGCAGGCCGTCGCGCTGCAGCCGGGGGTCTCGCGCTCAGGCGTCACCATCACCGCCGCGAGAGGGCTCGGGATGAACCGCGAGGCCGCCACGCGGTTCTCGTTCCTGCTGTCCCTTCCGATCATCGGCGGCGCCGTGCTGCTGAAGGGCGCGCAACTGGTGAAGGACGGCATGCCGGCGGGGATGGGCTGGCCGTTCTTCTGGGGCACGGTGTCGGCCGCCGTGAGCGGCTACGTCGTGATCGCGTGGCTGCTGAAGTACCTGCGCAACCACGACTTCCGGTTCTTCATGATCTACCGCCTGGTGGTCGCCGCCGGGGTCTTCATCCTCATCGCCACGAACACGCGGCCCGCCACCGTCTGACACCGCTTCT
Organism: Actinomycetota bacterium; assembly: GCA_040414485.1. Classification (GTDB taxonomy): domain Bacteria; phylum Actinomycetota; class UBA4738; order UBA4738; family UBA4738; genus JBEDUK01. Next base: position 48,925 of record JBEDUK010000068.1, read on the forward strand.
GAACGGCGCGAAACGGCGACGCCGGCGAGCCCAGTCTGTTCACCTTCCGTTCACCTCGGGAACATAGGGTGTTCGCCCGGGTTCGTCGCGGGAGGGAGTGAACGTGAAGCGGTTCCAGGTCATCCCTCGGGAAGAGGGATTCTTCGCCATGTTCGAACGCGCCTCCGAGAACGTCGCCGACGTCGCCGAACTGCTTCTCAAGATGGTGACGGTCTACGACGACCCCGAGGCGAGCGCCGGAGCCATCAAGCAGCGGGAACACGAGGGCGACGAGACCACCCATCGCATCATGCGCGCGCTCGCGACGTCGTTCGTGACGCCGTTCGACCGCGAGGACATCCACGACCTCGCGGCCAACCTCGACGACGTGATCGATGCCGCGGACGCCGCCGCCGACATGTTCGTGCTCCATCGGATCCCCCAGCCGCTGCCCGGGATGCGCCAGCAGGCGGACGTGCTCGTTCGCATCGCCGATACCGTCGACGAGGCGATCCGGCAGTTGCGGAACCCACGCTCGCTGGACCCGATCCTGCTCGAGGTCCACCGGCTGGAGGACGAAGGCGACCGCGTCTACAGGAAGACGACGGCCGCGTTGTTCTCCGGCGAATTCGAGGCACTCGACGTCCTTCGGCTGAAGGCGGTCGTTGACCAACTCGAGACCGCCATCGACAAGTGCGAGTCGGTGGCGAACACGCTCGAGGCCATCGCGCTCAAGCACGCCTGACCGGCGTGCGATCGGACGGCTTTCCTCCGGGCGGCGCGGGCGCGGACACAGCCCCGCACGCGAGCGCATGCAGAACGTAACCCCGGGCCTCGTGGCCGTCATCGCCATCGCGTTGGCGTTCGACTTCTTCAACGGGTTCCACGACGCGGCGAACTCGATCGCTACCATCGTGTCGACCCGCGTGCTCACTCCCGTGCTGGCGGTGCTGTGGGCGGCGTTCTTCAACTTCATCGCCTGGCTGGTGCTCGGGACGAAGGTCGCCGCGACGATCGCGAACGACGTTGTCGACCCGAACTACCTGACGCTCGCCGTGATCTTCGCCGGCCTCATCGGCGCGATCGCATGGGACATCATCACGTGGCGCCTGGGGCTGCCGACGTCGTCGTCGCACGCGCTGATCGGCGGTATGGCCGGTGCGGCCGTCGCGGCCGCAGGGTGGCAGGCGCTGCTGAGCGCCGGCTTCCGCAAGATCGCCGTGTTCATCGTGCTGTCGCCGATCATCGGCTTGCTGCTGTCGTTCACGCTGCTCACGGGCGTCCTGTGGATCTTCCACCGCTTCCATCGGGTCGACCGCCTGAACCGGGGGTTCCGGGTGGGCCAGCTGTTCTCGGCGGCCGCGTTCAGCCTGGGTCACGGGTCGAACGACGCACAGAAGACCATGGGCGTGATCCTGGCTTTGCTGATCGCCGAGGGCATCGTTCCCCCGTCGTCCGGCGTTCCCCTGTGGGTCGTGCTGTCGGCGCAGACCGCGATCGCCGTCGGGACGGCGTTCGGCGGTTGGCGGATCGTGCACACCATGGGGTCGCGAATCACCCGGCTCCAGCCCGTGCAGGGCATGGCCGCCGAGACGGCCGGGGCGGCGACATTGTTCTTCACGGCCGCCAACGGGATCCCGGTCTCGACCACGCACACCATCACAGGCGCGATCGTGGGGGTCGGCTCGGTCCAGCGGCTCTCGGCGGTCCGGTGGGGCGTGGCCGGGCAGGTCGTGTGGGCCTGGGCCCTGACCATCCCGGGCGCGTTCGCGGTCGCCTGGCTGATCTACCTGCCCTTCAAGTTGTTCTGACGAAAGGTTCGTCGAATGGTTCCAACGATCGGTCGGAGGGTGAGGTTCTTCGCCGGGCTCGGCCTGGTCGGCCTGGTGATGGTGCCGCTGACGCCGCCCGCCTTCCGTGATACGGCATGGTTCGTCGTCGGCCTGGCGGCGTTCTGGGCGATCCTGTTCACGGTCGAGGACCTCATGACACCGACGTATGGGCGCCGCGGCCGTCGCGGCCGACCCTCCCGAGGCGAGCCGCCGGCAGACTGAAGCGCACCTCCGATCCCTTTACCGCGCGCCGATTTCAGCCGATGCCGTCCTGAAAGGACGGATTTCGAAGGGATTCCTCGGGCGGATGGATCGACACGGGAGCCGGCCCGGCGCGGACGCTGAACCGACGGCGCTGTCCACGGCGTTGCTCATGCACGGTCTGTGGCAGCCGGTCTCGACGCTGCACGCCCTGGCCCTGGCCCTCACCCACGGATGGGGATCGCTGGACGACGGCGAACGCCTCCAGATGGCCAACGACATCGAAGCGGAGACCCTGCGCCTCCGCGAGCTCGCCGAGGACCTGACGACGCTCAGCCTCATCCAGACCGACGGGTACCGGCCGGCGTTCCGGCGCGAGTCCGTCGTCGACCTCCTTCGGGACGCGGCCGCCTCGGTCGGCGAACTGAACGGGAGGCTTCGGGTTCTGGTCGAATCGTCGGCGACGAGCGCCGTCGTGCTGGGCGATCGCGGCCGGATCCTGCAGGTGCTGAAGGCGTTCCTCCACCGCGCCGACCGGTGCTCGGAACCCGACGCCACCGTGAGACTCCTCGTCCGGTGCGATGCCGACGGGCTGACCTTCGAGGTCGATTACCCACCGGACGTCAGGGCGACCTCCACCGCCGGAACCGGACGATGGCATCTGACTTTGGACGTCGCGAGGCGCCTGGTCGAGGCGCACGGTGGCAGTCTCCGCATGCGACCCGCCGGGGATCAGGCCACGCTCGCGTTCGTCCTGCCACTCGCGAAGAGCGAGGCGGCGTGAGCGACGGCCTCCGCGTGCTGCTGGTGGACGACCACCGGCTGTTCTCCCAGGCGCTGACCGTGCTGCTCCGCGGCCACGACACGATCCGCGAGGTGGTCGCCGTCGAGACGGCCGAAGAGGCGGTCGAGCTCTGCGCCGAGCACGCGCCCGACGTTGTGCTCATGGATCTGGACCTGCCGGGAATGGACGGACTCGACGCGATCGATCGGATCAGAGAGATCAGTCCGGAAGCCCGAGTCGTCGTCGTCACCGCCATGCGGAAGCCCGAGTTCGTCTCGCGCGCGGTGCAGTCGGGAGCGGTCGGGTTCGTTCACAAGTCGCGCGCGCCGGAGGAACTGATCAACGTGATCGAACGCGCGGCCGCGGGCGCGATCGTCATCTCGCCCGAGGACATCTTCTCCCTGATCTCGACGGCCGAACTGGACGCGGCGGGCTCGGGCGGGGACGCACGAGACGCCACGAGCGGGGCCGGCTCGAACGGCCGGGCGCAAACAAGCGCGATCGCGGCGAGCGCAGCCGGCGAGGCGAACGGCGGCTACGTCCGCCGCGCGGCCATGGACCGATTGACGGCCCGAGAGGTCGAGATCCTGCGCGTGCTGGCCGAAGGCAAGTCGACGGACGAGGTCGCGGAGTCACTGTTCATCAGCCGGCTCACAGTGCAGAGCCACGTCAAGAGCATCCTGGCGAAGCTGGGCGTTCATTCGAAGCTCGAAGCCGTCACGTACGCGCTCCGGCGCGGGATCATCGACCTGCCTCGAGGGGCCTGAGGCGTCCCCGAGACGGCAAGGGGCCAGGCCGGGTGCCGCCGTCACTCCCGGATGGAACGCGGTGGTCGACGCGGCCCCCCCGACCGCGGACCCGCCCTCCGGGGCGGCACCCAGCCTGACCATGTCATCCCCCTGACCTGTCCCCATGCGGCCGGTCGGGCGTCGAAGTGATCGGTGTGATCGTTGGATCCAGTTCGATCCGTCCGACGAAAAGCTGACCTGCATGACGGTAGGGCGGCGCCTTGCGCCGCACATCCCCGATGCGGGGGGAACCGGCGGCGACGGGTTAGGCCGTTGGGCTGAGGCCCTTGGGCCATCGGTGCCGGCCGCGCCGTCGTGCGGGGATGGATTCGTCGCTCCGGGCACGGCCGTGGGAAACTTCAGGCCCGCCGACCGGGAGGGACGGCGCGCCGACGTCACGGAGATCGCCAATGTCCGCTTCGAGCTCCTCCGAGGTCTCCGTCTCGTTCCACGAGGGAAGCCGGACGCTCCAGGACCGGTTCGACACGCGTCGCATCGCGGATCGGATCGACGACCTGCTGGTGCGCGCGACCATCACGGAGAGCGATCGTGCATTCATCGAAGGGGCAGACTGCTTCTTCCTGGCGACGGCCGACGCCCAGGGCCGCCCGAACTGTTCGTACAAGGGCGGCGCGCCCGGGTTCGTAAAGGTGGTTGACGATCGCACCATCGCGTTCCCGAATTACGACGGCAACGGGATGTACCTGTCGATGGGCAACGTTCTGGTCAATCCATCGGTGGGGCTTCTGTTCATCGATTTCGAACGCGGGCACCGGATGCGGCTGAACGGCGAGGCGTCGATCGACCCCGGCGACCCGCTCCTGGAGGAGTACCCGGAGGCGCAGTTCGTCGTCCGGGTTCGCGCTCGCGAGGTCTTTCCGAACTGCCCCCGGTACATCCACCGGCGGACGCTGGTCCGGCGGTCGGAGTTCGTTCCGAGGGCCGAGTGCAGCACGCCGGTGCCGGACTGGAAGCGCTCGGAGTGGGCGCACGACTATCTCCCCGCGGCCGATCCCGCGCGTGGGACTGAGGAGGGTTAGGCCGGCATGGAGACCGTGGTCGCGGCGGCGGTGCAGGCCACGCCGGTGCTGCTCGACCGGGAGGCGACGCTCGCCAAGGCGGTTCGGCTGATCAAGGAGGCCGGGGCCAACGGCGCCGGGCTGATCGTGTTCGGCGAGACGTTCGTGCCCGGATACCCCGAATGGGTCTGGCGGCTCTCGCCGTGGAGCGGGCCGTCCGGCGCGCTCTATGCGCGGCTGCTCGACCAGGCGGTGGACGTTCCGAGCGCGACGACCGAGGCGATCGGGCGCGCGGCGCGCCGCGCGAAGGCGCACGTGGCGATCGGCGTGGAGGAGCGGGGCCGGCGCGACTCGACCGTGTACAACACGCTGCTGTACTTCGGTCCGGACGGGTCGCTGCTCGGCACGCACCGCAAGCTCATGCCCACGGGTGCGGAGCGACTGGTCTGGGGTTACGGCGACGGTTCGACCATGCCGGTGTTCGACACGCCGTTCGGCCGGCTGGGCGGGCTGCTGTGCTGGGAGAACTACATGCCGCTGGCGCGCGCGGCCATGTACGCGAAGGGCGTCGACGTCTGGGTGGCGCCCACGTGGGACGACGATCCGGTCTGGGTCTCGACCATGCAGCACGTCGCGAAGGAGGGGCGCGTGCACGTGGTGGGTGCGAACACCGTCATCCGTGCCACCGATGTGCCATCGTCGCTGCCGGGCTGGGAAGAGGTCTGGAAGGGCGACGATGCGTGGATGAGCGTCGGCCGCTCCCTGATCGTCGGATCGGGCGGGGAGATCCTGGCCGGCCCGCTGGTGGAGGAGGAGGGCATCCTGTACGCCGAACTGGACTCGTCGCGGGCGCGCGGGCAGCGGGCGGCGTTCGATCCGGTCGGGCACTACTCGCGGCCGGACGTGTTCGAGCTCGTCGTCCATGAGGATGCCCGCGCGCCGGTGTCGAACGATGCGGGTGGCCGGCCGACGCCGCCGGTCTCCGCGCAGCCACCGGAGGTGGCGGCGGCGTCGAACGGCCAACGCGGACCAGCCGCGAAGCGGGGTGCCGGCAGGACCAGGGTGGGGACGAAAGGGGGGAAGCGGTGACCGACATCGTCGATCTGCACCGCCGGTCGGTGGAGTGGTTCGGCTCGAACGTCGAGAAGGTCGGCGACGACCAGTGGGGGATGTCCACGCCGTGCGCGGACTGGGACGTGCGGGCGCTGGTGAATCACATCGTCTCGGAGGCGCTGTGGACCGCGCCGCTGATGGAGGGCAAGACGATCACAGAGGTGGGCGACGTCTACGACGGCGACGTCCTGGGCGATGACCCGAAAGGTGCGTGGCGGGCCGCGTCGGCCTCGGCGTTGGCGTCGGCCGCGCCCGACGGCGCGATGGACCGGATCGTGCATCTCTCGTTCGGCGACTTCCCGGCATCCGAATACGCGTACCAGCTGTTCGCCGACCACCTGATCCACGGCTGGGACCTGGCCCGCGGGATCGGCGCGGACGAGGCCATGGATCCCGAACTGGTCGACGCGTGCGCGGCGTGGTTCGCCTCCATGGAGGAGGTCTACCGGCAGAGCGGCGCGACGGCAGCGCGCCCGTCCGTTCCCGATGACGCGGACGCACAGACGCGGCTGCTCGCCGCGTTCGGCCGGATGACCTGAGCGCTACCTCCGCTCCAGGGCGAGCCGGACCCCGAACGCGATAAGAGCCACGCCGGTCACGCGTTCGATCCAGCGCCGTACCGCCGATCGCTTGAGGACGGCGGCCAGCTTCGTGGCGACCACCGTGTAGGTCAGCAGCCACGTCAGCCCGATCGTGGCGAAGATCGCGCCGAGCAGGAGCGTGACCCAGAACACGGGCGCGCCAGGCGCGACGAACTGCGGCAGGAACGAGGTGAAGAACACGCCGATCTTCGGATTCAGCAGATTGCTGAGCAGCCCCTGACGGAACGCGGGCGGCTCGGCTCGTTCGGAGGTCGCGGCCGCCATTTCCGCGCCGTCGGGCCCCTCGGGCGAACGGTCACCGTGCCTGCGGCACGTATCCACGATCGCCTGGATGCCCAGGAACACGAGGTACACCGCCCCGGCCAGCCTGAGCAGGTCGAAGACCCGAGTGCTTGCCCGGAGCAGCGCCGCGACACCGATCGCCGCCGCGAGTGTCCAGCAGAGCAGTCCCGTGACCACGCCGAGGCTCGTCCTGATCGCGGACCCTCGTCCGTGCTGCAGCGCGTTCTTCGTCACGATCGCGGTGTCCGGCCCCGGCGCAAGCACGATCAGGACGGTCAGAACGAGGAAGGCGCCGAGGTTGCGCATCGGTGCGCGAACTGTACGTCCGGGTGGTCCGCCAGCAGGTGACACACATCACACCGGCTTGGTGACGAACGCACTGTGCAGCGTTTCCCCTCTACCTGAGCATCTGTCATGCCACACGGGGCCGTGGCGGGGGGTAGGACAGGTGGACGAAGGATCGTTGTCTGGTTCCGCGTCGGTTGAGGATCCGATCCGGCGGAATCAGGCCAAGCCGGTGACGCTCACCTTCATGATCGCCGACGTGCGCGGGTACACCGCGTTCACGCGCGAGCGGGGCGACGCCGCGGCCGCAATGCTTGCGAAGAAGTTCGCGGACCTCGCGCGGGAAGCGGTCGAAGCCCGAACCGGCCGCGTCCTGGAGCTCCGTGGCGACGAGGCGCTCGCGGTGTTCTCGTCGCCCGCGCAGGCGGTCAAAGCGGCGATCGAGTTCGAAGCGACCTGCGCGGAGGAGAGCCGGACCGAACCGGCGCTGCAGCTACCCGTGGGCATCGGCATCGACGCCGGCGAGGCGGTGCCGGTCGAGGACGGCTACCGGGGCGTTGCCCTGAACATGGCGGCCCGACTGTGCTCGAGTGCGGGCGCCGGTCAGGTCCTCGTCACGCGGACCGTGATGGACCGGGCCGGCGCGCTCGATGACGTCGTGTTCGCCGAACGGGGCCGATCGACGTTCAAGGGCTTCGAAGAACCCGTCGAGGTGATCGAAGCGCTGCCAGTCGCTCGGCCGGAAACCGCGGAGTCCGCGGCGGATGGGGCGGCGGCGGCGGTCCGCAGTCGTTCGAGTCACGCCCTATCTGACCTCGAGACGATCACCCCGCTCGTGGGTCGCGAAGCCGACCTTCGATGGCTGCGCGGGACCTGGCGACAGGCGCGGCGCGGGCGGGGCAGGTTGCTCTTCGTTTCGGGCCCGCCGCAGACCGGCAAGACGCGCCTGGCGGCGGAGTTCGCCATGCAGGCGCACGAGGAGGGCGCGGATGTTCGCGCCGTCGGCGCCGGCGGCGCCGGCATGGCGCTCGCACTCGCCGCGCTCCGCGAGGCGTTCGTCGCGACCACCCCCACGGTGATCGTGCTCGACGATGCGGACGTGGCGGGCGTGCCTCTGGGGGAGGGGCTGGCCTCGGCGATCGATGCGGTCGCGACGCGTCCGGTGCTGATCCTCGCGCTGATCCGGCAGGCGGATACGTCGCCCGAACTGGCAGCGGCGGTGGCGCGCGCGGACGTGCGCGGCGACGGGCTTCGGGTGCTCGGCCCGCTGGATCTCGACGGCGTCCGGGAGATCGTTCGCGTGTACGCGGGCTCGGATGTGCTGGACGCGCCCGTCGAGTCGATAACTCGTTCGTCCGGCGGGGTCCCCGGCAGGGTGCACGAGGTGGCGAGCGAGTGGGCCCGTTCCGAGGCGAGCCGCCGGCTCGCCGCGGCTGCCGAATGGCTCGCGGCCGGCCGGGCCCAACGGTCGGCGGACCTGGAGTTCGCCAACAACGTGATCGCGCTGAAGCTCGGCCGGCTCTACACGGTTGAAGGCCGCGACGCCCTGCCCGACCCCGACGCTCAACTGTGCCCGTACCAGGGCTTGGCGCCCTTCGAGGCCGAGGACGCGCAGCATTTCTTCGGCAGGGAGCGTCTGGTCGGTGATCTGGCCGCCCGGACCGTGCAGTCCGGTCTGCTTGGCGTCGTCGGGCCGTCCGGGAGTGGGAAGTCCTCGCTCATCGCCGCGGGGCTGCTTCCATCGCTGTCGGCCGGCCTGCTGCCGGGGAGCGACCGCTGGCGGCAGGTGACCCTCCGGCCGGGCGAGCATCCGATGGATGAACTGCGTGAGGCCCTGGCGGCCGCGGGGATGCCGGTTTCACGCGAGGGCGGCATCGACGAGGTCATCGACGGTCTTGCCGAGGGCGAACAGCTCGTTCTGTGCGTCGATCAGTTCGAGGAGACGTTCACCACGTGCGCGGACGACACAGAACGGGAGGCCTTCCTGGGCGAGCTCACGGATGCGGCCGACCGGCCCGCTCGGGCCGTCGTCGTGCTCGGCATCCGCAGCGACTTCTACGGCCACTGCGCGCCGTTCGCCCGGCTGGCCGAGTCGCTCGCGGCGAACAACGTCCTGGTCGGGCCGATGACGCAGGACGAGCTTCGTCGCGCCATCGAGCTTCCCGCGCGGCGCAGCGGGGTTCGGATCGAGTCGTCGCTGGTCGACGCCCTCGTGAACGAGGTCGTGGACGAACCCGGCGGCCTTCCGCTGCTATCGACCGCCCTGGTGGAGCTGTGGGGGGCGCGTCAGGACGGCTGGATCCGGTCGGACGCATACGAGCGCACCGGCGGCGTCCGCGGTGCCGTCGCCCGGCTCGCCGAGTCGGCCTTCGCGCATCTGAACGATGTCCAAAAGGACGCCGCTCGCCGGGTACTGCTGCGGCTCGTCGCGAGCGGTGAGGGGGAGAGCGTCACACGGCGCCGCGTATCGCTCGATGAGTTCGACCTCGAACGCGATCCGGCCGCCGCCGCCGTCATCGATGCGTTCACGCAGGATCGCCTTCTGACGCGGTCCGACGGAACCGTGGAGGTCGCTCACGAGGCCTTGCTCCGCGAATGGCCGCGCCTGCGCGAATGGATCGACGAGGACGCGCAGGGGCGGCAGCTGCGGATGCACGTCACGCAGTCGGCGCGGCAGTGGCGCGACCGCCAGGACGACCCATCCGAGCTGTACCGTGGGGCCCGGCTGTCGGCGGCGCTCGACTGGTCGGGCGAGCACGCGACGGATATGAACGAGCTCGAGCGGGAGTTCCTCGCCGCCAGCCGTCAGGCGAGCGAACGGGACGCCGACCGCCAGCGGCGAACCAACCGCAGGTTGCGCGGCCTCCTGGTGGGCGTCGGCGTGTTCCTCGTCATCGCGCTGGTCGCGGGATCGCTCGCTCTGGTCCAGCAGTCGAGGGCGCGCGCCTCGGCGGCGCGTGCCCAACGCGCGGCGACCGATTCGCTCGCGAACACGCTCGGGGCAGAGGGCATCGACCAGCTGCGCCTCGACCGGGGGCTCCTGCTGTCCCGTGAGGCGATGAACCTGGAGGTCTCCCAACAGACGAAGAGCAATCTGCTGGCGACCGTGCTTCGAAGTCCGCAGCAGATCGGCGCGATCTACTTCGGCGACCAGGGGCTTCGCCCTCAGCACATCGCGCTCAGCCCGGATGGACGTGTGCTCGCCGGAACCTTCAACGACTCGTCGGTCAGGTTCGTCGATGCCCATACGCTGCGCCACCTCGCCACCGTGCAGAACCTCGGCAACCCGATCGCGCCGATGGCCTTTTCCCCCGACGGGCGGCTGTTCGCGACCATGGGGGACGATGTGGGCGACGTTCGGTTGGTCGACACGACCACGTACCGGCCCGGGCGGCTGATCGTCGTCCCGCCCGAGTACAAGAACACCAACTACAACGTTCACTTCACCAACCTGGCGTTCTCCCCGGATGGGCGTTCGATCTGGTACGGCAGCGAGGTCTGGCCTCCGAACGTGTTCGATCCCAGCGTCGCCCCGAGGAGTCTCGTCGAACAGTTCGACGTCGCCACCGGCCGCCTCCTCAAGCGCCTGGTTATCGGAAAGGACTGGCAGATCGGGTTCGCCCTGCCATCCGCTGGATCGCAGTTGATCGTCGCCGACGAACGGGCCGTCTCGATCCTCGACGCGGCCACCGGGCACGTGATCCGGACGGTTCCGCTCGCGGGGTTTGAGGGAAAGGAGTTCCGCCTCCCGATCGCGCTCAGCCACGACGGAGGGACCCTGGCGATCGGGCGCCTTGACGGCACGATAACGGCGGTCTCGCTGGCGAACGGCGCCGTCACGACCCTCACGGGACCCGATTCGCAGGCCGTGGAGGGGCTGGCGTTCACGCCGGACGGAACGAGGCTCGTTTCGGCCGGGGACGACCGTCTGATTCTCATCTGGGACGCCAGGACCGGGACGCTGGAGGAAACGCTCACCGGGCACGCCGGACCCGTCCACGGCATGGCCACCGATGGCGGCACCATCTACACCTCGAGCCTGGACGGGACGATCTTCGCCTGGGACCTCACACAGACACGAGGGTTCGGGCACCAGTTCACCGCCGGCAAGGGGGACGACCTGGGCGATCCCGTGGACCTGCCCGCCGAGGCGTTCGCACTGGCTCCCGACGGGCGATCGATGGCGGTGGGCCAGACCGACGGAACCGTTCACGTCTGGGACATCTCGTCGTTCCCCTACCGTCTCGCTCGCGAGATCAAGGGGATCCTTGCCCCGGGCGGGGTCACGTCGCTCGCGTACACCCCGGACGGGCGTACCCTGCTGGCCGCGGACCTGAAGGGCCACTTCGTCCTGGTGAACACGTTCTCCGGCGAATACCGCCCGGTCAAGGGATTCACTGGTACGGTCACGGGCGCCACGTTCAGTCCGGATGGACGGTTCGTCGCGGCTACGCAGCAGTCCTGCAGTCCGGATGGCTGTAAGAGCGCGCTCGGGCTATGGGTTGTGGCCAACGCCCGCATGGTCCATCCGCTCATGAAGATGCCCGGCGGCGGCCCCCTGGCCTTCTCGCCGAATGGCCGGACGCTCGTCGTGCCGACGGGGGGACTGGCCGAGGTGATCGACGTGCGCGCATGGAAGGTCGTCAGGCGGATCCAGCCCGACGCGGATGGGTTCGCAGCGTTCTCCCCTGACGGCCGCCTCCTGGCAACCACCGGTGGCACCGGGCTCATGAGGCTCTGGGACACGCGTACGTGGAAGCAGCTCGGCCAGCCCGTCCAGATCGCGGCCGGAGACGGCGTGAGCCTGTCGTTCGATCCGACCGGTCGCCTGCTCGCCACGACGGGAAGCGATGGGACGGTGAGGATCCTCGACGTGTCTCACCCGGCGCTCGCAACACAGTTCGGCCCGTCGGCCTTGCCACCAGTCACCGATCTGTGGACCTCGGCCACGTTCACGCATGACGGAAGTGCGCTCGTCGTGGTCAATGAGTCCGGTCAGGCCTGGGTGTGGCCGATGCGCTGGCAGTCGTGGGCGACCTACGCATGCGACACCGCACGCCGTCAGCTGAGCCGTGCGGAGTGGAGCGAATTCGTCACCGGCAGGCCGTACGCGCCGGTGTGCCCGGCGGGGACGCGGACCGGCTGAGCCCGGCTACGACCCGAGACCTGTGATGCCACGCCAGGCCAACTGCACCAGCGTGTCCAGCGCGGCGCGGCGCTCCGCCGGCGGCGCGCCCGGATCGCGCCGGGCGACGTTCTCCACCATCCCGATCAGCCCGAGCGCGACCGTCTCGGCGTGCACCCGATCGAGCCGCCCCTGCGATTCCCGCGCGATGAGATCCGCCACCTCCGACAGGATCATGGCGCGGAACGCCTCCACGTGGTGTCGGAAGTCGTCCTCGGCGCCGACGGTCTCCTGCATCAGCAGGCGAAACCCTTCGGCGTGCTCGTCGACGAAGTCGAAGTACGCCTGAAACGACGCGCGGATCCGTTCGCGATTCCCCGTGGGCGCGTCGAGCGCGCTTCGGACCCGGTCGTGGAGCGTGGTCAGATCGGCATCCAGAAGTGCCAGGTAGAGATCCCGCTTCGACGGAAAGTGGTCGTAGAGGATGGGTTTCGTAACACCCGCTTCTCGCGCGACCGCGTCCATCGAGACCTGGTGATAGCCGGCGGTGCCGAACAGACGCCTGGCCACGTCCAGCAGTTGCGCCCGGCGTTCCGGCGCCCGCATCCGTCGCCGCGGCTCAGACGCCGCGCTGAGGCCCCCGGGTTGACCGACCGACATCGCCGGGTATCATTACCACACGGTAACCTACTGATCGGTAACTTAGGCCTGCAGGCCAGGGCAGAGCGCGACAGGAGCGAACGAAATGGACTTCCAGCTCACCGAGGATCAGGAGCAGGTTCGAAAGTGGGCGCACGGGTTCGCGGAGGACGCGATCCGACCCGTCGCCCCCCTGTACGACGAGAACGAGGACTTTCCCTGGCCCGTGCTCAAGCAGGCCGCCGAGATCGGGCTCTACGGCACCGAGTTCTACGTCGACACCGTTGCGCAGGACGCGTCGGGCCTGGTGCTCCCGATCGTCGCCGAGGAGCTGGCGTGGGGTTGCGCCGGGATCGGGCTCGGGATCTTCGGCTCCGGCCTTCCCCTGTCGGCGCTCGCGTACAACGGCACACCGGACCAACTGGCGGACTGGGCGCCGAGGCTGTTCGGAACGAAGGACGACCCGCGCGTCGCGGCGCTGTGTGTGACCGAATCGAACGCCGGGTCCGACGTGAGCGCGTTGCGCACCACCGCCCGTCGCGACGGCGACGAGTGGGTGCTGAACGGCACGAAGGTGTTCATCACCAACGGAGGGATCGCCGACGTGCACGTGGTGGTCGCCACCGTCGACCCGACGCTCGGGCACCGCGGCCAGGCCGCGTTCATCGTGGGCCCCGGCACGCCCGGCCTCAGCCAGGGCAAGAAGGAGCGAAAGCTCGGCATCCGCGCGTCGCACACCGCGGAGGTGGTTCTGCAGGACTGCAGGATCCCGCTCGGCAATGTGATCGGGGGCGTCGACCGCCTCGAGGCGAAGCTCCAGCGCGCTCGCGAGCAGAGCGGTTCGAAGGCGTCGGCGGCGCTGAAGACGTTCGAGATGACCCGCCCGACCGTCGCCGCGCAGGCCATCGGCATCGCCCGCGCGGCATTCGAGTTCGCGCGCGACTACGCGAAGGAGCGCGAGCAGTTCGGCCGGCCGATCATCGACAACCAGGGCGTGGCGTTCAAGCTGGCCGACATGGCGACGGAGATCGACGCGTCACGGCTGCTCGCCTGGCGCGCCGCCTGGATGGGCCGCAACGGCGGGCAGTTCGACCACGCCGAGGGTTCGATGTCGAAGCTGAAGGGCAGCGAGACGGCCGTCTGGGTGACCGAGCAGGCCGTGCAGATCCTCGGCGGGTACGGCTACATCAAGGACTTCCCGGTGGAGAAGTGGTACCGGGACGCGAAGATCTACACGATCTTCGAGGGGACCTCCGAGGTCCAACGCATCGTGATCAGCCGGGCGCTGGCCCGCGCCGCCCGCTGACCGGCCGACGGCTGAGCGGCTGAGCGGCTGAGCGGCTGAGCGGCTGAGCGGCTCACGGCACTGCGGGCGGAAGACATTCCTTCCGCTCGACACCCGCGTATAGGGTGGCTGGACGATGCGGATGACCGCTCCGGACGGCCGGACCATCGGGTACGAGCTCTTCGGCCCCGAGGACGGCGACCCGGTCGTCTCCATCCACGGCACGCCCGGCTCGCGCGTTGGCGCCTTTCCGATCGGTGATCCGTACACGGACGCCCGGGTGAGGGTGCTGAAGTTCGACCGTCCGGGCTACGGGTTGTCCACCAGGTTGCCGGGAAGGCAGGTGGCGGATGCCGCCGCGGACGTCGCGGCGGTGACCGACCACCTGGGTTGGGACGGATTCGCGGTCACCGGGGGGTCGGGCGGTGGTCCGCACGCCCTGGCCTGCGGCGCACTGCTGCCCGAACGTGTGACCCGGGTCCTGGTCGAAGCATCCGCCGCTCCACGGGATGCCGAGGGGCTCGACTGGTATGCGGGCATGACGGGCGGCAACGTCGAGGAGTTCCGTGCCGCCGAGCGTGACGAGGACGCGATCCGGGCGGTGGTGGAACCGGAAGCGACGGGCCTGCTCGAGAGGCTCGACGGGGATCCGGCCGACCTGCTGGGCGAGAGCTACGAGCTGGCCGAGGCCGATGTGGCGGCCATGTCGAACGAGGCGGTCAACCGCACCCTGCGCGAGATGCTCCGGGAGGCCCTTCGGCAGGGCGTCGACGGCTGGGTCGACGACGACCTGGCCTTCGTGAAGTCATGGGGGTTCGATCCACGGACGATCTCCGTGCCGGTGGCGGTGCGGTATGCGCCCGCAGACACCCTCGTGCCGGCGGCCCATGGCCGGTGGCTCGCCGCGAACATCCCCGGTGCGACGGAGGAGGTCGATCCGGGAGGCCACCTGGGCTCCATCGACCCCGACCAGGTCGCCGATCAGTACCGGTGGTTGGCCGGCCGCTGACGCGGCCGGTGACGGTCACGACGGTCGGTACGCCGTCACAGATACCCCTCCGTGCCGAGCGGCTCGATCGGGCGCGTGTAGCCGTTCGCCCTCGCGATGACCTGGAACCCGAGCTTTTCGTAGAGCCGTTGGGCCCGCCCGCCCGCTTCTGCCAGCAGGAACGTCGCGCGGTCGCGGGCCTTGACGCTTGCGGACACCGCGGCCGAGACGGTGGCGCTCGCAACGCCGCGCCGGCGGAACTCCCTGCGCGTGACGACGCTGTCGATGTAGCCCGCCGCCTCCATTGACAGCAGGCTGCAGAAGCCGGCGAGCTCCCCGTCGATGTAGCCGGCGAAGATCCGCATGCCGGCCCGGCGGAAGACCCGCCGGTCCCGGTCGAGCAACTGGTCCAGCACGGGTTGGGACATGGAGACGCCGAATTCGAGCCTGCTGTCGATCCACGACCGCCAGAAGGCCTCGTCCGGATGGGTCACCTCCCGGACGAGCGCCGCCGACGGACGCGGTTCGAGGGGGATGTCGGCGTCGAACGCCATGACCACATCTGGACGAGATCGTCCACAGACGGCCTGCGCCTCGCGCGCGGCCGGGACGCGGTCGGACAGGCACATGAACTCGATGTGTTCGAAGGCGATCCCGTCGCGTTCGAGCATCGGCACGAGCGCTCGCCGGATCTCATCGAACGTGAGGTCCGGGGCCGCCTCCAGCACCTGCGCCTTGTTCGCGTCGTAGACGTCCGGATAGCGGCGGTCGGTCACGACGAGGCCCCAAGGGGTGCGAACGACGCGCCTGGCCAGCGACTCGTACGCGTAGAAGAACGAACGGATCGGCTCGGGGAGCGGCACGGCCGCCAGCGTACCGGCCGCCCGGCCCGGCGGTGGGCCGGAGCGTCGGACTGTACGCTGGCGCGACGATGGCCGACGCCGACGCGACCTCGAACGGCGGTGCCCGCGGTTCGCGCGGCAGCGGTGGCGCATCGCCCGGCGAGTCCGAGGGCGAGCTCGTCGAAGGGATGGGCTCGATCCGAAGCCAACTGGAGACGCTCATGCCCCCGGGCGGCCGCGGGCGTCGCGTCATCGGATGGGGCGTGGTGGCCTGGAGCGCCATCGGGCTGGCCATCCTGGTATGGGCGGGCTGGCGCGTGCTCGGCCGCTTCGCCGGCATCATCCCGTACCTGGTCATGGCGTGGCTGGTCGTGTTCCTGCTCGGCCCGCTTGCGACCCGCTTGGCCGCGCACCGTGTCCCGTACCGGCTGGCGGCGACGCTCGTGTTCGTGGTCTCCGTCGCCGTCGGCGCGGTCGTCCTCGCGCTGGTGATCCCGGCGCTCGTGCATCAGACCGCCGATCTGGTGAAGAACTCGGAGAGCCTGGTGTCGAAGGGCGGTGCGACCCTCTTCGACCGCTTCTCCCATTCGTCCAGCCCGCTCCTGCGCAGGGCGGGCGACACGATCACGAGATGGGTGCAGTCGCATGCCGGGAACGTTCAGGGATTCCTTCGGACCATCACCGGAGCAGGCCTCCGGCTGGCGCACTTCAGCCTGGTGTTGCTGCTCGGCGGCTTCCTCGGCTACCTGCTGCTGCTGTCGCTGCCGCAGCGCCGGTCGCTGGCGGGGACGTTGCCCGCGTCGTTCCGTGAGCGGTTCGACGCCCCGCTCGCAGAGGTCCGCCGGATCGTCGGCGGCTACCTGCGTGCCCGGCTGATCGTCTCGTCCGTGGTGGGCGTCCTGGCCACGTTCGGCCTGTGGCTGATCCACATGCCGTTCTGGCTCCCCCTGGGGATCTTCGTCGGGATCGCCAATCTGGTTCCGATGCTGGGCGCATGGATCGGCGGGATCCCCGTGGCAATCGTGGCGCTGCTCACCAAGCCGCCGTCGTACCTGATCCTGGTGCTGATCGTCATCGTCATCTCGCACATGGTCGACGGGTACATCCTGTCGCCGATCGTGCTGAAGGAGACGACGAAGCTCCACCCGATCGTGGTCCTGCTGGCCGTCCTGCTCGGGGCCGATCTGGCAGGGTTCTGGGGCATCATCGCGGCGATCCCGGTGGCAGGCGTGATCCAGTTCGGCCTGAGGGAATGGGTGCTGCCGCGCTGGCGAGCGGGCGACGCCGAAGGGAGCGGGGCGTCGCCGCTCGAGTCGGGCCCGGCGCCGCTTCCGGTCTGACCCCCTTCCATGTGCCGCGCGCTGAAGGTGCTCTGTGCCGCCCCGGACGGGGACCGGCTGCTCGAGCTCAAGCGCGCGGCTGCGTCGGTCCACTGGGAACTGGTTCGCGGCGCGCTCGACCTGGACGAATTGGTCAGGCAGGTTGACCAATTGCGGCCCGACGTCGTCGTAATCGACGCGGGGATCGGGACCGACGCCGCGCTGCGGGTCAGGGAACGGATGCCGAACGCGCGGATCGTCTCCGTGGGCGGCGCGCTGGACGGCCAGACCACGGCCGCGGAGCTCGGGACCCTGAAGGAGGCCATCCTCCGCCTGCCCCCGCCCGCCGGGCCGGTTCGATCCTGACCGCGCGCGCCGCCCGAGGAACGCGAGGTGTTTCGATCCCGTGACGCCATCGTGTCGGCCCCGTTTGAGACCCGGGTTCGGCGGGTCACCGGCTCGGGGGCATACGATCCGGCCGCTACCATGAAGCGCGTGTCCACCCGGATCCTTCTGGCGAGGCCCCGCGGTTACTGCGCGGGCGTCGAACGCGCCATCGACACCGTCCAGCTGGCGCTCGAACGCCACGGCCCACCCGTCTACGTCCGCAAGCAGATCGTCCACAACATCCACGTGGTTCGCGACCTCGAGGTGAAGGGCGCCGTCTTCGTCGACGACGAACGGGAGATCCCCGAGGGCGCGGTCTGTGTGCTCTCCGCCCACGGCGTCGCGCCGGAGGTCTACGCGAACGCGCGGCGGCGGCAACTGAACGTGATCGACGCAACCTGCCCGCTGGTCACCAAGGTCCACCTCGAGGCGCGCCGCTTCGCCCGCGAGGGCAGGACCATCCTGCTGATCGGCCATCAAGGGCACGAGGAGGTCGTCGGCACCACCGGCGAAGCACCCGGGCGGACGGTGCTGGTCGAATCGCCGGAAGCGGCGCGAACGGTCGGGTTGCCCGAGGAGCTGCTGAACGGAGCCTCAGGGGGCCTCGCGTACCTCACGCAGACAACCCTGTCGGTCGACGAGACGAACGAGATCATCGACGTCCTCCGCGAGCGCTTTCCGCACATCCAGGGCCCGCCGCGCGAGGACATCTGCTACGCGACGCAGAACCGGCAGGATGCCGTGAAGGACCTGGCTCGCGAATCCGACGTGATCCTCGTGATCGGTTCGAGCAACTCGTCGAACTCGAAGCGGCTGGTCGAGGTGTCGCGTTCGCTGGGCACGCCGGCCCACCTGATCGACGACGAGTCCGAGATCGATCCGGCCTGGATCGAAGGCGCGGCCACGGTCGGCGTCACGTCCGGGGCGAGCGCGCCGGAGTGGCTGGTCGAACGCGTGATCGGCCACCTCAAGGAGCTGGGCGCGGGCGACGAGGTGGACGAGCTCCACACGGTGGAGGAGTCCATGCGGTTCTCATTGCCCGCAGCGGTTCGTTCCTAAGAGATCGTCAGAGACCGTCGAGCGCCGGCGTGGCGGGCCGCGCCGCAGCCGTCGTCAGCCCCGGACGCCGGCCTCCAGCTCCGGGGCGCCGCACACCTGGTCCAGTTCGACGACGCCCTCCTCCGGACCGATGGCGATCAGCCGGTCGCCGGCCTCGAGCGTGAGGCCCGGACGGGGGCGGTAGATCCAGCGGCGGCCGCGCTGGACCGCGAGGACGAACATGCCCGTTTCGGTCTCCAGCCGGAGCTCCTTCAACGACCGGCCGTCGGCCGGCGAGCCCGCCTCCACGATGGTTTCGGAGGCGACCTCCTCGCTCTCCTCCAGCGCGAGCTGGATGACCGGGTGGAGCTCATCGCCGTTCTCGACCGGCCAGGTCATGTCCCTGGCCGCATCGAAGATCATCTCCCCCGCCGATGCCAGGCGAAGGAGGCCGCGCAGCTCGTCGGTGTTCCGCGCCTCCGGCGCGGCCTTCAGCACCCAGGACTCCATCTCGTCGTGCAACGCGTCGGATCTCGCTTCCAGCGAGCTGACCTCGGCCGCCAGGGCCGGTTCCTTCAGCAGCAGGCACGAATACGCGAGCCCCACCGCGACCTCGGCGGAGTTCTTCATCTCCACCAGGATGTCGACGGCGCGGTCCAGCTCGCTGAGCACCGGGCCCTCGTGCTCCGGCGGCTCCGGAAGCGACGGCGCGCCGGCCGCCTCGCGGATCAGCGCCACCCCTTCCTCCGGGCCCTGGTACAGGAGGACGTCCCCGCCGGAGAGCACGCTGTCGGCGTCCGGGTCGTAGTCCCACGACTCGCCGCGGCGGATCGCGAGCAGCCACATCCCGGTCTCGCTCGGCAGTCGCAGTTCACGGAGCGACTGGCCCACGACCATCGCGCCGTCGCGGATGCGGACCCGCCCGACGATCTCGTCTGCGTGACGGAGGTCCGGCCGGAGCGCCGAAGGGATGCCGAGCCGCGCCTGCACCACGCGGGCGATATCGGAGGCCGCGTCGCCCATCTTCTCCATGGCCGCCGCGATGTGGAGCACCACTCCCATCTGTTCGGCATCCTCGGGCGAACGGGCGGCCAGCATGGCCACCTGCCGGAGGTTCCGCAGGTACCACGACAGTTCCCGTTGGAGGTTGTCGACCTCGTCGGCCAGGTCGTCGTCGTTGAAGAAGACGGCCGCGTAGGCCAGGTCCACCATGAGCTCGGAGACGTCCTTCGCTTCGGCCAGGAGGTCCTTGACGTTCCGAGGTTGATGATCGTCGTCAGACATGGATCGCTGCCGCACATATTGCCAGAACGTGGCGTACGGCGCCTCCGGACGCTCCGGCTGCCCGCGTCACGCGACCCCGAAGATCAGCAGCGTCACGACGATGCACAGCACGCCGAGAAGATCCATGGAACTGGTGATGACCGCGACCCCGTGGTTGTCCGGGTCCAGCCCGATGCGGAACGTCGCCACGGCCGTGTAGTAGGCCACGATGACCGCCAGGACCGTCGCCATGGCACCGGCCGCCAGGCTGATCCCGATCATCGTGAGCACGCCGGGACTCGCCAGCCCGAAGATGAACGAGGTGAACGACGCCAGCATGCCGACCACGATGAACGACCGGAACGCGAACAGGAAGATGACCGACGCGTCGAGCACGGCGGCCGGCTCGGGCTTGCCGCGCGCCGTGATCAGGCCCATGTGCAGCTTCGACGCCAGGCGCGCCGACAGGATCCCGCCGAGCGCGCCGGCGCTCTCCAGGAACGGCGGGACGAGCACCAGCAGCGCCGGATAGACCAGGAACCTGTCCAGTCGGGCTTCGATCAGCAGGCCGGCCAGGATGTCCACCGACCCCGCCAGCATCAGGATCGGCACGCTCTCGCGAACGACGCGTCGGGTGATCTGCAGGTCGGTGACGAGGCTCCTGATCCCCAGCAGGATCGCGCCGACGAGCGCGAGGATCGCGATCACGGCGGACAGCCGGGGCACCTCGACCAGGTAGCTCGCGAGGAACAGCGCCGGCGTGGTGACCATGTCTCCGGATCCGGTGATGAGGGGCGCCGCGACGCTGTCCAGGTCCCACCGCCGCCGGTATGCCATGCCCGAGAGGGCGACCGTGAACGCGCCGACCACCACGCTCGAGATCACCCCGCCGATCACGGAGATCGCGATGAAATCCGCCAGCGAGATGCTGGTCAGCCCGAACGCCACCGAGAGGGTCTTCGCCAGCACTCCCAGGAACAGTGAGATCACCAGCGTGAGAGCGCTGACCGCGAAGACGTTCTGGTACAGGACGCCGGTGCGCCTCCACGTCGGGACGTACACGCCCGCGTGGATGCTGGTCGCCAGGCGCGATCCGAGCGCTCCGAAGATGTTGCCCCGCATGCCGATCGCGGCGGGGATCATCACCAGCAGCCCCGGAAGGGCCTGCAGCCGGTGGGTGATCGCCCCGAGGGCGATCCCGGCCACGAGGCTCCCCAGGTCCGCGACGACCAGCGCCACGAACCCCTGACGGATCGTCCGGCGTTCGGCGCGCCAATGCTCGAACATCCGGCGGACCCGCCGCCGCGCGTGCACCCTCATGCGCGGCCGGTGACGCCGAGCATGTTCAGCACCAGCATGAAGCAGATGACCCCGGCCAGGTCCATGGCGCTGGTGATGATCGGAACCGACTGGTTGTCCGGGTCGAGCCGGAACCGGTACGAGGCCACGGCGATCACGTACCCGACGACGACCGCGATGAGCGTCGCCAGCAGACCGACCAGCAGCGTCCCCCCGATCATCACGCCTGCGCCCGGAGTGGTCCCGACGAACAGGCTGTAGACGTAGCCGGATGTGCCCACGAGCAGGAACGCGACCATCCCGAACGCCCCGACCAGCGAGGCGTCCAGGTACGCGGCAGAGCCGGGCCGTCCCCGGGCCTCGAGGATCCCCAGGTGCAGCTTCGAGGAGATGCGGGACGCGTAGATGCCGCCGACCGCCCCTGCGTCGGAGACGAGCGGCGCGATGATGGCGACCAGGGCGGGAAACGCGGCGAACTGCTCGAGCCGGGGCTCGACCACCGTCCCCGCGAGGATGTCCAGGATCGGCGTCAGGACGATCACGCCGATCATCTCGTAGATCGCGCGCCGGGCGATCGGGAGGCGGGTGAGGAAGCCGACCGCGGTCACGAACACGCAGGCGGCGACGCAGAGCCACGCGGTGATCGTGTTCGCCAGCGGCTGGCGTGCGATGAACGTCGCGACGAACAGCGTAGGGACGGTGACCATGTCGCCGGCGGCCGTGACGAGCGGCGTCGAGACCGTGTCCAGGTCGTAGTGCCGCCGGTACGCTACGCTCGACAGGGCGACGGTCAACGCCATGATCACGGCGGAACCGAGCAGTCCTCCGACCACGGAGATGGTCACGAACTGCAGGAGGCTGATCGACGGGTAGCCGAAGGCGATGGCCGCCGCCCGCGCCAGCACCGCCAGGTACAGCGCCGACGAGAACGTCGTGACGACGCCCGTGTAGACGTTCTGGTACAGCACGCCGGTGCGGCGCCAGGTGGGCTCGAACAGGCCGACCGCGCTGGCGGTGCCGAGCCGCGCGCCGATGGCGCCGAAGATCGTCCCTCGCATGCCCGTCGCTGCGGGAAGCAGGATGTACAGGCTCGGCAGGAGGCGGAGCGTGGGAAGGATCGACGATGTGGTGATGCCCGCCACCAGCGCGGCGAGCGTGCTGATCAGGAGCGCTACGAAGCCCTGACGGAGGGTGCGCTGTTCGGACCGCCAGTAGGCGAACAGTCGCCCGGCGCGGCGCCTGGGTGCGATTGCCATAACGGCACGCCCATCGTTCGCTCGCTCCTTCTCGCGTCCATGATTCTCCGGGCCCCGTCAGGCCCGGGGAAGTATGGCGTCGCAGTTCAGGGGCGGCAACCAGGCCCACGGATCCGTTTGCGCCGGGACGACTCGGATCCTCGATGCCAACGGGCGGGCAGCCCTTACGGCGTGTAGACCTCCGCGCTGGAGGTGATGGTCCCGGCGAAATCCGTGTATCCGCCGACGACCAGCACGGTCCCGTCGTGCAGCAGCGCGCCGGCGTGCAGGAATCGCGGCGACGACATACTGCCCGTCGCGGTCCATGCCCCGGTCCCGGGATCGAACACCTCAGAGGAGGCCAGGGCCGTCGCGCAGCAGTCGCTGTAATCATCGCCTCCGGCCACGAGCACCTTCCCGGTGCCGAGCAGGAACGCCACATGGCGCTCGCGAGCCGCGTTCATGGAGCCGGTCGGCGCCCACAGGCCCGTCGCCGGATCGTAGAGCTCGGCCGATGCCACGGTGACGGTGCTATACCCGTACAGGCCGGTCGCCCCACCCGCCGCCAGCACATCGCCGGAGGGCAGCAAGGTGACCGAGGCGCCCATCCGAGGTGTGGCCATGGAGCCGGTCGCCGTCCACGACTTCGTCGACGGGTGGTACACGTCCGCGTACGCGATCGCGCTGTATTCGTCGTTGCCGACCTCGATCCGTCCGCCCACCGCCAGGACCGTCCCGCCGTTCAGCACGACGGGCTCGAAGAAGGCCCGAGGCGAGGTCATGCTTCCAACCTTCTTCCAGGTCCCGGTCGCGGGGTTGTAAACCTCCGCGGAGGCAAGCGTCGTCGCGCAGAAGTCCGGCCCGCACGACCGGCCCGTGTTGCCGCCGGCCACCAGGACGGTTCCGTCCGGCAGGAGCGTGCTGCCCATCTGCTGCCGGCCCACCGTCATGTTCCCGGTCTTCGTCCAGATTCCCGTCGCCGGGTCGTAGAGCTCGGCGCTGCGCAGAAACAGGTTCCTCGCGCCGAAGCCGCCTGCCACCAGGACCTTGCCGCTCGGCAGCAATGTGGCCGAATATCCGCCGCGAGGGGTTGTCATCATGCCCGTCGGCTGCCACGTGCCGGTCGACGGATCGAACAGGTCGGCGGTTCGAAGCGTCTTCGCGCCGTCGAAGCCGCCGGCCACGAGCACCCGGCCGTTCTGAAGCGTGAGGGCCTGGAACGAGGCTCGTTCGTGACTCGTGCTTCCGGCAGGGGACCAGGTTCCCGGCGAGCCTGCGCTCGATGCCAGCGTCGACTGGGCGGGCGCCAGGACGGCGAGCGCGATCACCGTTGCCGTCGACGTGAGCGCGCGACGATGGTTGAGGCGCATGCGGCACCTCCCTCTCGGCCCGAAGGGAAGGGAGAGCGGCCGGGTACGGTCCGGGCCGGCCACCGCACCGGTCCGGGGGGCACCGTACACCAATCGCACGAAGCGGCGCACGTCGGCGAAACGGTTTGGACCTTTCGGGTTCTTGCGTGCGGAATGCGGCATCGGTACCGTCCGGGCTGACCGCGATGCGCGGTCGCGCGACAGGCCGCAGGGGGAGACGGTTGGCGCAATCAACGAGTGAGGTCGGGACTTCGGCCGGGGCGGCCGCCGACGTGCCGGCGGTCCATCTGGACCACGTCACGAAGCGCTTCGGTGCGACGGCGGCCGTCGACGACCTGATGCTCGATGTCCGGGCCGGCGAGTTCTTCTCCATGCTCGGACCGTCGGGGTCGGGCAAGACGACGACCCTAAGGATGATCGCGGGGTTCGAGCTGCCCACATCCGGGACGGTCATGCTCCACGGGCAGGATGTCACGCGCCTCGCGCCCTACGAACGCGATGTCAACACCGTGTTCCAGGACTATGCGCTCTTCCCGCACATGAGCGTGCTGGACAACGTCGAATACGGGCTTCGCGTGAAGAAGGTCGCGTCGCAGGACCGCCGCCGGCGCGCCGAGGAGGCGCTCGCGCTCGTCCAGCTCACCGGGTTCGAATCGCGCAGGCCGGCGCAGCTGTCCGGCGGGCAGCGGCAACGCGTCGCGCTGGCGCGCGCGCTGGTGAACCAGCCGAGCGTGCTGCTGCTGGACGAACCACTCGGCGCGCTCGACCTGAAGCTCCGTCAGCAGATGCAGATCGAGCTGAAGGACATCCAACAGCGCGTCGGGTTGACGTTCATCTACGTGACGCACGACCAGGAGGAGGCGCTGACCATGAGCGATCGCCTGGCCGTGTTCAGTCAGGGGAGGGTCGAGCAGATCGGGTCGCCGGCCGAGGTGTACGAGGAGCCGGCGACCGCGTTCGTCGCGGGGTTCGTCGGCATCTCGAACGTGCTCGCGGGCGCGGCGGCGACAGCCATCACCGGTTCGGCCCACGCATTCACGATCCGGCCCGAGAAGATCCGGATGGAGGAGCCGGACACGCCGGCCGGCCCGGACGAATGCTCGGCTGTTGGAACGGTCGAGGAGGTCGTCTATCTGGGCTCCACCACGCGCTACGTGGTCGACCTGGATGGGGGAGGGCGGCTGGTGGTGACCAGGCAGAACCTGGAGACCTCATCCATGGAGGCGCTCCAGATCAGGGGGAAGAAGGTTCGGCTGGCATGGGACCGCGCGCTGAACCGGGCGGTTGAGGGGTCGGAGGACGGTGCCGGCCCAGAAGGAGGGGACGCATGAGGGGCAATCGGATGGCGCTCGCCGTCATGGCGACGGCGGCGCTGGTGGGAGCGGCGTGCGGCAAGAGCGGCTCGTCCGGGCCGACGGTCTACAGCAGCGTCGGCACGACCGAGGGGCAGCTCAACCTGGTCGCGTGGGCCGGGTACGTGGAGAGCGGCCAGAACGATCCGAAGTTCGACTGGGTCACGCCGTTCCAGGATCAGACCGGCTGCAAGATCAAGGTCACCTACGCCGACACCTCGGCGCAGATGGTCACCCTCATGCGGCAGGGCGGCGGCAAGGTCTACGACGGCGTCTCCGCGTCGGGCAACGCGACGAACGTTCTCATCGCCCACGGCGA
>JBEDUK010000069.1:0-26149 GCA_040414485.1 Actinomycetota bacterium
GTGCTGATTCAGCCCGTGGCAGCCGACGACGTCGCCGCCGCGTTGGCCATCGCGGCGGTGGGGGCGCCGGTGAACGGCACGGTCGAGCTGGCCGGCCCGGAACAGCTCCGTCTCGACGACCTGGTCCGGCGCGTGCTCAGCGCGAACGGTGACCCCCGCAGGGTGATTGCCGACCGCGATGCGCGGTACTTCGGTGCGCAGCTGGACGAACGCTCCCTCGTCCCCGGCGGCGACGCCCAGATGGCTCCGACGCGTTTCGAGGATTGGCTCAAAGGAACCACGGCCGAGTCGCCGAGCGGATAGAGGAGGACGAGATGAGCACGACCGTTTCCCCGTCACCGATCAGCGAGCGCGAACGCCAGCAGATCGACCGCGCCAATGCGGCGACCGGGACGCCGGTGGTCTTCGTCCACGGTCTGTGGCTGCTGCCATCGAGCTGGGACCCGTGGGCCAAGTACTTCGAGGAAGCCGGATACGCCCCGCTGACGCCGGACTGGCCGGACGATCCGGAGACGGTCGAACAGGCGCGCGCGAACCCGGACGTATTCGCGAAGAAGACCTTGAGTCAGGTCGCCGATCACACTACGGCGGTCGTCAAGGCGTTGACGAAGAAGCCGGCGATCATCGGGCACTCGACCGGCGGTCTGTTGGCGCAGATGCTCGCGGGCCGCGGCCTCGCGGCGGCCACGGTCGCGATCGACCCCGGAGTGTTCCGCGGCGTTCTACCTCTGCCGGGTTCCGTTCTCAAGGGCGTCGGCCCCTTCCTGCTCAACCCGGCCACGCGCAGGCACGCGATCACGCTGTCGTTCGACCAGTTCAAGTACAGCTGGGCGAACGCGCTGGACGAGAAAGAGGCGAAAGAGCTCTACGACACGTTCCACGTCGCCGCTTCCGGCATCTCCCTCGTGCAGATGGGCAACGCGAACCTCAACCCGTGGACGCAGGCGAAGGTGGACACCAAGAGCCCCGAGCGCGGACCCCTGCTGATCATCGACGGCGAGGACGACCACACGGTGCCGTGGGCGATCGCCAACGCCGCCTACAAGCGGCAGAAGCGCAACCCGGGCGAGACGGAGATCGTGAAGGTGCCGAACCGGGGCCACGCACTCACGATCGACCACGGCTGGCGCGAGGTCGCCAAGATCGCGCTCGATTTCGTGAAGAGGTTCACCTAGCCCTCTGAGGTCATGTGCCGGGTGCCGACATCGAGTACATCGGCCCGTCTTCGCCGTCGATGGTCACCGTTCGTTCGAAGGTCATCCCCACCTTTTCGGCGACCCGGCGCGACGCATCGTTCTCCGGATCGAACAGACAGATCAGCCGCGGGAGATGCAACTCATCGAAGGCGTACCCGACCATCGCCTGCGCGGCCTCGGTCGCCAGCCCCAGACCCCAGTACGGCTTGTCCAGCAGATACGCGAGCTCGACCTCGACCCACGAACCCGACGGCTCGGGTGGCCGCTGCATCACGTGCTGGATGGTGAGTCCACCGCCCGGTTCGGGCACGGCCGTCCACGGGATGAGCCCGCACCGGCCGATGAGCGCGCCGGTCTCCTTCAGGATCGTCGCCCAGAGTCCGAACCCGAATCGCCCGTAGTAGACGTCGATCACCCAGGCCACCTCTTCGCTGGTCTCCTCCGCGTTCAGCGGTCCCTCGGGGAAGTAGCGGCGCACGTCCGCATCGGCGTAGATCTCCGCAAGGGCATCCACGTCGTCCATGGTCAGGCAGCGGAGCACGAGCCTGTCGGTTTCTACGACCGCGAGGCCGGCGCTCACGGGCACGGGCCGAGCTCGAACGCGCTCCCCGGGCGGAACTTCGACGCGTAGTCTTCGGCGTCCTCGCTGCCAGGCGAGAACTCGAACACCGCCGGTTGGCGTTCGAAGCAGCGATCGTCCCGCTGGTCCCGCAGCTCGACGGCGATGTTGGCGGTCTCGCGGGTGAACATCCCCAGCCCGTCGCGGGCGTAGACCTGCGTGAGGATCGACGGTGCGATGGCCAGACGGACCCTCATCCCGTCGGTCGCGGCAACGATCTCGAGTCGGATCAGGGGTTGGCCCATCTGCAGTCTCCTTCGTTGTCGAACGGCCGCTGCCGGAGGAGGCATCTTCGCATCGGCGTCTGCCCGAGACGCCCACTCGGTAGGGTCCGGCCATGAGGATCATCATGGTTCCTGGCTTCTGGTTGAACGCGTCGTCGTGGGACGAGGTGCTCCCTCCGATCGTCGCGGCCGGTCACGATCCCCTTCCGCTCACATTGCCCGGGAAAGAGCGCCTCGACGCCGGCCGCTCGCACGTCACCCTCCGCGATCACGTCAACGCAGTCATCGCGGCCATCGACGCAGCTCCTGAGGACAAGGTGGTGCTGGTCGGTCACTCAGGCGGTGGCGCGATCATCTACGCCGCGACCGACGCCCGTGTCGGGCGGGTGTCCCGCACGATCTACGTCGACAGCGACCCGCTCGGCGACGGCGGCGTCATCAACGACGAACTGCCCGTGGTCGACGGCGAGATCCCGCTGCCCGACTGGAGCGTCTTCGACCACGAGGACCTGATCGACATGGACGACAGCCTTCGGGATGCCTTCAGGGCTCGCGCGATCCCGAGCCGGCCGGCGTGGCGATGGGCAAGCAGGTCCTCACGAACCCGGCCCGCCGGTCGGTGCCCGCCACGGTGATCGCCTGCGAGTACTCGACCCAGCAACTTCGGGACTGGATGGCGCAGGACGAAGAACCCGGCGAACTGGCGCTGCTCGAGGACTGCGAACTGATCGACCTGCCGACCGGACATTGGCCCCAGTTCACCCGGCCGGTCGAGCTCGGTCAGATCATTGCCGACGCAGCGTCCCGCTGACCCACCAACGCTGAACGGAAGATCAGGCCGCGGCTCGCGTCGCGCGGCCTCCCCTGACCTTCCCGGCGACGATCCTTGCCAGGCCCTTCAGGCCCACGATCCGGCGCAGGTTCGACCCGGACATGTACTCGGTGAGCGGCTCGGCACCCGTCAGCACGCCCAGGAACCGGTCGGTCTCCTGCCGACGGCCCTGGAGCGATCCGAAGAGCACCTGCGCCTCGATCGGGAGCGGCCTGAACTGCGCGAGGTCGGTCGTGAACTCCCACATCGGCAGGACCCGGTCGTCCCGCGCGCGCTGATAGCCGGCCATCGCGGCCTCGGTGGCGAGTCCCTCCGTCACCGCCGCGCTCAGCGCCTCGGCATCCCGGAACGCGTTGCCGATCCCCTGGCCGGTGATCGGATCCATCACCAGGCCCGCGTCGCCCACCAGCGCCCAGCCCGGACCGTATGCCCGGCGGACGACGTTCGGAACGTCGACCGTCCCGCGGATCCGCTCGGCCCGACGTCCGGCGCGCACCCGCCCGCCGAGGTCGCCGGCCGCATCCAACACGGCCAGGAACTCGCCCTCGGTGTCGGCGCGGAGCCGGTCAAGCCCACTCGCCGGCACGGAGACGAACACCATGGTCAGGCCGTCATTCGTGGGCCATGCGCCGACCGCCCAGCCTTCGCCCGAGTGCATCTCGCCGCCGAAGAGCTCGACATCCGCCCAATAGGAGTAGAAGGCCGCGGTCGACGCCGGCTTCTCCTTGATGACCGGCGCGCGAGCGTCGCGGGCGACCAGCGAGTGCTTCCCGTCCGCTCCGATCACCAGGCGGGCACGCTCTTCAAAGGGCCTGCCGCCCTTCGTTCGACCGCGGACGCCCACCGCGCGGTCCCCGTCGAAGATCACCGCGTCGACGATGGCGTCCTGGCGAACCTCGGCACCGGCCTCCCGCGCGGAATCCACCAGGATCGCGTCCAGGATCGTTCGCCGGGGGCTGTAGAGGGCGTCGACGCCCTCGAACGTCGGGTACTTGCCCACCAGGACGAACGAGCCGGGCGCGAACCGGACGCGCCGCGTGGCCGGCGTGCCCGCCGCGGTGACCTCGTCGAGCAGACCCCATCTGGCCAGGCAGGCGACGCCCGGAACCTGCACCTGATGGGTCGACAGCGTGTCGCTCGGGAAGCTCGCCTGGTCCAGGACCAGGACGCTCGCGCCCTTTCGAGCCAGCAACATCGCCGTCGACGAACCCGCGCACCGTGCTCCCACCACGATTGCATCGAACATCCCGCCTGCCTCCCTTCGGTTTACACGTGTCAAGTCACCGGACCGGCGGACGATATCTCCGTGACTTGACACGTGTCAAGCCTCTCGCGAACATGTGCGGTGATGACCGCGAAGACGAAGCCAGCGCCGACCTCCCCGCTGGAGCCCCCGCCGCCGTACCGGGGCAAGGGCGACCCGACCGCCGAGCGGATCCTCGACGCGACCGAGCGCCTGCTCGTCGAGCGCGGCGCGGCGCACGCCGTCCGGCTCGCCGACGTCGCCGCCGTCGCGGGCGTCTCTCGCCAGTCCGTCTACCTGCACTTCGAGAATCGGGCGGGGCTGCTCGTCGCCGTCACGCGCCGGATGGACGAGCGCCTGGGCTTCCTCGACAGGGTCCGCGAGATCTCCTGCCGGCCCGGCCAGATCCTGGAGCCGGCCATCCGCGCGTGGCTCGACTACGTTCCGAAGATCATGCCGGTGGCTTCGGCGCTGGAAGCCGCCGGGGTGAACGACGAGGCCGGCGCGGCCGCGTTCGCCGAGCGGATGGACGACCTCCGATCGTGCTACGTCCACGCCCTGGAACGGCTGGCCGCCGAGGGGCTCCTGGCTGACGGGTGGACGGTCGGCACCGCCGCCGACTGGATCTGGGCGCGCACCCATCCCACCGAGTGGCGGCATGTCGTGATGGAGCGCGGCTGGAAGCCCAAGACGTTCATCGACCGTACGGTCCGTTCCATCCTGAGGGAGGTCGTCCGCGACGGCCGCGTCCCCTGACGCCCGGTCGGCGCCCGCGGCTTCGCGACCAGTCCGAATCGCTACCATCCCCGGTGATGGAGGCAATCGACAGAGATACGGTCGCCGGCAGGTCGGGCGTCGACGGGGCCTATGTCGACAGGCTGGTCGAACTCGGAATCATCACGCCGAACGAAGATGGCGGCTTCACGGCTGGAGCCGCCCGCGCCGCGCGCGTCGTCCGGGATCTGGAGCGGGCCGGGCTTCCCTTGGACGGACTGGCCGGCGCGGTCAAGGCCGGCGAGCTGGGATTCGGGATGTTCGACCTGGACAACTACGACCGCATCTCGGCGCTCACACCGGAGACCTTCCGGCAGGTGGCCGAGCGAACCGGCGTCCCCGTGGACCTGCTGCTGGTCATCCGCGAGGCGATCGGGTTCGCGGTCGCGGGGCCCGACGATCGCATGCGGGAGGACGAGATCGAGGTCATTCCGTTGGTCCAGACCGGCCTCGCCGGCGGCATCCCGGCCTCGGCCTGCGAGCGCATGCTGCGCGTGTACGGCGAGAGCCTCCGGCGGATGGTCGAGACCGAGAGCGAGGCCTGGATGAACCACATCGTCCGCCCGCTCATCGCCCAGGGCATCCCGCCGCTGCAGGTGTTCGAGAACGCCTCGAAGTTCGGCGAAGCGAACCTCCGCTTCGTCGACCAGGCCATGCTCGCGATCCATCGAGGCCAGCAGGACCATGTGTGGATGGCCGGCATGGTCAACTTCGTCGAGGCTGCCCTGGAACGAACAGGCTTGAGCGCGAAGGTCACCTCGCCGCCGGCGATGACGTTCCTGGACCTCTCTGGGTTCACGCGCTTGACCGACCAGCAAGGTGACGATGCCGCCGCCGACATGGCAGTGAGTCTGTCCCGTCTCGTCCAGCGGACGGCGCACGAGCACGGCGGGCGGATCGTGAAGCGGCTCGGCGACGGCGTGATGCTGTACTTCGACCGGCCCGCGGACGCATTGATCGGGTCGCTCGACATGGCCGAACGGATCCCGGCCGCGGGGCTGCCCCAGGCGCACGTCGGCGTCGACGCGGGACCGGTGATCGTCCAGGACGGCGACTACTTCGGCTCCACCGTGAACGTGGCCTCGCGCATCGCCGGGTACGCGCGGGCGGGCGAGGTGCTGGCGAGCGACCGGGCGGTCGATGCGGCGGACGGTCTCCAGGAAAGGATCCGAACCACGGCGCTCGGACCGGTGGACCTGAAGGGCCTGTCCGAGCCGGTCTCGGTCCAGCGCGTCGAACGCGTCCCGTAACGACTCCGCGCGTTCGTCTACGCGGATCGGTCGCGCAGCCGCTCGGCTCGATCGTTGAGGTGTCGCTGCTCCGGGATGCTCGTGGCCAGCCGTGCGCCCGTTGCATAGGAATCACGCGCCTGGTCGGTCCGGCCATCCATCTCCAGCAGATGCGCCCGAACGGCGTGCAGACGGTGCGACCGCCGCATCCCGGGATCGGCCATGAGCGGCTCGAGCATGACCAACCCGGCCGCCGGGCCGTCCACCATGGCGACCGCAACGGCGTGGTTCAGCGTGACGAACGGACCCGGGGCGACATCGTCGAGCATGCGGTACAGGAGCTCGATCTGTGGCCAGTCGGTGTCCTCGGCCGGAATCGCCTCGGCGTGCACCGCCGCGATCGCCGCCTGCAGCTGATACGGGCCCACCGGCCCGGTCGGCAAGGCGCCCTCGATGAGCTCGACGCCCTCCGCGATGAGCGTTCGATCCCACACGGAACGATCCTGCTCCGCCAGCGGCACGAGGCTTCCGTCGGACGCGATCCTCGCGCGACGGCGCGCGTGTGTGAGCAGCATGAGCGCGAGCAGGCCGGTCACCTCGTCCGCCGAGGGCAGGTGATCGTGCAGCTGCCGGGTCATGCGGATCGCCTCCTCGGCGAGCGAATCGTCCGCGAGCCCGACCCCGGCCGTGGTCGAGTGGCCCTCCGTGAAGATCAGATAGAGGACGTGCGCGGTGGCCGTCACGCGGCCCGGAAGGTCCTCCGCGGCAGGCGGCGCGAACGGCGCGTCGATCTCGCGGAGGCGAGCCTTGGCCCGGCTGATCCGTTGCGCCATCGTCGCCTCCGGGACCAGGAACGCGCGGGCGATCTGCGCGGTGCTCAGCCCCGCGACGGCGCGCAGCGTGAGCGCCACCTGCGATGGCCTGCTGAGCGCGGGATGGCAGCACAGGAGGAGCAGCGTGAGCGAATCGTCGAACTCGCCGCCGGATCCGGCGTCCGCCGGCTCCCGTATCGTGACGATCCGCTCACGCGCCGCCCGCGCGCCGTCGCTGCGCCGTCGATCCGTCAATCGCCGCGAGGCGACGGTGATCAGCCAGCCGCGCGGATTCTCCGGCACGCCGTCCGTCGGCCACTGCCGCGCGGCATCGACGAGCGCCTCCTGCACCGCATCCTCCGCTTCGCCGAAACCGCCGTACCGCCGCACGAGCGCCGCCAACACGTCGGGGGCGTTCGTGCGCAACGTGCGCTCCAGGTCGCGCGCGGCGTTCGACGCGGACGATGCGGAGGGCGCCGTCATGCGTCCTGGGCGTCTCCCGACATGATCGGCCGGAGCTCGACGGTGCTGCCAGGCCCGGCGAACTGCGCGGCGATCTCCTCGGCCCGCTCGCGCGTCTCGCAGTCGATCACGAAGAACCCGGCGAGCTGTTCCTTCGCTTCGGCATACGGGCCGTCGGTGGCGAGGTTGCCCCCTGGGCCCCACGCGTAGATCGTCGACGAGGCCGGATCCGCAAGCGCCTGCGCGGTGACGAACTCCCCCGAGTCCGAGATCTGCCGCAGCAGCGCGTCGAACTCGCGATCCATCCGGAGGTGGTCCTCGGCGGAGACGGCCCTGCCCTCGGGCGTGTAGTGAGCGGTCGGGTGACCCCACGGATCGGGGTTCGAGTGGATCAGGATCACGTACTTCATTCCGACATCCTCCTTCGGATCTGCTCGGGTGTGCCCGGCCTCACCCATCCCGTGCGGTCTCGTGCCGGCCGCATCACCGGGAACGTCGGAGCCGCGTGACGATTCTCGACATCGGTGGGCGGATTGGATCGGGTAGGTTCGACGCTCCGGGCCTGAGAAGGGGGAGACGAATGGACTTCAAGCTCGAGCTCGTGATCGTTCCCGTCACCGACGTCGACCGGGCAAAGGCCTTCTACACGGACCAGGCCGGATGGAACCTCGACGTGGACATGGAGGTCGGCGGCGGTATGCGCGTGGTGCAGCTCACCCCGCCCGGATCCGCGTGTTCGGTCGGCATCGGCACGGGCATCAGCGACGCCGCGCCCGGCTCGTACCGCGGGACCACCCTGGTGGTCACCGACATCGTCGCGGCGCGCGACGAACTGGTCGCCCGGGGCGTTCAGGTGAGCGACGTCCGGCACATCGAGGACGGCCAGTGGCGGCCGGGGCCGCACCCGGGCCGCGGCAACTACGAGTCCTACGCGGACTTCGCCGACCCCGACGGGAACACGTGGATGCTGCAGGAGCGGGACCACACGTAGCGCCGTATGCGGTGAGGTCGCGAGCGGGCGGATGCAGGTGAAGGAATCACGGTCGCCCGCTCGCGACCTCGTCGACCGCGGTCAGGCAGCCCGGATCTGCGTCGCCGGCTGGTCGACGGACCGGATCGCCGACATGTGGACGAACCCGGCCAGCCGGGCCAGGGCGAGCGCCCCGAGCATCAGGCCGAAGTCGCGCAGCGCGATGTCATAGAACTGCGGCGCGTTCGCCGTCAGCAGGTTCACGACGATCCCGCCGAGCCACGCGGCGACCACCCAGGCGCCGATGCGCGGCGCCACCAGGACCAGCAGCCCCGCCGCGATCTCGATCACGCCGACGACCAGCATGAACTGATGGGCCGTCCCGGGAATCAGCCTGTTCAGCCAGGGCGCCAGGTAGCGGTCCCAGTTCACGGACCAGTTGAAGAACTTGTCCAGGCCGAACAGGACGGGGGCGACCACGAAGCCGACCCAGAGCCCCAGGTACGCCTGGTGCGCGGGGTTCCGCAGATCGATCCGCTTCCACTCGCTCATGCTCACGCGTCCTCCCGCTCCTCGGCCGCCGGGCTGGTGGCCTCTTCCTTCTCCTCGGTGATGCCGCATCCGCACTGGGCGCACATGGGCCCCTCCTTCCTGCCGGCCGCTCGCGGCGAGTGCCGGCTTGGACAACGGTCGTTCTATAATCAATGCACGTTAGTCTAACTTAGAGAGGCTCGTCAAGTCTTCTGCGAGCATTCGTGAGTCTTAGAATGGGGCCCCATGTCCGAACGAAGGTCCGAGCGCGATCTCGCCGCCGTCGCACTGCTCACCGAGCCGACCCGGCGCGCGCTCTACGGGTACGTCGCGTCCCGAGGGAAGCCCGTCGGCCGGGACGAGGCCGCGAAGGCCACAGGCGTGGCGAGGGGTCTGGCCGCGTTCCACCTGGACCGGCTTGTTGAGGCCGGTCTTCTCGAGACCAGTTTCGCCCGCCTCAGCGGTCGCCGTGGTCCCGGGGCGGGGCGCCCGGCCAAGTTGTACACGCGCGCGGGGCGGGACCTCGACGTCTCCGTCCCTCCGAGGGACTACGCGCTTCCCGCCCACATCCTGAGCGACGTGGTGGCCGGCTCGCGCAGTGTTCGGGACGAGGCGGTCGAGCGCGCCCACGAGGTCGGCGTCGAACTCGGCGCGGAGGCGCGCCTCGAAGCCGGGTCGCCGCGAGCCCGTTCGCGCCTGCGCGAGGCGCTCCTGACTGCCCTCGAGAACGAAGGATTCGAACCCGAACCCGACGACCAGGGCGGCGCCGGAGCGCTGCGATTGCGCAACTGCCCCTTCGACTCGCTCGCGAAGGAGCACACCGACCTGATG
This sequence comes from Actinomycetota bacterium, assembly GCA_040414485.1. Lineage (GTDB taxonomy): Bacteria > Actinomycetota > UBA4738 > UBA4738 > UBA4738 > JBEDUK01. Next base: position 9,724 of record JBEDUK010000069.1, read on the forward strand.
TGCGGGATGAACCACGGGCTGGTCCGCGGCCTGGTGGAGGGCCTCCAGATCGGAGACGTCGAAGCGGTGCTCGATCCGGCGCCGGGGCGGTGCTGCGTCCGGTTGGTGCCGGCGCGCAGCGCCGCCGATCCCGCGTAGCCTCTCCTTCGGACCGCACCGCCGCCGGCTCGTCGTCCCCGAGAGGAGCCACTCCATGAGCGAACGCGACCACTACCCGCCCGGCGTTCCGTGCTGGGTCGAAACGCTTCAGACCGACCCGATCGCCGCGATGGAGTTCTACGGGTCGCTGTTCGGATGGGAGTTCGAAGGACCCGGCGACATGCCGGGCGGTGAGGGCGAGGGCGATGCGTCGGACGGCTATAACGTGGCGCGCCTGCGCGGCCGGGACGTGGCCGGCATCGGGCAGGTCACTCGAGGCACGCCCCGGACGCCGGTGTGGACGACGTACGTGCGCGTCGACAGCGCCTCCGACGCGGCCGCGCGCGCTATCGAGGCGGGTGGGAACGTGCTGGTCGAGCCGCTCGACGCGCCGCCGGCCGGCACGCTGGCGATCCTGGCCGACCCGGCGGGCGCGCCGTTCGGCGTGTGGGAGTCGCAGGATCGCGAGGGCGCCCAGGTGATCAACGAAGCGTCCGCATGGTCGCTGAGCAGCCTGCACTCGAGCGATCCGGACGGCGCGAAAGCGTTCTACGCGCGGATGTTCGGCTGGCAGACGGAGCCGTTCGGCGACCCCGCCGCGGGAACCGACGTTTTCCGTCTCCCCGGATACGTGGGCGGGCAGCCGCACCAGCCGGTCCCTCGCGACACGATCGGGATCGTGCTCCCGACCCTTGCGGACGGCGGGGAGCGATCCCGCTGGGACGTCGACTTCTGGATCGACGGCGTGGACGCGGGCGCCGAGCGCGCCACGGCGGGCGGAGGCACCGTGCTGGTCGAGCCGTTCGACCTGGGCCAGTTCCGAATGGCCGTCCTGGCCGACCCGGCCGGCGCGACGTTCTCGATTAGCCAGTTGATGGTCGGCGCCGGCCTCGGCGGTTAATCGCGTCCCAGCACTTCGAGTGCTTCGCGGCGGTCACGGCACGCCCGCATCGCGACGATCCGGCCATCGCGCACGGCGAGCACGGTGAAGCTCCGGTCCCCAGGGCGCGCTCGGAACTCGTCCACGCCGGGCGTGACGGTGACGGCCAGGACGCGATCACCGTATCCGATGACCTCCTCCAGATGCATCGCGAGACCGCGCTCGGCGAGGCGGTCGAGCGCGACCTGCAACTCACGCCGGCCGTGACACACCGCCGGCTCGGGGTCCTCGAACGCCGGATCCAGATACGTCCACTCCAGATCCCGATCGACCACGGCGAGCATGCGCGCGAGGTCGCCGGCCTCGTACGCCTCGTACGCGCCCCGGACGAGTTGCTCGTTTCCAGCGGACGTCGATCCCACCACGTCAGCGCGTCGTCAGCGCCAGTCGACGGTCGCGACGTCGACCGGCTCAGAGAGACCCTTCAAGGTCACGGTTCGGCGATCCGACACGCCGAACCCGACCTGACCGTCGGCTCCGTCGATGCTCGAGACGCTGACCAGGATCTCCCCGCCGACGGCCAGGGCGCCGATCCGCGCCGCCTCGTTCACGCCTCGGCCCGCGTAGTCGTTCGCCCTGTGTGAGGCCTCGGCGTCGTGGATCCCGATCCGGACCTCCGGCGCGAACCCGTTCGACCTGCGATGCGCGGCCAGCGCGCGCTGGATCGCCACCGCGCACCGGACCGCGTCCGGCACGCGCTGGAAGGCGACGAAGAACCCGTCGCCGACGGTCTTGACCTCCTCGCCTCCGTGCTGCGCGACCAGCGAGCGGATCGTCTCGTCGTGCCACCTGGACAGGTGCTCCCACTGCTCGTCGCCGACCAGTTCGAGCAACCGGGTCGAATCCACGATGTCGGTGAACATGAACGCCCGCCGGACCCGCCGCGCGGCCGTGCCGTGCGCACGCCCGCCGGCGTCGCCGACATCCGAGGACGACAACTCCGCAAGCGCAGCATCGGCCCTGCGAACGTCCGGCATGGCCCCGAGCGAGGCGAACGCCTCGCGCGCGACCTGCAGCTCGAGCGCCGCCCGCTCGTCATCGCCCTCGGCCCGCAGCGCCTCGGCCAGCAGGAACCGGCACCGCGCCATCTCGTATGGCGCCTCGAGCTCCTTCCACAGGTCAAGGGCGAACTGCTGCGCCGCCCGCGCGTCCGCCGGGCGTCCCTCCGCGAGCGCGACCGCTCCTTGAGCGCACGCCGCCGCCGCGCGGACGGAAACGGACGTGTACGTCGCGGACAGCTCGGAGAGCTCGTCCGCAGCCTCCCGGGCTGCCCCGGCCTGCCCGGCTGCCAGCGCGATCTCGACCTTCGCCGGAAGCAGCGCCAGCCGCCAGAGGGGCGAATCGGGCGGCGTCCACGTCCACATGGGCGTGCGGGCCGGATGCTCGAGCGCCCGGTTGATCGACGACAGGGCCGCGTCCACCTTCCCTTCCGCAAGCCGCAGGAGCGACAGTGCCGGCTCGGGATCGCGGCCGATGGCGTGGGCGCGAAGGAGCGACTCCTCGGCGCCGCCGAGGTCGCCGCGCCGCAGCTTGATCTCGCCGATCTCGTACAGCGCCGCCGACACCGCGGTTGGGATGAAGGAGGCCAGTTCCTCCGAGGCCCGTCTCGCCTCGGCTTCGGCCTCCAGCCACGAGCCGCGGATCCGCTTGAGCTCGGCCCGGTGCAGCCGGCACATGCCGGGGAAGCCCGTGATCTGCTCGCGGCGGCACCACCGGTCCTGGGCGTCGGTCCACTGGAGGGCGCGCTCCCAGTCGCCGAGCGCCGCGCACGCCCCGATCGTGGCGCAGTACACGCCGCCCGCCGTCCACGGCTGCAGTTCGCCCGTGACCGCGGAGATGGCGGCCTCGTCGAGGATCGCCATCCCGTCGTCGACCCGGCCCATCGCGATCAGGCAGCGCCCCTCGGCGTTGAGGGCCATGGCCACCAGGTCCGCGTCGCCGAACCGGACGCCGAACTCCTGGGCCACGGACGAATCCGCCAGCGCCGCAGCGACGTCGCCTTCGAAGAAGGCCTTCATCCCTCGGGTCAGCGCGACCCATCCGTTCGCGGGGGTCTCGGGCCGGCCCTGCAGGAGCCGTTCCGCCTTGCGGAGCCAGGCGTTCGCCTGCGGATGGGTCGCCCTCACCAGATTGTCGGCGGTGAGCCGTGCGGCGACGCCGGCCGCGCGTTCCTGCTCGCCGTTCTTCAGATAGGCGGCAAAGGCCCGCTCTCGCGCCTCGATCGACTCGCCGAGGCGGCCGACCCACCAGGCCGAGTCGGCCAGCAGTTCCAGCTCATGCGGGCTGAGACCGCCCGGCCCGGCTTGTCCATCCACCGCCGCGAGGGCGTCGTACGCCTCCTGCCAGTCGTGGCGGTCCAACGCGGCGCGGGCCGCCTCTGCCGCCGGCTGATCGAGCACATGAGCCATCGTGGTTGCGTTCGCTCCTCTTTCGACGTTCGCGTGGCGATCGATTCTGCCACCGAACAGGCGAATCAACCGTCGGTTCGGATCACGGCGGCGGCCCCGGGAGGCTCCCGATCCCAGTCCTCCCGGGTGTTCCGGTGCGGGAACGGGTCATTCGGCACCGGAAGGTCCAGCGCCGAACAGATCGGCTCCCAGCCGTCGCCCGGGTGCCACTCGACCAGCCGGGCCGCAGGGACGGTCGCCTGAGCGTCCGCGTTGTGCCGCTCGTATGCCGCCATGGCGCCGTCCGCGTCGCCCTCGTTCAGGCCGAAACGATCGAACAGCGTCGCCGCCATCGCGAGCCACCCGGGATCGACCTCGTTCACTCCACCCCGGCGCACGCGCATGATCGTCGCGTCGACGCTCTCCCACCAGGTCCTGGGATCGGAGCGCATGGAGAGCAGAACGATCGCGTCGGGATTCGCCTGGGCGATCTCGCGCCAGAGCATGGATGCCGGCCAGTCGACGGCGGCCACGTAGCCCTCGAGCGCGGTCTGCCATCCGGACGGATCGCCGTCGAGCGCGCCCAGCCACAGCGGCGCGTGGTCCAGGTGCTGGAAGACCTCCTCCATGTGGTAGCAGGGACCTCCGAGGAGGCGCTCCAGCGCGCCCTTCAGGGACTGTGTGCCCGTCCTCGGCAGGCCCGCGCCGACGACACGCAACCCGGTCATCGGACGCTCCAACCGCGTGCGCCCAAGCCTTCCATGGCGCAGAAGACTAGCGTCGCCCGGACCGCCGGCCGGCCATGCACCGGCTCGGTCCGTCCCTCGTCAACCGGGCCTTCACTGCACATGCTACTGTATGCGTATGTTCGAACGCCGGCTTCAGATCCTGCTCGACGACGATCGGTATCGCCGCGTGGAGCACGTCGCGCGTGAGCGCGGCACGTCGGTGGCGGCGGTGATCCGCGAAGCCATCGACCGCGGCCTGCCCGCGACCGAGTCCGTACGATCGTCCGCGGCATCGCGCGTCCTGGAGGCGCCCGACATGGAGGTCCCCCGCGACCCGTCGGGTCTCCGTGAAGAACTGGACGAGCTTCGATCCCGACGGCCGTGATCATCCTCGACACGACCGTCCTGGTGTACGCGAAGGCGGCGGACCACCCGCTTCGCGAGCCGTGCCGGGCCATCATCCAGGCAGTGGACGCCGGCCGGATACGCGCCACGACGACCGCCGAGGCGATCCAGGAGTTCGTCCACGTTCGCGCGCGTCGTCGTGACCGAAGCGACGCCGCCGACCTCGGCCGAGCCTACGCCGACCTGCTCTCGCCCCTGCTCGCGATCAGTGAGCGCGATCTCCGCGATGGCCTGCGGCTCTTCGAACGGCACCCGTCACTGGGTGCACTCGACGCCGTCCTGGCATCCGCCGCCATGGCCACGGGCGCGCAGGCGCTGGTCTCGGCGGACCGGGCCTTCGCCGATGTGCGCGGACTTCGGCACGTGGACCCCGCGAGCCGGTCCATCCATACACTCATCGATTGACAACGCCCGGCAAGGAGTCGGCCATGGAGTATCGGAGCGGGTCACGATCCTCGGTGTGTGATCGGGTGTGTGATCGGTGAGCCGTCGGCAGGCGGGACGCGTACTCGTCCTGGGCGCCGGGTTCGGCGGGCTCGAACTGACCGCCCGCCTCTCCGCGGCGCTCGGGGAGGCGGTGGACATCACGTTGATCGACCGGGCCGACGCGTTCGTGTTCGGCTTCTCGAAACTGGACGTGATGTTCGGCGCCCGCACGCCGAAAGACGTCCGGATCCCCTATTCGTCGATCGCCAAGCCCGGCGTGCGTTTCCGTCAGGAGACCATCGAAGCGATCGACCCGGACGCCCGCCGTGTGGCCACGAACCTCGGCACGTACGACGCCGACGTGCTGGTGGTGGCGCTGGGGGCCGGTTACGACGTGGCTGCCACCCCGGGCGTCGCCGAGTTCGGCCACGAGTTCTATTCGGTCGAAGGGGCCGAACGCCTCCGCGAGGTGATCCCGTCGTTCGAATCGGGCCATGCGATCGTGGGCGTCGCCGGCACGCCGTTCAAGTGCCCGCCGGCGCCGAGCGAGGCCGCCATCCTCCTGGACGATTTCCTCACGCGGCACGGACGCCGGGATGGCGTGGACATCTCCCTGGTGATGCCGTTCGGCACGCCCGTGCCACCCTCGCCCGCCACGTCGGAGGCGCTGCTCGCCACCTTCGAGGAACGCGGGATCCGATGGGTGCCGGGCCGCACCGTGGTCGCTCGCCGGGCTTCGGCCATCCTCCTGGACGATGGATCCGAGCTCCCCTGCGATCTGTTCCTCGGCATCCCGATCCACCGGGTGCCGGCCGTGGTCGAAGCGTCCGGGCTGACCGTGGACGGCTGGGTGCCGGTCGACCCGCTGACGCTCGAGACCCCATTCCCCGGCGTCTACGCGCTCGGCGACGTCACCAGCGTCGGCACGCCGAAGGCCGGCGTCTTCGCCGAGGGCGCCGCCGCCGTGGTGGCGGACAACCTGATCGCACGCTTCAAAGGGGGCGCCGGGGACGACACGTACGACGGGCGTGGCTCCTGCTACGTCGAGTTCGGACACGACCTGGTCGGCCGGGTGGACGTCCAGTTCGTGACGGGAAGCCCGCCGACCGGGACGTTCGAGTCGCCGTCGACGGAACTGGCCGAGGAGAAGCGCGCGTTCGGCTCGACCCGGCGCGCGCGGTGGTTCGGCCTTTCCAGTCCGGCCTGACGCTCCCTAGCCGAACGTGCCGGGCAGCATGCCGTGCTCGGCCTCGTACTCGTCCGCGACACGCTTGGGCACGCACATGCGCCAGGCGTCGTAGACCAGTTCGCGCATCTCGTCCACGTCGAGGGCATCCAGCCGCGCGTCGACCCACTGGTACCGCAGGTCCGCCTTCGACGGCATCATGAACTTCGCCGGGTCGGAGGCCACCAGTGCCTCGCGCTCCTCCTTCGGGAAGCCGAACCCCATCTCCCGCTCGTCGCGGGAGAACGCGACGAACACGATCCGGCCGACCCGGAACTTGACCCGGTCGCGGACCAGGACCTCGTACGCGCGGGGCAGCCCGGAGACGAACGTCCGGACGTCATCGATGGTCGCCATCGCGGACCCGTAGGCTACGCCCCGCCGCCGACACGGGCGGTTGCGCGCCGGCGAAAGGAGCGCGACCGATCGAGGAGATCCTGACCACCGCGCAGCAACTGGCCGACGAGGTCCTGTTTCCCCGCGCCCTCGCGACCGACGCGGCCGATACGGTGCCCGTGGAGGTGCTCGACGCGCTCGCCGAGGCGGGAATGTACGGCCTGGCCGGGCCCGTCGACGCCGGTGGCCTGGACGCGGACTTCGGCACCACCTGCGAGGCGGTCGAAACGCTGGCTTCGGGATGCCTCACATCCGCGTTCGTCCTGGTCCAGCACTTCGGGGGCCTACGCGCCGCGGCGGCCAGCGCGAACCCTGCGATGGCCGAGTGGGTCGGGCCGCTCTGCACCGGCGAACGCCGGGCCGGACTGGCGTTGGGCGGTGCGGCGCCTGGTCCGCCGGCGCTGCGGGCGCACGAGCGCGAAGAAGGATGGACCTTCGAGGGCGTCGCACCTTTCGTCTCCGGCTGGGGCCGGACCGACGTGATGCATGCCGCGGGCCGCACGCCCGACGGACGGCTGGTGTGGGCGCTGGTGGACGCGACGCAGAGCGCGACGCTCACCGTGGAGCGGCTTCGACTGGTCGCGTTGAACGCGACCGCGACCGTGCGGGCCACGTTCCGCGACCATGTGGTGCCCGCCGAACGCGTCACGTCGATCGGCCCGTACGCCGAAGGCCCGACGCCTCCGGAGGTGCTCCGGATCCATGCGGCGCTCGCCCTGGGCGTCGTCGCCAGGTGCTCCCGCCTCATGGGACCTTCGCCGCTGGACGGCGAACGGGACCGCATCCGAGCCGAGCTCGACCGCCTGGACCCGGCGACCATCCAGGCCGCCCGGGCCGACGCGGGGGAACTGGCGTTGCGGGCGTCGTGCGCCCTCGCCGTCGGGACGGGGAGCCGTTCGCTGCTGACCGAGGATCATGCGCAACTGCTGGTCAGGGATGCGCTCTTCGCGCTCGTCTACGCGCTCCGGCCCGGGTCCCACGACAGGGCGCTTCAACGGCTGGGCGGGAGGTGACGAAAGGGGCCGGCATCGCCGACCCCCTCCGACGTCTCCGCGGCGACCGCCGCGCTCACATATCGGTCCGCTGCGCCAACCGGTGCTGGTTCCCTGACGGGTCGCGGAACCCGGCGTCGATCCCGTAGGGCTGTTCGGTCGGCTCCTGCATGAACTCCACGCCGCGCGCCTTCAGCTCCTCGAACGTGCCGCGGCAGTCGTCGGTGCTGAAGAACAGCCCGCCGGCGGCGCCCTTGGCCATGAGCGCGTTGATCTGGTCGCGCGTCTCGGCGTCGAACACCGGCGGCCCGGGGACCGCCATGAGGACCAGCGCCACGTCCTGCCCGGGCACGCCGACCGTCAGCCAGCGGAAGTTGCCCATCTCCGGCACGGTGACGTCCTCGCGAAGTTCGAACCCGAGCTTCTTCGTGTAGAACTCCAGCGCCTCGTCCTGGTCGTGCACCCAGACGTTCACCTGCGTGAGTTGCTTGAGCATCGAACCTCTCCTCTCGATCGCCTGCGCGGGGTCTCGCTCCAAGCACTTTTCCGACCGGTCGTGTCGGAAGCGAACCTAGGCGGGACGCGACCGCCCGTCTTCTCCAAACGTGCTGGATACCGGACGGCCGTACGCCTGGAGGACACAGGTGGGCACCAACACCTTCCGAGCGGCCGGTGGGTGCTCCCTTCGGTACGCCAGCGGACTCAGGCCGAACGTCCGCCCGAAGGCCGAGGTGAATGAGCCGACGCTTCGCAGTCCGACCATGAAGCAGATGTCCGCGACCGTCCGGTCGGTCGACCGGAGCAGCGCGGCCGCCCGCTCCAGGCGGCGCGTGAGGAGGTACTGGTGCGGGGATTCGCCGAACTCCCTGTGGAACTCTCGGCTGAAATGCGCCGGGGACAGGCGCGCCGCCTTGGCGAGCGTCTGGACGTCGAGCGGCTCGAAGTACCGCGCGTCGATCAGGTCCTTCGCACGAATGAGATGCCTGGCCGGCGGGACGGGCGCCATCGAACGCAAGCCTACGAAAGGCACGGACGAATCGAGTCAGTAAGGCCTCTTTACCAATTCGAACCGCTCGTTGGCGGCTACGGTCGAACTCGAGCGCCAAGCATGCAGCCGATCGGAAGGAGGACGGACCATGGCGGATCGCACCGCGATGGCTTCCTGGAACGGCACCCTCGCCGAAGGCGGAGGGACCGTATCGCTCACCACCAGCGGCATCGTCCGGGACGCGCCGATCACGTGGCGCGCGCGGACCGCGGAGTCCGATGGGCAGACGAGCCCGGAGGAGCTGCTGGCCGGCGCCCACGCCGCCTGCTTCGCCATGGCCTTCACGAACACGCTGGTGAAGGCCGGTCATCAGCCCGATGGCGTGGACGTCACCGCGACGTGCTCGTTCGAACAGGCGGACGGCGGCTGGTCGGTGACCCGGATGCATCTGGAGGCGACGGCGACCGTTTCCGGCATCGACGAGCCGACGTATCAGGACCTGGCGTCGCAGGCGAAGGCGTCCTGCCCCATCTCGCGCGCGATCGCGAACAACGTGGAGATCAGCCTGGACGCACGTCTCACCTGAAGGAAACGTCGCCGCGTTTTCGGGTCAGGTCGCGTCGTCGGCGCGCATTCGTTCGACGACGGCTTCGAGGAGAACGCGCCGGTCGCGGTGCTTCTCGGCGTTGGGGCTGAGGGTCGCGAGCAGGTCCTCGGGGTGAGCGACCAGCACGCCGACCCCCGCGACCGTTCGAGCGGTCGCCCGGCGCATGAGGTCGAGGTACCAGCCGGATCGCCACGGCACGACGTCGAAACGCCCGTGCGGCGTGTGGAGCAGATGGTCCAACCGACCGGGCGTGGGCGGTTCGGGCGTCCAGCGCGCGCACTCCTCCGCGGTCGGGCTGTCGGGCCACTCCGGGACGTGGACCGGCTTCGCGTTCCACCCCGCGAGCAGCCGGGCCAGTTCGGCCAGATTGCCGGCTTCGAGGTCGGGGGCGATGTCAAGGTCGCCGGGGTCCAGAGACAGGCCGTACGCCATGGCCGCGACCGAACCGGTCAGGACGAATCGCACGCTTGCAGCATCGAGCGCCGAGAGGATCGCCGCGACGTTCGGCCTCGACGGCCAGTCCCGGCCATCGAAAGGAAGTTGCGCGGTCATCGTCGATGACCGTACCGCGCCCTGCCGGCGCGTTCGCCGGTCAGCCGCAGACCTGATTGACGAACGGGAACGGGTCGATCGCGTCCATCACGCGCGTGAACCCAGACGGCGCCTTGTGCAGCGGCGTCGGGACGACCCACGGATGCCATTCGAAGTGGTCGTGCGGCGATTCGGCGTCGCCCGTCTGGCCCACGTAGCCGATGACGGTTCCGGCCTTCACGTACCCGAGCGTGCCGAACCTGCTGAGGTGCCCATTGTGGACATACCCCTTCGGGCCGATCACGGCGACCGACTTCCCCGCGAACCAGTTGTCCTCGTGCGCGACGGCCAGCCCGCCGAACGGCGCACGGATCGGCACGCCGATCGCCGCGTGCATATCGTTCCCCGAGTGGGGGTGATAGCCGCCGACATAGCGGGGCTGGCCGAAATCATCCCAATAAGTCACCGAGCCGTGGACCGGACACATCCCGAGCGGCGTCTTCGTGACCGAATCATCGGTGCCCGGTCGCGGCAGCGAACTGAACCGCCGTGCCATGACGATGTGATTCCACGCCACCTTCGGCGTCCCATACATCAGCCACATCCATCGCAGGCCGGCGATCTCCTGCTGTGTGATCCGCGTGTATTCGTCCTTGCGCTCGCATTTCGACCAGCCCCAGACGAAGCACTTCGCGCTCAGCCTGAAGCCGTAGCGGTTCTCGATCCGCCACGGACCGGCAACCTCCGCCAGCTCCTCGAGCGTCATCCCGAACACCCCGTGGAAGACGTGGAAGTCGTCGCCCGGTGGTGCGTACGCGACGTCGAAGTCGGAACCCTGCCAGCAGATGATCCTGGCGATGTACGGGGAGTCCGCCCAGTCCGCGTGCAGGTCCCTGGAGATCCTGATCGAGGTCACAAGGCTCTCGTGGAACCAATCGGGGACGCTCGGATGCATGCATGCCGCCGGCGCCGTCGGGGTGGCCACCGCGCCGGTCGCCGCGGCGGCCGCCGGCATCGCGAGGCTCGCCATCGCAGAGCCGACCAACACCCAGGCGGCCGTCCACAAACCCGCCCCGCATCCCATGGCCCGGATCGTATGCGCGCGCCGGATGCGACGCCAGCACGCTCGGCGGCACGCCGGGCGGCGCGGAAAGCGCGCCGAGCGTGTCCCCTCCCCCCCACCGCCGTGGACGCGTGTCATACCGCAGGCGGGGGCGCAACCGGTAGCCGGATAGGCTGTCGCGCTCATGGCCGACCGCAGAAGGACGCATCGAGCGGCGGTTCGGTTCGCCCTGGGGCTTCCGGACGCCTACGAGGACCATCCGTGGGGCGAGACCGTGGCGAAGGTCGGCAAGAAGGTCTTCGCGTTCTTCGGCTCGGACGCCTCGACGGCGCCGGGGATGACGCTCAAACTGCGCGAGTCGAACCAGGCGGCGCTCGGCGTGCCCGGCGCCACCGCTGCCGCATACGGCCTCGGAAAGTCAGGCTGGGTGACGATTTGGCTCCAGGCCGAAGGCTCACCGCCCCTGCCAGTGCTCCAGGACTGGATCGAGGAGAGTTACCGGCTGGTCGCGCCCAAGCGGTCGGTGGCCGCGCTCGACGCGCGTTCGGAACCCCGGCCAGGGCCCTGATCAGGCGGCCGGCACCCCAGGCGTCATCAGCTCCGCCGGCTCCGTCCGGATCGTCATCCACGCGACGATCAGGCCCACCAGGGCGAACCCGACGGCCGCCAGGAACCCCCGAGCCCACCCGTGCGCCAGGGCCCCCATCTGAAGGGCATGCGCCGCGGCCGAGTTTGGCGGAACCGGCACCGCCGGAGCGTGATCCGTCAGGAAGCTCTTGAACGCCGTCGCGAAGACCGTGATCAGGATCGACAGGCCGAGCGTTCCGCCGATCTGCTGGCTCACGTTCAGCATGGCCGACGCGATGCCCGAATCGGTGGGCGTCACGTTCGCCACCGCGGTCAGCGTCACCGGAACGAAGACCATCGCCAGGCCCGCCGCCATGATGGTCATCGCCGGGAGCAGGGTCCCCATGTATGTCGACGTCGGTGTCAGCGTCGCGAACCACCCGAGACCGACGGAGGACAGCGCCATGCCGCCGACGATCAGCCAACGCGGACCGACCTTCGAGATGACCCGGCTGACGATCTGCGCCACGATCACGATCACGATGCTGACCGGCAGGAACGCGAACCCGGCCTTCAGGGGGCTGTACCCCAGGATGTCCTGCACGAACTGGGTGAGGAAGAAGAACATGGCGAACAGCGCCGCCGCGGTGAGCAGCATCACCGCGTAGCTCCCGGACCGGTTGCGGTCGGCGAACAGGCGCATGGGCATCAACGGCTCGGGGCTCCGGATCTCGATCACGACGAAGGCCACGAGCAGCACCAGCGCCAGCAGGAACGCGAAGAGCGTCACGGTGTCGGTCCAGCCGTCAGACGCCGCGTGGATGAACCCGTACACCAGGATCGATACGCCGAGCGTGGACGTCAGCGCCCCGGCCATGTCGAACCGGCTCTCGCGCTTGCGCTCGCTCTCGTTCAGCACGAGCGGGGCGGCAACCGCCAAGGCGATGCCGATCGGGACGTTCACGAACAGCACCCACCGCCAGGAGAGCGTGCTGGTCAGCACGCCACCCAGGATCAGTCCGATCGCGGCGCCGGCGCCCGACACGGCGGCGTACACGCCGAATGCCCGGTTCCGCTCGGGGCCCTGCGCGAACGTGGTGGTCACCAGCGCCAGCGCGGTCGGCGAGGCGATTGCGCCGCCGATGCCCTGCAGCACCCGCGCGGAGAGGAGCCACCACTGCGACGTGGCGAACCCTCCGAGCAGGCTCGCTCCGGCGAAGACAACGATGCCGACGATGAACATCCGCCGGCGGCCCAGGATGTCGCCCGCGCGGCCGCCCAGGAGCAGGAATCCCCCGAATGCCAGCGTGTAGGCGTTCAGCACCCAGGTCAGCGATGTCGGGGAGAACCCGAGCGCGCTCTGGATGTGCGGAAGGGCGATGTTCACGATCGTGGCGTCGAGCACGACCATGAGCTGGGCGCCCGCGATCACGAGCAAGGCGAGTCCCGAATGGACCGCCCTGCTGGGAGTCACCGTGGGCTGCGTGGCAGTCGTCGCCATGAACGTGGAACCTCCTGTTCGGAACGGATCCCGGATGCCGGGGAGAGAATGACGGGCGGCGCTCCCGCCGCCGTCGTCCGCTCGACCCTACAGGCTCATCGCAACCGAACCGCCCGAGGCCCCATTCCCTCCCGACAGACAGAAACGTGTCCCGAGGGTGAAATCCCCGAGAACGCCGCCGGTCTCGCCCCCGTTTGTCCGGGCGTCGTCATCGGTACACTGGACGACGTGCTTCCGACGATCCCCATCGCGGAACGACACATCGACGATTACATCGAGGCCGCGGGCCCCGAGATCGTCGAAGAGCTTCGCGACGCGGCCAAGCCGCTTTCGGGCGCGCGGCTCCTTCACGTCAACAGCACCGCGTTCGGCGGCGGTGTGGCCGAACTGCTCCACACGCAGCTCGGGCTCTTCGCCAACCTCGGCCTGGACGTGACGTGGGCCGTGATCGAGGGATCGCACGACTTCTTCGATGTGACCAAGTCCGTGCACAACGCGCTCCAGGGTGCGGAGGTCGAGCTCACGCCCGAGATGCGGCAGGTCTACCTCGACCGCGTGAAGGCGAACGCTGAGATGCTCACCGGCGAGTTCGACTTCGTACTGGTGCACGATCCGCAGCCGGCTGCGCTCCTCGCCTTCGTGGAGGACATCGGCGAGCGAAAGGGCCGCTGGATGTGGCGGTGCCACCTGGACCTGTCCGCGCCCTACCGGCCCACCTGGGAGTTCTTCGAGCCGTACGTCGACGCGTACGACGCGATCGTGTTCACCGCCGAGACCTACGCGCAGCCCGGCGTCTCGGGACCGAAGCCCGCGTTCATCGCGCCGACCATCGACCCGCTGTCGATGAAGAACCGGCACCTCGCCCCGTCGGTGATCCGCGACATCGTCGCCAGCCTGAACATCGACATCGAACGCCCGCTGATCACACAGGTCTCCCGCTTCGACCCGTGGAAGGATCCGCTCGGCGTCATCGACGCGTTCCGCATGGCCCGACACGACGTCGAAGGGCTCCAGCTCGCCCTGGTGGGCTCGCTCGCCGCCGACGACCCTGAAGGGATCCGGTATCTCCAGCTGGCGGACGAGCATGGCCAGCACGACCCGGACATCCACCTGCTGACGAACCTGGACGGCGTCGGTGACGTGGAGGTCAACGCCATCCAGCGGGCCAGCGCGGTGGTCGTGCAGAAGTCGCTCCGCGAAGGATTCGGTCTGGTCGTCAGCGAGGCCATGTGGAAGGAAACGCCCGTCGTGGGCGGCAACGTCGGCGGCATCCGCATGCAGATCGAGGATGGCGTGACCGGATTCCTGGTGGACTCACCGGTCATGTGCGCCCAGCGGATCGTCGAGCTCGTGGGCAACAAGCGGATGGCCCACCGGATGGGCAAGGAGGGCCACCGCACGGTGCTCGAGAACTACATCACGCCGCGTGAGCTGATGGACCAACTGGTCCTGATGCGAAGCCTGTCCTAGCGGGCCCTCCCTGACAGGAGCCCGCGCAGCAGGTCCACAAGCCCGGATGGACCCTGGACCTTCACGTCGGCTTCGCGCAGGAGCGACGCGGGCGACTCCGGGCCGGTGACGGCAACCGTCACGGCCGAGCGGCCGCCGGTCTGAAGGCGTCGCGCCGCATGGAACGAATCCAGGTCGGCCAAGTCGTCGCCCGCCACCATGAGCGCCCCGAGATCGCGCTCCAGCGCCATGTGCTGCACGACGGTCCCCTTGCCGAGGGCACCGGCGGCGAAGAGCTCGAACACCATCTTGCCCTCGCCGAGAACGAGCGCCGAAGACGCCGCCAGCTCCTCCAGCGCGGCCCGCAGCGCGATTCGCGCGTCCGCGCGGTTCGGCGACTGCCGGTAGTGCACGGCGACGGTCGCCCCCTTGTCCTCGACCCATGCGCCGGCGACCGGTTCGGCGATGAGCCTCGCCTGCGGCACGGCGTCGCGGAGCGCCGAGGTCGGCGGCGTCGCGTCCAACCCGTAGAGGCCGACGCAGTGCACTCCCGCCACGCCGATCCGGCTCTTCAGGTCGTCCGTCGGCCGGCCGGACACCACCGCAACCAGTCCGTACGCCGCCGCGAGCCGGCGAAGGACCGGGCGTGCTCCGGTTGCCAGCCGGGCCGCCTCCGGGCGAGGCACGATCGGGGCGAGCGTGCCGTCGAAGTCCAGGAAGATGCCGGCGCGAGGCGCCGCCGAGCGCACGGCATCGAGACGGTCGCGCCGCGCATGCGCGTGCGTCGGGCCGGTTGAGTTCGTTCGGAGGCTCGACGTCACGCCGAAGGATCGGCCCCCTCGGCCGCCGTCGCCGGGGCGTCGTCACCCTTCGCCGTCGAGCGTCTCCGCGGCGCGCGCTCCAGTTGCCCGGAGCGATCGGGCCACGCGAAGCCCTCCCACGGGTCGTAGTCGACCCCGAGCGCCTCCTGCGGCGGCCGGTCGCCCTCAGGGACGTGTTCGAGGTTCACCCGGATGCGCGTCCAGGTCGTGCTTCGGCCTCGCATCGAATCGACCAGCACGTCGGCGGGCTCCAGGTGCGGAACGGCCTCGGGATGCTTCGCCTTCCAGCGTTCGAGGCCCTCCATCGCCTCCGCCTGCGTGGCTGCGCGGGCGATCTCGATGAGCGGCTTGGTCGTCCGCCGCCGGCCGGTCGGACCGGCGGTCTTGCCGGGGGCCGGCGGCGGAACGACACCGGCCTTCGCGCCGCCATCGCCGTCGCCATCGCCATCGCCGTCGCCGTCGCCGTCGCCGGGCGAGGCGTACGCCGCATCCGGCTTGCGCTTCTTCGACGGCTGCACGCGCGGCGGCTCGCCCGCCTGCTTCTGGAAATGGGGCGGCCACGGGGCGTCGCCCATGCCGGCTTCCTCGTGCTCGCGCGAGAGCTCGAGCAGGGCGTCCAGACGGCCCGCCGACTCGTCGATCCCCTCGGACGGGTCGCCGAGCCGTTCGAAACGGCCGGGCACGGTGGGCATCGTGAACGCCGCGGCGTCGCACCCTTCCACCTCGTCCCAGGAGAGCGGCGTCGAGACCCGGGCGTCCGGCAGCGGCCGGACCGAATATGCGGAGGCCACGGTCCGGTCCTTCGCGTTCTGGTTGTAGTCGAGGAACACGCCGTGGCGTTCTTCTTTCCACCACTTGCTGGTGGCGATCGCCGGCGCGCGGCGTTCGACCTCTCGCGCCAGCGCCAAAGCCGCACGGCGAACTTCCGAAAAGTTCCAACGCCGTTGGATGCGCACGTAGACATGCATCCCGCGGGAGCCTGACGTCTTCGGCCAGCCGACCACTCCCAGGTCATCAAGCGTCGCGCGGACGACCTTTGCGACCGCGCGGATCTCTGGCCACTCGATGCCAGGAACGGGATCGAGATCAACCCGGAGCTCGTCGGGATGCTCGAGATCGTCAGCGCGGACGGGATGCGGATGAAGCTCGAGGCACGCCAGGTTCGCCATCCAGCAGAGCGCAGCCGCATCGGATGGCACGACTTCCTCCGCCGTCCGACCCGACGGGAACTTCAGCGTGACCACATCAATCCAGTCGGGTCG
>JBEDUK010000070.1:0-26688 GCA_040414485.1 Actinomycetota bacterium
ACATCGTCGGCCCGCTGGTGCTCGGACGGAAGGTGCGGCTGCACGCGGTGGTGATCATCCTGGCGCTGTCCGTCGGGACGGTCGTCGGCGGGATCTTCGGCGCGTTCGTGGCCGTCCCCGTGACCGCCATCGGGCTCGCGCTGATCGAGTTCTACCGCGGCCTTCCGGTGGCGATCGTCTCCTCGACCGAAGAGGGCCGGTCGCTTCCAATCTCCAGGCTCGCGGTCGTCCAGCGGATGTCCGGCCGTCGCCGCCGCGGCCGGGAAGGGGCCGCCGAGGCGCCGCCGATACCCGATGAGCATGTCGAGGAGCCGGGACCCCAACCGATCGAGCACACGGAGGCCGGCGAGTAGCCGCCGGGTCCGTGGGTACGAACGATCCCGTGAGCACCGAACGCGGCGACCCGCGCCCGCTGGGCTCCTACGCCGTGCTGGCGGGCGCGTTCTCCGCCGGCTTCGGCGCCCTGCTGGCGACGGCAGCCCGAACCCGCGGCCTCCCCGAGCGCATCGGCGCGGACGACGTGGCGCTGCTGGCTCTGGCGACACATCGGGTGAGCCGGACCCTGGCGAGAGACCGGGTCACGAGCTTCGTGCGCGCGCCGTTCACCAGATACGTCGAGCCCGCGGAGTTCAACGAGGTGAACGAACGCCCGGAGGGACGCGGCCTTCAGCGGTCGATCGGCGAACTGCTCTCGTGCCCGTCCTGCACGGGCCAGTGGGTCGCGGCGGCCTTCACTGCCGGGTTGCTCTTGGCGCCGCGCCCCACACGCGCCGTGGCCGCGATGTTCTCGTCCTACGCGATCGCGGAATTCCTTCACATCGGATACGCCGCGGCGCTCCGGGCCGCCGGTTAGACATCGATGCATATCCGACCCGCCATGCGGGTATGAGAGCGTGCGTCCAAACGGGAGGAGGTCACGGTGACACTGCTGTGGATCATCATCATCGTTCTTGCGGTGATCGGCCTGATCGCACTGTTGAGCCGTGGCCGGCTCTGGGGTTCGCGGCTCTGACAGACCGAACGTCAGAAGAGGGCTTCACGGCCAGAAAAGACAGACCGACCCGGCGCCCCAGCCGGGTCGGTCGCTTTGTGCTCGGGGCGTTTCTCTAATGACCGTGGCCGTGCCCGTGTCCCTGACCCTGCCCGTTCCCATGGCCGTAACCATTGCCGTGGCCGTTGCCCCAATGGTGTCCCTCGTCGTGCGCCCGGCCGTTGCCGTGTCCGTTCGAGTTGCCGTCCCCTTGCCCGTAGCCGTTCCCGTGGGTTTGGTCGTGCCCAGCCCCCTGCCGGTCCCGATTCCACCATTCGAAACGGCCCCGCTCCCACGGTTGCCCGTGTCCGGGTGCCTTCGAGCCCCACGGTCCGTGGCCGTCGGGACCGGCACGTTCCGCGGCCAAGACGGACTGGGCGGCCTGGGCGGGCCGCACCGGGCACACCTTCCACCACAACGGCGCGGCGCCCGCGGACGAAACGGACGGGCGGCTGGGCCGGTTCGAATGCGAGGTCGAAGTCGGCTTCGGCGATCCACCATCGTGGTGGTTGGATCCCTCGACGAGTCGCTCGATCCAGCGCGACACCGCAGCGACGACGGCGCCGCCACAGGATTGAAGGAACTGCGGACCGAGCGATCCGCCGCCGTGCGGCGGCATCTGGGACAGAGCATCCGGAAGGCCCTGCTGCCGGGCCTGCGTGGAACGCCCGCGCTCGGTGACGCCGACGGTCCGAGCGACTCCACCGCTTCCGAGAGAACCGGCTGAGCGCCCGAGGGCGCCCTGGCCCGCCCCGACCGCGGTGCCGGCGGCCCGAACACCGGGCAGGGAAACGACACCGTCCTGGCCCGCCGCCGGCATCGCGCCGAACCAGCGCGGCGGCGACCAACCACCGGAAGCGAGCACCAGTGGCCCGAGCGCCGCGACGGCCGCCAGCAGGACGGCCAGGATCCTTGCGCGAGTGCGTTCGCTCACCATCGTTCGGACATATTCGGCACGAATGGCCCGCGAATTGAGCCCTCCGCCCTAAGTCTCTCGGCCGGGGATGCCGATGACTCCGCCATGGCCTTTCGGTCCCGGCTCGCCGCGCTGCTCCTCATCGTCGTCGCCGTGCCCCTCATCGCGGGCGCCGTCGCGATCGAGCGAATGGCGCGCGGGCAGGCGCAGCGGGACGCCGGCCTCTCCCTCCAGGTCGCGTCGCTGTCGGCGACGGAGGCGTTCCGGCGCGAGGGCGACGCGGTCGAACGGGCGGTCACCGCCCCCTTCGCGGTCCGCGCGTTCGAGGCACGAAACGCCTCGGCCCTGGGCGCCCTCCGCCGCGGCGCCGGCCTCGACTACCTGATCGTGTCGAAGGGCGGCCGGCCCGTCATGTCTTCGATCGCCGTGCCGGTGGCGGCCACGCCGACGGCGGCCGCGATCGACCAGGGCGCGCTCAGGCCGGTCGCGGCGGAACACCGCGTGGTGATAAGGAACCGGGAAGGCGCGAGCGTCCTCGGGGGCCGGCTCTGGCAGCCACCGTCCACCGCCGGCCTCGGCGTCACGACCACACTGATCCTCCGCGGCGCGCCGATGGCGCCCGCCGGAACGCATGCGAGCGCCGTCGTCAGTCACGACCTAAGAGTGGTCTGCCTGTGCAGCGGCGGCAGCGGCGGCAACGCCGGCACCGGTAGCGCTGGCGGTGGCGCTGAGGGCGCCGATCGCTCGGGCCTGCTGCTCACCGCACCTGCGGCGCCGGGCGGCCTCAGCAGGTTCGCCCACTGGCCCTGGGTGGGGTTCGCGGGCCTCATGCTCGCGGCGCTCATCGCCCTGGCCTACGGCGTGGCCTGGCTCCTCGCCCGCCCGCTCACACGCCTGGCCCAGAACGCGGCCGCGATCGCCCGTGGAGAGAACGGCGTGGTGGTCGTGCCCGACCCCGGAGCCGACCGAGAGATCAATCAGGTCATGGGTTCGCTCCGCTCGGTCTCGGAGGAGCTGGACGGCTCGCGAAGCGAGCTCGCCCGCGCACGAGGCCAGTTGGTCGACACCGAGCGGATGGTCCTGGTGGACCCGTTGACCGGCGTGTGGAACCGCCGGTATCTGGACCGTGCGCTGAACGAACAGACCAAGCGCTACGCGCGCTATCGGCGGCCGTTCGCGCTGCTCGTCATCGACGTCGACCAGTTCAAGCGCGTGAACGACGCGCACGGCCACCCGGCCGGCGACATCGTCCTGCGGGGCATCGCCCAGTTGATCCAGGGTTCGATCCGAGCCGACCTCGACGTGCTGGCCCGCTTCGGCGGCGAGGAATTCGTCGCGGTCCTCCCCGACACCGACGCGGCGGGCGGCTGGTCGGCCGCGGAAAAGATCCGAACGCTCGTCGAACGGTCGCGCTTCGACGCGGGTGGTGCCTCCGTGTCGGTCACCGTGAGCATCGGTGTATCCGCCTGCCCAAAGGACGGTGATGAGTTCGAACGGCTCCTGCACGCCGCCGATTCGGCCCTGTACCGCGCGAAAGAGGCCGGAAGGAACGCGTCCGTTTCCGCGTCCGTCGAGCACGTCGCGGCCGCGAGTCCTGCGACCGATGCATGAGAATCCCCTGAACGAAATTCGCCGGTTCCGTTGACGTCGCCGCTCGCGGTCGCCCGCCGGAGGGTCGGGCGGCCTCCTTCGGTGCCAAAGTCACAGCACATTCACAGGTTGACGAGCCAGGGCCTCCGACCTGCCCGAACGCGGCGCGGCGTCGGCGGCGACCGGATCATCGTCGCGGCCGTCGACACGCCGAGTCCATCGCTCGCGGGGTCGCGGACCAGCCCGGACATATCAGTTGACCTGCGGGGGAAGCATTTCGGTCCCGCGGTGATCCAACCTTGGTCCGACTGCGTATGTATGAGATCCGATAGGCCAAGAGTCGTAGGAGGGGCGGATGTGACTATTGACTATTCGGTCCGAATATCGGACCCTGTCTCCCTGTAAGTAGCGATCTCCGTTTGAGAGATCGGCACGAGGGGTTGGCGGGCCCGGCTCTGGGGGGAGCGGGCACATTTGGTTCCATGGGGGGAAAGGAGCAATGACCGTGGTGCAGCGAAGCCTTGGCGTCAGCATGGCTTCGGCACCCATGTCCGATCTCGATGTGCTGCACGGCATCTGCCATGCGTTCGGGTCAACCGCCGACATCCGTGAGGCGCTGATCGGGACCATCCGCTGGATCCGCGCGGCCGTGGGTTCGGACGACGTGCCGGTCCGCGTCTGGCTCACCGATCCGGCCGGCGTGCTCTCACTCGCGTTGATCGACAGCGAACCGGGGACCACGCTCGCCGAACGTCAGGCACTCGAGTCCGCCGTGCGTACGAAGCGTCCGAAGCTGCTCGACGCGCGCGCGGACGATCACGCCGTCGCCGTCCTCCCGCTGGTCTCACGGGGCACCGTCTACGGCGCCGTGGAGCTTCGCGCCCATTCGCGCATCCTCGAGCGCAGGTGGCAGACCGTGGTGAGCGTGGCCAGCCAGACCGCGATCGTGCTGCGGAATCTTGCCGAGCGGGAGCGCGCCGCCAGCGTGCTCGCCGCCGCGGGCGGCGCATCCCGGCCCGTTCTCGTTCCACCGCTGGACCCGACCGACGATGTCGACGACGACCCGCGGCGCATCCTGGTCGTGGTCGACCAGCGCCTGTTCGCCGAGGCGATCAGGCGCGCGCTGGAGGATCGCGGCGACGCCGTCCAGATCGCCGCCGACGCCGACGCCGCGACCGCGGCGGCGCTCGTGGAGCGCCCCGACGTCGTGCTCGTCGACACCGAGCTCGCCGGCGGCAGCGGGATGGAATTCGCCCTGTGGGTCCTGGATCGTTGGCCCGACACAGCGGTCATCGGCCTGACCGCCTCGCGCGACCGGCGTTCGCTCGATCAGGCCATCCGCGCCGGCTTCAGCGGCTACATGACGCGGGACACGGGCGTGTCGAAGCTGATCGCCTCGATCGACCGCGCGGGGCGCGGCAACGTGATCACCTCGCTCGACCGCCGCCGGCTCGGCCGCGAGAGCGCGCGGATCCGCAGCGAATCCGCCGTGGCCGACAACCTGACGGCACGCGAGATGGAGATCCTGGCCCTCCTCGTGCACGGCAGTTCCAGCAAGGAGATGGCGCGCTGGCTGGGCCTGTCCCGCCACACGGTCCGCACGCACGTGCAGAACATCCTGGCGAAGCTCGGCGCCCATTCGCGCCTGGAGGCCGCCACCTACGCGCTGTTGTTCGGCCTGGTCGATCCGGAGCTCGCGCCCGAGATCGCCGTCACCAACGGCGCGCCCTGATGTCCACCGCCGCCCTTCCCCGGCGGATGTCGGACCCCCGCATCCGCGTCCTCCTCGCCGACGACCACGTCCTGTTCCGGCAGGTCCTGAAGATCGCCATGGAGGGGGAAGCCGGGTTCGAGGTGGTCGCCGAGGCGAACGACGGGCCGACCGCGATCGGCGAGGCGAAGCGCGTCGCCCCCGACGTCGCGATCCTCGACCTGCGACTCCCGCGATGCGACGGGATGCGGGCGGCGACGGAGATCATCGAGAGCGTGCCGGGCTGCCGGGTGATCCTTCTGGCCGATGCCGTCGACGAGAAGCTCGCGCACGACGCGCTCGCTGCCGGCGCGGCGGGGTGTCTGTCGAAGCGATCCTCGTTGGACGGCATCACCACGGAGATCAGGTCCGTGCATCAGGGCGACTACGCGATCGAGCGCGAGGTGCTCCGCCCCCTGCTGCAGCGGCTGCTGAACGGATGGCGTGAGCGCGAGGAGGTCTTCCGCCGGATCTCGAACCTCAGTCCCCGCGAGCGCGAGGTGCTCCGGCTGCTCGCCGCCGGCGCCGGCACCGACCTCATCGCCGAGTCGCTGTACGTGAGCCCGGCGACGGCGCGGACCCACATCCAGAAGGTCATCACCAAGCTCGGCGTGCATTCGCGCGTCGAGGTCGCAACGTACGCGGCCCGCCATCAGGTCATACAGAACCTGGGCTGGATGCTGTAGCGGCCGCGGCACCCCGTTTCGAAGCCCGGAGGGCACAACGTGATCATCGGAATCTCCACGCATCTGTCACCATCGGTTCCCCGGTGGTGCCGGTATCCTGCTGAGCAGTCTCCACGCACAGGTCGGTCGTCGTGACCGCTCGTCTCAAGGGTCAGGTCGACCCGCGGATCCGCCGATCAGCATGGGGGATGACCTCGCGACCGTCGATGTCGAACGGAGAGTCCGTGATCGAAGCCAGCGAACCCAAGCCAGCGCAGCGCGAGATGCGGCGCATCGGCGCGGTCCTGCGCGAGCGGAAGTGGACGATCATCCTCGTCGCGCTCCTCGTCACCGGCGCGGCGCTCTCGCTCTCCTTCATCGAGACCCCCGTGTACACGGCCAGCGCCCAGGTCCTGGTGCAGTCCGGGCAGGGCGACTCGGCCGCGTCGGCGTCCAGCGCCATGGCCACGGAGAAGCAGGTCGCGAGCTCCGCGGCGGTCGCCAGGCTGGTGATCTCGAACCTCCATCTGTCGACCACACCCGAAGCGTTGCTGACCAACGTGTCGGTCGACGTGCCGGTCAGCACGCAGGTGCTCAACATCAGCTACTCGGACGCGTCGCCCCGGACCGCACAGGTCACGGCGCAGGCGTTCGCGAACGCCTACCTCGACTTCCGCGGACAGCAGCTCCTGGCGTCGTTGAACTCGTCCCTTGATCCGATCAAGGCGCAGATCCAGGACCTGACCGCGCAGCTCAACACGGTGCAGCAGCAACTGGTCGCCGAGAAGGACCGCGCCAAGCAGGTCATCCTCAACACGCAGGCCAGTTCGCTGATCACCCAGATCGGGATCCTGCAGCAGCAGGCGGCCACGCTCTCCAGCCAGCAGAACCTGCTTCCGGGCCGCGTCATCGAGCAGGCCACGCTTCCGCAGTCCCCGTCGCGTCCCAACTACAAGATGAACGCGATGCTCGGCCTCTTCGCCGGGCTCTCGCTCGGCGTGCTCGTCGCCCTGCTCCGCGAACGGTCCGAGGACCGGGTCCGCGACCGCGTGGACATCGAGGCCGAGATGGGAACGCCGGTCCTGGCCGTCGTGCCGTTCGTCAAGGGCCTGCGGGGATCGGCGGGGCGCGACCTGGTCACGGTCGGGCAGCCCGATTCGCCTGCCGCGGAGGCCTTCCGGCAGCTGCGGGTCAACCTCATGTTCGCGGCGAGCCGGACCGCCACCAGGAGCGTGCTGGTCACGAGCTGCGGGGAGCAGGAAGGCAAGACGTTCGCCGCGGCGAACCTCGGGGTCATGCTGGCGCGGTCCGGCAAGCACGTGGTGCTCGTGTCGGCCGACCTCCGCAAGCCGCGTCTGGATCAGGTGTTCGGCATCGAGCGTGCCGCGGGAATGACCGACGTCCTCATGGAGCACTCGTCGGCGCTCGCGTCGCTGCGCGACGTGGGGATCGCGAACCTCGCGTTCCTTCCCAGCGGCTCAGCGACGGCCCATCCAGAAGAGCTTCTGGTGTCCGGCCCGCTGACCGCGATGATCGAGGAGCTCGAGAGCCACGCGGACTTCGTCATCGTCGACTCCGCGCCGATCCTGGCGGTCGCCGACGCCTCCATCCTGGCGAACGTCTGCGACGGGGTCCTGTTCGTGGTGGACTCGCGTACGGCGACGAGCGGCGTGCTGAACGAGGCGCGACACCAGCTGGCCCGAACGGGCGCGACCCTCCTGGGCGCGGTGATGGCCAACGCGCGCACGAGCACCCTCTACGGGTACCCCTCGGCAGGACGGCGCGGGTACGCGGGCGTCAGGGATGACGTCAGGCCGGTGCCTGCCGAGTCAAACGGCTCGGGAGGCGTGCCCACCGAGTCGACGCACGCGTAGCCGGCAGTCCCAGCCTTCAGCACCGCGATCCGGAACGATCACCGTTCAAGATCGCGGCACCGTTTTGCCGATAGTGGCGGCAAGAACACATTCCGCTCGGGCCTGCATGCGGGCTCTGTGGCGACATGCCACCCACTCGGGAGGTACAGCAGATGACGGTTGCCCCGCCGCGCCTTGCTTTGCGTTCCCTCGTTCGGCTGTTGTCTACATCCATTGTTGTAGTCGCGCAATTGGGACTTACGACATTGGTTGCGCACGCGGATCCCCCGAATTCGCCCCCGCCGGCAGGCGGCTATTTCTCGCTGGCCCCGGTTGGCCAGTGGTCGAGCCTGCCCTCCGACACGGACTGCGCGGCCCAGGTGCATCAGTCCTCCTGGGAGCCCCGGACCGACGACGGGAAGCGGGACAACATCATGGTCGACCCGAACGCGGTGCACGCGTCGCTCGCGGCGCGGCCCCGAGCCATCGACGGCGCGTACGACAAGCGGTGGGACTCGTGGCTCCTGCAGCGCGTCGACGGCCAGTACACGGGCACGACCGACGAGATCTTCCAGTGGGCGGCCTGCAAGTGGGGCCTCCAGGACAACATGCTCCGCGCCATCGCCGTGCGCGAGTCCACCTGGTATCAGTACGACACGTATCCGGCGAACCGCTGCGTCATGCACTACAGCTGCGGCGACTTCTTCACCCAGGCGACCTCGGCCTCGCAGGTGTACTGCGACGCGATCGCGAAGTACGGCTACGACTACCAGAAGGACTACGGGCAGGGGATCTGCCCGAAGACGTTCTCCATCGTGGGGATCATGTCGTGGGAGGACCCGAACTGGGGCGTGTACCCCGACAACCAGGACGGGACGTTCCCGTTCAACCGTGACTCGACCGCCTTCGCCGTCGACTACATCGGCGCGTACCTCCGCGGCTGCTACGAGGGCTGGGAGTTCTGGCTGAAGAACACCGGCACGAAGAACTACGCGGCCGGCGACATCTGGGGCTGCGTGGGCTCGTGGTACGCGGGCGACTGGCATTCCACGGACGCCGACGGCTACATCTCCCGCGTCCAGACCGAGCTGAACAACACCACCTGGCTGCAGTCCGGGTGGCCGAACGACAAGCCGTCCTGCGACCAGCAGTACGGGTGCCCCGGCCCGGACACGCTGGGCAACGACGGCACCGGCGACAGCACACCCCCCACGACGACGATGTTCTGCAACGGCCAGGCATGCTCCTCGGACGCGTACTCCGCGCCCGTCACGGTCAGCATGTCCGCGACCGACGGCGACGGATCCGGTGTCGCCGCCACGCGCTACACCACCGACGGGACCGACCCGACCTCCTCCAGCCCGCTGTACGGCGCGCCGTTCTCGCTGTCGTCCACGACGACTGTCAAGTTCCGCTCGTGGGACAACGCGGGGAACGTCGAGGCGACCCAGGCGCAGCTCGTCCAGATCAACGCACCGCCTCCACCACCTCTGAGCGTCTCGATCACCTCGCCGGCCAACGGTGCAACGGTCAAGCGGAGCACCTGGGTGTCGATCGCGGTGTCGGCGAGCGGCGGGTCCGGTGTGGCTCGCGTCGAGTTCTACCGCGACGGCGTGCTGATCGGAACCGACTCCTCGGCGCCGTACACGAACCGCTGGAAGCCGTGGGTGGTGGGGCCGCACACGCTGCTGGCCGTGGCCTACGACCGGAGCGGGAACTCGGCCGCGTCCACCCCCGTACAGGTGACCGCGGTCTAGACGAATTCCGGCGTCAGAGGCGCCGGAACCCGGGGCGCCGGCCGCGTTCGCGGCCGGCGCCCCGCCTCCCCAATTGACTGGCCGACCAATGGTCGGCCAGTTGGTCGCGCAAACGCTGTAGCAAGGTTCCCGCATCGGACTTACGCGCGGAATTGGCGCCCCACCTACCATTCGACCTGCCGGGATCGACCGGATCCGCTGGTCGTCCGGGGTTGCAGGGGGGGTTTCACCATTATGCGTGTAGCCGTTGTTGGCTGTGGATATTGGGGCTCGAAGCACGTTCGCGTCCTGTCGACCATTCCCGAGGTCGAACAGGTCATCGTGGTCGATCCCGTCGAGGAGCGTGTGCAGAACCTGAAGCGCACGTTCCCCAGTCTCACGTCGTACCGTTCGCTCGAATCGGCGCTGGATTACGTGGACGCGGTTGTCGTCGCGACGCCGCCCACCACCCACGCGCCGCTCGCGCACACGGCGATCGACGCCAAGAAGCACGTGCTGATCGAGAAGCCGCTGGCCACCACCAGCGACGACGCGCTCGGGCTGGTCGAGGCCGCCGAGAACAGCTTCGTCACGCTGATGGTCGGGCACACCTTCGAGTTCAACGCGGGCGTGTGGAAGCTTCGCGAACTGGTCAACACCGACGAGCTGGGGCGCATCCACTACCTCGACTCGGCGCGGCTGAACCTGGGCCTGTACCAGTCCGACGTCAACGTGATCTGGGACCTGGCCCCGCACGACGTCTCGATCTTCAACTACGTCCTGGGTTCAACCCCGGTGTCCGTCCAGGCGTGGGGCTCGCGGCACGGCCATCGCCACCTCGAGGACGTCGCGTACCTCCGACTGAACTACGAGAACCCCAACGTGACCGCGAACATCCACGTGTCCTGGCTGGACCCGTGCAAGGTGCGCCGCGTGACCGTGGTGGGCAGCAGCAAGATGGCCGTCTACAACGACCTTTCGACCGACGAGCGCATCCGGATCTTCGACAAGGGCCTCGTGGAACGGGAAGGCGAATCGCACCTCGACCAGATGCCCATGTCGTACCGGACGGGCGACATCCGGTCGCCCTTCGTCTCCTTCGAGGAGCCCCTGGGCGTCCAGGACCACGAGTTCGTCCGGTGCGCCATGGACGGGACGCGCCCGCGCACCGACGGCATGAACGGGCTCGCCGTGGTGAAGGTGCTCGAGGGCGCCAACATCTCCATGCGCGAGGAACGGCCGGTGTCCCTGGACGAGTTCAGGTCGTTCGAGCCGATCGTCGAGCCGCAGACGCAGCTGGTTCGGGTGTCCTGATGATCGCGCCGCCTGCCTCCACCGACGCGCCGCCGGTCGTTCCCATGAGCGACTTGGCCGCCATGTCCCGCGACGTCGCCCCGGCCCTCGACGCCGCCTGGCGCGAGATCACCGCCTCCTCCTCGTTCATCGGCGGCCCCTGGGTCCGCCGGTTCGAGGAGGAATGGGCCGAATATTGCGGCCGCGCCCTGGGCGTGGGCGTCGCGAACGGCACCGACAGCCTGGAATTGATCCTTCGCGCGCTCGGCATCGGCGCGGGCGACGAGGTCATCGTCCCGGCGAACACGTTCATCGCGACCGCGGAGGGCGTCATGCTCGCCGGCGCGACGCCGCGATTCGCCGACGTCGACCCCGGCACGCTGATGCTCACGGCCGAGGCGGTCGCCGAGGCGGTCACGCCGCGCACGGCGGCCGTAATCGCCGTCGACCTCTACGGCAACATGCCCGACATGGGCGCCATCGCCACGATGGCGAACGCGCACGGGCTCGCGCTCATCGAGGACGCCGCACAGGCGCAGGGAGCGACGTGGCGCGGCGCGCAAGCCGGTTCGTTCGGCGCGGCGTCGAGCTTCAGCTTCTACCCGGGCAAGAACCTGGGCGCGTTCGGCGACGCCGGCGCGGTGGTGACCGACGACGCGGCGCTGGCCGGCCGAATCACGCAACTGGCGAACCACGGCCGCACCCCCGAGGACGGGAACGCGCACGTCGTCGTGGGCCGGAACAGCCGGCTGGACGGACTCCAGGCGGGCGTGCTGTCAGCCAAGCTGACGATGCTCGACGAATGGAACCGCGCTCGCCGGACGGCCGCCGGGATGTACAGCGCATTGCTGGACCCCGGACTGGTCGAGGTGCTCGAGATCCGCTCGGACGTCGAAAGCGTGCACCACCAGTTCGTGGTGCAGGTGGACGGCCGCGACGCGGTCAGGGCCGAACTGTCCCGCCGTGGCGTCGACAGCGCCGTGCACTACCCGGTCCCCTGCCACATGCAGGCCGCGTACACGGCGTTCGCGCCGGCGCCGCTGCCGGTCGCGGAGCGTGCCGCCGGCCGCATCCTTTCGCTGCCGATCTTCCCGCACATCACCGAGCGGCAGGTCGAGCACGTCGCGGCCAGCCTGAACGCCGCCGTGAGGGGTGCCCGATGAGCGTGCAGTTGCAGATCGCCGAAGGCGTCACGGTCGACGAAGGCGCGATCCTCGGGTATGCGGCGTCGCGCTCCGCGCCGTGCTCGCTCGTGCTCGGCCCGGGTTCGCGGCTCCGGTCGGGGACGGTCATCTACTCCGGTTCCGTGATCGGCGTGGGGTTCGAATCGGGCCACAACGTCATCGTCCGGGAGGACAACACGATCGGCGACAACGTCTCGGTCTGGAGCAACAGCGTCATCGACTACGGCTGCTCGATCGGGCACCGGGTCAAGATCCACAGCAACTGCTACATCGCCCAGTACACCGAGATCGAGGACGACGTGTTCCTCGCGCCCGGCGTCACGATCGCCAACGACCTGGTCCCGGGCAACGCCGATTCGGCCAAGGCCATGGCGGGGCCGCTGATCCAGGCGGGCGCGCAGATCGGCGTGAACGTCACGATCCTGCCGTACGTCAAGATCGGCTACGGCGCCCTGATCGGCGCTGGGTCGGTCGTGACGAAGGACGTGCCGCCTGGCGCCGTCGTGTACGGCAACCCGGCACGGGTGCACGGCAGCGTCGAGGAGCTGGGCGATGTGGCGGCCCGCGTCCAGCTGGCGCGCGCCGGCCGGGCGGCGGGCGGCTCGCCGCAAGCGGCCTCGGACTCGTAGCGGGTCCGGCCATGATCGGTCAGGACCTCACCGCAGCCGACACGGTCGCCGCACACGTCCCGGTGGCCCGCCGCGAGCGCCGGCGCTCGCTCGCCGGGCGCAGGGCGTTCGACCTGTTGGGCGCCGGCGCCCTGCTCATTCTGGCCTCGCCCGTGATGATCGGCATCGCCGTCGCCGTGTGGACCACCAGCCGTGGACCGGCGCTGTTCCGCCAGGACCGGGTCGGGCGCGGCGAGCGGACGTTCCGGATCTACAAGTTCCGCACCATGCGCGTCGACGCGAGCGACGCGATCCACCGCCAGTACGTCACCGACATGCTGAACGGCAACGCGGTGCCGCAGGGCGAGGACGCGGTCGCGTTCAAGCTCGCCGACGACCCGAGGATCACGAAGGTCGGCGGATTCCTCCGCAAGACGTCTCTGGACGAGCTTCCCCAGTTGCTGAACGTGATCAGGGGGAACATGTCGCTGATCGGCCCGCGGCCCGTGCTGCCGTGGGAGGCCGAACTGTTCGACCCGCGGTACCGGACGCGATTCGCCGTGAAGCCGGGCATGACCGGGCTGTGGCAGGTCAGCGGCCGGAGCACGCTCACCATGAACGACGCCCTCGAGCTTGACGTCGAATACGTCGAGCGCCGGAGCTTCCGGCTCGACCTGTCGATCCTTCTGAAGACGGTCCCCGCCCTGCTCGACGGCGGCGGGGCCCGCTGAGCGCCGTGGTCCGCGCGCCCGAGAAGGTGAGTGAGGCGACGGCTGCCGGCGGGTCGCTCGACGAGGAAGCGATCCAGGTCCAGATCGACGTGGCTGCGGTCGCGGAGCTCGACGATCGCGACGGCGCATCGCACGCCTCGCCGTCCGGTACCGTCCTCAGCAACTCCTTCGCCGGCTCGGTGTGGACGACGGTGGCCCGCGGGACGGGGCTGTTCAAGACCATCGTCATCGGCGCCGTGCTGGGCGCTACGTACCTGGGCAACACCTACCAGTCCGTCAATTCGCTTCCGAACCTGGTCTTCTACCAGCTGCTCGCCGGGTCGCTGTTCGCATCCCTCCTGGTGCCGCCGCTCGTGCGTCACATCGACGAGGGCGACCGGCAGGCCGGGCAGCGGCTGGTCCGCGGATTCGTGGGCGTGCTCCTGCTGATCGCGCTCGGGGCAGCCGTCGTGCTGATCGCCCTGGGACCCCTGATCACGCACCTGCTCACCCTGGGGACGGCGGATCCGGCGACGAAATCCGCCCAGGTACGGGTGGGCTGGCTCCTGCTTGCGATGTTCGTGCCGCAGATCGCGCTGTACACGCTGGCCGGCACCGGAGCGGCCGTGATGAACGCGAACGGCCGGTTCGCGCTGGCCGCCGCCGCGCCCGCGCTGGAGAGCTTCGGCATGATCGTCGTGCTGGTGGTCGCGGGCGTGATGTTCGGAACCGGAACCAGCATCCTCGACGTGTCGAACTCCGAGATCCTGCTCCTGGGCCTCGGGACCACCGCCGCCGTCGCGATGCACGCGTCGTTCCAGTGGTTCGGCGCCCGCTCGTCCGGCTTCTCCCTGATCCCCCGGCTCGGGTGGCGCGATCCGGAGACGCGCACGGTGCTGCGGCGGATCCTGCCGACGCTCGGGTACACGGGGCTGGCCGCGCTGCAGATCTTCGCCGTCATGGTCGTGGCGAACCGGGTCACCGGCGGGTTCGTCGCGTTCCAGCTGGCGCTGAGCTTCTTCTACCTGCCGACCGCGATCATCGCGTGGCCGATCGCCCGGGCGATGCTCCCGCAACTGGCGCGGCTGCATCACGCCGGCGACCTTCTCGGCTTCCGAGACGAAGCCCTGCGGGGTGTGGCGCTCGCGTCCTTCATCACCATGCCCATCGCCGCCGCGTATCTCGCGCTCGCGCCCGTCCTGGCCCACACCATGGCGTTCGGCGAGCTGGCGAAGGGCAGCGGCCCGCTGATGCTCTGGCTGTCGCTCGCGGCTCTCGCGCCCGGGCTGGTCTTCGAGACCTGGTTCATCCTGGGCACGTACGCGCTGTACGCCCAGCACGACGTCCGCTCACCGCTGCGATCGATGGCGGTGCGGGTCGGGGTCTCGATCGCCGTGATGGTCGTGGCATGGTTCGTCGGCGGATCCGCCGTGCTGGTCGTGCTGGGCGTCGCGCTGACGCTGGGCAGCCTCGGGGGCGCGCTGCACATCGACCTCCGGCTCCGTAAGCGGCTTCCTCGAGGCGGGTCGGACGTCGGGCGCTCGCTGGCCCGGACCACGCTCGCCTGCGTGGCCATGGGAATCGTGGCATTCGGAGTGACGCTCGTGTTCCCGTCGGTGCACGGGCACCTCGGATACCTGATCGAGCTGGCCGTCGCCGGCATGGTCGGGCTTGGCGTCTACGTCGCGATCCAGGCCGCGTTCCGAGCGCCGGAACTTCAGATGCTCAAGCGCTCAGCCTGGCGGCGCGGTGGCGCCCGCGTCGAACCTGCCGACACCTCTGGTCACGCTTCCCAGGGCTGAGGGCGCCGCAGGGGCATCTCCCCTGCTCACCGGGCACATCCACCCGCTCGCTTCGACCGTCATGGCAAGGGCGCGGAGCATTGTGAGGCGCCATCACAACGGCGCCGGTCGCGCCCTTGACCGGGAGGCCGACCGCGCACGTGGCCAGATCGCGTTTGGCGCCGCCGGTTAAGGGAACAACGAGCCAGGGCCGATGGGCCCACTATGAGCGGCTCGGTGAGAACCCCGGCGACAGTCAGGCGGCGCGCGGCCGGATCGATGCGCAGGGCGAGGCCCGGCGGGAGTGGGCTCGCCTTCCAGGCCACGATCCTTCTTCCCCTGCTCGCGGCGCAGTGCATGATGCTCGGCCGGCAGGCCGGCGTGGCGCATCCGATGGGAACCGACACGGGCGGACGCGCGGCCGAGAGCTCGGATCCGCCCCCACCCGGCGGGTACTTCCGTCTCGCCCCGGTCGGTTCGTGGTCCACCCTGCCGTCGGACGGCGAATGCGCGGCAGAGGTCCACCAATCGACGTGGGAGCCCAGGACCGACAACCAGGGCAGCAACCAGACCATGCCCGACGCGGATGCGGTGCACCAATCCCTGGCCGCACGGCCGCGCAGCGACGGCGGAGCCTACGACAAGCGATGGGACACGTGGCTCCTGCCGCGGGTCGACGGTCAGTTCACCGGCACGACCGACGAGATCTTCCAGTGGGGTGCCTGCAAGTGGGGACTCCCCGACAACGTGCTCCGGGGCATCGCGGTCCGGGAGTCCACCTGGTACCAGTACGAGATCTATCCGGGCGGCCGGTGCGTCGAGAACTACGGGTGCGGAGACATCTTCTCCGATCCCTCCGACCCGTCGAGGGTGTACTGCGACGGGCTGGCGCAGTTCGGCCACGACTATCAGACGGATTTCGGCGACGGGATCTGCCCGAAGACGTTCTCGATCATGGGGATCATGTCGTGGGAGGACCCGTCGTGGGGCCGCTACCCCGGCAACCAGAACGGGACGTTCCCCTTCAACCGGGACTCCACGGCGTTCGCCGTCGACTACATCGGCGGCGAATTGCGGGGCTGTTACGAGGGCTGGGAGTTCTGGCTGGACAACACCGGGACGAGGAACTACGGGCCGGGCGACCTGTGGGGATGCGTGGGCGCGTGGTACGCGGGTGCCTGGCACACGCAGGCGGCGAACGGCTACATCGGCCGGGTTCGCAAGGAGATCCGAGACCACGTCTGGCTCAAGAGCGGCTGGCCCGGGATAAAGCCGCCGTGCCGGAAGCCGTACGGGTGCCCGAAGGGAGGGTAGGAGCCCGCAGCCTGATTCCGACCTGGAGCGGAACCTCCATCAGCCCCGGACGGGGATCGTCCAGCGTGACCGTGGCCAGGTCCACCGGACGGCGGAACGAACGCAGGTAGTCCAAGAGGCGGAGCCGCCTGCGGGCGATCTCGCGAACGGCGGTCGGCACGTCACCCGCCAGCCAGACCCAGCGCACCCCGGGAGGCGCCTCGCGCCGCGCGGGCACGGTGCCCTGCGCGAGCTGCCATGCCAGGTGGGCGAAGTCCATGCCGGCGCGCCGGCCGATCGTGTGCCAGCCCCACATGCGCGGGTTGATGTCGAGGAGCTTCGGCTCGCCGGTTCGAGGGTCGCGCTTGAACTCCACCTCGATCAGCCCCGAATACTTCAGATGCGCGACGACGCGCTCCCCCAGGCTGCGGACCTCGTCATCCCGGATCGTCTCGACGAACGTGCTGGCCCGGCCGATGTCCATCGGGTACTGCCGGACCCGGCGAGCCACGAGCGAGCAGACGGGATCGCCGTCGACGGCGAGCGCAGCGAAGGACAGCTGCTCGTTGCCTCCGCCGGGGATCAGCTCCTGCAGGAGGATCTGATCTCTCGGAAGGAGCCGGACGGCGTCGGCGAAGCGGGCCAGCAGTTCGGCGCGGTCGTGCACGGGCCACGCCTTGTCCACGGTCAGAGCGTTGTTCGCGTCCTTCGCCGACGGTTTGAGGATGGCCGGGAACGTGCAGTCGGCATCGGCGGGATCAACCTCGCCGAGCTCCCAGGTGCGCGGGTGCGGCACGTCGATCTCGGCGGCCAGCCGGTACGTGAGGCGCTTGTCGTGGGCCTGCTCGACGATCTCCCACGTTGGCGTGGTCAGGCGGAACGGCCCGCTCAGCGTCGCCGCGTGCATCGCGCAGAACGCCGCCGTCTCGTCGCCGGAGGGCAGGATCGCCCAGTCACGCCAGCCGTTTCGCTCGGCGAGGTCGACGAGGAACGCCGCCCGCGACTCCGGTGAGCCCTCGGGCCAGACGATCGAACGGCGCGTGTAGCGCGAGAAGTCGGCGACGCCCCGCTGCGGGCCGCGCACCAGCCAGGTCTCGATACCGCGGCGGCCGAGGCTCTGGATGGCTCCCAGCCCCCGGTAGTCGCTGCCCAGCACCAGCGCACCAGGTGTGCTCAACGGGCGAGGCTCCCCCCGGTCACCTTCGCACGGCCGTTGGAGGCGACGTGATCCGGGCCTCGAACCGCCGCGGTCAGGCCTCGGGCCGCATGGTCGACACCGGCGACGAAGCGGAACAGCGGGCCAAACGACCACGCCGCGGTCGCGCCGAGGAAATGGAGCCCCGGGATCGAGGATTCGAACCCTCGCCGGAGCCTCGGCGAGCCGCCGACCGTCGTGATCCCGGCGAGCATCGAACGGTCCAGGAACGAGTACCGCGAGATGTCCACACGGTAGCCGGTGGCGAGCAGGACGTGATCCACGGTCCGCTTCGTACCGTCGTCGAGCGCCACGGCGACCTGCGGTCCGCCGCCGTTCGCAGTCACGTCCACGGACGCGATCGACCGTCCGAGCGTCAGCGGGGTGGCCGTGGTCCGCGGGATCAGCCAGGCCGACGCCGCAGGACGGATGGCCCGGCGGGCCAGCGGGTCCTGATATTTCCGCGGGATCCGGCGGAACACGCCCGGCCACTCGACCAGCCAGCTCACGCCGGCGGGGCCGATGTCCGACGGCCCGTACAGGAACGGCCGGAGCGCCTTCGCCGCGTGGAGCGCGTTGCTGCGCACGAGCCAGTTGATCCCCCGGGCGCGCCCGATGAGCTCCACCTCCGCGCCGTTCTCCGCCAGCAGGGCGGTGGACTCGACCGCGCTCTGCCCGGCGCCGATCACCACGACCCGTTTCCCGCGAAAGGCGCCGAGGTCGGCGTGATCGACCGTGTGCGAGACCAGCTCACGTGGAAGGTCCGCGAACGGAGCGGGGCGCGACGCGAACGGCCCCACGCCGGCCGCGACGACCACGCGCTTCGCGTACGCCTCCTCGCCGTCGTCGAGGGTCAGCCGGAAGCCGCGACCACCGGCCGTCTCGACGCGTTCGACGTTGCGCGCGTCGACGCCCGGCACCGCCCGCTGCTGGAACCACATGGTGTAATCGACGAACGTGGCAAGTGGAAGCGGCTTCTCCGGGGAGAGGCCCTGTTCGCCTTCGTAGTCCTCGAGCCGAAGCCCGGGCGTCGGGGCGAGGCTCGATGCCTGTCGCGGAGAGCGCAGGAACATGCCGCGCGGCATGTGGTCGCGCCAGAACGACATGGGCCGGCCAAAGACCCTGACGTCGGCTCCGTCAAGACGCCGCGCGGCGGCCAGGCCGTACGGACCGGCGCCGATCACGGCGATGTCTGCTGTGCTCACCATCGTCCCCCCTCATTCCAACGACTCGATGATGCGGATCAACTCTTTGCGCTGGGTGGGCCAGTCCAGCCGTTCGACGATCCGCCGCCCCCGTTCGGTGCGCCGCTGCGCGGCCTCCGGATCGCGCAGCGTCTCCCGAATTGCACGCGCCAGATCCCCGGCGTCGTCGGGTTCGAAGAACATGACCTCGTCCCCGGGGAAGTAATGGCGCATCGTCATGGTGTCGGCGCAGATGACCGGCAGCCCCAGGTGGATGTATTCGGCGACCTTCATGGAGAACACCAGCGCGCCGAACCCGTCCGCTCGAAGGGGCGAGATGCCGGCCGCCGAGCCCTGCAGCAGGGCCGGGAGTTCATGGTGCGGCACCAGCCCCAGGAACTCCACGCGGTCGGCCACGCCCCGCGCCTGCGCCAGTCGAAGCAGCGACTCCACCTCCGGTCCCTCGCCGATCAGCCGCAGGCGAAGGTCCGGCGCTTCCTCCGACAGCAGCGCGAGGGCCTCGATGGCCAGGTCCACGCCGTGGCGGTACGCGATCGTGCCGCTGTATACGAGTCGGCGCGCGGGCTCCGCCGGCTCGCTCAGCGGCACGAAGACACCCGGATCGGGAAGGTTCATCACCACGCCGACCTCGCGCGGATGCGGCGTCGCGGCCGCCACCCGCGAGCGCATCGGCTCGCTGACCGTGATCACCGCGTCCGAATAGGAGAAGCTGACCCGCTCCTCGACCCGGGTGAGCCTGGACAGCCAGGACGGCAGGCGGTCGCGCCGGATCGAGGCCAGCAGCTCCGGAACGGGGTCCCTGACGTCGAGAAGGACCTTCGCGCCGGTCAACTTCGGGACGATCGCGGTGAAGACCAGGAAGTTCGGCATGTTGTGGACGTAGACGAGGTCGTACCGGCGGCGCAGGTGCCACCAGGACAAGCGCGCCGCGGCCCACGCGAAGAAGGTCCCGTACCGGGCCGCGTAACGTCCGAGCCCGCCGCGGTCGTGCGACATCGGCAAGTGGTGGAGGCGAACGGGACCCATCCGCGATGCCGGCTTCGTTCCCGGCTCTGACAGGCCGAAGAAGTCCACCTGGTGCCCGCGCTCCACCAGCGCGTCCACGGCGCGCCGGATCCGCGCATCGCTCCCGTAATAGGAACAGGCCACCATGGCGATGCGCATCGGCGGCACCGGCCGGAGGCCGTTCGAGGCGCCGCGGGGTGCCGCGGTCGTGGCGTCGGCAGCCATCAGTCCTTCCCCGATCCGAACGCCGGCTCGCCGGCGCGAGCGAACCGGATGCGGGCCCGCTCGGCGCCCGGACCCACGATGCTCCATTCGCCGTCGCCCCGTTCGATCCGCGTCGCCTGCCGTGCGCGCCACCACGCGCTGACATCCATCGGGACGGCGCACCACGCGGTCCCGTCACCGCCGAACTCGTCGAGCAGCCGCCGGTATCCGTCCACGATCCGGCGGTCGGCCGGGTCGACCGTGTAGTCGGGATGCGTCAGCACCAGCGCCATGCCGCCACGAGCACGGATTTCCCGCACCTTCTCCAGCCACACCGTCTCGTCGGCGTGCTGAAGGATCTCGAACACCGTGTGGTCCTGTGGGACGGTGATCGGCAGCTCGACCATGGACTGATTGAGGAACGGCAGCCAGCTGCAGCAGCCGCCCGCCTGCGGCTCGTACGGGTCGGAGTCCGGGTAGGACGAGTCGTAGTCGAACCCGAGCATCGGCATCCAGTCCCAGTTCCGCTGGGTGGCCGGCGCCCGGAACCCAACGGCGCCCCAGCGTTCGGCGTGCTCCCGCATCGCGGGCAGCCGGCGCCGGATCGTACGGAGCGACTCGAGGTCCCGCCCGTCGTGGCGCAGCCCGTGCACGCCGATCTCGCAGCCTTCGTCGCGGAGGCCCTGAAGCACCTGCTCGGGCGCGTCGTATCGCAGCGGGACGAAGTTCCATGAGGAACGCAGGCCGTGGTCGCGTTCGAGGTCGCGCAGCGCGGGGATGGCCCGGCACCCGGCGTCGGTCTCTACGTCATGGGTGAGCACGAAGGCCCAGGCGTGACCGTCGGGCCAGGGGGCGAGCCACGGGACCGGCTCGCCGGCGACCCCCGCGACCGTCTCGAACAGCCAGTCGTAGAGGTCGACCAGCGACGTTTCCACCGGCCACCGCGGGAAGTCCGGCACCTGCCGGGCCGACGCGAACCCGCGACGCATCAGGATCTGAAGCCTGCGGGGGATCAACGGGCGCGCCCGGTAGTAGGCGCGACGCAGGGCCGCGATGGCGCGGGAGCCCGTCGCCGACGTCAGCGCCCGCAGGTACCGTTCGCTCCAGAGATTCCGCATCGCCTCGTCCGGGTCGAACGGGAGCGCGACGTTGCCGTTCTGGTCCCGCCACACCGACGCCACCCGGGTGCCGGCGTCGTCGGTGATCGGCTCGGCCGCGCGCCAGTCGTGTCCGAACGGAAGGGCGCCGGGTGCGGACGCGTCGGGGATCAGGGAGCCGAAGATCGAGAACCCGGCGAGCCGGTGGCGTCCCCAGACGAGATCGCCGCCGCTCGAGCCGTCGGGCGCACGCAGCCAGTACAGATCGCCGCCGCCGGAGGAGGCGCAGCGCCCCCACCGAACCGCGCCCCGGACCGGTTCGCCGCCGACGCGGTAGGGCACCCGCATGAAGTCGAAGAACTCGAACGGCTCGGTGCACTGGAACGGCGCGTCGTCCAGGCGTCGGGACATCCCCATTCGGACCGATCCGTCGGCCGCCGTCTCACGCATGGGTGCGGCCTCCTTCCATCTCCCACTCGGCCCGGGCCGGCGCGGCGGTCCCACGGGACGGGTTCGCCGCCGCCCCCGCCGCGGTGAGGGCGATCAGGGAGAAGAGCAGGTCCGCCGAACCCCGGTACGTGAGGTGCGGGTCCAGCAGCATCAGGACGCCGACCACCGACAGCCCCATCACGACCGCCAGACCGGCCACGGCGACCGAGTCCGCCCGCTGCCTGACCAGCCTGAGCCCGTTCCCGATGTTGACCCACAGGAACCAGAAGAACGACGCCAGCAGGGGGATGCCGCCACCCCAGAGCAGCCACGTGTACCCGGATTCGATCCACACATAGCCCGTGATCTGGGACGGCACCACGACGCGCGCGGCGGGCCGCACCCCCAGGATGAAGTTGCCCTTCGAGAACAGCGTCGGCCAGAAGTAGTTCGTCAGGTTGAACCAGCGGCCGCTCCAGCTTGCCGGCAGCCCGCTCGCCGACTGGAAGCCGCTCAGGCGGGTCTCGATCACCGGCTTCAACGCCAGCGCGGCGATGCCGAACACCGGCAGGAACCCGAACAGCGGCTTCATCCTGCGGAGCACGACCGCCAGGATCACGACGCCGATCAGCATGCCGAGGACCCCGGAGAACTCGCCTGCCGCCAGCACGCCGGCGACGAACAGCGACCCGAGCGCCAGCAGCGGCCCACGCGGGCCGATCCGGAAGTGCAGGCAGCCGACGGCGATGGCGATGTTGAAGGTCATCAGATCCGCCACCGCGATCGGCAGCGACAGCGTCGACCCGCCGCGGAGGTTCGCGCCCGAGGCCAGGTCGGCGCCGGACGCCGTGTAGTAGTGCGACAGGATCCCCGTGATGCCGAAGACCTGGAGCGTCTCGCACATGGCGAGAACCGCGACGATCGAGGCGGCGATCATCGAGATCCACAGGCAGGTTCGGACCTGCCGCTCGGTCGTCACGCTCATCCGCGTGACCAGGAACAGCACCAGGTACTTCCAGGGCAGGAGCGCGTAGAGGATGTCGTCCTGCTGGACCTGCTGATGCCGAAGGAGCATCCACCCCACGGGCAGGATGGAGGTGGTGACCGCGATCAGCAGGATGGAGCCCGTCAGGCGGTCGAACGGCGGGAAGCGCACGCCGTCCCCCGGGGCGAACGCGAGCGTTCGGATCACGAGCGCGACCGCCACCAGCAACAGGAGCGCCTCGTTCGGCCTGAGCACGGGGATCGCGACCCCACGGTCGATGCCCGCGACGAGCGGCGTCACGGCGATCAGCGTGTAGGCGGCCAGCTGGGGCCGCCAGACGACGGCCACGACCAGCATCACCCCGACGAGGGCCACGACGAATCTCGCCTGACTGACGAACGGGATCATCGCCCCGACCGCGCAGGCGAGGAGGCCGATCCCCACCGCGCGAGGGATGCGGC
Source organism: Actinomycetota bacterium (assembly GCA_040414485.1). GTDB lineage: Bacteria > Actinomycetota > UBA4738 > UBA4738 > UBA4738 > JBEDUK01. The sequence goes on from JBEDUK010000070.1 coordinate 22,991, forward strand.
CACGCTGCCGCGGCCCCGACCAGGCGCCGAACGGCAGGGTGAACAGGGCGCTGCGGCGGTGCCGAGCGGCGTTCGCCTGCGCGTCCAGCCAGGCCGGTTCGAGTTGTTCGGCATTCACGCGTTCGACCCCTATGCGGCGAATCGATAGAGCAGCTCGCCGGTCGCCCGGCACACGACCGGAGGGCTGCGACGGATCACCGCGGCCAGCGTGCGGGAGACTCGCCCGCCGGGAGGCCCGCTCCGTCCGGCCGGGTCACCGACCGTGTGGTACACGAGCGGCTCCTCACGGGCGCCCCACGAGCGCTTGAAGGCGCTCAGGCCGTCCTGCCCGGCGTCGGTTCGCCCGAAGTCGAACCACCGATCTCCGCGCTCGCACGCGGTCCGGATGGCGTGCCAGAACAGCAGGTGGTTCGGTCGCAGCGACCACGACGACTCGTCGGACGCGCCGAGCTTGTAGACGACGGTGCCGTTCGAGGCGACGAAGAACGCCGCCGCGATCGGCGCTCCCCGCGGGGTGTCGACCACCAGGACCGAACCCATCCCCGACGCGACGATCCGGTCCCACAGCATCCGGAAGAACCGCTTCGGCTGGATGGGCACGCCCTGCCGCCGGCGCGTTCGAAGGTGCAGGCCGTAGAACACCTCGGTCAGGTCCTCGGGGCGCGCTCCGACGCGGACGCTCAGGCCCTCGCGCTCCGCCTTCTTGATGCTCCGCTTCACCTGCGAGGGATGGAACCGCGCGTAGACCGCCTGCGGGTCCGCCTCCAGATCGAGCACGTGCCGAAGGGCCGGCCAGCCGGTCGCGGCGGCGCCGGTCAGATCGCCGCGCACCTCTGCTTCCTTGACGCCGGCGGCGCGGATCGCGCCGGCCAGCGCCGTGGCGAGCCCGCGCCCGTCGTCGTCCGGCGCCAGCAGCGGGGGCACCCGGTCGGTGAACGGCAGGCTCACCCACCGCGCGCCGCGAAACGGCTGCTTCACCTCCACCATGGGAAGGCCCGCCGTGATCGTGCCGGACGGCTCGGTCATGGCCACGGCGAACGCCTTGAAGCCGTAGCAGTCGGCCACGAGGTTCGCCCAGTCGGGGTGATGGAACGGCGTCGCGGCGTCCGAGCCTTCGACGAAGGCCCGCCACCGCGGATCCGCCAGGTCCACGATCGTCGCGCTCGCCATGCGCTCCGCGACCGCCATCACGCTATCCCGGCGCCGGCCACCCGAAGGAAGGCCGCGTACGCGGATTCGGCCCGTCGCCGGAGCCGGGCGACCTCCGGCGCGTCGTACCGCGCTCGGAGCGCCCGCTTGACCTCCTTGCGGTCGGCCGACGGGATCCAGGTGTCGGCCGGAAGCGCCTCTCCCGCACCGCGTTCCTGCGCGGCCGGGTCGTCCTTCGGCTGCCGCGCCAGGAGCTCCTCCAGCGACAGCGTCCCGGTCTCGAAGCTCAGCACGGCGTGGTACCACTCCGGATCGGTCGAGGCGCGCTGCCTCATCAGGTCCATGCAGCGCTGCCGGTTCTCCGGCGTCGATTCGAACCGGTCGAACGACGTGCCGTAGCGCACGTTGAGCCGGTCGATCACGGCGCCGAAGTCGTTCGTCACCTCGTCGAACTCTCCCACCGTGACCTGCGCCGCGTAGGGCAGCAGGCATCGGTAGAACCGCGCGTAGGTCCGCAGCGCCGCCCGGAGCGACACGTCCGGCTCCCACTGCACCTGGGACAGGATCGCGCCCTCCGGCTCGCGGACCACGACCATCGTGGGGACGCCCCGCCGGACGGCCTCGATCACCTGCGCCGGTGCGTGCAGGTGGTGCGCCAGCCGGACCGGCCGCCGCTGGGCCATCTGGAACGCGTAGACCGCGAAGGTGTTCGCCGACCGCATGTAGCCGTCGATCACGAGTTCGGTCTCCGGTCCGATCACCGTCGGGCTGGGTCCCGGATACCGTCTGCGCGCGAACGGCAGGTAGATCGCGGGGTGCTCGGTGAAGCGGCTCCGGGCGAGATGGCGCAGCGTCGCCGGTCGCGACGGCCTCGGGAGTGCCGCCGTCGCGGTCGGCGCCACCGGCTGCGGTTCGGTGGGCGCGCTCACGTGCGCTTCCGTGGCCGGAGCCTGCCGCTCCGGCACCCGTTCGACGTCCCGTCCCGCAATCATGGCTCTCGTAGCGTATCCACGCGACCCGGCGCCATCGCCCACCTCAGGTGCTGGTTCGATGGCGTCGCCGAACGTGCCGACGGCCGGCCGCCGGGCGGCGTGCATCCCATATTCCGCATCACTCGGCTCGCGGTCAGAAGAGCTTGAACGTCGTCACGGTGGTGAACGTCCCCGTCGCGCCGTTTCCGGCCGGGTCCGCGATGGTCGTGGCGGGCGAGAAGACGAGCCTTCCTGAACTCGCCACGGTCGCGGTGCCCGACAGCGAGGTCACGGTCACGGTCAGCACCGTGTTGTTGTTCGTCCACGCAGCGGTCCACGCGAACGTCGCCGTCTTGGTGCCGCTGCCCCCGACGTAGTTCGGGGAACCCGTGTCTCGCGGTCCGTTCGTGATGCCCGGGATCGTGAGCATGACGTTCCCGTTTCCGGTGCGGGTCTCCGTTCCGTTCGTCCCGGAGGCCGGCGCCGTCGACGAGTTGACCCGGCTGTTGAACGTGATCACCAGCTTGTCCCCGACCGCGAGCTTTCCGTCGCCCGCCGAGCCGTTCGACTGCTGGCTCGCGATCGACGTCACCGACGGCGCGTTCAGGTCGATCTTGACCGGCGCGGACGGCCCGAACAGGGTCGCGTTCCCCACGTTGTCGGAGACCGCGTACTCGTACCGGTAGCAGGTGCCGCCGGCGACGGTCGTGTCCGCGAAGGGCGAGCTCGGGCCGGCGGGTCCGACGTTCGCGAAGCTGCCGAAGGTCCCGCAGGTGTCCGTGGACTCGGTGTAGGGGGCGCTGGCCCGGAGCAACTGCCCCGAGGCGGCGTTGACGCCGGAGCCCGCGTCGGTGCCCGCGGAGAACGTCACCGCAACGGACGCCGACTTCGCGTACGCCGGAACGCTCACCGAGCCCCCGGCCGGCGCCGTCACGTCCGGTGTGAGCGACAGCGTCGTTTGGACAGTGTTGCCCGCCGTGTCGGCGCCCGTCACGGGCTCGCTCGGCGTGCTGGTCGTGCTCGCCGCCCACGAGAACGTCCCGGAGACGAACGGCCCGCCGGCCGGCGTCGTCTGGACGTCAGGCGTCGCGTGCGTCCATCCGGTAGAGGATCCGCCGAACGCCCCGAAGGTCGCCGACGCGGGTCCGGAGCCTCCGTCCGCAACGGCCGCGCGGAGGGTGAACGATCCCGCGTCGGACCCGCGGTAGAAGAGCGTGGAGCCGGAGAGATAGGAACCGGACCCCGACTGGTTCGTGAGCATGAGCGACTGCGTCGGGTTCACCGAATCGACCCTCGCGGTGGAGGTGTGCGTCGATTCGACGTTGCCGGCGACATCCGTCGCGAAGTACGAGACGGTCGTGGCGCCCTGGGCGGAGATCTGGAAGGGACCGGTGTAGGTCGTCGCCCCCTTCGTCTGCGCGCCGCTCAGCGAGTAGGTGATCGACGCCACGCCCGAGCCACCCGAGTCGGTGGCGCTCAGGGTGACGGTCACCGCGGTGTTGTTCCACCCGGCGGGGTTCGGTGCGGGAGACATCGACGCCGTGGTGGTCGGACCGACCGTGTCGATCTGCACGGCCT
>JBEDUK010000071.1:0-7876 GCA_040414485.1 Actinomycetota bacterium
GTCGACGAGTTCGAACTGCACGTGGTGCCCATCCTGCTCGGCGCCGGTGAGCGGCTCTTCGACGGCGTCGGACCGATCGCGCTGGAGCGGTTGCGTGTGGTGGAGGCGCCGGGCGTCACCCACATGAAGTTCCGCGTGGCCTGACCGTCATCGCCTCCGGCCGGCGAAGATCGCCCAGCCGAGGAGGTCGCGCTCGGACCGCAGGTAGCGTTCGCGCTGGCGTGCCGCCCGCGACCGAATCTCGCCGGCGTCGGGATCGCCGGCGTGCTCCCGAAGCCAGGTGTCGGCGGTGAGCCAATGCAGCGTCTCGTACCGATCCCAATCGTCCAGCGACGAATCGATCAGGAACGCGGGCGCGAAGCCGCCCGCCTCGAACCGTTCGACGACGCCGGGCAGCGTCTCGAAGTCCTCGCCCGGATCGAGCCGATACTCGGCCGGCAGCGGCCATCGCCGCCAGTACGGCTCGCCGATCACCAGGAACCCGGCAGGACGGACTGCCGGAGCCAGCGCCTCGATGGTCCCGGTCAAGCCGTTCCAGATGAAGCTCGCCCCGAGGCACATGACCACGTCGTACCGGTCCGGCTCCAGGGGATAGGCGGCGGCATCCTCACGGACGGATTCGATCAGCCCCTCGAGCCCGGCCTCGGCGACCCGGCGCCGGGCCGCCTCGTCGAACTCCTCAGCACGTTCCACGCACGTGATCCTGCAGCCGAACGCGCCGGCCAGCACCAATGCCGGTCCGCCCCGGCCGGATGCGAGGTCCAGCACCTCGGACGTCGGCCCGAGGCCCAGGCGCTCACCCAGCAGGAGGATCTTCTCCCGGCTGGTGGGATTCTGCAGGTCGTGACCGCTCTCGACGACGGCGTGATACCAGGGCATCGACCCAGACCCTAGCGCCGCGTCGGCCCGACCGGCGCGTCCGCCGCGAGCGCCTTCTAGGCTCGCGAGCGGCTCAGGTACCCCTGGACCTCCGGCGCGGGAACGGGCTCGCCGAAGAGGAACCCTTGCCCGAGCCGGCATCCCGCGCGAAGGAGGAACTCGCGCTGGGCGTGCGTCTCGATGCCCTCCGCGATCGGCTCGACGCCCAGCGCGAAGGCCAGGTCGACGAGTGCCGCCAGCATCCTGCACGCGTCGCCGTCGGCGGGAACCGAATGCAGGAACGGCCGGTCGATCTTCAGCATGTCCACGCGAACGCTCCGCAGGAACGCCAGCGACGACGAACCCGACCCGAAGTCGTCGACCGCCACGTTGAACCCCGCATCCCGCAGGCCTTCGATCGTTCGGATCGTGCCGCGGTCGATGAGCCGCGGCGAATCCATGACCTCGACGACGAAGGCCGCCGGATCGAACCCCGCGGTGAGCACGCGTTCGACCATCCGCGGCGCGGGGTCTGATCGGCGGCACCGCTCGGCGGAGATGTTCACGCTGATGCGTGCGGGCAGCATCCCCGCGGCTCGCCATTCGGCCGCCTGCCGGAGCACATCGTCGAGCACCCATTCGTCGATCGCCTCGACGAGGCCGGCGTCCTCGGCCACCCGCAGGAACTCTCCGGGCGGAACGAGCGCTCCTCCCTCGTCGATCCAGCGCACGAGCGCCTCCAGCCCCCACAGTGCCCCGCTGTCCAGTTTCACGACGGGCTGGTAGTGCACGACCAGCGACCCGGTTTCGACCGCGCGCCGCAGACGCGTGGCGAGCGAACCGCCGGCTGCGGGCCAGGTGCCCGAGCCGGTGGAGAGGGTCACGCCACCGGGGCTCCCTCGCTTGCTTCGATACATCGCCGCGTCGGCCTCGAGCAACAGCCCGTGCGCGTCGGACGCCGAAGAGGGGAAGAGCGCCACACCCGTGCTGACCGATGCCACGAAGGGAAGGCCGGCAAGGACGATCGGGGGCTCCAGGGCCTCCCGGATGCGCGCCGCGATGGCCCGGGCGACGGATTCGGCATGCGAGCTCACGTCGGGCACGCCGTCGCCGGGCTCTGCCTCGGCCCACTGGTCACCCGAGGTGGGGCGCGGGTCGGGCTCGGTCAGGTCGGCGAGCAACACGAGGAACTCGTCGCCGCCCTGGCGCGCCACCAGGTCCGCTTCGCGAACGGCGCCCTGCAGCCGCGCGGCCACCTCCCGCAGGAACTGGTCGCCGGCGTCGTGCCCGAGCGTGTCGTTCACGACCTTGAAGTCGTCGAGGTCCATGTACATGACCGCCGCCGCGGCGCCGTTCCTGCGGGCGCGGGCCAGGGCCATCTCCAACGCCTCCTCGAACATCAGCCGGTTCGGCAGGGTGGTCACGGCGTCGTGATAGGCGAGGAACGCGACCTGCTCCTCCACGCGCTTGCGCTCGGTGATGTCGGTCATCACGCCCTGCCACCAGCGGAGCGTTCCGTCGTCGGCGCGGATCGGCACGGCCTCGTCGCGCACCCAGACGGGGCGGCCGTCGCTCGCCAGCAGCCGGTACTCCTGGACGAACGGCTGGCCGGTCGCGTTCGCGCGGTCGCTCTCCGCGATGATCCGGGCGCGGTCGTCCGGATGCATGCGCGAGGGCCACAGATCGGGATCGGCGACCCACTCCTGAGGCCGGAACCCGAGCATGGCCGTCACCTGCGGGCTCATGTACGCCGTGGAGCCCGATCGGTCCGGCGCGCGCATGTAGGTCACCGCCGGCGTCGCCTCCACGAGCTGCCGGTAGCGCTCCTCGGCCGCCCGGGCGGTGGCGAGCTCCTCTTCGTGCTCGGCCTGCCGCCGCGAGCGCGCGCCGAACAGCTCCTCGGCGAGCGCTCCCGCGCCGACCGCCGCGAACAGCCCCGCCAGCATCCGCAGCGCCTCCTGGCGGACGTCCAGCCCAACGTTGGTGCCCACCCCGGACGCGACCTCGACGGCCAGCGCGCTCACCGATGTGACCAGCCAGGCCCAGATCGAACGGGGGTTCCCGAGCACGAGGCCGCCCTCGGCCTGGACGAGCACGATGAGGCCGAACGGCTCCTGTCCCGGTTCGAACGCGTACAGCGCGAGGAACGCGAGCACCGCCGCCGCGTCCGCGATCATGCAGAGCACGGCCGCCCGGTGCGAGCGTCGGACCGGCGGGATCAGCTGGATCAGCGCCAGGAGCGCGGGGATCGAACCGAGCGCGATCGCCGCCGGCTCCAGGAGCGCGGGCCCGGAACGAACGACGCTCTCATGGAAGGTGGTGGCGAAGGCGAGCATGGCGGCCGACAGGCCGGCTCGGAGGAGGGCAAGCCAGAACCAGCCGTCGCTCCACACGTGCGTGCGCGCGGCAGACGTCGAGCCGGCTCCCCCACCCTGTCTCAAGTCCCACTTCGGTATCGGCTCGCGACCCACCCCCGCTGAAATGCCGGAGCCCACTGGCTAGCATGGGCGGCCGGGCCGCCGCGTGAGCGGAGGCCGAACAGGGCCCGAACGACAGGCCGAACGACAGGGGCCGACCGACACGGCCGCGCCGCCGGCACGACCGCGGCTGGGGCGGCGAAGGGCGAGTGGGGATGGGCGAGGCGCGCACGACGCTCGAAGACGGAACCGGCGGCGAGCGCTCGCCGGACGCCGGGCGCGGAACGAAAGACGGAGGCTCGGTGCGCGCGAACGGGCACAGCCGGGGCCGGCGAAAGCGGCCGTGGTACGTCGAGGTCACGGTCCTCGTGGTTCTGGCCGTCGTCCTGGCCCTGGTCATCAAGACGTTCCTCATTCAGGCGTTCTATATCCCGTCCCCGTCCATGCACCCCACGCTCGTCGAGAACGACCGCGTCCTGGTGAACCGGCTCGTCTACCGGTTCCACCCCCCTCGACGCGGGGACGTGATCGTGTTCGAGAATCCGCATCCGAAGCCCGGCCACCCGAACCCCTTCACGGCGTTCGTCCATTGGCTGGGGCAGGGGCTCGGGATCGCACAGGGCGGACGGGACAAGGACTTCATCAAGCGGGTGATCGGATTGCCCGGCGACACGGTGGAGATCCATCGGGGAACGGTGTTCGTCAACGGCGTCCCCTTGAAGGAGCCGTACCTCAGCCCGGTCAAGGACCTTGGGTCGTTCGGCCCCTACCACGTGCCCGCCGGGTCGCTCTTCGTGATGGGTGACAACCGGACCGACTCGGACGACTCGCGCGGCTCCCTCGGGTACATCCCGCTCGACAGGGTGGTCGGCAGGGCCTTCGTGATCGTGTGGCCGCCGTCCCGCTGGCGACTGATCAGAAGCGTCGACTACGGGGCGATTCCCGCGGCGCCGTCGCCAGCTCCGACCGTCCCGTAGGGCGCCACGCTCAGAGGCCCAGAACCGCCCCTTCGGTGCGCGGCTCGGTCGCCCCGCGATACCCATGCCGCACGACCTCGATGGCGTGCGCGTGGCCGAACCGCCCGTCGTTCCAGGGCGCCGTGTCCACGGAATGACCGCGGGCCGCGAGCCCGTCCTGGACGGCGCCGCCGAATCGCTCGTCAAGAAGCACCGACCAGTCATCGGGTGAGACCAGCCAGCGCGGCGCCCCGATGGCCCGCTGCGGATCCTCGTGATCGTCAACCATCCTTACCATCAGCTGCAGGTGGAACTGCGCCTGGCCGTCACCGCCCATGGTGCCGAACACGAGCCACGGCCTGCCGTCGCGGAAGGCCATGCCCGGGATCAGCGTGTGCAACGTTCGCTTTCGCGGCGCGATGACGTTGGGGTGGCGAGGATCCAGGGAGAAGTAGGCGCCGCGGTTGTGGAGGTTGATCCCCCATGCCGGCACTGTGACGCCGGAGCCGAATCCCATGTAGTTCGACTGGATGAGGCTCACCAGCATGCCGTCACGGTCAGCGGCGCACAGGTAGGCGGTCCCGCCTCCGGCCGGCCTGCCCGGGTCTGCGGCGCGGGCGCGGTCCATGCGGATCAACGCGCTTCGATCCGCCACGAGACTCGGCTCCAGCATGGCGTCGGGTCGAACCGTCATGTGGTCCGGGTCGGTGAGGAACGTGTCTCGATCCTGCAGTGCAAGCTTCGTGGCTTCGATCAACACGTGCTCGCGCTCGTCGCCCGCCGGCGGAAGCCCGGCGGGTGCGAACGCGTCCGTGATGGCCAGGGCCTGCAGGGCCGCAGGTCCCTGCGTGTTGGGCGGGAGCTCGACGACCTCCACGTCGCGGTAGCGCATGCGCATCGGCTCGACAACGTCGCCTGAATGGTCCGCGAGGTCCGCGGCGGTCATCAGCCCGCCGGCTTCATGGAGTGCCTCGGCGATGTCCTGGCCGAGCCCACCCCCGTAGTAGGCGGCCGGGCCGTCGTCGGCGAGCACGTGGATGGTCCGCGCAAGGGCCGGCTGGCGGAGCGTCCCGCCCTTCCCCGCGTCCCCGTACACGTCCCACCATGCCCTGGCGGACGGGCCGAACCGGTGCTTCGAGCGCTCGATGGACTCGGCGCCCTGGCGGCTCAGGACGAACCCGTCCTCGGCGTACGCGGCCGCCCGGCGGGACAGTTCGCCGAACGAGCGGGTTCCGAACCGCTCCAGCAGCGTGAACCAGCCGTCCACGGCTCCCGGCACCGTCACCGTGAGCGGTCCGTCGGAGGGCAGCGACGGTGATCCGGCGGCAGCCTCGACGGCGTCCCGCGTCGCGGCGGCCGGGGCGCGGCCCGACCCGTTGTATGCCCATAGCCCACCCGCAGCGCCGTCCCCGGGGCGCCACACGATCGCGAAGAGGTCGCCCCCGTACCCGCACAGGTACGGCGCCACGACGCCAAGCGCGAGGTTCGCCGCGACCACCGCGTCGACGGCGTTGCCGCCGTCCGCCAGCACGGCGAGCCCCGCCGAGGAGGCCAGGTGGTGGGGGGAGGCCACGCACCCGTTCGGGAACGGCCTGGCCTCGGACGACGCGATCACGTCCACGTCGGGCGACCTTATATGCTCGCCCGACCTGCAGCCGACCTTGGGGAGGCAGCCTTGTCTGACCAGACGGAACCGACCGACCAGACGAGCAATTCGAACGACGACCGCGCTCGCGCACTCGCCGACCGGTACTGGGACGACCTCATCCGCATCGAACCGCTGATCGGCACCGAGGTGGGAGACGAGCGCTACGACGACCGGCTGTCCGATCCGAGCGAAGCGGGTCGAGCCGATCGGCGTTCGGTCTCCGAGACCGCGCTGCGCGACCTCGACTCGATCGACCGCGCGGCCCTGGACCCGGTCCTTCGGGGAACGCTCGATGTGCTCGAGGCGATCGCGAGCCGCGATCTGGCGAACCTCGACGCCGGCCTGGAACGCCTCGAGGCCGTCTCGCAGATGTGGGGACCGGGGCAGCTGCTCGCCGCGATCGTCGGCATGCAGCGGGCGGACTCGCCGGAGCGGCTGGATCGATACGTCGCGCGCCTGCACGCGTTGGCGCCGTACATGGACGCGTTCGGCCCGATCATGCGCGACGGCGTCGCCACCGGCGTCACGGCGCCCACGGTCGTGGTCGAACGGACGATCGCGCAGACGGAGCGCATCCTGGCGGCCGGGATCGACGGCTCGCCGGCCTTCACTCCGGTCGGCGAGGACGCCGACGCGCGCGCCCGCGTCGCGGAGGCGGTCGAACAGGCGATCCTCCCCGCGTACCAGCGATACCTCGAGCGCCTCAAGGAGTACCTGCCGGACTCGACCGCCACGATCGGGCTGTCCGCCCTGGACGGCGGCGAGGCGATCTACCGCTCCCAGATCCTTGCGTGGACGACGCTTCCGCTCGAGCCGGAGGAGGTGCACCAGTTCGGCCTGGACGAGCTGGCACGCACGCAGGAACAGCGGATGGAGATCGCGGCATCGCTCGGGTTCGACCATCCTGATCGCGCGCTCGAGGCGCACACGGCGTCCGGCCGGAACACCGCCGCGACCCGCGAGGACATGGTCCGGCTGGCCGAAGCGCAGGTCCAGCGTTCGTGGGACGCGGCACCAGGATGGTTCGGCCGCCTCCCGAGCGCGAACTGCCTGGTCAAGCCCGTGGAGGAGTTCCGCGAAGCGGACACGCCGGCCGCGTTCTACCTGCCCGGCTCGGCCGACGGCTCGCGTTCGGGCGTGTACTACGTGAACACGTCGGATCTGCCCGACCGGCCGCTGCACCATCTGGCGGCGATCACGTTCCACGAGGCGAACCCGGGCCACCACTTCCAGATCACGATCGAGCAGGAGATCCAGGACCGGCCGGCCCTGAAGCGCTTCGGCGGGATCCTGGCGGGGTCGGCCTTCATCGAGGGCTGGGGGCTCTATTCGGAGCGCCTGGCCGACGAGATGGGGCTCTACCAGGACGAATACGAACGGCTCGGGATGCTTGCCGCACAGGCCATGCGGGCGTGCCGGCTGATCCTGGACTCGGGGATCCACGCGCTGGGATGGGAGCGCGAACGGTCCATCGACCTCATGGTCGAGGCCGGCGTGTCGAAGGTCGACGCCGAGATCGAGGTGGACCGGTACATCTCGCTGCCCGGGCAGGCGCTCGCGTACAAGATCGGCCAGCGGGAGATCGAGCGCTGGCGGAGCGATGCCGCTGCGCGGGAGGGGTCGGCGTTCGACATCCGGGCGTTCCACGACCGCATGCTCGGGTTCGGCTCGCTGCCGCTGCCGTCGCTGCGGCGGGAGATGAGCGGCGTCTCGTAGCCCGGGCGGCTCGGTTCAGGCCACCCGGCCCGGCGATCCGTCGGGTGCGCTGAACGGCAAGCCCAGGCGCTCCCACTCGACCATTCCGCCCTCCATGTTCTCGGCGTCGAAGCCGCGAGCGCGCAGCATCATGGTGGCGAGCTCACTACGGTTGCCCGTGCGGCAGACCACGTAGGTCTTCTTCGAAGAATCAAGGGCGCCACCGTCGCTCGCCATCAGCTCATTCAGGGGGACGAGGACCGCCCCCTCGATGCGGCCGGCGTCCCACTCCCATCGTTCGC
>JBEDUK010000072.1:0-77508 GCA_040414485.1 Actinomycetota bacterium
CGGGCGCGGGTCAGCCGAGGGCTCCGACGCCTTGGGCGGTTGTTGGCGCCGGAGCGCGAGGGACTTCTGGACGGAGGCTGGATCGAATGACGACGGACATCGCGTACCTGGACGACCTGCGGACCGACCTGCTCGACGTGGCGCAGCGAGAGACGATCCTCCGCGAGGCACCCGCCCTGGGCGCCACGTCGAAGCGGCAGCCTGCGCGACGCGCAACGCGTCGATCGAGCCGGCGGCCGAAGCGTCGGCTGGTCTTTGCCGCCGCGGCGGCGATCTTCATCACGCTGGCCGGAGTGATCGGATACCTCGCGACGCGGCAAGGCGATCCATTCGCGCCCCGCTCCAGGATCGAGGCGATCCCCGGAATCGTCGCCGGCCCGCGGCTGCCACTTCGGCCGGTTGACGCACCGTCGCATGCTCCTTTCGGAGCGCCGTACGGGTCCCTGGATCCGGGCGCCAGCGCAGGGGGCGCCGTGCGGGGCGGCCTCGGTTTCGCTGGTTCGAAGGACTTGTCGATAGCGAGCCCGCAGCCAGGAGATCCGAGCACCCCGCTGGTCGGACCGCTGATCGTGAAGACGGCCGACCTCTCGCTCGTCGTTCAGCGCGGCCACTTCGTCGACGCGTTCAACAAGGCGACCGCCGTCGCCGCTCCGCTCGGGGGATTCGTCTCCTCTTCTTCGAGCGTCGGCGTGACAACGCACTCGGGAAGCCTGACCATCCGGGTCCCTTCCGAGAACTTCGATCAAGCGCTCGCGGGGCTTCGGAGCATCGGCCGGGTCGAGGCCCAGACCGTGCACGGCGACGACGTCACCGCGCAGTACGTCGACCTGAATGCGCGCTTGACCACTTGGGAGTCGCAGGAGCAGGCCCTGCTGAAGCTCATGGCGAAGGCGACGACGGTCGCCGAGACGCTTCGCGTACAGAGCCAACTCCAACGCGTCCAGCTCACCATCGAGCAGCTCAAGGGACAGATCCGCCTGCTCCGCGATCGATCCTCGAACGCGACGATCACCGTCAGCATCAGCGAGCCGGCTCCGAAGCCGAGGGTCAGCGTCACGAAGGTGCAGAACCCGAGTTTCGGAACCGGCTTCCGCCGCGCGCTGGCGGGGCTTCTCAACGTCCTGGTCGCGGTCGTGGTGGGGATCGGCTACCTGATCCCCATCGCGGTGCTGGCGTGGCTCGTCTGGCTCGTCGTCACTCGGGTCCGTCGCCGCCGGTACGCAACGGCCTGAGCGGGTCAATTCCGAGACTTCGAACGACCCTGTCCCCCGATAGGGTAAACAGGCCATCGGCGCGACCGGTAGAATCCGCGGCTGCAACCTACTCCTCGGTAACCCGGCCGCCCAGGCCGCGAGGACCGATTCGACGAAAAGCGAGGGATGCGATCGTGAACGTGATCGTCCTGGCGAAGTACGTCCCGAATCCCAACGGCATGCCGGAGATCGGGGACGACTTCCTGCTCAAACGTGAAGGCGTCGAGGGGGCGATGGACCCCACCGACGAGTACGGCGTGGAGGCCGGCCTGCGGCTGGTCGAGAAGGCCGGCGAGGGCGAGGTCACCCTGGTTTCGATGGGGCCCGAGCCAGCCGTGGCCGGGATCCGCAAGGGGCTGTCGATGGGCGCGCACGGGGCGGTCGTGGTCACGGATCCGGCGCTGCGCGGCGCCGACGCTCTGGTGACGGCGAGGGTGCTCGCCGCGGCCATCGGCCGCCGCCAGTACGACGTGGTGATCTCCGGCGTCGAATCGACCGACGGCTACACGGGCACGATGCCGATGGTGCTGGCCCGGCTGCTGGGGATCCCGAGCGTCACGTTCGCGCGCAGCCTCGACGTCGACGGCGGCACCCTGAAGGCAGAGCGTCAGACCGAAGCCGGGTACGCGGACGTCGAGGCCCCGCTTCCGGCCCTGGTGACGGTGACGGCCGGCGTGGGCGAGCCGCGCTACCCTACCCTCAAGGGCATCATGGGGGCGAAGTCCAAGCCCGTCGAGAACCTGACGACCGGCGACCTGGGGTTGACAGCCGGTGACCTCGGTTCGTCGCAGAAGGTCACCGGCGTCACGGCGGCGCCGGAGAAGGCAGCCGGCCAGATCGTGGAGGACGACGGCTCGGGCGCGGAGCGCATCGCGGCGTTCCTGCAGGAAGCGAAGGTGATCTAGCCATGGCGGCGGTGTGGATCTATGCGGACGTCGCGGCCGACGGTACCGCGGACGCTTCGGCGCTGGAACTGCTGACGAAGGCCCGGTCGCTCGGCGGCGACGCCGTGGAGGCGGTCGCGCTGGGTCCGGGTGCGACGCAGGCGGCCGTGACGCTCGGCGAGTTCGGGGCGTCGACCGTCTACGCGAGCGACGACGCGGTGTTCGCCGAGTACGTGGGCGATCCGGCGGCGCACGTGCTGGAGTCCCTCGTGGCCGAACACCACCCGAGCCTCATCCTGTTCGCCACGTCTTACACCTCCCGGGATGTCGCCGGGCGACTCTCAGCGGCGCTCGGCCTGGCGCTCATGAGCAACGCCACCGATGTGTCCGGGCCGGATTCGGCGCAGACGCAGATCTTCGGCGGAACCCGAATCGTGGACGTCGCCCTGGAGGGTCCCGAACCGCGCCTGGTGCTGGTCAGGCCGAAGTCGTTCGCGCCGGAGCCGTCGGGTGGAAGCGCGCAGGTCGTGCAGGTGAGCGCCGACGTCCCGGAGGACGCCAAGCGGGTGAGGGTTCTGGCGAAGCACGAGGAGGCCGCGAGCGGCCCTCGGATCGAGGACGCGAAGGTGGTCATCTCCGGCGGCCGAGGGCTTGGCGAAGCCGGGAACTTCGCGCTCCTGGACGACCTCGCGGCGTCGATCGGAAATGCCGCCGTGGGCGCTTCTCGAGCGGTGGTGGACGCCGGCTGGGTTCCGTACTCCTACCAGGTGGGCCAGACCGGCAAGACGGTCAAGCCCGAGGTCTACATCGCGGTGGGCATCTCCGGGGCGATCCAGCACCTGGTGGGGATGAAGGAATCGAAGCGCATCGTGGCGATCAACAAGGACCCGGACGCGCCGATCTTCTCGTACGCGGACCTGGGGATCGTGGGCGACGCTCTCAAGATCCTTCCGAAGCTGACGGAGGAGATCCGGGCCCGCAAGGGCTGACCGCGCGCCGCGGCCGGGCTCAGCAGGGCTGCAGCGTCAACACCTGGAACCGGTCCCACGGGAGATTCGTCAGGCTGGGGTGCTTGTCGCTCGACATGCCGACCTTCGCCCAGGCGTCGTAGCCGCGGTCCAGGTTCGGCTCGCCCCGCAGCGTGATGTTCGCGTCCAGGTCGGTGACGTACGCACCGTACTGCTGGAGCGCCACCGCCACGACCTTCTCCCACCCCGGCCACGGCTGGGCGGCGACGTCGAACGAGGGCGACAATCGGATGCGCGCGCCCAGCGGGAGTGCGTCCGGGTCGTGCGCATAGCGGTCGCCCTGCGGAGCCCAGTTGTTGGTGGCCGGACAGGCCAGGTAGTCCGCGCGCACGTGCGGCATGGAGATCACCAGCGCGTGGTCGATGTGGCCCTGCGCGATCTCCTCGGGACGGATCACGCCGCCCCATTCGTCGAAGCCGGCGGCCACGCCACCGCCGCCGCAGTGCTGGCCGAGCCCGCACGCGGCGCCCCATCGGGCGGGCGTGACCGAGCGCGATCCGGCGGTCCACGTATCGCTCGCAGGGTCGTAGACCGCCTGCCACATGTCGAGCTCCCGGTTCGTCCGCGGGTCGTACACGGCGAGGTGACCGTCGGAGCCGGTGCTGGGCTGCGCGTATCTCGGGATGCGGAAGCTGACCTGCGTGCCGCAGTCGAACTTCACGCAGCCGATCCGGTAGCGCTTGCTGTGCCGGCCGGCGTACGCCAGCGGGATGCCCCACTGGTCGTCGTTGTCGATGACCGTGTGATCGCGCCACGGCAGGATCGATGACGCGATCATCCGCGCGGAGTCGGGATCGAGCGGCGCGTTCGGGCCGATCGGCACGTTCCAGAAGCTGGACTTCGAATAGAACCGGCGCACCGTGCTCCCGCTCGACGCGGTCGCCGCGGTGACGGTGGCGGTGCCGATCGGGTGCCTGGCCCGGTCACGCGCGACGACCGTGTACGAGTACGTCGTGCCCGGCCACAGCAGGTGGTCGGTGTACGTCGGGGCGCCCTTCGAAGGAAACGCGTCGATCAGACGGCCGTCGCGTGTGATCTGGATCCGGGCCGTCCCTGCCGGCGGGTTCCATCGAATGGTGATCCAGGACGAACCGGCGGCAACCGGGAACGCGAAGGCTGGATCCACCGGCGCGGGCGCCGCGACGAGACTGCTTTCGGGCGCAAGGCCATCCATCGACGCAACGGGCCGGGCGGAGCCGATCGGTCCCGCTGCGGCTCCGAGTGGAACGCCTCCCGCAGCCACCAGGACGCCGGCCGCGACCAGGCGAACCAGGCGACGAAGACTCGGACGGCGGATGCCGCCGTCGCCAACGCCGACGGCGGATGGATTCCGGTTCGAGCGGCCCATGCGATCCCCCAACCATTCGAGTACCCCGAACGGGTTCGAGTATCCGCACGATGGGGGACGTTTCCATCCGCCAACTGGGGTCGAACGCTAGGCCGAAAGGCTGCATTTGACGTGCGCCGAAATGGCCGCTCCTGGGAGGCAAAGGTCACTCGAGCTCAGGTGCCCTGACGCGAGGGGGTTGCGAGGACAGTCGGCAGCCGGTCAGTTCGCGCTGCTGCCGTGGACGAATCCGACGAGGCTCGGGGACCGTCGCGGGCGCTTTCCGCCCAGTCGCGTCCGGCCGGCGCCGTCGTCCGAACCAGACGCGCCGTTCGCGCCGCCGGTGGGCTGGGCGTCGTAGCCGTACCCGTAGTAGTGGAACGGGTACCCGTGCGTCTGGTTCGCGTCGTAGTTGTTGTACACGACCCCCAGGATCCGGGCGCCCGCGGTCTCGAGTTGCACGCGGGTCTGCGAGATGGCCGAGCGCTTCGTGTGCTCGCCGTCGACGACCATGATCACGCCGTCGGCCACGCCGGAGAGGATCGACGCGTCGGCCACCGCGAGCACCGGGGGTGTGTCGATCAACACGAGATCGGCCACCGCCTTGAGCCCGTCGATCAATGCGCGGCATCGGGGGCCGGACAGCAACTGCGCGGGGTTCTTCGGCGCTGAGCCCGAGCCGAGCACGCGAAGATTGATCACGCCCTGGTCCGGCATGAGGGTCCAGGGATCTTCGATGTTCCCGATCAGGACGTCCGAGAGCCCACGCGACTCGTTGACGCCCAGGAACCGCGCCACGCGCGGCTTCCGAAGGTCGGCAGAGATCAGGACGACCTTCCGTCCCGACTGCGCGAGGGCGACGGCCAGGTTCGCGGACGTGGTGCTCTTTCCTTCGCCGGACAGCGAACTGGTCACCATGATCACGCGGAGGTCCTCGCGCGCGGCCATGAACAGCACGTTCGTTGCGAGCGTCCGATACGCCTCGGCCGCCGGGCTCTTCGGCTCTGTCGCCATGACCAGGCGCGTCTCCTCCTTGTGCCGCCAGGTCGCGACCTTCGGCACGACCGCCAGCACGGGCGCGCCGGCGCGCTCCTCGAGGTCGTGCCGGTCCTTCACCCGGTCGTCGAGCCGCTCCCGGAGGAAGGCGAACGCGACGCCGAGCAGCAGCCCCGCCGCGATCGCGAGCACGGCGTCGGCCGGCTTGTTCGGGCTGACCGGCGAGGAGGGGGCCTCCGCATGCTGGATGACCTCGGCGGCCGATTGCACCGTTGACGCGGTCGACTGCAGGTCCGCCAGGCGCTGCTGCAGGACTCCCATCTGAGCCAACAGAGATGCGAACCGCTGGTTCGCGAGCACGTCCTTCTCGCTCGTGCCTCCGGACGCGGACTGCGACTGGAGCGAGTCGATCTGTGTCTGGACACCGGCGATTCGCTTCTCGAGCGCCTCGGCGGCCACCTGGAACTGGTTGAGCGTCTGCTGGGTCCGGTACTGCGCGTACGTGTCGGCGAACGCGTTCGCGATCGCTGCCGCCGTCTTCGGGTCGGGGCTTCGGTAGCCGACATCGAGCACCTGTGTCGTTCCAACGACCTGCACGCTGACGTTCCGAAGGAGCGCGTCGACCGAATACGCGTCCTTCAGGTTCGTGCGCACGGGCTTCGCGACTGCCTGCGACATGATCACCTGGCGTTCGGTGTTCAGGTCGGGCGCCTGCGGCACCGCGAACGTCGAGGACCCGAGCGGCTGGATCGGTCGAACGAGCACCTTCGCGTGCCCCTGGTACACGGGGCGCTGGCGGAACGCGAAGAAGGCCGCCGAGCCGGCCACCACCACCGCGATCAGCAGGATCTCCCACTTCCGGGCACGGAGCACGCCCAGGTACGCGCGAAGGTCGTTCGGGTGATCGGTGCTCGGGTTGGCCATCCGTTCCCTGCTCCTGTCTTGTGCCGGTCCCGCCTTGGTCGTCCAGGTCCCGCACGAGCGGCCCCCGGCGGGCCGGGACTGAAGGCGTCGGAGTCGTTCGGACCTCCTTCGACACGAAGGCCGTGTCCCTTGACGCCATTCGGCCGATGACTTGTTCGGTCTTTCGTCTGATGACTGCCCCGGCTGGGGGCGATTCGTCTCAACCCGCCCTGTCGTCGCTCCGATGGTGGCCGACGAGCCCATGGCTGAACGATCCGACGACCTTCAGACCGCGACCCTGGTCTTCCTGCCGGGGGCGAACCCCGCATCGGCGGTTGCCGCACGGGCGGTGCGCGCCCCCGGCGCGCTTGCCCGCTATCGCTCGATCGGGCGGTGGATGGCCGTCACGGATGCGCTCGCGCTGGCGATCGCAGCTGTCGTCGTCGCCCGGCTCCATCCCGCGGCGGCGGCCGGCCTCGCGATCGCCTATCCCCCGCTCCAGTTCACCGTGCTCGCCGGCTGGCGGTTGTATGCGCCGCACCGGATCCCGCCGTCCGAGGAACTGCGCCGACTGGTCCTCGGCGTGACGATCGGCGTGGCGGCCATCACGGTCGCGGCCGCATGGTTGGCGCTCACCGTTCCGCGGTCGTGGATCGCGCTCGCCTGGGCGCTCTCGCTCGCCCTGGTGGGGGCCTCGCACGCCGGGTGGCGCCGGTGCATCGGCCGCGCCCAGCGCGACGGATCGCTCCGGCTGAAGACGGTCGTGGTCGGAACGAACGACGAAGGGCGTCGGCTGGCACGGGCGATGACGGCAGCGCCGCTGGAGGGGTTCGAGCCCATCGGGTTCCTGACGGTGGATCGCCACGTGGTCGACGTGGACGGCTTCCCGGTCCTGGGCTCGCTCGCGGACATCGTCAACATAGTTGACGAATCGGGCGCCGATTGCGTGTTCGTCGCCTCGAGCGCCGTGCGGGTGGAGGACGTGGCCTGGCTCGCCCGGGTCCTTCGTCCCCAGGACGTCGACGTCCGCTTCTCGACGAACCTTCCCGAACTTCTGATCTCCCGCATCTCCCTGCAGCCCGTGGCACAGATCCCCTCGCTCACCGTGCGGAGGGCACGTCTGACCGGTCCTCAAGCCGCGATCAAGCGGGCGGTGGACGTGTCGCTGGCGGGGTTCCTGCTGGTCTTGACCTCGCCGCTGTGGGCGGCGATCGCCATGACGATCAAGCTGGGCTCGAAGGGGCCGATCCTGTTCCGGCAGGAGCGGATCGGGGCGCGCGGCGCGCCGTTCACGATGCTCAAGTTCCGCACCATGGTCCGCGACGCCGAGGCGCGCCGCCAGGAGGTCGACCACCTCAACGAGGCGACGGGCCCACTGTTCAAGATCCGGCGTGACCCGCGCGTGACGCGCGTGGGACGGTTCCTGCGCCGTTGCAGCCTGGACGAGCTGCCGCAGCTGCTGAACGTCATCCGAGGCGAGATGAGCCTGGTCGGTCCCCGGCCGCCGCTCCGGAGCGAGGTCTCGGCGTACGAACGCTGGCACTTCGCCAGACTCGAGGTCCGGCCGGGGATGACCGGTCTGGGCCAGGTCACCGGCCGCAGCGACCGTTCCTTCGAGGACACGGTCCGCCTGGACGTCTTCTACATCGAGAACTGGTCGCTCACCTACGACCTGTGGATCATGGCGAAGACCATTCCGGCGCTGCTGTCGGCGAAGGGCGCGTATTGATGCTCCGCCCGCGCCCCCTTTCGACCGCAGGAGACCGGATCGGGTTCGTGTTCGGCACCCGGCCCGAGGCCATCAAGATGGCTCCGATCATCGCGGCCTGCGCCGCGGCGCCGGGCCTTCAGCCGATCGTGTGCGTGACGGCCCAGCACCGCGACCTGCTGGATCAGGTGCTGTCGTTCTTCGGCGTCGAGCCCGACGAGGACCTCGACCTCATGAGGGACGAACAGACCCTGTCGGGGTTCACGGCGCGCGCGCTCTCGGCGATCGGGAACTGGCTGGACCGCGAGGACCTCGCGGCGCTGGTGGTGCAGGGTGACACCAACACGACGTTCGCGGCATCGCTCGCCGCCTATCACCGCCAGATCCCCGTGGCGCACGTGGAGGCCGGTCTGCGCACCGGGACGATGTACGAGCCGTGGCCCGAAGAGGGCAACCGGCGCATGACGGATCACGTTGCAACCTGGCACTTCGCGCCGACGGAGGCGGCCGCCGCGAATCTCCTCCGCGAGGGCCTGGGGCCGGCATCGGTCCGCGTGACCGGCAATACGGTGGTGGACGCGATCATGCACGTCCGTGACATGGTCGAACGCCACCGTGTCCAGCCCCCGGCGCGCATCGACCCGGGTCGCCGTGTGCTCACCGTCACATCGCACCGGCGCGAGAACTTCGGCGAGCCGCTGCGCCGGATCTGCCGGGCTGTCCGTTCGATCGCCGACGAGCACCCGGACGTTCAGGTGGTGTTCCCGGTCCACCCGAACCCGAACGTCCGGTCCGTGGTCTTCCGCGAGCTGGCGGGCCACGACCGGATCGACCTCATCGAGCCTCCCGGGTACCTGGAGTTCGTCGCGCTGCTTGTCGCGTCGCACCTGGTGCTGACCGACTCGGGCGGCGTGCAGGAGGAGGCGCCCGTCCTCGGCAAGCCCACGTTGGTGCTCCGCCGCGTCACCGAACGTCCGGAGGGCGTCGACGCGAGCGCCGCCATCGTGGTCGGCGACTCGGAGGACCGCATCGTCCGCGAGGTCCGCCGCCTGCTCCTGGACGACGCCGCGTACGCCTTCGCGGCCCAACCACGATCACCGTATGGAGATGGACATGCTTCGGTTCGAATCATCGACACGATCCAGCGCGACCTCCGAGCTGCCGACACGTCGGCTCTTCGGCCTTCCGTTTCGGGCAGCGTCGCTTCCTGAGGTCCGCGACGACCTCCTGCGCGGCCTGGAGGACGGCCGTCAGCGGGTCGTGGTGACCCCGAACACAGACCACGTCGTCCGGATCCGCCGCGACGCCTCGATGCGAGCGATCTACGAGCGTGCGGACATCGTCGTGGCCGACGGCATGCCGGTGGTGTGGGCCTCGACGCTGCTCGGCGATCCCCTGCCCGAGCGGGTCGCGGGGATCGACCTCATGCACGCGGTTGCGGCCTCGTTGGCGGCTCGTGGGGGCTCGGTGTTCCTGCTCGGCGGCGACGCCGACGTCGGGCCCGCCGCGGCGCAGGCACTTGCCGCGGCGAATCCCGGCCTTCGCGTGGCGGGCACCGCCGACGGGTACTTCGACGCCGACGCGGACGAGGCCGTCGTCGCTGCCGTGAACGACAGCGGTACCGACGCGTTGTTCGTGGGGATGGGCTCGCCCCGGCAGGAGGCGTGGGCGCTTCGGTGCGGTCCGGATCTGCGGCCGCGGATCGTGCTGTGCATCGGCGGCGCGCTGGAGGTGGCGGCCGGCCGGAAGCGGCGCGCGCCGCGATGGATGCAGACCTCGGGGCTCGAATGGAGCTACCGACTCATGCAGGAACCGGGCCGTCTGTGGAAGCGTTACCTGGTCGAGGACGCCGCGTTCGTCGGCGTGGTCTACGACGAATGGCTGCGCCGGCGCCGCAGCCGGGCGGTTCGAGCGCGATCCGCTTCAGCCTGACCGTCCGCGCGCCCGATACGCGGGGCATGGAACGTGCTGGCGCACGCCGGCCCGGCCTCCGCGCGATGGTCGGGCTCGCCGCATGCATCGGGTTCGCGGCCACGACGATGGGCCCTGCCGGCGCGACGAGCCCCGGACGCGTCAGGCCTGGGCGCACGCCGGCGTTCACGGTCATGGCACCGAACTCGTATTCGGCGCAGCTGACGTGGACGCTCCCGCCGGGCGCGGCGACCGTGAAGATCCTTCGGAACGGCCGCCTGATCGACGCGTTCACCGCCGCCTCCACGCCGTACGTCGACCGGCTCCTGTGGCAGTCGACGACCTATTCGTACGAGCTGGACGTCTTCGACGGGACCGGCGGGCTGCTGTCGAGCCAGACGGCCGGCGTGACCACGCCCGCGCAGGTCGGTTCGTTCCCGCGGTTCTACGCGGCCGGCAGCTTCTGGAACACGAAGATCAGACGCCACGCGAGGGTCGATCCGGATTCGAAAGCCATCATCGCGAAGTCCGTGCTCCCCTACGTGTCGGTCTCGCACGTGACGAACACCGACGCCTGGGGGATCCCGCTCGCATACAGCGGCGCCGACAGCGAGGACTACGCCGTCGGCTGCACGAAGTACGGCTGCAACATCGACGTTCACTTCGGGATCCCGCGCTACGCGCGGCAGAACAGCGGCACCGACGGCAAGCTGGTGGTCGTCGACCCGTCCACGAACATTGAACTGGACATGGGGCGCGCGTCCTACGACCAGGGGTCCGACACCTGGACCACCGAATCGCGCTACACGACGCCGTCGGACGGCTGGGGCGCCATGTGCGGGCTGGGCCAGCACTGTGACGGCGTGCTGATGAGCGGCATCGACCAGTTCGGCGGGATCATCCGCCCCGAGGAGATCGCGCAGGGCCACATCGACCACGCACTCGCGCTCGCCATCCCCTACTGGCGCAACGCGAAGTTCGTCTGCCCGGCGGTGAAGTCCTCGGGCCACGGATACGACGACATCGCGGCGCTCCCAGAGGGCGCGCATCTGCAGTTGAGCCCGACGTTCGATGTTGACGCACAGTCGTGGCCTGCGTGGGAGAAGGTCGTCGGTCATGCCCTGCAGAAGTACGGCGCCTACGTCGTCGACGCCGGCAGCGGAGCGTTCGAGGTGCGCGCCGAGGCGAACCTGGACCGCGGCTACGACGCGTGGAGCCTGGTCGGGATGCCGTCCAATCCCCCGCCGAAGCTCACCAACTTCCCTTGGAACAAGGTCCGCGTCCTGAAGCTCGACTGGTGCTGACGTGACGCCCGCGTGCGGACCTCGGCCGGTTCAGGCGATCTCGAACGCCGCCTCCGCAGCGCCATGACGCGGCAGCGGGTCGGCCGCATAGAGATGGTCCAGTCCGAACCGCTCGACCACCGCCATGATCCGGGCCGCGTCGTCGGCCGACAGCGAGCGCGTCCATGACCCGATCCGCTCCTCCGGCGTTCCGCCCGAACGGCCCGTGAGGCTCATCGCGGACGGACGGGCCAGCGTTTCCGTCGCCGTCGCTGCCGGCGGCGTGCGGCCCAGGTAGTCGAACAATCCTTCCAGCTGCTCTTCCGGTCGTATCAAGAGGTCTTCATAGAGGATCACATGCGCCTGGCCGGGTCGCAGTTCGCGCAGCGGCACCAACGTGTCGACGCACCACGCCACGGCCGCTCGTTCGAGCGGCTCGCTCGCTCCCCCGATCAGCAGCTCCCGATCGGACAGGTGCCGGTCCATCAGCGACGATTGCCCAAGCAGCACCTGCGGATCGGTCAACCAGTCCCACCCCGAGCCCAGCTGGGATGCCACGGTCGCGCACGGGTGGCGCAGCAGCAGCACGATCGGTGTGGTCGGGAACAGTGCTCGGATCCAGCCGAGCCGAAGGTTCGACCAGACGTCTTTCACGAGGCGCCCGCGGCTCATGGGCCGCCGGTTGTGGCCGTCGATCCACCGGTCGCGGATATGTCCGCTCATGAGGCGACGAGCGGCAGCATGCTGTTCTTCGGACCCCGCCCCTGCGGCCAGATATGTGCGCGCCGGAAACAGCGCGGCGAGCGGCGACCGTCGCGGGTGGAAGGGCTCGAACACATACCGGAGCGAACACGACTCGACTAGGAACTCCCCCAGCCACGTGGTTCCGGATCGGCCGGATCCGGCCAGGAAGACGGTCGCGTCCGATCCGCCGCCCAAATCGATCGGACACCGGCGAGCGAGCCACCGGATGCCGCCGGAGACCAGACCCCGGTCGTCGCGGGAGCGCGCGTCGGAGTGCGGCGGGTTCTTCGGCCCCCGTTCGATGGAACTAACCCCTTCGTCTCGTCGAACCACCATCGCTCGGCGCGGTCGGTGCGTTCGTCCTATAGGGACCCCTATCGGCCGCCGATGCCTTCTCCATGAATCCGGCGGCGATCTCCGCTTACCGTGCACTCCCGGGATCGCCCGTTGGTGCGCGGAGCCATTGGGAGACCGAGACCGCGGGCGCCATCGCCAGCCTGTCCACGGGTGCACGGATCAACCTCGGCGGGATGGTCGTCGAACGCGTGTCCGGCTTCGCGCTGATCCTCGTGCTCGCGGCGCTCCTTCCGCCAGCAGCCCTCGGCGGGTTCTACGAGGTCTCGGCGATCTGCGCGGTGCTCACCACCGTCGCCCTGCTCGGCATGGACGTCGGTGTCGTCAGGGCGACGGCGGCCGCGGCGGTGGGCGGCCGCGACGCGGACGTCCGGCGGACACGCGCGCTCGCGCTCGGCGTGTCGGGCACCTGTTCGGTCGTGGTGGTGTTGGTCCTGTGGTTCCTGGCCCCTGCCATCGCGGACCGGATGGGAGCCCCGTCCCTCACGGCGGCCCTGCGGGCGGCTCTCCCCGCGATTCCCTTGGTGGCGGCCGCATGGATCTTGGTCGCTCCCGCGCGTGGACTCCGACTCATGCTCCCCGGAGCGCTCGCCCTGCAGGTGGCGCAACCGGTGGCGCAATTGACGGTCACGGCGCTGCTGCTCCGCCATGCCGCGACCGCAGGTGCCGCCGCCATGGGCCTCACCGCCTCGGCAGCGGCGGGCTGTGCGGTCGCGTTCGGCCTCGGATGGCACCTCAGGCGTTCGAACCGGGGTGATGCCGAATCCGCGATCGACGGCCCGACTCAGGCGACCCCGAGGCGACGTCTAGCCCGTTCGCTCGTGGGCTTCGCGATCCCGGTGGCGGGAATGGCCCTGATCGACTCCGGCCTGCTCTGGGTCGACGCGATCATCCTCGGCCTGTACCGGCCGGCCGGGCAGGTCGCAACCTACGGGCTGATCGCCCGGTTCATGACGCTCAGCCTGGCGACCATGGTGGCGATCTCCACCATCTTCGGACCGCTCGTCACGCGGCACGTCGAACAGCACGACGTCGACGGCTTGCAGGTGACGCTTCGGGCGGCCACGCGATGGGCCGCGCTCATCGGTGCGCCGATCCTGGCGTCCGTCTCGATCTTCGGCGTGCTCGTCATCAGGCTCCTCCACCAACCCACGACGGGGGCCGGCGCGGCACTCGTCGTGCTCGCCGCGGGATTCCTCGTGGACGTCTGCACGGGGCCAGTGGGCAACGTCCTGACCATGTCCGGCAAGTCGGCCCTGAACCTGGCCAATACGGCCGTTGGGCTGGCCGCGAACATCGCCCTCAACCTCGTCCTCGTGCCACGGTTCGGCATCCTGGGCGCCGCGATCTCCTGGGCAGCCGTGATCGTCTGCATCAACGCGGCCAGGGTCCTGCAGGTCCGCCGTCTCTTCGGCGTCTCACCCTTCGGCCCGGGGCTGTGGAAGCCGCTGGTCGCCGCCGCGGCCGCCGCGAGCCTTACGTTCGCGGTGCTCCACGCCGGCATCGAACGCGGTGTGCTCGGCGCCGGCTCTGCACACGTGGCCGGCTTCTCGGGTCTGATCCCGATCCTCGTCGGGCTGGTGCTCTTGGCGGTCACGCACGTGGTCGTCTTCATCACCCTTCGGCCGGACCCGAACGACGTCTCCTTCCTGCGGAACCTGGTGCGGTGGCCGGGCAGCCTCCCATATGGCCGGGTCATGCCCGGATTCGACGGGTTGACGAACCGAATGAGCGGCGGCGGCGGAGTGGCTCTTTGGGCTGCTCTGATCGCCATCGCCTTCGTGGTCGGCTCGGGTATCGGGATCGAAAGCAAGGTCGGCATGGCCGCCGGCGTGGGCCTCGCAGCCCTCATCGTCACCTTCGTCGTGCCGATCCAGTGGCTCGCCTACGCCTCGGTGGCCGCTTGCATGCTGTTTCGGGTTCTGGCGCCGACGAGCGCCGGTGTCGCCAGCTATCTGCCCGACGTGCTCATCGGCGCGATCGTCGTCCGCGCCGCGGTCGACCGCGCTGTGTGGCATGGGGCGAGCAATCGGCTGCGACGGCTGACGATCCCGCTCGCCCTGTTCGGGCTCGTTGCGTTGCTGTCGTGGCTCGACCACGGCGGCGGGCTCCGGGTCCTGGTGGCGTCGCTGCGCCAGTTCGTGCGGTTCCCGCTGTGGGCGGTGGCGCTCGCGGCGTCTGCGCTGACCTGGGAGCACGCCAAGCGCATGATGTGGCTCGTCCTCAGTATCTCGCTGATCCAGCTGCCGTTCGCGCTGCATCAGCTGGCCACTCCGTACGACACCGCCGCGCTGCTGCCGGGTGTGCACTTCTATCGCGGCGACAGCATCACCGGCACGTTCGGACTCGCCGGGTCGAACTCGGCCATGATCTTCCTGGTCATCTGCGCCCTCATCTGGATCGGCCTCGTGCTGCACCGGGTGGTGCCGGCATGGATCCTCTGGTTCGTGGCGCCGGCGATCGTGATCCCCATGGCCCTGGGCTCCGCCGCGGCCTTCGCGGTTCTGCTCCCGGTCCCCGTGATGATCCTGCTCTTTCGCGCAGCGATGGCCCGGGGAAGCCGGGTGACATGGGGTGCGCTGGCCGCGGGCCTGGCCATCGTGGCGCTCGTGATCGTCAGCGCGGGGTCCCTGGCCAAGGCGCCCGGGATCGACTCGTCATCCCAGACGTCGGCGACCTCCGTGTTCTCGAGCAGTTACCTCTCGCAGTACGTGGACCGGACGACCCAGGCGGGCCCCACCACACGGCTCGGATTCCTGACGTTCTCGCTTCGATCGACGGCGTTCGACGGACCGCAACACGCGTTGGTCGGAGTCGGTCTGGGCGACTCCGTCATCGGTACGAACGGGGTCCAGATCGGGCCGACCAGCGACAGCGTGCTCGCCACCGCGAGCATCCAGTCCGTTCCGCGGGTGATTCTCGGCTTCGGCCTACTCGGGTTGATCGCCTACATGCTCCTGCTCGTCGCCTCTGCGGTCCCGCCGCGACTGCGTACGGCCGACCCCACCGCGAATGCGCTCGCGCTCGTGCTGCCCGTGGCGGGCGCCGTGTACATGCTGGCGGGCATCTACAACGCGCCGTGGTCGGATCCCGGCATCTCGTGCGCGTACTGGACGCTCGCCCTGGCAACTGCCATCGCCGCCTCAGTCGACGACTCGAGCGCCGACATGGGTGCCGAACCGCCCACCGTCAGTGAACGATCTGGAGGCAGCCAGTCATGAATCTCGTATGGGTCAGCGCGGATCCGGTCGTGCGTGGGTCGCTCGGGGTGACCGACCGCATCGAGGGCCCGCGGCATTTCATCCGGCGTGGGCACGACGTCCTGCTGATCACCGGTGGACGGCCGGAGGATCGGCCATTCGCCGACATTCCCACCAGGATCGTGCCCGC
Source organism: Actinomycetota bacterium (assembly GCA_040414485.1). GTDB lineage: Bacteria > Actinomycetota > UBA4738 > UBA4738 > UBA4738 > JBEDUK01. The sequence continues at coordinate 15,782 of JBEDUK010000072.1, forward strand.
GACCTACGTTCCCCTGGTGACCTGGGTCACGCTCTGGCCCGGCGTGATGGCGGCCCTCCGCGACATGACGGAACCGGTCGACGCCGTCGTCTCGGACTTCGGCCTGCTTCCTCCGGTCATGCGCTGGGCGAAGGAGCGTCGCGCCGCCGCCGGCGATCGCGGGCCGGCCGTGATCCTCGACGTCAGGTCGCACCCGGTCGAGGCCGGTCCCGTCCAGCTGGCCGCGCAGCGTGCACGGTTCGCCATGACCCTGCGGAAGTACGGGCGCGCGGTGGACGCGGTCACGACGATCAGCCCCGAGCTTCAGGAGCACGTCGCGCGGCTGGCGCGCTTGCCGCGCCAGTCGGTGCCGATCTGGACGTCCGGATGCGCGTGGTGCGACGACCCGCCGCCGCTCTTCGAACAAGATGAACGCGCTCCTTTTCCGGAGGACGTCCGCGGCAGGTTCGTGCTCTTCTATCACGGCATGCTGACGGCCGGCCGCGGCCTGGCCGATGCGCTGCGCGGGGTGGCGATCGCGGCGCCGGACGTCCCGGACCTGCGGTTCGTCCTGCTCGGTGACGGCGGAGCGCGAAAGGACCTGGAGGAGGTCGCCGGACGCCTCGGATTGTGGGACCGCGTGCGGTTTCTGAATCCGGTGCCGAACGATCAGGTCCCGGCGTTCATCCGCGCCGCCGACGTCGGGCTGGCGCCGTGGCCTCCCTCGTGGGACATGCAGGCGAACCGCCCGCTCAAGCTGACCGAGTACCTCTGTCTGGGGCTGCCGGTGGTGCTCACGGACATCGTCCCCCACCGGATCGTCCCGCGGGACGCACCGTTCGCGTTCTGGGCCGGGCAGGGCACCCCCGAGGACTTCGCAGCGGCGATCCGCGACGCCCACGCGCGGCGCGACCGGCTGCCGGACCTGGGCGAGCAGGCCTCGCGCTGGGCCCGCCCACGGCTCGGATGGTCCGACCAGTTCGACGTGCTCGAGGCGGCCATCGAGGACGCGGTTCGAACCAGGCACGCGGGGACGGCCGCCGCGGTTCGACGATGAGCGTCGCGATGGGTCGGCCTCGGCCGGCGTCTCCCGGCAGCGTCCGCCGGCCCGGCCGGCTCCCCACGTTCCTGGTGATCGGCGCCATGAAGGCGGGCACGGACAGCCTGTGGCAGTACCTTCGCGCCCATCCACGCGTGTTCATGAGCGAGACGAAGGAACTGGACTTCTTCGTCGCGGAATCGAAGCTGCGCCGCGGCGAGGCCTGGTACCGCGGACAGTTCGTCGGCGCATCGCCTGACGCGCTCGCGATCGGTGAGGCCTCGACGAGTTACTCGAAGCACCCGTTCTATCCGGGCGTCGCCGAACGCGTCCATGAGGTCCTGCCCGACGTCCGAATCGTCTACCTGGTGCGCGACCCCGTCGAGCGCATCCGGTCTCAATGGCAGCACCAGGTCCTGCTTCGGCTCGAACAGCGACCGCTCGCTCGCGCCGTCCTGGAGGACCCGTCGTATGTCGACTTCAGCCGCTACGGAATGCAGATCGAACGCTACCTGCGCTGGCTGCCGGCCGACCGCGTCCTGGTCGTGGCCTCCGAGGCGTTGCGAGGCGACCGGGCGGCAACGGTCTCATCGATCCTGGGGTTCCTGGGAGTCGAGGAGCCCATGCCGCCGGACGCGCTCGAGACGGAGCACCACGCGACGGCAGTGGGAGCCGTTCCCCGAAGGGGCCTGGCGCTGGCGAAGTCGATGCCCGGCTACGCGGCGCTAGCGCGCCACGCACCGAGTTCGCTTCGATCGGCCACCGCGGGGATCCGAACCCGACGGCTCGATCCCGCCGTCGCCGCAGCCACGGTTCCGGCGGACGTTCGCGACGAGCTGCTCCGTCGCCTCACCCCGGATCTGGCTCGCCTCAAGGACCTGGTCGCCCTGGACGGCGAAGCGTCCGGCTGGGCGCGTTGAGGCGCTTCACGCCGGCGGTGAACCACACGCTTCCTAGTGGTCAGGCAACCTGACCATCTTTGTGATTGCGTCGTCTTCGCACGGGGCTGCGCTCCGGTACGTGATACTGCCTGCCATGATCGCGGCCCTCGCGGCGACGCCGCAGTGCATCGACGAATGCGGCGGTCGCTGGTGGACGACCCCGCTCACCCTGCTCGTTGTCTTCGCGGCCATCTGTGTCCTGCTCGTCGTCTCCCGCAGCTTCTCCGGTCGACGGAAGACTGACTGAGCCCGGGCTACGGCGAGTTCGATCCTCCCGCCAGCCGCTCCATGTCCTGGTAGATCGGCGCGTTGAGGGCGGCTGCACCGAACCGTTCCGCCGCCTCGCGGCAGGCGGCGGCGTTCGCGTCCGCGGGATGAGCGAGCACCGCGGCGACCCCTTCGGCCAGCGCGATCGGGCCAGCGTCGGTCGATGCACCCAGCGCGGGTCGGGACAGCAGCCCGTCCACGTCCTCGGATCCGCGCGCGGCGACGACCGGCGTCCCGCACGCCAGCGCTTCGAGCACGACGTTCGGCAGGCCTTCGAACGCCGACGGCAGCAGGAACACGTCAGCGGCGCCCACGATGCGGCGCAGCTCGCTCTGGGCGACCGGCGGGGCGATGTGGACCCGGCCCGGCGCCGTCCGTTCGGCCGCCTCGCGCAGTTCTCCCGCGAGTGAGCCCGAGCCCAGGACCAGCGCGTGCAGGTCCGAGCCGTGCCGTTCGGCGGCTGCGGCCATCACCTCGGGAATGACGAGCGGGCGCTTCTGGCCCTCGATCCTGCCGGCGAAGACGATCAGACCGGCGTCACGGGGCACCCCGGTGGTTCGCTCCAGCCGGAGGCGTTCGGCTTCACGCTCATCCGCTCGGAGCGGGCGAAAGGTCTCCGTGTCCACGGGCACCGAAAAGGCCCGCATGCGCGCCGCCAGTGCCGGGTTCGACCGCGCCAGATCCTCGCGCATGTCCGGGCGAAGGACGTACACCAGATCCATCGCCCGAACCACACGATCGAAGACCCGCTCGAACAGCGGCGCGGCCACTCGCCACCGCGACTCAGCGTCGGGATTCCGGTTGTCGCGCGCGTTCCACGTGTGCAGGAACAGCGTCTTCGGCATCGGCAGGCCGAGCAGCGGGAGCGCGGCCTCGATGCGGTCGAACCTCAGCACGCCGCCCTCCCGCCGCAGCTCCCGGCGGTGGCGTGGCACCGCGGCCGCGAACCGCAGCGAGATCGGAACCCTCGGCCGCTGCGATTTCGACGAGACCACCCCGTGGAACCGCACGCGTCCCTCGGGCGGCACCGGCACGCCCGGCCGCCTCACACCCCAGTAGTCGAAATCGAACCCGGCCGGCGCCGCCGACGCGAAGTTCCGCTGGACCGAGACGATCCCGTCCGGTTCGACGGCGAACGGGTTCCCCGGATGCAGCAGGTGGACCCGGACGCGCCGATCGGCCATCGCGCGCGTGAAGCCGGGCGCCGCTTCAGTCCCGGGGCAGGCCGGACTGCGGGCCTGTGCCGAAGAGCCGGTCGCCGAAATCCCCCAGTCCCGGCAGGATGTAGCCGTTCTCGTTCAGCTCGCGGTCGACCGCGGCGGTGTAGATCGGCACGCCGGGCTGTTCGACGGCCATCTTCGCGATGCCCTCCGGGGCGCATACGATGCAGACGAACGCCAGGTGCGCCGGACCCTCCTCCCGGATGCTGGCCGCGGCGCGCGCGGCGGACCCGCCCGTGGCGAGCATCGGATCCAGGAGCAGGACGTGGCGGCCGTGGAGATCCGGGAGCTTCTGGTAATACGACGCGGGCGCCAGCGTCGCGTCGTCGCGCTCCAGCCCGATGTAGCCCACTGAGATCTCGGGGAACAGTTCGGTGACCGCCTCGAGCATCCCCAATCCGGCTCGGAGGATCGGCACCGCGACGAGGTCCGGGGAAACCAGCCGACCGGGGGTGGCCTCCAGCGGCGTGCGGACCTCGACTTCCACGGTCGGCAGATCGCGCGCGGCCTCGAGCACCAGCGCGATCGTCAGGCGCTTGGCGAGCGTCCGGAACAGCGGGGGCGGAGTGTCCTGGTCGCGAAGCCTGGTCAGCAGGTGCTGCGCCAGCGGATGGTCGATCACCGTCACGTTCGCGCTCGTGTGCATGCCCGCTTCGGTGCTCACCCGCACGCTCCCTGCCCTCCCCGCATCGCTGCGTATCCTACGCGCGTGCCCGCCACCGACCCCAGGGACGTCGTCCAGGCGAAGCGGGATGGCGCGGAACTCGAACCGGACGATCTGCGCGCCTTCGTCCTGGCCTACGCGCGCGACGAGGTTCCGGATTATCTGGCGGCGGCGTTCCTGATGGCCGCGTTCATCCGGGGCCTTTCGGTCGAGGAGACCGCCGCGATGACGGCGGCCATGGTCGACTCGGGCGCGACGCTGCCGTTCGCCGGCGTCTCGCGGCCGAAGGTGGACAAGCATTCGACCGGCGGGGTGAGCGACGGCGTCTCGCTGGTGTTCGCGCCGCTCGCGGCCTCGCTCGGCCTCGCGGTCGCGAAGCTGTCGGGCCGGGGCCTCGGCCACACGGGCGGGACGCTCGACAAGCTCGAGTCGATCCCCGGCTTCCGAGTGTCGCTCACGCCGGGCGAGATGGAGGCCCAGGTCGAACGGGTGGGCTGCGCGATCGCGGGCCAGACCGCGGACATCGTGCCGGCCGACGGAAAACTCTATGCGCTGCGCGACGCGACCGCGACCGTCCCGAGCATCCCGCTGATCGCGGCCAGCGTGATGTCGAAGAAACTCGCCATCGGCTCCGATCTGATCCTGCTGGACGTCAAGGCGGGAAGCGGCGCGTTCATGAAGACGCCCGAGGCCGCCATCGACCTGGCGTCGCTCTGCGTCGGCCTCGCGTCGGCGCACGGGCGCCGGGCTGTCGCTGCGGTGACGGACATGTCGCAGCCGCTGGGAACAGCCGTAGGGAACGCCCTGGAAATCGCCGAGATCGTCGACGTGATGGCCGGCCGGGAGCGCGGGCGGCTCCGTGACCTCGCGGTCCTGTTCGGAGCGCGAGCCATCACCGAGCTCTCCGCCGAGGAATCCGTGATCGCGAAAGAGCGGGCCGAACGCGCCCTGGACGACGGTTCGGCGCTTCGGGTGTTCGCGGCGATGGTCGAAGCTCAAGGCGGAGACCCGCGGGTAACCGAGGAGCCGTGGTCCGTGCTTGAGCGAGCGCCCGTTGTGCTGCCGATCCTCGCTCCCACGGACGGCTTCGTGGCTGGCTTGGACGCCGAGGCGATCGGCCGGGCCAGCGTCGTATTGGGAGCCGGTCGCGTGACGAAGGGGACCCCGGTCGACCCGGCGGTCGGCATCGTGATCCGAGCGAAGATCGGCGACCCCGTGTCGTCCGGCGAGCCGGTCGGCACGGTGCACGCGCGATCGGATGATGCCGCAGCCATCGCATCCTCGCGAGTCGTGGCAGCCATGACACTGTCCGGCGAACCACAGCCACCGCCGCCGCTCGTCCACGAATGGCACCGGACGACCGAGGCTTAGAGCGCCTGGCCCTTTCGATACGGTCGCCCGTCCCACTTCGGCGGCCGAAGGCTCTGCGATGCGACGGACAGGACGACCAGCGTGGCGATGTAGGGCACCGTGCCGACCAGTTGCCCGGGGACGGATTCGCTGGTTGCCCACCACGTGAAGAAGCCTGACGAAAGGATCACGAGCGCCGCTGCCGGGACCGCCCGCTTCCGTCCGACGAACCAGATCGCCGCGACGGCCAGAGCGACCGCCACGAACAGCAGCAGCGCATGGATCGCGGGATCCGATCGCAGTTGCAGAGAGTCCGCGTATCCGAACAGCCCGGCCGCTGCCCCGATACCCCCCGGTCGCCAATTCCCGAAGATCAGGGCGGCCAGTCCGATGTAGCCGCGGCCTCCCGTCTGGCCTTCGTGGTAGATCCCAGCCTCGAAGACCAGGAACACGCCGCCAAGGCCGGCGAGGGCTCCCGAGATGACCACGCCGATGTACTTCATCGTGTACACGCGTACGCCGAGCGAGTCGGCGGCGATCGGATTCTCGCCGACGGAGCGCATGCGCAGACCGGTACGGGTCCGCCAGAACCACCAGTACGAGAACGGGATCAGCGCGACGGCGATCAGCGTCAACGCCGACACGTCGAACATCAGGCCCTTCGCCACCCCCGCGACGTCCGAGACCAGGAACCAATGGTGGCGCTCGAACCACCCGAGCAGGTCGGGAGTCTTGTGGATCCATAGGAACGGCCCACCCGCCAGGAACGGCATCGTGAACTGGAACAGCGTGCCGCTCACCTGGGGCGACTGCGCCGGACTTCCGCCGGTGCCGGTCGTGTACGTGATCACCGACAGGAACCTGGCGACCCCCGCGGCGAGGATGTTGATGGCGACCCCGGAGACGATGTGGTCGACGCCGAACGTGATCGTGGCGACCGCGTGGAGCAGCCCCCCGGCCGCTCCCCCGGCCATCCCGAACACAACGCCGTACCACGCGCCGAACTTCCATCCCGCCCACGCGCCGAACCAGGTCCCGAGGATCATCATGCCCTCGAGCCCGATGTTCACCACTCCGACGCGCTCGGACCACAAGCCGCCAAGCCCGGCGAACAGGATCGGGACGGCCAGCGCCAGCGCGGCCGCGAACGTGAAGCTCGACGTCAGCTCCTTCGACCCCGTGACCTCGCGAACGATCACCAGCATGAGCAGCGCCGCCGCCACGATCACCCACGAGCGCCGGATCCTGGGTCCGGGATGCGACGGCGACTCACCAACCGGCTCGACGAGGATGTCGGTCCGTTCGCCGGCCATCAGGCGGCCACCCCTTCCAATGGGGCGGCGGGCTCTCGGGTCCGCTGGGCGGCCGCTCGGACGTCCTGTGCCTCGACCAGTCGGCGGACCAACTCGTAGGCCACGACCACCGAAAGGATGATCACGCCCTGCATGATCTGGATGACCTCCTTCGGGATCCCGTTCAAGTCGAGGATCTGCGCGGACACCTCGAGGAAGGCGAACAGCAGGGATGCCGCCGCGATCCCGACCGGGTTGTTCCTGCCGACCAGCGCGATGGCGATGCCGCTGAACCCGAGGCCGGTCGGGAAGTCAAGGGTGTATGCGTGGAAAAAGGACAGCAGGTACAGCATTCCCACGAGGCCCGCGACCGCTCCGGAGATGAGCATCGTCTGGATCACCATCGCGCCCGGGTTCACCCCGCTCACCCGAGCCGCCTGCGCGTTCAGGCCCGTTGCGCGAAGGTTGAACCCGAAGCGGGTTCGCCACACGACGACGTAGTAGGCGATCCCGACGGCGATCGCGACCAGCAGGAACCCGCTCAGGGGCTCGTTCGGATTCGTGATGCCGAGCAGCTTGTCGAGGCTGGGGAACAGGCCCGACTTCGGAATCTCACGGGTCCGCGTGGCCAGGTCGGACGCGGCCGTGGGGCGTTTCAGATAGTTCAGCAACAGGTAGGAACCGATGCCGGTCGCGATGAAGTTCAGCATGATGGTGGAGATGACCTCCGATACGCCCCGGGTCACCTTCAACACACCGGCGATGCCTGCCCACACGGCACCGACGGTCATTGCGGTGACCAGGATCAGCGTCACGTGCAGCACAGGCGGCAGGTGAACCGCAGCCCCGACCGACGCGGCCAGCAACGCGGCAAGGTAGTACTGACCCTCCACGCCGATGTTGAACAGGTTCATCTTGAACCCGATGGCGACGGCGACCGCGGACAGGAACAGCGGCGCCGCGCGGTTGATGATCGAGATGATCTGGTTGCCCTGCGTGCCGTACTTCACCATGTTCCCGAAGGCGGTGAAGGGGTTCTGGTGGATCAGCAGCAATGCGATGGAGGAGACGAGCAAGGAGAATGCGATGGCGGCGATGGGCGCGAGCAGCCACAACGCCGCCCGCCTCACCTTCACGACGCCGCCTCTCGCTGCTTCGCCCCCGTCATGTACAGCCCCAACTCCTCCGGCGTGACCTTCGACGCGTCGACCTTGGCGACGAGCCGGCCGCCGAAGATGACCCACAGGGTGTCCGACAGACCGATCAGCTCCTCGAGGTCGGCCGAGATCAACAGGAGGGCGAGTCCGGCGGCGCGGGCCCGGCGGATCGCGTCCCACACCGAAGCCTGGGCGCCGACGTCGATCCCACGCGTGGGTTGCGCGGCAAGCAGCACCTTCGGCTCGGCAATCATCTCGCGCCCGACGATCAGCTTCTGCTGGTTCCCGCCGGACAACGCGTAGGCCGCCGCACGGATACCGGGCGTGGCCACTCGGTACTGGGAGACGATCGCCTCCGTCTGCCGCTTCGCGCCCTTCCGATCGATCCATGCGCCTTTGGCGAACGGCGCCTGGGCCTGATGGCCGAGCATCGCGTTCTCCCACAGCGGGGCGGCCAGCAGCAGGCCTTCCTCGTGACGATCCTCGGGGATATACCCGATGCCTGCGTCTCGCCGGGCCTCTGTCGACCACGTGGTGATGTCCTCGCGGCCCAGCTTGATGGTTCCCGCCGCTATGGGTGTCACGCCGATCAAGGCCTCCAGCAACTGCGCCTGACCGTTGCCCTCGACGCCCGCGATCCCGAGGATCTCGCCGCGGTGGACGGTGAAGCTCACGTCCCGCAGCAACCAGCGTCCGTCCGCAGCCTTCACTCCGAGGCCTTCGACCGTGAGTTCGACGGTATCCGTGACGGTAGACTCGCGCGTCTCGGGTCTGGGAAGCTCACTCCCAACCATCAGTTCCGCAAGCTGACCGGTCGTCACATCGCCTGGGTTCACCGTGGCAACCGTTCGACCCGCCCGGATCACCGTGATGCTGTCCGCGATCTCGAGCACCTCGTCGAGCTTGTGCGAGATGTAGATCACGGTCACGCCTTCCCGCTTCAGGTCACGGAGGTTCCCGAACAGCTCCCGAACCTCCTGAGGCACAAGGACGGCGGTCGGTTCGTCCAGAATGAGGATGCGGGCACCGCGATACAGGACCTTGATGATCTCTGCCCGCTGGCGCTCTCCGACGGAGAGATCCTCCACCAGCCGATCCGGGTCAAGCGGCATCCCGTACGTGGCGGAGAGCTCCTTCACGCGGTCGCGGGCATCGCCGAACGCGATCATCGGGCCGTGTGTCGGCTCCGAACCGAGGATGATGTTCTCCAGGACCGTCAGGTTCTCGGCGAGCATGAAGTGCTGGTGCACCATGCCGACGCCGGCGGCGATCGCGTCTTTGGGTGACCGGAAGTGGACCTCTTCGCCGCGGACCCTGATGGTGCCCGAGTCGGGGCGAAGCATCCCGTAGAGAATCTTCATCAAGGTCGATTTGCCGGCGCCGTTCTCCCCGACGATGGCGTGCACCTCGCCGGGGGCGACCTCGATGTTCACATCGTCGTTGGCCACCACACCGGGGAACCGCTTGGTGATCCCCTGGAGTTCGACCGCGGCTACCTCAGGCATCGGCCCCCCTCGATGAGTTGGCACCAAACCGGCCCGGGGTTAGAGCCGGGCCGGTTTGGTGTCGCCGCTTGTGCCGTCCTAGCTCAACTTGTCCGGGACCACGATCGTTCCGCTCTTGATCTGGCTGGCCAGATCGTCGAGCTGTGCCGCGATATCGTCGACGAACCCGCCTGAGGTGGCATACCCGACGCCGTTGTTGGTGAGGTCGAACGTCTGGATGCCCCCCTTGAAGTTCCCTTCGGAGAAGGCCTTGATCGTCTCGTACGTCGCCACGTCCACTCGCTTGAGGTTGGAGGTCAGGATGAACGGCTGCTGCTCGGCCGGCGCGGACAGGTACTGGTCGGAGTCCGTCCCGATCGCCCAGACGTGTGTGCCGCTCGAACCCGAGTAGTCGACCGCGGCCTGGAACAGTCCAGCGCCCGACCCACCAGCCGCGTGGTACACGACGTCCGCGCCGTTCTGATACATGCTCTCCGCGATCGTCTTCGCCTTGTCGGGCAGGTTGAACCCGGTGAAGTCCGGCGGCTCGGTGATGTACTTGTGGTCGATCGTGGCGCTCGGGTCTTCCTTTTTCACGCCCGCGTCGAACCCCGCTTGAAACTTCTGGATCAGCGCGATGTCCACGCCTCCAATGAACCCGACGTGATGGGTCTTCGACTTGAGCGCAGCCGCGGCACCGACCAAATATGCGCCCTGGTTCTCAGCGAACAGCAGCGAGGCCAAGTTGCCGGTCGGCGTCTCGTCCACGCACGTGTCGCACGTCGTGTGGTCGACGTAGCCGTCCACGTCGGCGAACTTCACATCCGGATACTTCACCGCGGCCGCGCCTGTGGTCTCCGCGTACAGGAAACCGACCGTGATGATCAGTTGGTTCCCCTGCGTGGCGGCGAGGTTCAGGAGCTCGGCGCGGTTCGTGCCGCCCGAGTTTGGCGTGAGCTCCGTCGCGTTGACGTTGAAGTCGCACTTCGCCTTGTCGAGGCCGGCCGCAGCGGAGTCATTGAACGACTTGTCGCCTCGGCCAATCAGGTCGTACAGCAGCGCCATCTTGATCTGCGGACCCGCGTGCGGACAGTTCGGGCTGGGACTCGCGGCAGTCGTGGGTGCGGTCGTCGTGCCCGGTGACGTTGCATTGTTGTTCTTGCCGCACGCGGCCGCGACCAGGGCAATCGCGCTCAGCACGGTCAGTATTCGTACCGCCTTCTTCATTCCCCCTCCTTCCCCAGCGACTGGGGGTGGTTCCTCGCAAAACGAACAGCGGAGACCGTCGGACCCCGGGTCGAGCCGCCGCGCGGCTACTCTCACGTATGAGCCCTGCTCGGTCAAGCGGACCGCTGCCGAGCGCTCATACGATCGTGCCGCTCACGGTTCGGCGCCACGAGCAACTCCACTACGATTGCGTCGTGAGCGCAACTTCGACAGAGGTCGACTGGCCTCGCGCCGACGACGCCATCTCCGACGGCGCCGCGGCCACGCTCCTGGCACGTGTCACGAGCGTCGACGCGGTGGGGCTGGAGGAGCGAGCCGCCGCCCTCGCCACGCGTTCGATCAAGAAGGCGTCGAAGCTCTGGGGGCTGGACCTGGCCCTCCGGTGCATCGACCTGACGACCTTGGAGGGCGCGGACACGCCGGGCAAGGTCGTCGCCATGTGCGCGAAGGCCGTCCGGCCCGACCCGACGGACGCGTCCATCCCGTCCGTCGGTGCCGTCTGCATCTACCCATCGCTGGTCGGCGTCGCCGCCGGGCAGTTGAAGGGGACCGGCGTCCACGTGGCCAGCGTGGGGGGCGCGTTCCCGTCCGGACTGGGACCGCTCGACGCGCGTGTGTCCGAGATCCGCCGGGCCGTCGAGGACGGCGCCGACGAGATCGACATCGTCCTGAACCGTTCGGCGTTCCTCTCCGGACGGTACCGGCAGGCGTTCGAGGAGATCGTCGAGTCGAAGCGCGCCTGCGGTTCGGCCCACCTCAAGGTGATCCTGGAAGCCGGCGAACTGGGCTCCTACGACGCCATCCGGCGCGCCTCGATCCTGGCGATGGCGGCGGGGGCGGACTTCATCAAGACCTCGACCGGCAAGATCGGGGTGGGCGCCACCCTCCCGAACGCGCTCTGCATGATGGAGGCGGCCCGCGACTTCTTCCACCAGACCGACCGCATGGTCGGCGTCAAGGTGGCCGGCGGGGTCCGAACGTCGAAGAACGCCCTGCAGTACCTGGTGCTCGTCCACGAGACGCTCGGGCCGTCGTGGATGAGCCCCGACCTCTTCCGTATCGGCGCCTCGACCCTGCTCAACGACGTGCTCATGCAGATCCGGAAGGAGCGCACTGGCGTGTACCAGGGTCCGGACTACTTCACGATCGACTAAAGGCGGATGGGTACCGCGACATGAGCACCGACATCGAGCGCTCCGGCGACGCGGCACCGGTGACGGCACCGGCCTGGGAGTACGCGCCCGCGCCCGAGTCGCGCGACGTGGTGACCCTTCGGGACCGCTACGGCCTGTTCATCGGCGGGCGGTTCGTCGAACCGCTGTCCGAGAAGTGGTTCACGACGATCTCCCCGGCCACCGAGGAGCCGCTCGCCGAGGTGGCCGAGGCCGGCGAGGCCGACGTCGACCTGGCGGTCGCGGCGGCGCGCACGGCCTACGAGGAGCACTGGGGCGACCTGCGGGGGTCCGAACGGGCGAAGTATCTGTTCCGCATCGCACGGGCGCTGCAGGAACGAAGCCGCGAGTTCGCCGTTTTGGAGTCGCTGAACGGCGGGAAGCCGATCAAGGAGGCGCGCGACGTCGACCTGCCGCTGGCCGCGGCGCACTTCTTCTATCACGCAGGGTGGGCCGACAAGCTCGAGTACGCCTTCCCGGGACGGGCCGCGCGGTCGCTCGGCGTCGCCGGCCAGGTGATCCCGTGGAACTTCCCGCTCCTGATGGCGGCGTGGAAGCTCGCGCCGGCCCTGGCTTGCGGGAACACTGTGGTCCTCAAGCCGGCCGAGACCACACCCCTCACCGCGCTCCTGCTCGGCGAGGTCCTGGACGAGGCGGGGCTCCCCCCGGGTGTGGTGAACATCGTCACGGGCGCGGGACCGACCGGGGCCGCGGTGGTCGCCAACCCCCGTGTCGACAAGGTGGCGTTCACCGGCTCGACCGAGGTCGGGAAGGCCATCCGGCGGACGGTCGCCGGCACCGGCAAGCGCCTGACCCTGGAACTGGGCGGCAAGGCGGCGAACATCGTCTTCGACGACGCGCCCATGGACCAGGCCGTCGAGGGAATCGTCAACGGCATCTACTTCAACCAGGGGCACGTCTGTTGCGCCGGCTCGCGCCTGCTGGTCCAGGAGTCGATCTTCGAACCGCTGCTGGACAAGCTGAAGGCACGCCTGTCCACGCTTCGGGTCGGCGATCCGCTCGACAAGAACACCGACGTGGGCGCCATCAACTCCCGGGCGCAACTGAACAGGATCGAGGAGCTGGTCGCGGCCGGGGTCGACGAGGGCGCCGAGATCTACCAAGCCGACTGCGCACTTCCCGAACGGGGTTTCTGGTTCCGCCCCACGCTCTTCACCGGCGTCTCGCAGTCCCACCGGATCGCGCGCGAGGAGATCTTCGGACCGGTGCTGTCGATCCTCACCTTCCGCACGCCGGCCGAGGCCGTGGAGAAGGCGAACAACACCCCGTACGGACTGTCCGCCGGGATCTGGACGGAGAAGGGTTCGCGCATCCTGTGGATGGCCGCGCGGATGCGCGCGGGCGTTGTGTGGGCGAACACCTTCAACCGGTTCGACCCGGCGTCGCCGTTCGGCGGCTACAAGGAGAGCGGGTTCGGCAGGGAGGGCGGCGTCCAGGGCCTGTCGGCGTACCTGGACCTGGTCCCGGTGCGCGCGGCGTCCGACGGAGATGGTAAAGATGCCTGACCGTCTCGACGTGCGGAAGACGTACAAGCTTTACATCGGAGGCGCGTTCCCCCGCTCGGAATCGGGCCGTTCGTACCCCGTGACCGGCCGGGACGGCTCGGTGCTGGCGCGGCCGGCCAGGGCTTCGCGCAAGGACCTGCGCGAAGCGGTCCGAGCCGCCCGAAGCGCCCTCCCGGGCTGGTCGTCCGCGACGGCATACAACCGCGGACAGGTTCTGTATCGCGTCGCCGAGCTGATGGAGGGCAGAACGGATCAGTTCGTCGCCGAACTGTTCGATTCCGGCGCCTGCGACAGCGAGGACCAGGCCGGGCGCGAGGTCTCCGCGGCGATCGATCGGTGGGTCTGGTACGCGGGCTGGTCGGACAAGGTCTCCTCGGTCATGGGCGGCGCGAATCCGGTCGCTGGGCCGTACTTCGACTTCACGGTGCCCGAGCCGGTGGGCGTCGTCGGCCTGGTCGCGCCCGAGGAGCCGGCCCTGCTGGGACTCGTGTCCGTGCTGGCGCCGGCGATCGTGAGCGGCAACGCCGCCGTGCTGGTCGCGAGCGAGGAGCGTCCCCTGCCGGCGGTGACGCTCTCGGAGGTGCTGGCCACCTCGGACGTGCCGGGTGGGGTCGTCAACCTGCTGACCGGGTCGAAGCAAGAACTGCTCCCCTGGCTCGCCGCGCACATGGACGTCAACGCGATCGACCTGGCCGGCGCGCCGGAGGACATGGTCGCGTCGCTCGAGGACGCCGCCGCCGACAACGTGAAGCGCACCGTCCGCTCCGCCGCGGCGGACTGGTTCGACGAGTCCGCGCAGAGCCCCTACGCTGTGACCGCCCTCATGGAGATGAAGACGGTCTGGCACCCCATGGGCGCATAGCGGCAACCCTGGCGAACGGCCTCCTCCTTCCGCGGTTCCTCATCGAATAGGGCACCGCGGACTGTGCCCCTTCCTTGGCGTTCGAGCATGGCGCTCGACTTCTTCGACCGCGCGCTCGGCGGCTGACTCTAGACGCCGCTGATCGCGACGACGCCCGTGAGCGTTCCGACGAACGCCATCCCGCCGGACAGCATCGGCGTGGCGAAGTGGGGTACCGATCCGGTGGAGATCGACTGGAGGGTGGCCCCGGTTGACGGGTCCAGCGCGTACAGGGTCGCGGCGCTCCACGCCACGCTCCAGACGGCACCGCCACCGACCACGGGCGGGCCCTTCGCCGACGTCGCGGCCGCACGCCACAGCACACTGATGTCGCCGTTCGCCGTGCTGACGGCGCGCAGCCCATCCGTACAGGGCACGTAGACGGTCGACTGCACCACGGCCGTCCCGCCGAACGAGGCGCACACCGTCGCGCTGGTCAGTTCGCCACCGATGTGTCCGAGCGACGCCTGGTCCAGCAGGTACGCAGTCCCGCGCTTCCCGTCCGCGTAGACGTACGACCCGACGAACGTGGCACCCTGCGATCCCAGGTCCAGATCGGAGGCGTTGTCGGACTTCCAGGTGGAGGGCGCGAAGTAATCCTGGAGCCCGACCTTCCCGGCGGAGAGTCGCAGCACCGAGTCGGAGTAGTCGAACGGGTCGGTCGTCGTGCCGTTGCCGACGGCGACGAATACGTGCCCCTTGGCGTCGACCGTGGGGCCGGGGGTCGCCCAGATTCCGCCCTCGACGGCGCTGGGCTCGTACTTGGTGGCGATGTACGTGTGCTTCTTCCCGGACATGGACGTCGGGACGGCGACGACCATCCCGTGGAACGGACCGCAGTCGCCCGCCAGCGCACCGAAGGCTACATAGACGAATCCGCTCCCGATCGCCAGGCCGGAACGCTGCTGTTCGACATCCGCCTGCACGTTCTTGGGGTCGAGCCCCCGGCTGCCGAGCACCTTACCGGTCGCCGGGTCCAGCGCGTAGAGGACGTGTTTCACGGCCGTCCCGTTGACCAGCCGTTCGGCTGCGACGAAGAGCCGTCCGCTCGCGGAGTCGTAGACCGGCGTGCTCGTGATGCCCAGGGGGTCGATGTTCCCGCAGGGCAGTTGGCTCCGCGGAACCGGCGTCCCCAGGCTCCGCCGCCACGCGACCTTGCCGCTCGTGGGCTGGAGGGCGTAGACCGAGTCATTCTCCGTGGCCGCGATCACCAGACCACCCACCATCAGCGGCTCGGCGTAGACGGCACCGTCCAGGGCGGCGGTCCATGCGGTTGTCAGCGTCCCGATCGGCGGCTCCGACGTGTCGTTGCCGGTTCGAAGCGCGTCGAGGTGATAGGTCGGCCAGTCGCCGAAGGCCGCCGGGGCAACCGGCGCTCGGGACGCTCGTGGCGCGTGCCGGGCGGCCTGCGGCCGCGCGGTCGCAGTCGCGGCAACGGAAGACAGCGTCACCACGCACAGGGCGACGCTCACCCAACGAAGACGTCTCATCTCCCTACTCCTTCCCATGCACCCGGCCGGATCGGGTCCAGTGGCGATCATTCCACCGGTCAGCGAACGGGAAGCGTTGCCAGGTCCGAGTCGAACAGCTCCCGTTCGTCGTCCTCGGCGATCCCGTCGCGCGCGACGCCGGCCAGTCCGGCGTATCTCCGCGCCTCGTCACCGTCGCCCGCCACCGCATGCGCGCGCGCGAGCGCCTCGTAGGCGTAGGCGATGTCGAAGTCCCGGATGCCGTTGGCTTCGCAGATCTCCAGGCACCGGCGGGCGTGGTAGATCGCCGGTTCGGCCCGCCCGACCACCGCATAGACGCGGGACACCTGCCATTCGCCGCGGGCGTTGTTCGCGGCGGTGCCCAGGCCGGATTCCTCCCAGTGGAACCGGGAGGCGTGCGCCATGTGGATCATGTAGTCGTCCTGTTCCTGCGTGCGGTCGGGCATCTCGAGGTACTGCCAGGTCCGGTTGAACAGCGCGACCCCGATCTGGCGCCGTTCCTCAGGGTCGTAGGTCGGTCCGACCGTGTCGGGCATGAAACGCTCCCTTCCTCCGTCGCGAACGATGTCGTGGTCCAGTTCGTGCAGCACCCGCTGCAGTCGCCAGGCCCGCGCCTGGACGCTGGTCCGGTAGGCCTCCAGCTCCGCCAGCCGCTCCGCGAGCGTGCCCGCGGCCAGCACGGCACGAACGCGCGGGAGCGGCATCTCAAGCTCTCGAAGGCGCCTGATGAGGACGGCGGGTTCGACCTGCTCCGGTCCGTAGCGCCGGTAACCCGTGACGGGATCCACGTCGCGGGGCGGCAGCAGCCCGAGCCGGTCGTAGTGCCGGAGCGCCTTGATCGAAAGGCCGGACCGGCGGGACATCCTGCCGATCGTCAGCAGCTCATCCGGCCCGATCGCCGTGGCGTTCTTCGAGCGTTCCAGTTCAAGCGCCATACCGAACGAAGGGTACGGCCTCCCCTGAGGGGAGGGTCAACCAGTCTTCCGAGAAACGGGTCGCGTCAGGAGTAGAGCTCGATCAGCGTCGAGCCGTCGCCCTGTCCCACGGCCCAGACGTCGTCCGTGCCCGGAATCGCGGCGACGCCGCTGAAGTCCGAACTGCCGCGGTTCGGGCTCCCGACGACGGACCACGCCGTGCCATTCCAATGTTCCGTCAGGGTCGAGAACCTCGATTGTTCGTCGGCCGAATACACGCCCACGGCCCACGCGGAGTTCACGCTCTGCGCCGCGACGCCCGTGAACGAAGGGCCGTATTCGCCGACCGACTCGAACGACGCGCGGTGCCACGCCCGGCCGTTCCAGTGCTGGACCAGGTCGCTTCGGCCCCCGTCCCACGCGACCGCCCATACGTCTTTGGGCGAGGAGCCGCCCACGGCCCAGAGATTGTTGTCCGAGTTCCGGAAGTCGCCCCGCGTGGGCACCTTCGTCCACCTCGATCCGTCCCACCGCTCGGCGAGGAAGCAGTACGCGCCGCAACCCCGCCCGTCGTAGGCACCGACGGCCCACGCCTCCTTGTCGGTGAGGCTCGTCCCTCCCCAGAAGAACGAATCGAACCCGGGCTGTGGGTGCCGGACCACGGACCACGTCATGCCGTCCCACTCCTCGATGAGGCCGTAGTTCCTCTCCCCGAGGCTGTGATCCGTCCTGCCGACCGCCCAGAGATGGTTCCGGCTCACGCCCATGATCGCGTTGAGGTCGTTGTCCCTCCGCGGATTCGGACTGGGGACGATGCTCCAGGCCGAACCATCCCAGTGCTCGATGAGCGTCTTGTCGCCCCCCGCGAAATGCGAGGTATACCCGACGGCCCAGACGTCGTCGTGCGAGAGCGCCAGGACCGACGTGAGCGTGGAATTCGATGTCGGGCTGGGGCTGGGGATGTGGCGCCAGCGCACCCCGTCCCAATGCAGGGTCAGGGTCCCTCCGCTTGCCGACGAAAAGTACCCACCGACCGCCCACGCATCCGACGAGGAAAGCGCCGAGACGGCGTTCAGGCCGGCCTTGCCCGGGCTCGGACTTCGAACGATCCGCCATCGCTGCCCCGCGGCGCCGGCGGTGGGCACGAAGACCAGGCTGAGGAGCGCGAGCGTGCAGCCCGCGGCGCCGATGAGCTGCAAGATCCGCCTTCCCCCCAATGCGACGAGCAGTCTATGCCGACCGGAGAAGGGATGAATGCCACGGCGGAGGGTTCGACGTCAGGCCGGCCCCACGGATCGTGATGTACTTGGCCGTCGCTACATCCGCTCCCGTCGCCGGATGACGATCGAAGACAACGTGTCGTCCGAAGCGTGGTTCGCGATCGAGCGTCAGGCCGACGCCGCCGATTCGCGCACTCGGCCCGTCGTCTCCGCCAGCGCCGCGTCGGCGCAACCCTGCTGAGGGCTCGGATGCGGCACGGCTCGGACGGTGATCGCGGTTCGGATCGTCGCGAACGAGACGATCGCGCCGAGCCAGCACAGGCCGGCCGCGATCACCATCGCCCGCTGGTAGCCCGCCTGGAACGCGGGGCCGCGGGTCGTCCCGTCGGTCGCGAACCCGGCCGCAACGGGAAGCAGCGCCACGGCCAGCAACCCCGCGATCCGGGACACGGCATTGTTCACGCCAGACCCGAGACCCTTGTGCCGATCCTCGACCGCGGCCAGGACGGCGGTGGACAGGGGCGCGACGGTGAACGCCATCCCCAGGCCGAAGACCGCCACGCCGGGCACGACGTCTCGCCAGTACGAGCTGTCGGCATTCAGCCGGGACAGGAGGAGGAACCCGATCCCGGCGATCAACGGGCCGATCGTCATGGGGATCCTCGGCCCGATCCGCTGCGCAAGACGCCCCACTCGCGCGGACAGCACGAAGAGGAGCACGGTCAGCGGCCACAGGCTGGCGCCCGCCTGGAGCGCCGAATATCCCATCTCGGTCTGGAGCATGATCACCAGGAAGAACATCGCCCCGCCGAGCGCCCCGTAGACGAACAGCGTGGTGAGGTTCGCCCCGGTGAACTGCATCGAGCGGAAGATCTCGAGCGGCACCATGGGCTCGCGAACGCGGCTTTCGATGAAGGGAAATGCGATCAGCAGCAGCAGGCCGATCGTGCCCGCGGCCGCCACGGCGGGAGAACCCATGCCACGCACCGGCCCCTCGATCAGCGCATACACGACGCCGGCCAGCCCGAGCGTGACCGCGCCCGCGCCGAGCACGTCCAGGCGCCGCCCGGCGTTCGGATCGCGGCTCTCCGGCACATGACGGATCGCGAGCACGACCGTGACGACGGCGATCGGCACGTTGATGAGGAACACCAGGCGCCACGATCCGGCGTCGACCAGCCAGCCCCCAAGGAACGGCCCACCTGCGGTCGCGACGGCCGCCAGGCCCGACCACGCGCCGATCGCCGAGCCCCGGTCGCTCGGCCGGAAGACGGCGGCGATGATCGCCAGACTCTCCGGGACAAGGAGCGCGCCGCCCACGCCCTGAACGGCGCGGGCGGCGATCAGGAAGCCGGCGGTGGGCGCCACGCCGCACAGGACCGATGCCGAGGTGAACACCGCGATGCCGATCACGAACACCCTCTTGCGGCCGTGCAGGTCGCCCAGCGAGCCGCCGAGGAGCAGCAGCGAACCGAGCGTGAGCAGGTACGCCGTGATGGTCCACTGGAGCCCGGCCAGCCCCGTGTGGAAGGTCCTTCCGATCGTCGGGAGCGCCACGTTCACCACGGTGCCGTCCAGAAAGACCATCCCGGAGCCCAGCACCATGGTGGTGATCACCCACCACCCTTTCGGGGTGCCGTAGGCGACGTAGCCTCCTTCGTCCGGAGCGGATGGAACGGCCGAAGCGGTGCCCGACACCGGCGCGGAATCGCTCGGCCCGCTCACGCCGATCGCTCCTCAGGTCCGTCCCAGGCTCCGGACGGGGCGGCGGCGGGCGCCGAGGGGGCCCGCTTCGCCCGTCTCGCGGCCATCCGCGGCGCGAGCCGCTCGGCCACCAGCACGCCCGCGAGCACCATCACCCCACCGACCACTCCCGCCGCGGTCAGCCGCTCCCCCAGGAACAGCGCCGCCCACGCCAGCGCGAACGGCGGCACGAGGTAGATGTATCCGGCCACGGTGGTCGCCTGCAGATGCCGCAGCGCCACGTACCACACCATGTACGCGAGCGCGGTGCAGCCGAATGCCAGGTATGCCAGCTGCAGCCAGTCCCCGCCGGTCAGGCCGGGCACGTCGCGGATGGCCGCGGGCAATGTGAACGGGACGATGAGCAGCGCGGACAGCACCATGGTGAGTGCCGTCAAGCCGATCGGATCGTAGCGCTGAGCGGCAGGCTTGCCGACGACCGTGCTGACCGCCCACGCGGCCGGCGCGATCAGGACCACCAGCGCGCCGAGCAGGTTCTGCACGTGCAGCGATCCGCCGCCGGAGCCCCAGATCACCAGGACGGCGACACCGGTCGCCGCGAGCGCGATACCCGCCGTGCGGATCGGCGTCAGCCGTTCGCCCAGGAACCGGACGGCGAGGATCGCCACGATCACCGGCGTGCACGCCACGATCAGGCTCGCCACGCCGGCGGAGACGAACCGTTCGCCCTCGTTCAGCGCCAGGTGGTAGACGAGGCCGCCGAGGAGCGCCATCACGCCCACGCGCCACCGGTCCTGACGTGCGATGCGCACGCGGCGCGTCAGCGCGATGGGGAGCATCGCGACCGCCGTCAGCGCGAACCGCAGCAGCGTGATCGACGGCGCGGAGATCCGGCCGGACGCGTCCAGGTTTCGGATCGCCACGAACGCACCGCCCCACAGCGCCGCCACGCCGAGGAGCGCGAGGTGGTACGGCAGGGTCGAACGGGTGCGCGGAGAGGCCGAGACCAGCGATGACATCCTGCTTCGGCGCAACCGGAACGACCGCACCGGCTATTCCCCCTGTCCCCGCGGCAGACCGGCGCCGCGGAGGGAAGCATCCAGGACCTCGACCGGATGGATCACCGGGAGCGGGCGGCCGAGCCGGCGCAGGTGCGACGCCAGTTGGAGGGCGCACCCGGGGTTCGCGGTCACCAGGGCCTGCGGGTGCGCGTCGAGGACGTTGCGGGCCTTGCGCTCGCCGAGCGCCGACGCCGGTTCGGGCTGGACGATGTTGTAGATGCCGGCCGAGCCGCAGCAGAGTTCGGGCTCCGCGATCTCCTTGACGGTCAGGCCGGGGATCGAAGCGAGCACGCGGCGCGGCTGGCTCCGGACGCCCTGGGCGTGAGCGAGGTGGCACGCGTCCTGATACGCCACGGTGGCCTCGATCGGGTGTCGCAGCGCGGCCGGCCCGAGCTCGTCCAGGAACTCGCACACGTCCCGAACGCGGCCGGCGAACCTCTCGGCCCTGTCCGCATACGCCGCGTCGTCGCGCAGCAGCGAGCCGTACTCCTTCATCGCGGACCCGCAGCCGGCGGCGTTCACCACCACCGCGTCGACGCCGGCACGGTCGAACGCGTCGATCGTGCGGCGTGCGAACGCCATGGCTTCCTGCTCCCGGCCGGCGTGAAGGCTCAGCGCGCCGCAGCATGATTGGTCAGGTGGGTTCACCACTTCGCATCCCTCGGCGGAGAGGACCCGAGCGGTGGCCCCGTTGACGTGGCCGAAGAACACCCGCTGCACGCAGCCCGCGAGCATGCCGACCATGGCCCGCCGCGTGCCTCGCGCCGGAACGACGGCCGGCACCGTCCCGACGGGGCCCCCACCGGTCGCCGGGGCAAGCGACTCCAGCGCACGCAGCCCCGCAGGCAGCGCGATTCGCTTCGAAATCCGATCCACCCCGAGTGCGCGAGATGCGCGCAGCGCGCGACGTGCCCAGGTCAACCGGGCCGGATACGGCGCGACGGCGAACACCATGGCCCGCATCAGACGTTCCTTCACCGGGCGACGGGCGTGGCGTTCCACCTGCGCGCGGGTCGCTTCCAGCACCACGTCGTAGCGCACGCCGGACGGGCACGCGGTCACGCACGCCATGCATCCGAGGCAGGCGTCGAAGTGATCGACCATCTGGTCCGTCATCGGTTCGCCGTCCAGGCCGACGCTCATCAGGTGGATGCGTCCGCGGGGTGAGTCCATCTCCTCGCCCCAGAGCACGAACGTCGGACACGTCGGAAGGCAGAACCCGCACCGGATGCAGGAGTCCAGCACCTGCCGGTCGGGCGGCCGCACCGCATCGAACGCACCCAGCACGGCCGTCCCCCTCAGATCCCGCCCACGAAGCGGCCCGGGCTCATCGTCCGCGTCGGATCGAACCGCTCCTTCACCCGACGCATGAGACCAATCGCGTCCCCCGGCGGACCCCACGGATCGACCGCGGCCTTGACCTCCACCGGCGCGTCGAGCACGACGGCGCTCCCGCCGACCCGCTCGGCGAAGGAGCGCACGGCGCGCACGGCCGCGCCAGCCCGATCCGCCGTCGAAGGTGCGAGGTCGACGAACATCACACCTGACGCGGC
Source organism: Actinomycetota bacterium (assembly GCA_040414485.1). Taxonomy (GTDB): domain Bacteria; phylum Actinomycetota; class UBA4738; order UBA4738; family UBA4738; genus JBEDUK01. The sequence goes on from JBEDUK010000072.1 coordinate 37,943, forward strand.
GTGACACGAAAGTGCAGGCGGGCGGCCCTCCCCCGCCGCGTCCCACGCCGCTCGAACGGCCGAGGCGAGCGCCGCTGGTGGATGCGCGACCTTCACGCGCGTCGCGCCGGCCGGAAGTGTCACCGGTTCGTCTTCGAGGTCGGGTCGCACATCCGGCGGCCCGATCCCCTGGCCCGTCGGGTGACCCAACAGGGACATGACCCGGTCCGTCTGTGCCCGGACGCCGGGTTCGGTTCCTTCGAAGCCCGCGCGGAGCGTTCCGCTCACCGAAGGCCCGCCGCCCCACCGCAGTTCGACCGTGGCCGGATCGAGGGGTCGAGATACCGCGAGCCGGACCGCCGCATACGCCGCCTCGGGAGTCGCGACCTCGACTTCGACCGTGTGGCTGGCCTCCGGTGACGGGTGCAGCCGAAACGTCAGCTCGGCGATCAGGCCGAGGGTTCCGAACGACCCGGCGAACAGCTTGCCCAGGTCGTAGCCCGCGACGTTCTTCACCACGCGGCCGCCCGCCCGGGCGACCGTCCCGTCCGAGAGCACCACCGTGATCCCGATCAGCAGGTCCCTCGGCGTTCCGTACCGGAGCCGCCGGGGACCGGAGGCCGCCGCTGCGGTCACGCCGCCGACCGTCGCCCCTTCCCGCGAAGGAGGATCCAACGCAAGCATCTGGCGGGCTCCGGCGAGTCGCTCCTGCAGCCGGTCGAACGGGCAGCCGGCCTGAACGACGGCAACCAGGTCACCAGCCGCATGATCGAGCACGGCGTCCATCCGCGCGGTCGAGACGATCACGTGGGCCCGTTCGGGCGGAGCGCCCCACGCGAGCTTCGTTCCCCCTCCCCGCGGGACGACCGTCAGGCCCCGCGCCGAACACATCGCCAGGAGCGCCGACGCCTCGGCCATCGAAGCCGGCTCGGCGACGACGGCGGGCTGAACGCCCAGCACCGCGTCGGCCGGCGTGGCGTCGCGCGCGCCGCCGGCCCCAAGGACATCGCGGACCGCCGCGATGGGTGAGGTGGTGGTCGCCGGCACCGCTGCGCTCCTTTCCGCGATGTCCCCTACATCCGTTCGGCGACGCCGGCGCGCTCGAGCGGGTGCTGCCGGTACGGCCCCGGCGCCTCGCCGCACAGGCGTGGCGTGGGGAACACCTTGTCCGGGTTCGCCAGCCTCCCCGGGTCGAACGCGCACTTGACCAGTTGCATCGTGGCCAGATCGTCCGGCCCGAACATCTTCGCCATGTCCTTCATCTTGTCCTTGCCCACGCCGTGCTCGCCGGTGATCGAACCACCGAGCGCCAGACACGCGGCCAGGATGTCGCGGGCCAGGTCGGTGGCGCGTTCGGGTTCGCCGGGGACGCTCGCGTCGAACAGCACCAGCGGATGGAGGTTCCCGTCCCCGGCATGGAAGACGTTCGCCACTCGCAGGCGGTGCTCGGCCGCCAGTTCGGCGATGCGCTGAAGCGCCTCGGGCAGCGCAGTTCGCGGCACGACGCCGTCCTGCACGTAGTAGTCGCGGGCGATCCGTCCCATCGCGGCGAACGCGGACTTCCGCCCCTTCCAGAACAGGGCCCGCTCGGCCTCGTCGCGAGCAAGCCGGATGTCGAACGCCCCGCGGTCGCGGCAGACGGCCTCGACGCGCTCGGAGAGGTGCTCGACCTCCTCGCGCGCGCCGTCCAGTTCGACGAGCAGCACGGCGCCGGCGCCGGGCGGGTATTCGACATGAACCGCTGCCTCGGCGGCCTCCATGGCCAGCGGATCCATCATCTCGACGGCCGCGGGCACGACCCCCGCGCCGATGATCCTGGACACGGCCTCGCCGGACGCGTCGATCGTGGCGAACGCGGCCTGGAGCGTGGTCACCGCCTCCGGCTTCGGGACCACCTTGACCGTCACGCGGGTGGCGACCCCGAGCGTGCCCTCGGAGCCGACGAAGGCGCCGAGGAGGTCGTATCCGGGCGGGTCGGGCGAGATGCCGTCCCCGCCCAGGTGGACCGTTGCTCCGTCCGGAAGGACCACCTCGAGCGCGGTCACGTGGTGCGTCGTGAAGCCGTACTTGAGGCAGTGCGCGCCGCCCGAGTTCTCGGCGACGTTGCCCCCGATCGCGCAGACCACCTGGGACGAAGGATCCGGCGCGTACATGAGCCCTTCCGCTGATACGGCGCCGGTCACCTCAAGGTTCGTCACACCCGGCTCGACGACCACGCGGCGGTTCGGGAGATCGACGTCGACGACGCTTCGCATGCGCGTGAGCGTGATCAGGACGCCGTCTTCGATCGGCAGCGCGCCTGCGGAGAGGCCCGTCCCGGCGCCCCGGACGACGAACGGCGTGCGGGTTCCGTGGCAGGCCCGTACGACGGCCTGTACCTGTTCAGCGGTTGCGGGCAGGACGACCAGCCCGGGGATCACGGCGTGGTTCGCGAGCGCGTCGGACTCATAGGTGCGGCGCTCGGTGCGTTCGGTGATGACGTGCTCGGGGCCGACGATGTCGGCCAGGCGCCGCGCGAGGCCACTCAGCGATGCGGACGTGGACACCTGCGGAGGATATCCTCCGCGCAGCGTTGGACGAGCGAGTGGGCGTGGGGGCAGCGGCCGTGGACGTCGCCGATCTGGATGCGGTCGTCCTGATGACGATCGCGAACCTGGCGACGGCGGTCACTGCCGCGGCGGAACGAAGCGGCAAGCCGACCCGCCGGTGGGACGACCTGGCGGCAGCGGACCTGGGGCTGGCGCTGGCAGCGCCACCGAACGGCGTGGTGGCCCTGCGGCCGTTCGCCCCCGACGAGGTCCCAGGGATGCTCTCGCGGGTCGACGCGTTCTTCGAAGGGCATCGCGGCGGTGGCTGGCAGATCTGGAGTCCCTGGCCACTGGGCGACCTGTCCGGGGCCGGCTACGAATCGTTTCGGATCCCCTGCATGTTCCGGCCCGCCGGGTTGAGTTCCGAAGGCTCCCGCATGGCTCCGGCAGGTCTGGAGATCCGCGACATTCATTCGGCGGACGGCCTCCGCGACAGCGAGGCGCTGCTGATCGAGGCCTACGACGTGCCGAACACCGAGCCGGGCTCGATCTACGGCCCGGGCGTGCTGGAGGACCCGTCGTATCGGTTGTGGGTGGGCTACGCGGACGGCGCGCCGGTCAGCACGTCCACGGCATATCTGTCCGGCGGTGTGGTGGGCGTCTACAACGTGGCGACGGCGATCGCCGCCCGGGGCAGTGGTTTCGGCGAGGCGCTGACGTGGCGGGCGACGCTCGCCGACCCGTCGCTTCCCGCGGTCCTGGAGTCCAGCGCCATGGGCCGGCCGATCTACGAGCGGATGGGCTATCGCATCACGACCTGGTGCGAGGTCTGGGAGCGCGCCGTTCAGCGCTGAGGCTCGAATATGCTAGCCTGGTTTGTTACACGGGAGGGCCGTTTCCGCAGGTCACGGGCCTCGCGGTCCCATCGTCTAGGGGCCTAGGACACCACCCTCTCAAGGTGGAGACACGGGTTCGAATCCCGTTGGGACTACTCCACGAAACCGCAGGTCAGATAGCAGATGCGTGTCGCTCCTGATCGACAACCTGCTTAGGACCGGCCCATCCCTCGATCAGCCAGAGGCGACGAGCAGGCCGTGCAGCTGGACGGCTTGTGACTTGCTGGCCAGGGCGATCTGGACGCCACGCCCTGATATCGCGCTGCCTGCTTTTGGAGCCTCCCAGAGCTTACTGGCGACGATAAGGCCGACGGCGTCTCCAGCGTCATGGGCCTGCCTGATGATCGCGGTCACCTGCGGCACATCGGCAGTGGAGAACGTGACCACGAATCCGTAGGTGGCGGGCACATCCGGCATGCCCGATGGGGCCGGGTACGTGCTGACCGGGGAGACCGCTGCGGAAGGGATCGTCACGATCGAACCGATCGGACGGTAGCACGCAACGCCGACGGGCAAGCGAGAGGTGGCGGCGGGCGTGGAAGGGGTGTCCTGGCCCACGGGCTGCGCGGAGGCGGGGGCCGCCCACGGCACGCCCAGGGCCAGCCCGTAGAGGTTGACTGTCTGGGGCGGGCACTTGCCCGTTGGAGGGGCGGGCTGGAACCGCACGACCTGCAGGGTGATCGGTGCCGTCAGACGGCTTACTGATGCTTGCGCGACCGCTGGGGCGTGATTGCTGCAATCGGTAAGGGCGAGCATGATGCCGACGAAGGCCAGTGCGCCGGCCAGGACAGGCAACGGCCGGGGTGCGGGCTGGAACGGCATGTCGTTGATCCTCTCCCATCCGGCGAGGTTTCGCGGACCGAATGTAGGCGTAACTCATGGCCGGCGCGGTCGTGACCGACGAGACTGCGCCTCAATATGCATCGCGCCGCCGCCGATGAAAGAGACACCGGCTACGTCGGCGCGAACGGAATCGCGCCCAAGGAGGAGTCCGTTCATGTTGACCACGAAGAGATTGTTCGTCGTGGCGCTGACGACCTGCGCCCTGTTCGTACCGGCCTCCGTCGCCTTCGCGCGAGGCGGCGGTTGGCAACCCGCCGACCTCCAGCCGTTCGACGCGGCGTGCGGCTCCACGGTCGTCCACGTTACGATCCCGGTCGATCGCGAGTACGTTCGGGAGGTCGACCAGACGGACGGCACCGTCCTGTTGGAATTCACCGGGTTCGTTTCGGTGAACTACGCGACCGACGACGGCGCGTCGCTCACGGTGAACTCCTCGGGTCCCACCAAGATCTACAACCGGCCGAACGGTGACGTCGAGTTCGTCGCTCGCGGAGCCGTCACGGGACCCGCGCCGCTGCCGGGGCTTCCGGATCTCATCTGGACCGCGGGGCGCGGCGACCTGATCTTCCATCCGGACGGGTCGGTCACGGTTCTCAAGTTCCCGCACAGGCTGGTCGACATCTGCGCGGAACTCGGGCTGGACGGCTGATCCGCGACTCAAGCCGCGGCGACGGACGTCTCTTCGCCACGCTCATCCGCGGCACCCGGCCCGCGTGATCCGAGCGCGCGCAGATCGAGCGCCGCATCCGCGACCAGCAGGATGATCAGCACGGCTTCATCGATCTTCGAGCTCAAGGCGAGCGGGGTGAACGTCGTCCCGAACAGCATCAGGTAGCCGATGATCGCGCCGCCGGCCGAGCCGATCAGCACCAGCCGGGCGGCCATTCGCGCCCAGATATGCGGGACGAAAAAGCCGATCAGGCCGGCCAGGAAGCCGGCCGAAGCGAGCCAGAACAGCCCTCGATGGATCGGGTCGGGGCTGTTCGGCGCGGCCGCCAGGTAGACGTGCACGCCGAGCGTGTACAGCGTCGCCAGCGCCGCCAATGAACGAAGGACAAGCGAGGAGTTGCTCCGGGCGTTCGAGCGCATGGTGAGAGAACCTCCTTCTCCCAGCCATCGCAGGAACAGACCGGCCGCTTCAAGCCTTCCCATGCCCGCGATCGGGGAAACGGCCGCCTGCGCGACCTGCGCCGTTCCCGCTACGAAGCCGCCCCGACGGCCACGTCCGCGGACGGCAGGAAGATGCGGAACGACGCCCCGCCGCCGGCCCGATCCTCAACCCACGCGCGGCCGCCGTGCAGCCTCGCGAAGTCGGCCACGAGCGAGAGACCGATGCCCGTCCCGGGGTGATGCGTGTTGATCCGGTCCCCTTGCTGGAACGGCTTGAAGATCGCGCCCTTGAGCTCGTCGGACACTCCGTGGCCGTCGTCCTCCACGATCACGGTCACGCCGTCCTGGGCAGCCTCCGTCCGCAGCCAGATCGTGGACCCCTCCGGGGTGTGCCGGGTGGCGTTCACGAGCAGGTTCTCGATGATCCGTTCGACCTTCGCCCCGTCGGCCACGACCTCGGTCGACGGCACGGACACCACCAGCGAGCGGGCTCCGACGTCGGTCTCGTCGACCACCCCGGCTGCAAGGTCCCCGAGGTTCACCGGCGCGAGCTTCGGCTCCAGCACGCCGCGCGCCATCCGATCCACGTCCAGCAGGTCCGTGAGCAGCCGCTCCAGCTTCCGCGCGTTCGCCGCCAGCCGATCCAGCATCTCGTCTTTCTCCGCCGGCGACAGTTGCAGGTCGGTTCGGCGAAGCGTCAGCGCGAAGCCCAGGACGGCCGTGAGCGGCGTTCGCAACTCGTGCGACACGGCCTGAAGGAACGAGTTCCGCATCTGGTCCAGCGCCCGGAGCCGTTCGGTCGCCTCCTGCTCCAGCTCCAGCGCCCCCCGCAGGGCCCCCTCGGCGTGCTTCGACTCGGTGATGTCGAACATGACGCCCTGCTGGAACCGCGCCTCCCCCGCGTAGTCGCGGATCACGATCGAATCGTCCCGGAACCACACCACACGGCCGTTGCGGGCGATCATCCGGTACTCGAGCCCCAACTGCTCGCCGGTCGTTCGAACCCGCTCCTCGGCATCCCGGTACCGCCCGACGTCGTCCGGGTGGAGCTGCTGGTCGAACAGTGTCGGGTCCCCCGTCCACTCCTCCGGCGTGAACCCGAGGATCCGTTCGATCTGCGGGCTCACGTACAGCCACCTGCCCGCCTCCTCGAACTCGGCCGCGTAGACGATGGCCGGCAGAGGCTCGACCAGCGCCCGGTACTTCGCCTCCGCCTGCTGCAGCTGCGCCGCCTGCTCGGACAGGCGCTCGTTGCGTTCGCGGAGCCGCCGCGCGGTCGCCAGCACGATGGGCAGGATGACGATGTACAGGGCCGCCAGCCCGACGCCAAAGACGACCGCGACCGTCCGGAGCAGCCTGTCGATCGCCGTCTGGACGTATTCGTAGCTCTGGTAGACCTCGATGACGCCGACGACCCGGTCGGTCTGGGGGTCCTTGAGGGGCACGTAGGTCTCGAACAGCTTCGACGCCAGCCTCCGTTCGGTGAAGTTCTCGGGCTCCCGCAGGTCGCTCACGTCGCTCACCGACTCGCCGTCGACCATCTCCCGGAACTCGGGCTGCGGGAACCGCTTGCCGATCGCCGCCGGATCGTCGGAGAACAGGATCGTGCCGTCGAGCGCCCAGACCTTGACCCGGACGATGCGCCCATCCGACATCGCGCGATGGACCACCAGCCGGTCGACCATCCGGTAGCGCTCGCCGCGGATGGGACGGCGCACGTCGCCCGGCGGCAGGAGCGGCTGGATCACCTCCGTGGCGACCGTCTGAGCGTGCAGGCTCGCGGCGGCCTCCTCCTGCCCACGGACGGCCTTCGCCGTCACGGCCGCCACGGTCACCCCGGTCGCCAGAAACGCGAGCAGGCTGCCGACGGCGAACCGGCCGATCAGCCGTCGCCCATCAGATCGCGCCTTCATGTCCTCACGGTGGTATCGGAACGCCCGCGTGGGCCGTTGAGCGGGCGCCGAACTCCCCCCGCGGAGGCCTCCGACCGGCGATGATGGTGCGGTGACGATCGATCAGCGGATCCAGCGGTTCCGGCTCGAGCGCGCGCTCGGCAGCGGAGCCTTCGCGACCGTCTGGCTCGCCTACGACGAGCACCTTGACGGGCTGGTCGCGCTCAAGATCCTGGCGGACAACTGGAGCCGCAACGAGGACGCCCGCCGGCGCTTCGTGGAGGAGGCGCGCGCCATGCGCCGCCTGGACTCCGACCGGGTCGTGCGCGTGTACGAGCTCTCGACCCTGCCCGACGGCCGTCCGTTCATCGTCATGGAGTTCGCCGACCGCGGGAGCCTGGAGGACCGGATGCGCTTCGCGAAGCAGACCTCGAGCGCGTTCTCAGCGTCCGAGGTCGCGGCGATCGGCATCGAGCTCGCCGCCTGCGTCTCGTCGGTGCACGCGGCCCGGATCGTGCACCGCGACGTGAAGCCCAGCAACGTGCTGTACCGAACCGTCCCGGCGGAGACGCGGGAGGCGCTGCGCCGAACCGGCCGGCCGGCCCCGACCGAACGCATGATCCTCGGCGACTTCGGCATCGCGCGTCGGTCCGAGCTGCCGGGCCTCACGATCGTGGTCGGATCGCCCCAGTACATGGCGCCCGAGCAGGCGGACCCCGCCACCGCGCACCGTGTGGACGAGCGCGCCGACGTCTACTCGGCAGGGATCGTCCTTTACGAGCTGCTGGCCGGGTCCGCTCCGGTCCCCGGGCCGGGCGCGATGGCGCCGGACGTCCGTGACGTGCGGAACGACGTGCCACCGACCATGGCCCACGCGATCCGGCGCTCCATCGCCGCGGACCCGGGCGCCCGGTACGCCACCGCATGGGAGCTGCGGGCCGACCTGGTCAGATCGCTCGGCGAGCCGGTTCCGCATGCGGCAGCGGCGACCGTGAGCTCGAACAACGCCCACACGAGCACGCACCCCGCGCCGCGCACGGCGTACGCCCGCGCGACCGACGTCGCCGAGGCGCCCGTCCGGACGCGCCGGCTCGACGCGATCGCAGGAGCCGCTCCGGCCGTCGGCCCCCCCGCGCCGATCGCTGCCCCGGCGGCGGCAGCGGCCGCGGCCCCTCGGCCGGCCCCCGCGGTGCCGGCCGCTCGTGCCCCGCGGCCGCCGGTCGGCCTCTTCGACGCCTGCTCGTTCGCGTCGCTGGCCGGGGTCGTGCTGGTCATCGCCTCGCTGAGCCCATGGAGAAGCTCGCAAGGCATGGTGACCGGCGTGACGACCCGTCCGGGCACGATCGTGTTCGCCGCCGGCGGGGCGGTCATCGCGGCCGCGGTGCTCCGCTGGGCCACCCGCGACAAGTGGGGGCTGCGCGCGATCCGGGTCCTGTCGGTCCTGGCCGGACTGACGACGCTCGGGGTGGTGGCCTACCAGGCCTGGACGATCCGGTCATCGCTGGGGTGGGTCATCGGCCGCGGCGCCTACAAGACCCCCGGGCTGGGCGCCTACCTTGCGCTGGCCGGCGCGGTCCTCGCGTTCGTCGCCGCCGGCCGCGCGAAGCGCCAACTCCACGCGCTGTGGCTCGGACGCCTGCAGGCGAGGGCCGGCGTCAGGCCGATTCAGCCCGCAGGCGGACCGCCCTCATCGTCGATCTCGCTCTTCGACCCCTGATCGAGGCCGCCGGCCGCGGCCCCGGCCGCCGCGGCTTCCAGGCGCGCCAGCGAGCGCTCCTTCCCGAGGAGTTCCATCGACTCGAACAACGGCGGTGAGACCAGCGCGCCGGTGATCGCCGCGCGGATCGGCTGGAAAGCGTTCTTCGAGCTCAGGCCGAATTCCTCCTTGATCTCGGTGAGCGTCGACTGGATCGCCTCGTGGGTCCACGGATCCACGGACCGAAGCCGTTCCGCGGCCTCGCGCAGGAGCCCGGCGCGGTCCGGGCCGAGCATTTTCCTCGCCTTCTCGTCGGGTTCGAGGTCGTCGACGAAGAGGAACCGAAGCATCGCGAGCCCCTCGGCCACCGTCCGCATCCGTTCCTTCACCAGCGGCACGGCCTCGGTGACGACGGCGGGATCCACGCGAAACCCCTCCTCGTCGGCCACCTCGGTGATCAGTGACGCGAGACGCTCGTCGGAGGCCTCCCGGATGTAGTGCCCGTTCATCCACGCCAGCTTCTGCGGGTCGAACGCCGCCGGGCTCTTCGACACCCTGGCCAGGTCGAAGTGCTCGATCATCTCCTGGAGCGTGAAGAACGTCGTCGTCGCGTCGAACGACCAGCCGAGCAGCCCCAGGTAGTTCACCATCGCCTCGGGCAGGTACCCCTGCTCCCGGAACGCCTCGACGGCGACGGAGCCGAACCGCTTCGACAGCGGCTGATGGTCCGGGCCCACGATCAGCGGCAGGTGCGCGTACAGCGGCGGGTCAGCGCCGAGCGCCTGCATCATCTCGACCTGCCGCGGGGTCGAGGGCAGCAGGTCCACGCCACGGATCACGTGCGTCATGCGCATGGCGACGTCGTCCACGGCGGCCGCCAGCAGATATGTCGGCGAACCGTCGCTTCGAAGGATCACGAAGTCCTTCAGGTCGTCCGCCGGGAACGTCGTGTCGCCCCTGATCACGTCGTGGACGGTGATGTCGTGGCCGGGCATGGCGAATCGCACCGCGAACGAACGGCCCTGGCGCCCGAACTCGGCCCGCTCGGTGTCGGTCAGATGACGGCACCGGCCGTCGTAACCGGGCGTCTCGCCGCGGCTGAGCGCATCGCGCCGCCGGTCCTCCAGTTCCCCGGGCGTGCAGTAGCAGCGGTAGGCGCGCCCGTCGGCGAGGAACCCCTCGGCGATCGCGACGATGCCCTTCATCCGTTCGCTCTGGATGTACGGCCCGTACGGCCCGCCCACGTCCGGCCCCTCGTCCCAGTCCAGGCCGAGCCAGCGAAGCGACCGCTTGAGGATGTCGATGGCCTCCTCGGTGGACCGCCGCTGATCGGTGTCCTCCACGCGGAGGACGAACGTCCCCCGGTTATGCCTGGCGAACAGCCACGAATACAGCGCCGTGCGAGCGCCGCCGACGTGCAGGTAGCCAGTGGGGGCCGGCGCGAACCGGCACCGCACCCCCGTCTCGTCGACGTTCGCTCCCGGTCCGACCGGCCCGTCAGCCACCGGCCACCACCTGGTTCCGAAGGACGCCGATGCCCTCGACGTCCACCTCGATCACGTCGCCGACCTCGACCGGACCGACGCCGGCCGGCGTGCCGGTGAGGATCACGTCGCCCGGAAGGAGCGTCATGACCGCGGTCACGAACTCGACCAGTTCGCTCACGCCGAACGCCATCTGCGACGTCCGAGCTGCCTGTCGCGTCTCACCGTTGACCCGAAGCTCGACGGCCACGTCGCTGGGGTCCAGCTCGGTCTCGACCCACGGCCCGAGCGGTCCGAACCCGTCGAAGCCCTTCGCCCGCGTCCACTGGCCGTCCTTCGCCTGCAGGTCACGCGCGGTGACGTCGTTGGCGCAGGTGAAGCCCAGGATGTAGCGGCCGGCCTCCTCCGCCGGGACGCGGCGCGCAAGTCTGCCGATCACCACCGCGAGCTCGCCTTCGGGATCCACCCGGGAGGACTGCGTTGGGTACGGGATGGGATCGTCCGGCCCGGTCACGGCCGTCGAGGGCTTGAGGAAGATCACCGGCTCCACGGGCACCGCTCCGCCCATCTCCGCCGCGTGCTCGACGTAGTTCTTGCCGACCGCCACGACCTTCGAGGGGAGCACCGGCGCCAGCAGTCGCACCTGGTCGAGCGGGATGTCCTCGCCGGTCGGCACCGGGTCCTCGAAGAACGTCCCCCGGAGCGGCCGGACGAACTCGCCCTCCACCGCCCCGGTCGAGATGCGCGAGCCGCTTCGGAATCGAACGAGTCTCATCGGGCGAACAGGATATCGGGAGGCCTTATCCCGGAAGGGTGAGGAACAGCGGCGGCTGGTCGGTTCCGGACGCACGTTCGATCTCCTCCAGCACGTGCGCCGGGATCGGGCTGTCCACGGTGAGGACCATGAGCGCCGCCCCGCCGGCGGCGCGCCTGCCGACCTCCATGCTGGCGATGTTCACGCCCGCCTCGCCCAGCATGGTGCCCACGCGCCCGATCACGCCGGGACGGTCCTCGTGGTGGATGAAGGCCATGTACCGGGCGGGGGCGATGTCGACGTCGAATCCGAACACCCGAACCAGGCGGGCGCCGTCGCGCTTGGCGACCACCGTGCCCGCCACCGACACCTCGCCGGAGTCGGTGGCCGCCGTCACCGTCATCAGGTTCACGTATTCGTCCGCCGCCGACGAGCGGCGTTCCCCCACGTGCAGCCCCCGCTCCTTCGCGATCACCGGCGCGTTGACGAACGAAACCGGTTCGTCCACCACAGCCTCGAGCGATCGCCGGACCGCCGCCAGCGTCAGCGCCCGCGTGTCGTGCTCCGCCAGCCCTCCGAGGTACTCGCATTCCAGGCCCTGGATCGGACCGTCGGCAAGGCCCGTCACCAGCGCGCCGAGTACCTCGGCCAGCGGGAGGAACGGCCGGACCACCTCGCTCACCTCCGCCGCGGCGCTCACGTTGACCGCGTACGGCACGAACGCGCCGGCAAGCGCCAGCCGAACCATCTCCGCGATGGCCAGCCCGGCCTTGTCCTGCGCCTCGACCGTCGACGCGCCCAGATGCGGCGTGACCACCACGCGCTCGTCTTCGAACAGCGGGCTCGATGTGGTGGGCTCCGTCGCGAAGACGTCGAGCCCCGCGCCACCGACGCGGTCCTCCTTAAGCGCCGCCGCGAGAGCAGCCTCGTCGACGATGCCTCCCCGGGCGGTGTTCACGATCCGCGCGCCGGGCTTCATGAGGCCGAACTCCCGCTCGCCGATGAGGCCCTTCGTCTCGGGGGTGAGCGGCAGGTGCACGGTCAGGAAGTCGCTCTGCACCAGCAGCGCGTCGAGCGTGGGCTGCATCTCCACGCCCAGGTTCCGCCCGCGCTCGCGAGGCACATACGGATCGAACGCCAGGATGCGCATCCCGAACGCCGCCGCGCGCTGCGCCACCATGGCGCCGACGCGACCCAGCCCGATCACGCCGAGCGTTTTGCCGTGCAGTTCCACGCCCTGGAACCGTTCCCGTTCCCACCGGCCGGCGCGCAGCGCCTCGTCGGCCCTGGCGATGCCTCGCGCCTGCGCGAGGAGCAGCGCCATGGTGTGTTCGGCCGCGCTGACGATGTTCGACTGCGGCGCGTTGACCACGAGCACGCCACGCCTGGTGGCGGCGTCCACGTCCACGTTGTCCAGCCCGATCCCGGCGCGGGCGACGACCATGAGCCGCCGGCCGGCGTCGATCACCTCGGCCGTGACCTTCGTCTGCGATCGCACGATCAGCGCGTGATACGGCGCGATCACGTCGGACAGGCCCGCCGCGGCCAGTTCGGGCCGGACGTCCACCTCGAAGTCCCGCCGCAGCAGCTCGAGTCCCCGCTCGGCGAGCGGTTCGGTGATCAGGACCCTGCGCACGCCGGCCGTGGCCGTCGGCGTTTCCTCGGCGTTCGACATCGGTAAGGCTGCCTTACGAATTCGATTCCGGCTTCCGCGCGAAGACGGCCTCGGCGGCGGCGACCCCGGCCCCCGGAGGCACGGGGTATCCCATCGAGGTGAGGGTCTGCTCGAGCGCCGACAGACCGCGGACGATGTCGAGGCGATCGTAGTTCCCCAGGTGGCCGATGCGGAACACCTTCCCCTTCATGGGTCCCTGCCCGGGCGCGAGGATCACGCCGTGGTCGCGGCGGCATCGCGCGACCAGGTCGTTCCCGTCGATCCCGTCCGGGGCCTTGATGGCGGTCACCGCCCACGCGCGGTCGAGGTATTCGCCCGACAGTTCCAGTCCCATCGCCCCGACGCCCGCCTTGACCGCTTCGGACAGCACCTGGTGACGTTCGAGCACCGCGTCGGCGCCCTCGTCGTAGTAGAGCCGAAGCGCCGCGCGCAGGCCCATCATCACGTGAACGGCCGGCGTGAACGGGCTCTCCGGGTCCTTCAGGTCGTAGGAGTCCTTGTAGAGCGCCCAGTCGAAGTAGAACCGCGGATTCGTCGCGATGGCGCTCGCGTCCCACGCGCGCTGGTTCACCGAGACGAACGCCACCCCGGGCGAGGCGGACAGGGCCTTCTGCGAACCCCCGACGGCCACGTCGACGCCCCACGCGTCGCCGTCGTACGGCACGGCGCCGAGCGAGGAGATCACGTCGACCACGAAGAGCACGTCCCGCTCGCGGCACACCGCGCCCATGGCTTCGATGTCGTGGATGACGCCGGTCGAGGTCTCGCTGTGCTGCGCGAGCACGGCCTTCGTGGGAGCCTCGTCCAGCGCGGCCGCAACGTCCTCGGCGCGAACGGCGGTGCCCCACTCCTGGTCGATGGTTCGCACGTCGGCCCGGTAGGCGCGTGCGATCTTCGCGAAGCGCTCGCCGAAATAGCCGGCAACGGGGACCACCACGCGGTCGCCCGGCGAGAGCAGGTTCGCCACCGCGGACTCCAGGCCGCCCGTGCCGGAGGAGGTGAAGCACAGCACGTCGGAGTTCGTCTTGAGCATCTCCTGCAGGCCCTCGGTGACTTCCCGCAACAGCGCGCCGTAGCCGGGGCCGCGGTGGTACACGAGGGGGCTGCCCTGCGCGATCAGCACCTCGGGCGGGATGGGTGTCGGCCCGGGGGCCATGAGGATCTCGGGTCTGTCCACGGTTTTCGTCCCTCCAGGGTGCCGGCCCAGCGAACGGCGGGCGGGAAGGCGGCGAGCGTATCACCCGGTCGCGGGGCCTATCCTTCGGCGCGATGGCACGGAAGAACCTGGTGGAGGCGGCCGCCGAGGTGGCCGCGCGGGACCCCGCGCTGGCGACGGTGATCGAACAGGCGGGGCCGCCGTCGCTCCAGCATTCGCGCAGGACCGAAGCCGGGCTCTTCGCCGAGCTCGCGGAATCGATCGCGTATCAGCAGCTCGCCGGCGCAGCCGCCGCGGCTATTTGGGGACGCTTCCGCGCGCTCGTGGACGGCGAGTTGACCCCAGGGGCGGTTCTGGCGCTGCCGGAGACCGCGATCCGTGGTGCCGGCATGTCGGGCGCGAAGACCGCGGCGTTGCAGGACCTGGCCGCGAAGGTGCACGACGGGACCGTTCCGCTGGCGGACGTCCGGCGGGTGCCCGACGCCGAGCTGATCGAGCGGCTGTCGTCGGTGCGGGGCATCGGGCGGTGGACTTCGGAGATGTTCCTGATCTTCACGCTCGGGCGCCTTGATGTGTGGCCGGTGGACGACTTGGGCGTCCGGCGGGGCTATCAGCTGGTGCATCGGCTGCCCGAGACGCCGAAGCCGAAGGCCCTGCAGGCGCTGGGCGAGCCGTACCGCCCCTACCGAACGATCGCGGCATGGTACTGCTGGCAGGCGGTCCGGCTATCGCGCGGCCAGACCCTCCTCTGAGTCAGCCCTGGAGCCGGGCGCGGATCAGGTCGCCGGCGAGCTTCGGATTCGCCGAACCCCTCGTCTTGCGCATGACCTGGCCCACCAGGAAGCCGAGCACGCCCTCCTTGCCGGCCCGGAACTGCTCCGCTGGTCCGGCGTTCTCGGCGATGACCTCCTCGATGACGGCCTCGAGGGCGGACGCGTCGGAGACCTGGCGCAGCCCCTTCGCGTCGACGATCGCCTCGATCGGGTCCCCGGAGGCGAACGCTTCCGCGAGGGCCTGTTTCGCGCCGGCCGACGAGATGGTGCCGTCGGCGAGCAGGCGAACGAGATCCGCCACGTGGCTGGGCGTGAGCTTGGTCTCCGAGAGTTCTACGCGGGCGTCGTTGAGGTGCGCGGCGACGTCTCCCGTGAGCCAGTTCCCGGCGGCCCTCGGGTCGGCGCCGAGCCCGACCGCCGCTTCGAAGAACGATGCCCACGCGGCGTCGGTCCCGACCAGCGCGGCCTGGGTCGGTTCGAGTCCGTAGGACGCTTCGAACCGGCGCCTGCGCGCCGACGGGAGCTCCGGAAGCGAGGCACGGATCCGTTCGATCCACGCGGGCTCGGGCTCCAGCGGGGTGAGGTCCGGCTCGGGGAAGTAGCGGTAGTCGCTCGCGTACTCCTTTGAGCGGCCGGGCGTGGTGATCCCGCGGTGCTCGTCCCAGTGACGGGTCTCCTGAAGGAGCCTCACGCCGTCGTCCAGCGCGGCCCGTTGCCGGCGCTCCTCGAACTGCAAGGCGCGGTAGAGCGAACGGATCGAGTTCAGGTTCTTGACCTCGACCTTGACGCCGAATTCGGACTGCCCGATCGGACGTGTGCTGATGTTCGCGTCACACCTGAGCGATCCCTCCTCCATGCGGACGTCCGAGACGCCGAGGGCGAGCAGCGTGGCCCGAAGCTCGGTGAGGTAGGCGCGGGCCTCCTCCGGAGTGCGCATGTCGGGCTCCGAGACGACCTCCACGAGAGGAACGCCGGCGCGGTTGTAGTCCTCCAGGGCGTACTCGGCGCCGGAGATCCTTCCGGTCTCCCCGGCATGGGTCGTCTTTCCGGTGTCCTCCTCCATGTGCACGCGGGTGATCCCGATGCGGCGGACGGCGCCGTCGACCTCCACGTCGAGGTGGCCCGCGATGCAGATCGGCAGGTCGTACTGGCTGATCTGGAAGTTCTTCGGCATGTCCGGATAGAAGTAGTTCTTCCGGTGGAACAGCGAATGCGGCGCGATGGCGCACCCCAGGGCGAGGCCGATGCGGATCGTGTACTCGATGGCCTTCTCGTTCGGGAATGGGAGGGTGCCGGGATGGCCGAGGCAGACAGGGCACACGTTGGTGTTCGGCTCGGCCCCGAACGCGTTCGGGCAGCCGCAGAACATCTTCGTGTGCGTGGAGAGCTCGACGTGGCACTCGAGCCCGATGACGGTTGCATACGCGTCGGTCGTGGTCATGGGCCGACAAGGCTAGACGGTTCGAGGGCCGTCAGCCGGTCCACGCGTCGCCGTAGGCGCCTCGCTTGCGGTCGAGAAGTTCGAGGATGTCATGGACGCCGGCCGTTGGGAGCCGAAGCTCCTTGGCGATCTGCTCGGGCGTGAGGCCCTGGTTGTCGAGGTGCTGGACGAGCTCTTCTTGGGCGGTGTACACCCAGCGGCCGCGGAGCGAGTCCCAGCCGCCGCGGACGGCGCGGTCGTAGGTCTCGTCGTCAAGGCCGGCTTCACGGCGGATGGCCATCCGCATGACGTGGGAGCGGGAGCGCATCCGCTCGCGCCCCAGCTCTTCAAGGGCTCGGTCTTCGACGTCGGTGAGCCAGATGGTGGTCTTCTTCATGCGCGAGTACATGGCGTTCATGCCTCCTCGGGGGAGGATCCGTCGACGATGTCGGTCCGCGGCAGCTGAAAGGTCGCGCCAGACCCCCGCTGACCTACCGTCGCCATACCGCCATACGCCATACATATGGCGGCTGCGCGTGGCGAACAGTCCGGATGGTCGCTCGCGCCACCGACATTCGGCCGGATGCCCAGCTCAGGGGGCTATCAGGCGTCCTGCGGCGGCCCCGAAGTGGCCGCGGCTTGCGCCAGTGGCGGCCTTTCCGAGACACCAACCGCCTCTTCGAGCGCCGCGGCCACCTGGAACACGACCGACTCGCCCAACAACGGTCCGATGATCTGGAAGCCGACCGGCAGCCCTTCGCTCAGGCCGCACGGCACGCTGATGGCCGGCATGCCCGACAGGTCCGCCGGGATCGTGAACAGGTCGCACAGATACATCGCGAGCGGGTCGTTCGCCTTCTCCCCGATGGCGAAGGCCACGGTCGGCGACGTCGGACCGACGATCACATCGAACCGGCCGAACGCCTCGTCGAAATCCCGGATCACCAGCGTGCGGACCTTCTGTGCCTGCCCGTAGAACGCGTCGTAATAGCCGGCCGACAGCGCGTACGTGCCGAGCATGATCCGGCGCTTCACCTCATCGCCGAACCCCTTCCCTCGGGTCGCCCGGTTCATGCGCTCCACGTCGCCGCCCGGATCAACGCGAAGTCCGTACCGCACCCCGTCGAACCGCGCCAGGTTCGACGAGCACTCCGCCGGCGCGATCAGGTAGTACGCCGACAGCGCATAGTCCGAATGCGGCAGTTCGACTGGGTCGACCTGCGCGCCCTGTTCGGCGAGCAGATCGATCGATCGTCGCACCGCGTCGCGCACGCCCGGCTGCGTTCCCTCGTTGGCCAGCCAGGATTCCACGACGCCGACCCGGATCCCCTCGACGCCCCGCCTCAGCGCATCGCCGTAGTCGGGCACAGGATCCT
The DNA here is from genome assembly GCA_040414485.1 of Actinomycetota bacterium. Lineage (GTDB taxonomy): Bacteria > Actinomycetota > UBA4738 > UBA4738 > UBA4738 > JBEDUK01. Next base: position 55,525 of record JBEDUK010000072.1, read on the forward strand.
CGAGACTGGTGGCGTCCATCGAATCGTGGCCCGCGATCGCACCGAGCAGCGTCGCGGCGTCGCGCACGTCACGCGTGAACGTCCCCACGTGATCCAGCGAGGACGCGAACGCGATCAGCCCGTACCTGGAGACGCGGCCGTAGGTCGGCTTCATCCCAACCACGCCGCAGAGGGCGGCCGGCTGGCGGACCGACCCGCCCGTGTCGGTGCCGAGCGCCCAGACGGCCTCGCCCGCGGCCACCGCCGCCGCCGACCCGCCCGACGAGCCCCCCGGCACGAGCGACAGGTTCCAGGGATTGTGGACCGGGCCGTAGGCCGAATTCTCGTTCGACGAGCCCATCGCGAACTCGTCGCAGTTCGTCTTGCCGATCAGGATCGAACCGCCCTCCCGCAGGCGAACCCATGGCGTGGCGTCGTACGGCGGGACATACGGCTCCAGGATGCGCGAGCCCGCCGTCGTCCTGATGCCCTTCGTCGTGAAGACGTCCTTCAGCGCGAGCGGGATCCCGGTGGCCGGGCCCCACGGCTCCCCCCCCGCGGCCGCCGCGTCGAGCGCGGCGGCCGCCTCCCGCGCCCCGTCCTCCGTCACCCTCAGAAACGCGGCGATCTCACCGTCGACCGCCTGCACGCGCGACAGCGCCGCCTCGGTCACCTCGGCGGCCGACACCTCTCGGCTCCGAAGGAGATCCGTCAGCTCGTGTGCGCTCAGATCCGAAAGCCAGGAATCCTTCGCGCCGTCGGCGGCCATCATTCGGCCTCCACGATCCGCGGGACGCGGAACCGGCCCGACTCCCCCGCGGGCGCCGTCGACAGCGCCTCTTCCTGCGTCAGGCAGGGCCGCTCCTCGTCCGGCCGAAGGACGTTCGTCCTCGAAACGGGGTGGGACGTCGGCGGCACGTGCTCCGCGGCGACCTCACCGACCCGCGCCGCGGCCTCGAGGATCGCCGGAAGCTGCCGCCGGTAGCGTTCGAGCTCCTCGTCGGTGAGGTCCAGGCGTGCCAGCGCCGCGATGTGCTCGATGTCGATCTCGAGGGGCATGGCCCGGAAGTCTAGAGACTCCCCGCGCCGCTACGGTCCCTTGTAGTCGCGCCCCACGATCACGTAGACGTCCGCGCCCGGCGTGCCGCCCTTCGTGTACGCGAGCGGGAACTTCGGCAGATACGACGCGACCACGTTCTGGAGTCGCGCGCCGGCCGGACCGTACAGGATCTCGGTCTTCGTCTCGCCCGCCGCCGCGGTCTTCAGCCCGAGCACCGCGAAGCCCGCGCGCTGGAGGAACGAAAGAACCTGCTGGGCCTTGCCTCCCGACCCCGCGTCGAGCACCTGCACGGTGATCTGTGCGGGCGAGAAGGGCGTGTACTGGAAGCCCAGGCCCAGACGCCCGAGCGATCGACCGTTCCTCAGCGCACCGAAGAACTTCGAGGCCTCGGGCTGCTGCAGCAGCACGTAGTCCACGCCGTTGATCGGCTGCGGCGCCGGCACGGCAGGGACCACACGGAAGTCCACGCCGTTCTGACCCACGGTGGCGAGCTGCGCCGAGAGATCCTTGATCGTGTACAGCGTGAGCCCCTTGTCGCGCACGAAGTCGCCGCTCAACGCCTGGATCAGCTGATTGACGTGCCCCAGTTCGGACGGCGACTGCATCTTCTGCAGCGCCGCGCGCAGGAACTGCTGCTGCCGGGAGATCCGGGAGAAGTCCGGGATCGAGTCGCCCTGGATGTGGCGGGCCCGAACGAACGCCAGCGCGCTGGAGCCCTTCAGCGTGTAGCACCCCGCGTGCCCGAGGTGCAGGCCTGCCAGCGTGTCGATCAGCGGTTTGTCGATGCAGATCGGCACGCCGCCCATGGCGTTGACCACCTTGATGAATCCAGAGAAGTTGATCTCGATGTAGTGGTTGATCGGCATCTTGAACAGGTGCGAGACCGTCTGGACCGTCGAATCCGGGCCGTAGTTGAAGGCCGAATTGATCTTGCCCATGCCGTGGCCGGGGATCTCCACGCGCAGGTCCCTGGGGATCGAGACCACGATCGTGCGGTGCCGCGTGAAGTCCTGGTGCACGAAGATGATCGTGTCCGAGCGCTGCCCGGTGACCTGGGAGGCGTTCCCGTACTGCGACTGCTGGCCCTTCGACAGGTCCACGCGGCTGTCGCTCCCGAGGATGAGGAAGTTCTCCGCGCCCTTGGCCGCCGGGACGACGTGCGCCAGGCAGTTCACCTCCGTGGAGCATCTCGGATTGTTCTGGCCAGTTTGAAAGACCTGCACGCTGTGCTCCGCGTGCAGGATCTCCGCGATCGCCACGCTTGAGCCGGCGGCCACCGCGACGGAGAGCAGCGCCACCATCGCCAGGAGCGACAGGCGAACCACATGGCGTGGCTTCCGGGGCGGTCGGCCGGGCGGTTCGGGCGCGGCGGCGGGTCGTCTGCGGACCGTCTCGACCATTAGGCTCCAAGCCTACCGACGCGCCCGAGGCCGGAGGCCTGATCGTGACCGGGATCGTGTGGAGTCCTGATGAGGAATACATGCAGCGTGCGAACGTCACGCGCTTCATGCGCGCGCACGGGATCAGTGACTACGACGAACTGATCCGCCGCTCGCAGGACGACGTCGAATGGTTCTGGGACGCGGTCGTCGCCGACCTCGGGATCGAGTTCTACCGCCCGTACGACCGCGTCCTCGACACCTCGAACGGAATCCCCTGGGCCACCTGGTTCGGGGGCGGCCAGATCAACCTGGCGCACAACTGCGTCGACCGGTGGGCCGAACGCACCCCGGACCGGGTGGCGGTGCTGTGGGAGGGCGAGGAGGGCGCCGCCTCCCAGCGCGCCGTCACCTACGCGGAACTCCACCGGATGGCGAATCGCCTTGCCGGCGGCCTGCGTGCGCTCGGCGTTGCCCGAGGCGATGGCGTCGGCATCTTCATGCCGATGGCGCCCGAGACCGTCGCGGCCACGCTCGCCTGCGCCAAGATCGGGGCGTTCTACACGCCGATCTTCAGCGGGTACGCCGCCGACGCGGTGGCCACGCGGCTGGCCGACGCCGGCGCGAAGGTCCTGATCACCGCCGACGGCACGATCCGCCGAGGGCGGATCGTGCCGATGAAGGAGACCGCGGACGCGGCCGTCTCGGCCGCGTCCTCCATCGAGCACGTCGTCGTCTGGCCCCGCGCCGCCCGAGATGACATTCCGTGGACCGAGCCCCGCGACGTCCGCTGGGACGACCTGCTCGGAACCCACTCCGATCAGTTCGAGACCGAGCACCTCGATCCCGAGCACCCCCTGTTCGTGGCCTACACCTCGGGCACGACCGGCAGGCCGAAGGGTTCGGTGCACGTCCACGGCGGGCTGCTGGTGAAGCTCGCGGCCGAGGTCGCGTACCAGGTGGACCTGCATCAGGACGAGACCCTGTTCTGGGTGACGGACCTGGGCTGGATCATGGGCCCCTGGGAGATCATCGGCGCGGGCGCGCTCGGCGCGACCGTGTTCCTGTTCGACGGCGCGCCGAACGACCCGCCCGACCGGCTGTGGGACATCGTCGAGCGGCACCGGATCACCACGCTGGGCATCTCGCCCACGCTCATCCGGGCGCTGATCCCGGCCGGGGATGACCATGTCACCAAACACGACCTCTCGTCCCTTCGCGTCCTGGGGTCCACCGGCGAACCATGGAACCCCGAGCCCTACATGTGGTTCTTCGACACCGTCGGCGGCGGGCGGTGCCCGATCATCAACATCTCGGGCGGCACCGAGGTCGGCGCCTGCTTCCTGTCTCCCCTCCCTATCACCGACCTCAAACCGTGCACGCTGCGGGGTCCGGCGCCCGGCATGGCGATCGACGTCTGGGGGCCGGACGGCCGGACCGTCGAACCGGGCGAGGTCGGCGAGCTCGTGTGCACGAAACCCTGGCCGGGGATGACCCGCGGGATCTGGGGGGACCCCGAACGCTACCTGGACACCTACTGGCGCAGGTGGCCCGACGTGTGGGTGCACGGCGACTGGGCGACCGTGGACGAGGACGGCTTCTGGTTCCTCCACGGCCGGTCGGACGACACCATGAAGATCGCGGGCAAGCGCCTGGGACCGGCCGAGGTCGAGAGCGCGCTCACAACGGACTCGGACGTCGCCGAGAGCGCGGCGGTCGGCATCCCGGATCCGGTCAAGGGCGAGGCCATCTGGTGCTTCGTCGTCCTCCGCCCGGGCGCCGTCGGAGGCACCGAGGCCGTCTCCCGCCTCAAGAGTGTGGTCGCCTCCCACCTCGGGAAGGCGTTCACCCCGAGCAGGATCGTGTTCGTCGAAGAGCTGCCGAAGACACGCAGCGCCAAGATCGTTCGGCGGGCCCTCCGCGCGGTGGTCGCGGGCCAGGATCCGGGGGACCTGTCCAGCCTGGAGAACCCCGGCGCGCTGGATTCCGTTCGCAACCGCGTGGGCGAACGGGAGCCCGCGCCGTGACCGCCGCGGTGATCCGACGAGCCGTTCGCTGCGAATCCGATCGACGGGGTGGACGTGACCGTCGGTAGTCTCGAAGAGGCGTCCGACCGGGAACTGGTGGGGCGGGTGACGGCCGGGGACGAGGACGCGTTCAGGCTGCTGTTTCGCCGGTACGGGCCGGTGGCTCGGGCGCTGGCGCTCCGCGTCGTACGCCAGCCCTTCCTGGCCGAGGAGATCGTCCAGGAGGCCTTCCTGGCGCTCTGGCGACACCCGGCCTCCTACCGCGACGACCGGGGAAGCGTCAGGGGGTGGCTGATGGCCACGGTGCACCACCGGGCCGTGGACCTCGTCCGGCGCGAAGAGGCCCAGCGGCGCCGTGTCGACGCCGCCGACCCGCCCGATGCCGTGACGCAGGACGTGGCCGAGGACGTGGCCGAGCGCGCCGACCTCAAGGAACGACGGGCGGCGGCGATCGCCGCGCTGAAGGAGCTGCCGCAGGAGCAGCGGCAGGTGCTGGAGATGATGTACTACCAGGGGAAATCGCAGTCGCAGATCGCGGCGGAGACCGGCCTCCCGCTGGGGACGGTGAAGAGCCGGACGCTGCTGGCCATGCGACGCCTTCGCGCCCTGATCGGCGAGCCTTCATGAGCGCCGAACGGTCCCACGACCGGATCGAGGAGTTGATCGCTCTCGACGCGCTCGTCGGCCTGGACGAGGCCGAACGGGCCGAGCTGGCGGCCGCCCTGGTCGAACACGGCGACGATTGCCCCGTCTGCGCCGAGCTGCTCGCGTCCACCGCCGACGCCGCCGCCGCGTTCGCGTTCGCGCTCGAGCCCGCCGAGGCACCGGACGGAGCCGAGGAACGCCTGATCGCCGCGGCGTCGGCCCGACCCGTGCCGACGTTCTCGCCCGCTGCAGCGCCGGTCCTGACGCCCTTGCCGGGGGGCGCCGACGAACCGACGAAGGAACGAAGGCCCCGATCGATCGGACGGTGGGTCGCCGCGGTGGCCGTCGCCGCCGCGCTGCTGGTGGGCGGCATCTCGGGCTTCGTTGCGGCGCCGCGCGCCCCGTCGGGAACCACGCAGTTCCTGGCCTTCGCCGCGCAGCCGGGGACGCGCTTCGCGTCGTTCCCGACGAAGGACGGCTCGAGCCTCACGGTCGCGTACCGGCCGGGAGAGACGAACGCGTGGATCTTCGGCTCTGGGCTGCAGAAGCCGGCCGGGGGCAAGACCTATCAGCTGTGGTGGGGGGCGAAGGGCACGCCGCTCGAGGGAATGCACTCGGCCGGGGTGTTCGTCCCCATCCACGGCAACGTCGTCTCGCCCGTGACCGTGGACACGTCGCAACCCGGCACGCTCCTCGGAATCACGATCGAGCCGCCCGGCGGGAGCCCCGCGCCCACCAGCCCGCCGATCACCGCGACGACGGTCTGACCTGGCGCTGGCGCGAACCGTTCGGCCGCGACGACGGCGTGCTACGACTCCCCTTTCGCCCGACGCGCCTCCAGGATCGCGGTCTTGCGCGCGAGCCGGGCCTCGCGGCGGAGCTTCGCCTCCCGCTGCCGCTGCCGATCCCGGTCGGTCTCTGGCTCCAGGGCCGGCACCGGACACGGCCGCCCGTGCTCGTCCAGGGCCACGTACACCAGGTAGGCGCTGGAGGTGTGGACCTTCCGTCCGGTCCGGTAGTTCTCGGCCTCGACGCGCACCCCGACCTCGACCGAGGTCCGGCCGCTGTCGTTCACCATGGCCTTGACCGTCACCACGTCGCCGACGAAGACCGGCTCCATGAACGACATCTCGTCCATGGCGACGGTCACCACGGGCCCACGGCAGTGCTTCATGGCCGACAGGCCGGCGGCGGTATCGACCATCTTCATGACCTCACCGCCGTGCACGTTGCCCAGCAGGTTCGCGTCGCTCGGCTCCATGAGGCGGACCAGCGCGACCGACGACGCGGACGGCGGCTTCGGTGCCCGGTCGGGTCCGTCGATGCCGGTCTGTGGTGCCTCCATCCCCGCCTCCTTCGTCCCGCGCCCCAGGGTCCCCTGTTCGGGGGTCCCCCGCATGTCCGGCTCGCGCTCCCTGGAACTGCTCTGCTAGGGTGCTCCACAAGCCCAACAACTCGCCAGGAGGTGGCCGTGGCCTCTGACACGACGACCTTCCCCGACGAACTGGCAGAGCTCTGGCAAGCGTATCGGGAGCAGGACTCACAGCAAGCGCGCGAGCGACTGATCCTGCAGTACGCGCCGCTCGTGAAATACGTGGTCGGCCGGATCGCCGGCCGGCTTCCCGGACACGTCGATCGAGGCGACCTGATCTCGAGTGGCGTGTTCGGCCTGATCGACGCCGTGGAGCGCTTCGATCCGCGCCGCGGCGCACGCTTCGAGTCCTACGCGCTCCTGCGCATCCGGGGAGCGATCATGGACGAGCTCCGCGGGATCGACTGGGTTCCGCGCTCGGTCCGCTCGATGGCCAAGCAGATCGAGCAGGCGCAACAGGACCTGGAGAGCGAACTGCAGCGGACCGCGTCCGACGACGAGGTTGCGAATCGCCTCGGCCTCGCGGTCGGCGACGTGCGGTCCGCCATGCAGCAGGTCGGCGAGGCGTCCGTCCTCGGTCTCGACCACGTGACGAGCGACGCCGAGGAGAGCCCGCACAGCCTTCTCCACCGGGTCTCCGGCCTCCCCGGCGAGCCCGGCCACACGCCCGCCGAGCAGCAGCAGCGCGCCGAGGTTGTCGAGACGATCAACGAGCTGGAGGAGCGCGAGCGGCTTGTCGTCACGCTGTACTACTACGGCGGCCTGACGCTCGCGGACATCGCCGAGGTCCTGGGGCTCTCGGAGGCGCGGGTGTGCCAGATGCGCGGCCACGCCCTCCGCGAACTTCGCATGCTGTGGGCCAGCTGACCCGGCCCGAGGCGACGCGGGTTCAGCCGCCGTAGCGCTTGCCGACGTCCCGCGCGATCACCACGCGCTGGATCTGGTTGGTCCCCTCGTAGATCTGCGTGATCTTCGCGTCGCGCATCATGCGTTCGACCGGGTACTCCCGCATGTAGCCGTAGCCGCCCAGCACCTGGACCGCGTCGGTGGTGACCTTCATGGCCGCGTCTCCCGCGTAGCACTTGGCCACGCTGGCGAAGTAGGTCATGCGTGGGTCCTTCGCATCCACCAGGCTCGCGGCCCGGTAGGTCAGCATGCGCGACGCCTCGATCTCCATCGCCATGTCGGCCAGCATGAACTGCAGGCCCTCCTGGTGCGCGATCGGCTTGCCGAACTGCTGGCGCTCGTTCGCGTAGCGCGCCGCGATGTCGAAGGCCCCCTGCGCGATGCCGAGCGCCTGCGCGGCGATCGTCGGCCGTGAGTAGTCGAGCGTGCGCATGGCGTACGTGAACCCCTCACCCTCCTCCCCCACCAGCCGATCCACCGGGATCTCCGCGCGGTCGAAGTAGACCTCGCGGGTGGGCGAGCCGCGGATGCCCATCTTGTCCTCCTTCTTGCCGAAGGAGACGCCGGGATCGTCCGCGTAGACGAGGAAGGCCGAGATGCCCTTCGCGCGGAGTTCGGGATCCCGGGTCGCGAAGACGAGATAGCCATCCGAAACGCCCGCCCCGGTGATGAACCGCTTCGTCCCCGTCAGGCGCCAGCCTCCGTCCGCAGTGGGCTCGTACCGCGTCTTCATCGCCACGGCGTCGGATCCGCTGGCGGGCTCGGTCAGGCAGTAGGACATCTGGTGCCGGCCGTCGGAGATCCCGCCGAAGAGTTCCCGTCGCTGCTCGTCCGTGCCCGCGAGCATGACCGGGATCGCCCCCAGGCGGCTCACTGCGGGGATGAGCGCGCACCCGGCGGTGACGCGCGAGATCTCCTCCACCATCAGGCACATCGTGAGCGAGCCCCCGCCTCCCCCGCCGAACTCCTCCGGGTAGCCGACGGCCATCAGGCCGTTCTCGACGAAGAGCTTGTGGACGTCCTCGGGGAACTCGTCGGACTCGTCGATCTCGGCCGCCCGTTCGTAGCCGATCTGGCGTTCGACGATGTCGCGCACGACCTGCCGGAACTGCTCGAGTTCCTCAGGGAGCTCGAAGCTGACTGCATCGGTCATGTCGCACCTCCAAGAGGGAAGCGCTCCGCCTCCACCCAGCGCTCGTTCTTCGTGTACAGCGAGACATCGGCGGCGCGGCCGCTGACCGGAAGTCCCCGCGCGACCGCGCGCTCCGCGTCGCCGAGGGTCGCGCCGGCATCATCGCAGCAATCCGACGCAGCACAGTCGACGACCGTGAGGTGCGCGATCACCGTGTCGAACGCGCCTTCGTAGGGCGGATATCCGGGGAAACGGCGCCACACCGCGTCGGTGAGTTGGGTGAACCGCCCGGCCGGGTTCGGCTCCAGGTACAGCACCCCTGCCGGGAAGCGCTTGGTGCGCGCGAACGTGCAGTCGAAGGCCTCGAAGCCGGCGAAGAGGTCCGCCAGCGCGCGCACCACGTCATCGGAGATCGCCGGCGGCGGCACGAACGGATACAGGATCGTGACGTGGGCGGGAATGCCCACCGAGGCCGATGGATCGAATCGCTCGCGCCAGCGGCCGACGAGTGGTTCAGCCTCCGGGACGGCGATCAGCAGCGCGCTCTCGGTCCCTTCGATGGTAATGCTACCTTACCATTCGAATCGCGTCGCCTGCGGCCATCAGTCGATCCGGCGGATGATCAGGGCGTCGCCCTGGCCGCCGCCGCCGCAGAGCGATGCCGCGCCGAGATCTACGCCGCGCCGGCGCATCTCGTACGCGAGCGTCAGCGCCAACCGTGCTCCGCTCGCGCCGATCGGGTGCCCCAGCGCCACCGCGCCGCCGTTCGGGTTCACGATCGACTCGTCGACCCCGAGCATCCGCGTGGCGTTCAGCGCGACGGACGCGAACGCCTCGTTGATCTCGATCAGCCCCAGATCGTGAACGTCCAGGCCGGCCTTCTTCAGGGCGTTCTGGATGGCGATCGCCGGCACCGTGTGCAGGTACGCATACCGCTCGGCGCTCATGCCGTGGGCCACGATCTCGGCGATCGGCTCCAGCCCGAGCGCGGCGGCACGCTCCTTCGACATCACGACCGTGGCCGCGGCGCCATCGCTGATCTGGGACGCGTTGCCGGGCGTGATGGTGCCGTTGGGATGAAAGGCCGGCTTGAGCTTCCCGAGCGATTCCGGCGTGGCGTCCGGCCGGATGCCCTCGTCCCTCGCGACCACCACGGGGTCGCCCTTTCGCTGCGGGATCTCGACCTGCACCACCTCGTGGGCGAGCGCGCCGGTCTCCCAACCGGCGGCGGCGCGCTGATGCGACCGCGCAGCCCAAGCGTCCTGGTCCTCGCGCGAGATCGAGAGCTCGTCGTTGACCTCGTCCGACGACTCGCCCATGTGCTGGTCGGAGAACGTCGACCACAGGCCGTCGTAGATCATCGAGTCGACCAGGTCCGCGTTCCCCATCCGGGAGCCGAACCTGGCGCTCGGCACGAGATACGGGGCATTCGTCATGGACTCCATGCCGCCCGCGACCGCGGCCTCGATCTCGCCCGCCCGGATCAGCTGGTCTGCCAGCGCGATCGCGTTGAGGCCCGAAAGGCAGACCTTGTTGATCGTGATGGCGGGAACCTCCTTCGGGATCCCCGCCAGGATCGCGGCCTGCCGGGCCGTGATCTGGCCGGTGCCGGCCTGGAGCACCTGGCCCATGATCACGTAGTCGATCTGACCGCCGTCGACGCCGGAGCGCCGAAGCGCCTCCCCGATCGCGACGCCTCCCAGGTCGACGGCCTTGAGGTCCTTGAAGCCGCCCGCGAACCTCCCGATGGGCGTGCGGGCTCCGTTGACGATGACGGACGTGGTCATGGCGAAGCGCTCCTTCGCGGTCGGGTTCAACCGATGATTCTACGGCGCGCGCCCACTCCGCCCGGCGGTCAACGGTTCCCGGCGCCTCGGCGCGCGGTGGAGAGGATCACCTCGCTCCGCGCGATCAGGGCCTCGTCCGGAAGGGATTCCACCCGCGCTCGGACGCGCGCGATGCACCGGCCGCGGGCGCCCTCGTCGAGCGAACGCAGGCGCCGGTGCGTTGGTCCCAGCGTGGCCCGCCATCGCATGAAGTCCTCGCGGGGCCAGGGCCGATCCCAATCCACCACCTGCGTCGTGACGTCGTCGAACCCGGCCTCCCCGAGGATCGCCGCCATCTTCGACGCCGAGTTCACGCGGTCCTCGCCGTCCGCGGGCCCGCCGGCCGCAGGGTCCTCGGCGGCGCCGGCAGCGTCGAGTTCCTCCGTCCACACGGCGAGCGCCGGCGGCGGGCTGCGCAGCCCGAACGTCGCGGAGCCGAACCGCCCGCCGGACCTGAGCAGCCGCCGGAAGCCGGTGAGCGCCTCGAGCGGGTGGGTCAGGTGAAAGAGCATGAACGGCGCAACCACGGCATCGAACCGCGCACCACCCAAGGCCGGCCGCTGCGCATCCATCACCAGGCGGCGGAACCGCGCCGGCGCACGTCGCAGCATGTCGAACGTCAGGTCCGCGCCGACCACGGTCGCATTCGGCGCGGCGGTCGCGATGTAGCCGAGCAGGAGCCCGACCCCGCACCCGACCTCCAGCACCGCCGTCGAGTCGTCCAGCGCCAGCGCATCGACCAACAAGCGGCCGAACGGCAGGAGCTCGGGCGCCCAGATCTCCTGGTAGCCGGCCGCCTCCGGGCCGTACATCGCGACGATGGTGCCGGCGTTCGCGCTGCCCGGACGCTCGGCGCCGTTCATCCGAAGCCTGCGGCTACGCCTGGCTGCGACCCCGGCGGTCGAGGGCTTGATGGATCACCTCGACGATCTCGTCGCCGACGAGCTCGTCACGCTCGATCAGCGCGTCACGGAGCGCCTCGACCAGGTCGCGGTTCTCGACCAGGACCGCACGCACCCGCTCCCGCTGCGTGGTGAGCAGCGTTTCGACCTGCGCTTTCGCCTGATGGTCGCCGAGCACCTTGGCCACCAGGTTCTTGCGCTGGATGGCTCCCTCGGCGACGGCCTCGAACGACACGAGCGACCCGCCCATCCCGAGCGCGCCGACCATGGTGGCCGCGACCTCCGTGGCGGTCGCCAGGTCCGAACCCGGACCGGACGTGGTCTCTCCCAGAAACAGCTCTTCGGCCACCATGCCACCGAGCGCGATCGCGATGGCCGACTCGAGCTCGCTGCGGCTGCGCGTGTACCGCTCCTCCAGGTCCGTGTGGGCCAGCAGACCGAGCGATGCCTGCCGCTTGATGATGGAAAGCACCTCGAGCCGGCGCGTCTTTCCCAGCACGAACGCGGCGGCGGCATGTCCGGACTCGTGCGTCGCGATGGCGCGGCGTTCGTCGTTCGTGTACGAGACCGCCTGGCGCAGGCCGATCTCCTCGGTGATCTTCGCCTCGTAGACGTCGCTCACGGTCATCTCGTGACGGCCGTCGCGCAACGCCACCAGGAGCGCCTCGTCGAAGAGATGCTCGATGGCGACGGGCGTGTATCCGAACGTGTCGTGAGCCAGCCGTTCGCGCTCGGAGTCCAGGTCCAGCTTCTCCTCGTGTGCCTTGCGGTCCATGAAGAAGTCGATGAGGTCCCGCCGGCCGTTCTTGGTCGGCAGGTCGAAGTACAGCCTGCGGTCGAACCGTCCGGGGCGAAGGAGCGCCGGGTCCAGCGAGTCGGCCGCGTTCGTGGCCGCGATCAGCAGCAGGTTGCTGTAGGTGGGCTTGCCCGGCTTGGGCGCCGCGCGCTCCGGCAGGTAGCCGCTGATCCATTGCGACATCCCGTTGCGCATTCGCTGCCCCAGGGTCGGCTGGTCGAACGACTGCATCTGGATCAGCAGTTCGTTGACGACCCCGGCCACGCCTTCTCCCGTGATGGCGCGGTTGACCGACCGGTCCATGCCGCCATCGTCAGGCGCGAACCGCAGCGAGCCGCGCGCCGCACCGATCGCGTCGATCTCCTCGATGAAGCCGATCGCCCCGCCGTTCTTCCTCGCGGCCTTGCGCAACTGGCGGAAGAACGCCCGGATCTTCACGGCCGTCATCCCGTAGAACGCCGACTGGAACGCGGTGGCGGAGACGAACAGGAACGGGACGCCGGCCTGCCGCGCCATGGCCTTCGCCAGGAAGGTCTTCCCGGTGCCGGGCGGGCCTTCGAACAGGATGCCCCTGCGCGGGTTGCCGCCGAGCACGTCGCGGAACGTCGCATAGCCGAGGAACACGTTCAGGGTCCGGATGACCTCATCGACCTGCGCGTCGAGGCCCATGATCTGGTCGAGCCCGATCTCGATGTTCTCCGGCCGGATCATCACGTGCGGAGACTTCGCCGAGATCATCATCGGGACCACCAGGACGGCCCCCATCATCACGACCAGGAGGATGCCCGGCAGCCAGGCCGACACGCCGTCCCCGACGTGCATCCAGCCGGGAAGGATGCCCATGTGGCGGCTCGACCGGTAGACGATCCAGGTGAGGATGGCCAGGAGGACCACGGCCAGGCGCATCAGCCGGCGGCGGCGCGTCCGTTCGCGGATCCGCCCCACGTCGGCGCGACCCGCGGTGACCAGCCTGGTCCCCATGAACGCCGAGACCGCTTTGTTCCTGTCGCTCACCGGCAGACTCCTTCGCAGGCGCCACGGCCGGACGCCGAGCGGCCATCCTACGTCCGGGCATTCGGCCGGTACATCCGCCGAAATGCCGGTTCTGGGGACCCGCCGCCTCCCTCGGGCTGGCCGCGCCCCGAGCGGTTCCGGGACCCGAACCGGCGTCGCAGGTGACAGGCACCATGGTGCTGGGTAGGGTTCCAAACATCCCGCTCCAACGTTCCAGATGCCCTAAATGGGGGTAAAACCGACCCCCGAGGAGGGTTGATCCGTCATGCCGCGGAAGAAACAGGAGCCTGTCGCCACCGACACGGCGAAGCAGATCGGCGGCATCCTGCGCGGCCTGCGGCGCACCGCGGGCTTCCGCGCTGTGCGCGACGCCGCCGGCCAGCCGGGCTGTCCGGCCGCCCAGCAGACCATCTACGCCTACGAACGAGGCGGGTTGGTGCCGTCGTTGAAGCAGTTCATGGAACTGGTCGAGTTCTACGCGCTGAGCCCGAACGGCGCCGGCTCGGAGGCCCGATTCCAGGGAGTCGCGGCGTTGGTCGCCGCGCTCTCCTCGCCCGCGTACCACATCCCGGAGCTGATGGCGCTGATCGACCGACTCCAGCCGCCCCCGACGGCCGGCCGACGTCGGCGCAGGCCCGTGACCCAGACCGCTTCGTAGGCGACGCGACCACGCGGCATACACTCTCCGCATGCCGCAGCACGACGCGTTGGTTCCGTCCGGGCTTCTGACCGACATCGATCACGTCGGTATCGCCGTCGACGACCTCGAATCTGCGATCGGCGACTACGAGCGATCCTTCGGGATCGCGCCGGTTCATCGCGAGCGCGTGGAGGACCAGGGCGTGGACGAGGCGCTGTTCGCCGTCGGCTCCTCGTACATCCAGCTGCTCGGCGCGACGGGGCCGGACACGCCCGTGGGGCGCTTCCTTGCCCGGCGAGGCGAGGGTGTGCATCACGTCGGCTACCGGGTCACGGACCTGAACACCGTCCTGGAGACGCTGAAGGCGGCCGGCGTGCCGCTGATCGACGAGCGCCCGCGACCCGGATCGAGGGGCACGCTCGTCGCGTTCGTCCATCCGAAGGGCTTCCGAGGGGTCCTCGTCGAACTCGTGCAGGAACGCTGATCTGGCGTCGCCGCCGGTGACAATGGAACCACGATGCTCGAAGTCGCCGAACTCACCGTCGAGGTCGCCGGCGCGCCAATCCTGGAGGGCGCGTCGTTCCGGCTTGCTGCGGGCGACAAGGTCGGCCTGGTGGGCCGAAACGGCGCGGGCAAGACGTCGCTGCTCCGTGTGCTCTCCGGGGCCGAACCGCCGTCGGCCGGCTCCGTATCGGTCCGTGGCGCCATGGGCTACCTGCCGCAGGACCCCGGGCTGCGCCACCTCGACCCGACGCTGACGGCTCTTCGGCATGTCCTGTCCGGCCGCGGGCTGGACGAAGCCGCGGAACGGCTGGAGAAGCTGCGCATCGCCGTCGAAGAGGACCATTCGATGCGGAACGTCTCGCGGTACTCGCGCGCCGAGGAGGCCTTCCGCATGGACGGCGGCTACAGCGCCGAGGCGGAGGCCCGCAGGATCGCCGCGGGACTGGGACTGGCGCCGGACCGGCTCGACCGGCCCGTGTCGGTCCTGTCCGGAGGCGAGCGCCGACGGATGGAACTCGCGCGGATCCTGTTCGCCGGCAGCGACCTGCTGCTGCTGGACGAGCCCACCAACCACCTGGACACCGACGCGAAGTCATGGCTCATGAAGTTCCTGAAGGACTACCGCGGCGCGCTTCTCGTGGTGAGCCACGACCTGATCCTGCTGGACGCGTCGATCACCCGGATCCTGCACCTGGACGACGGCGGCCTGGTCGAGTACGGCGGCACGTACTCGCAATACCGGACAGCGAGGCGTCAGGACGAGGCGCGCCTGACGCGGGTCGCCGAACGGCAGGAGGCCGAGATCAGGCGCCTGTCGACGCTGGCGGATTCGATGCGGCACCAGACGGCGAAACGAGCCCGCAAGGCGAAATCGCTCGACACGCGCGTGGCGCGCCTGGAGTCGGAGAAGGTCGCCGCGCCGAAGCACGAGCGCAGCGTTCGGTACCGGTTTCCGGCGCCGCCGCACTGCGGCCGCGTGGTGCTTCGCGTGGACGGCCTGTCGAAGTCCTACGGCGGCCCTGCCGTCTTCCAGGACGTCGAGTTCGCCGTCGATCGAGGCGAGCGCCTGCTGATCATGGGTCTGAACGGCGCGGGGAAGACCTCGCTCCTTCGGATCCTGGCGGGCGTCTCGGACCCCGACGACGGCGACGTCCGCTTCGGCACGGGGGTCTCGGTTGGGTACTACGCCCAGGAGCACGAGGGCATCGAACCCGGCGTGGAGGTCCTGGCGCACATGCAGCTGGCGAGCGCCGCCGAGCCGCAGACGCTCCGTCGGCTGCTCGGGATGTTCGGCCTCTCCGGCGAGATGGCGTTCCAGGACGCCGGGACGCTCTCGGGCGGGGAGAAGACGAAGCTCGCGCTGGCGCAACTGGTGGCCGGCCGGCACAACCTGCTGCTGCTGGACGAGCCGACGAACAACCTCGACCCGCCGTCTCGGGAGGCCGTTGCGAAAGCGCTCGGGGCGTGGCCGGGCACGATGGTGATCGTGAGCCACGACCGCGAGTTCGTCGAAGCGCTCGAGCCCGACAAGGTGCTGATGATGCCCGACGGCGATGTGGACTACTGGAGCGGCGAGCTCCTGGACCTGGTCTCGCTGGCGTAGGCACCGAGCCCAGCCGGCGCGCCTATCATGGCGCGGTGGATCGCTACGTGATCCGCGGCGGTCGCCAGGGATACGACCGGCTCCGCGTCCTCGCTGCCGCACACGCACGGCACACCGCCGAACTGCTCACGGCGGTCGGAGTCGGGTCCGGCATGCGCTGCCTGGACCTCGGCTGCGGCGGCGGGGACGTGACGTTCGAGATGGCCCGGCGGGTAGCGCCCGGCGGTCGCGTCACCGGGCTCGACATGGATGAGGTGAAGCTCTCGCTCGCTCGGGCTTCGGCCGATGAACGCGGCTTCACGAACGTCGAGTTCCGCGCCGGCGACGTCCGCTCCTGGGACGAGCCGGATGCATTCGACTTCGTCTACAGCCGCTTCCTCCTGTCGCACCTTCGCAGCCCGCTTGACCTCCTCCGTAGGATGTGGGCCGCGGTCAAGCCCGGCGGTGCGATCGCGGTCGAGGACACGGACTTCGACGGGCCCTTCTGCCACCCGCCGAACAGCGGCTTCGCCTTCTGGGCTCGGTCCTTCCCGGCGGTCATCGCACGCGGCGGCGGCGATGCGGCGATCGGACGCAAGCTCAGGTGGTACTTCGTCGAGGCAGGAATCCCCGACCCGACGATGCGCCTGGTTCAGAACGTCTACCCGCCCAACGAGATCGGCAAGACCCTCCCCGCGCTGTCGATCGAGGCGACCGCGGAGGCCATCATCGATGAGGGCATCGCCACACGCGCCGAGGTGACGGCTGCATTGGCGGATCTCACGGCCTTCACGAACGATCCCGACGCGGTGGTCGGAGGTCCACGGGTGTTCCAGGTGTGGGCCCAACGCCCGCTGGAACAGTAAGGCTACCTTCCTATCGGAGGAGCGACTCGGGGTCGTCCACCTGGACACCGCCGGCGGCCCTCAGGGATTCCGGGAGATCCGGCCAGTCGGGATGCGCCTTTCCGGTCTTCGCGTCCTCGATCGCGCGCCACACGCGCTCGGGCGTGAGGGGCATGTCGATGTGCCGCACGCCGAGGTGCGCCACGGCGTCGATCACCGCGTTCTGCACTGCCGGTGTCGAGCCGATCGTGGCCGACTCCCCGATCCCCTTCGCGCCGATCGGGTTGATCGGGGTCGGCGTGACCGTGTTGTGGGCCTCGAGCGACGGCAGGTCCGCGGCGCTCGGCATCGAATACGCCATCAGGTTGCCGTTCAACGGGTTGCCGAGTTCGTCGTAGCCGATCCCTTCGTACAGCGCCTGCGCGATGCCCTGGCCGAGGCCGCCGTGCTGCTGGCCCTCGACCAGCATCGGATTGACGATCGTGCCGCAGTCGTCGACGGCGACCATGCGCACCAACCGGGCGTCGCCGGTTTCGACGTCGACCTCCGCCACCGCCACGTGGGCGCCGAACGGGAACGACGTGTCGGCATCGAAGTCCGTGTCCTCGCGTAGGCCGGGCGCCTCGCCGTCGGGGCGGCGCGCCGGGTCCGCGTCGGCCGCCGCTGCCGCGACGTCCTGCCAGGTCAAGGCCCGTTCCGGTGCGCCAAGGATAGAGAAACTGCCCTCTTCGAACGAGACGTCGTCCGGCGACGCCTCCAGCAGGTGCGCGGCGATCCGCCTCGCCTTCTCGATGACCTGCGTCCCGGCCTTGTGCACGGCGCTCCCACCCTTCTGCAGCGAGCGCGAGCCCATCGTGCCCGCGCCACGGGCCACGATCGCGGTGTCGGAGTGGAAGACCGTGACGCGTTCGAACGGGACGCCGAGGAGCGCCGACGCGATCTGCGCCAGGCCGGTGGCCGTTCCCTGTCCGTGCGGGCTGATGCCCGTGAGCACCGTGACCGAACCGTCGGGCTTGACCTCCACGGAGCCGAACTCGGAACCGAAGCCGGTGATCTCGACGTAGGCGGAGATGCCGATGCCCAGCTGGACGCGGTCGCCGCGCTCGCGGCGTTCGGCTTGCTCGCGTCGGAGATCGTCGTAGGCGGCCAGGCGGAGCGCCTCGTCCAGGGCCAGGCCGTAGTCGCCCACGTCGTACTTCGCATTCGTCGACGTCGTGTACGGGAAGGCATCGCGCGGCACCAGGTTCCTGCGTCGGATCTCGGCCGGGTCCATCCCCAGCTCGGCGGCGACCATGTCCATCGCCCGTTCGATCAGCGCCGCCGCCTCGGGCCGCCCAGCACCCCGATACGCGCCGATCGGGGTGGCGTTCGAGACCACGCAGACCGCTTTGTAGTCCACGTGCGGCAGCCGGTACACGCCCGGAGCCATCATGCGCGTGAGCTGCGGAAGGAACGCCGCGTCGCCCGGGTACGCACCCGTCTCGGCCACCAGCCGGACCTGCATGCCGACGAGCTCGCCGTCGCGCGTGGCGGCCACGCGGACGTCCTGCACCTGGCCGCGGCCCTGATTCATCGCGGTCATGTTCTCGGAGCGGCTCTCCACGAAGCGCACGGGGCGGTCGTGCATCACCGCGAGCTTCGCCGTGACCAGTTGCTCGGGGTACGTGGGGACCTTCGCGCCGAACCCGCCGCCGACCCAGCCGGCGATCACGCGGACGCGCTTGCGGTCGAGGTCCAGCTTCTCGGCGTACTCGTCGCGCGACCAGTGCGGCGCCTGCGTCGGGAGGTGAAGGGTGAGCAGCGGCAGGCCATCACCATCCGGTGAGGCGCCGTCCGCGCGGGGCACCGCGAGGAGGCCGTTCGGCTCCATTGGCACCGCCGCCAGACGGTTGTTCACGAACCGGCCGTGGACCACCACATCCGCGCCATCGCTCCACGACGGGTCCTCTTCGAACGAGTGGACGACCGCGACATTCGAGCCTTTGGCCTGGAACAGCACGGGTGCGTCTGGCTGGACCGCGGCGACCGGGTCCGTCACCGCAGGCAGCGGTTCGTAGTCGACAACGACGAATTCGGCCGCATCCTGGGCCTGTGCACGGGTCTCGGCCAGGACGGCCGCGATCGGCTCGCCGAGGAAACGAACGTGCTCGGAGGCCAGCACCGGGCGGACGAACTCCTCGCCGGCCATTCCGCCCTCGTAATGCGGAAGCCCCAGGTCTGCGGCCGTGTAGACCCCGATCACCCCGGGCATCCCCGCGGCCTCCATCGTGTCCACGCCCGTGATCCGCGCGTGCGCGAGCTGCGACCGCACGAAGGCGACGTGAAGGGCCCCTTCGCACGTGAGGTCTTCGGTATAGCGGGCACGCCCCGTGACCAGGTCCGGGTCTTCGGTGCGCAGCACCCTGTGACCGAGGATCGAACCGTGCATGGGCATGACGGCAGAGCCGTCCGCTTGGTCGGTCATGCCACTGCTAACGCGGAATGTCCATCAGGCCTTCCGACGGCGCCGAAACAAGGCCCGCCATGTTGCCCTCGGGATGCCGGTTCTCCCCCATCAACTGGTGCGCGGTCCCGATCTCCGTGAATGCGAACGTTCGTCCGAGGCATGGATCGATTCTTCCCTCGATCACCATCTGGTTGAACGCGGCGGCCTGTTCGTCGTTGGCGAAATGCGAGCCCTGGAGCCGCTTCTGCCGCATCCACAGGTACCTGAGGTCGGCGACCGCGCTGTAGCCGGTCGTGCCGGCGCAGATCACGACCATCCCGCCGGAGTCGCACACGAAGATCGAGGTGGGGATCGTCTCCTCGCCGGGATGCTCGAACACGATCGCGGGACTCCGACGCTCGCCCGCCGCGTCCCACAGGGCCTTGCCGAAGGCCTTCGCGCCTTCGAACCACTTCGCGTACCCCTCGGTGTCCGTCCAGTGCGGCGGGACTCCCCAGTGGTCGAACTGTTTCCGGTTGATCGTCCCGACCGCGCCGAGGCGCCTGCAGAAATCGGCCTTGTCGTCGGAGGAGATGACCGCGACCGCCTTCCCGCCGAACGCCGTGACGATCTGGATGGCCATGGACCCCAGGCCGCCGGCGCCGCCCCAGACGAGGACCAGGTCGCCCTCGTTGACCACGTTCGGCGGCCAGCCCCGGAGCATGCGGTACGCCGTGCCGCCCACCAGCGTCGGGGCGGACGCGGCCTCCCACGTGAGGTTCGGCGCCTTCGGCAGGCACTGGTGCGCCTGCACCTTCGCGAACTGAGCGAACGTGCCCCAGTTCGTCTCGTACCCGTAGATGCGGTACGAGGCCGCGAACCCGGGGTCGCGGCCGGCCAGGATGACCGGGTCGTCCGGGTCCCATTGGCCGCAGTGCACAACGACGTGGTCGCCCACCGCGATCGCGTCGACGCCCTCGCCGACGGCCCACACCACGCCCGCCGCGTCGCTGCCGCCGATGTGGAAGTCGGTCGGCTCGCCGAACCGCCCGTGGACCTTCGTGACGTCGAGCGGGATCCCGCGCGCGGCCCAAACGTTGTTGTAGTTGATCCCGGCCGCCATCACGAGCACCAGCGCCTCGCCAGGACCGGGGGCCGGCGTGTCGAGCACTTCGATCTGGAAGGCGTCCTCGGGCTCACCGAAGCGTTCGGGCCGGATGACCTGCGCGTACATGCGCGCGGGCACCTCGCCCAGCGGCGGGATCTCACCGATCTCGTACAGGTCGCGTGGCATCTGCTCAGGCTCCTCGACCACGGTCGGGGGCACGCGGCCGTGCCCGGGGGCTCGCGCCGAACGATAGGTCAGCGCCATGGGGCGCGGCAACCCGCATCGCCCGGGGGTGCGCTACTTCGACGAGCCCGCGAGCAGGCCCTGGACGAAGGAGCCTGACCGACCGTCCTGCCGCCCTGCGCGGCCGCCTGCTCGGCGAACTCCGGCATACGGCTCTACCCCACTGATATCAGGACACAACGCCTGCAGCGACCGCGTTCGGGCTGGTCAGGTCGGATCGGGCCGGACGCGCCGAGCGGTCAGAGGCCGGAGGCGGCCGCCCCGAAGCCCGGCTTGACGGTGGACGCCGGGCAGGTCGCGCTCCTCGGGCACCAGGTGCACCAGGGCCCGGGGCGGAGGGCGGGCTCGCAGCCCGCCTCCGCAACGCCGTCATCGTCGACGTCACCCCGTGGGGCGAGCCGGACCGCCGAGCGCGCGGCGTTTGCCAGCCTGTCCCCGGCCCGGAACAGGAGCTCCTCGGTCACGTCCTCCGGCTGGCATTCCCCGGATCGAAGGAAGAACGACGCGACCCGCATGGGCGGGGCGCCGAAGCGGATCGTGAACAGCAGCGCGTACAGGCGCATGTCCTGAGCATGCTCGGGCCACGCACCGCCGGTCTTCAGGTCGACCAGCACGCGGGACGGGCGGGTCCGATCGAACCGACCGACGATCAGATCCACCCGGCCGAGCGCCGTGACCGCCCCGCCGGCGAAGTTCACGACCAGCCACTGTTCGGCGAGCGGCGCCAGCAGCCGCCTGGCCGGGCCCAGCGGCGGGAAGCTCGCCCGGAACAACTCGACTCCGGAGCGAGCATCGGCGATCAGCACGTCGCGGGCCTGGGGATCCATGCCCGTCACGAACGGCCCGTAGCGTCGATCCGCGGCCAACTCGGCCATCGCAGCCTCAACCAGATCGTCGGGCTCACGGGCTCGCGCGGAGGCCGCGTCGGCTTCCAGCGCTCGGTGCAGCACCGTCCCGACCGCGTTGCTCGGGCTGGGCTCCCAGACCGGCCGCTCGCCCGCCAGACTCGCGGCGAACGAGCCCTCGCACCGGTCCAATTCGTTCAGGCGTTCCTTCGACAGGCGAAGGGGCGTCGCCGGGCCGGCCTCGGCGATCTGGCGTTCGACGTGCTCCCGGAGCCTGGACGGAAGCGTCGGGTCGAACGCTCCGTCCGGCGAGCCGAGCAGCGATCGAACCGTCCTGTGCTGAGCGGGGCTGAGCTCGAACGCGCCCATCAGGGCCGAATGGTAGGCCCCGCCACCGACACGCCGGGATCCGCCGGAACCGCCGCGAAGGCGCCTTCGGGCGGGCCGGGGGGCCGAACGGGATAGACTCCCCGGCGATGGCCAAGGCAACCCAGGAGGACGCCGGCGCTGCGGAGGCCGCTGAGGCGACCCGTGCCGCTGACGCCGCGGACACCACGGACGCCGCCGACCAGTCGCCGGGCGGCGCGGACCGCGAGCCGCCCTCCCCGTCCAGCCGCGCGAGCGTCGAGCGGCGCATCGACTACCTGCGTCAGGAGAAGGCGACCGCGACCGTCGCGGGAGGGCCCGACTCGGTCGAACGCCAGCACGCGCGCGGCAAGCTGACCGCGCGCGAGCGGCTGGAGCTGCTGCTCGA